>JAEDCT010000012.1 GCA_016294035.1 Treponema sp. | reverse complement strand
CGTAATCATTGCTGTGTAAGCACCGTGAATTGCTGCCATAATTGAACTCCTAAAAATTTTTAAAGTTGCAAAATTATCTCACTTTATATAGAAAAAATCAATAATTTATGATTCCCACCAAAGCGTCCATTCTTCGCAAGGACAAACAAAATGATATTTCTAAAACAAATCCAGTGAATTATCCAGATAAATGTTTTCCCGCAATTCAATCTGGCATTCAGGGCGAACCATATAATGCATGATCATTTCCAGAACAAGCGCACTCCCAAGGCTTCTCCCCTCAATCTTGAAATCAGAAAATCCCCTCGGCATATATTCAGAAACAATATGCTCAGGCCCAATATAAAACTGATTCCTCATTGCACTTGAAAACCTGTACCCCTGCGACTTATGGGGAGCACCACACTCCCATTCCGGAACATCTAATTCCAAAACCCGGGCACTGACATTTTCATAGCAAGACTTTCGCCTTGCACACTTTTCCCAGCAACATTCATTGCACAAAAACTCGACCTTCTTTTTTTTGAAGGGTTCAAGAGAATCAAGAAAAACAAAATTTCTGTTAAGCCTGAAATCCGGGACAACATACCTGAATTCTTTTCTTGAAAGTTCCCTATTCAAATCTGCAGTGTCAGTCAAAACTTTTGTTGTGGATGAAACAAAATAAAAGTCCGGAAATTTATTTTTTATGTAATCCATAAGCAAATCTGAATGAATGATTATTCCATTATTTTCATTGCAGAACATGGAACAAAGATCATTGCATTTTTTGTCAGTCAAATGTTCAGTCTTGAGCATTGAATTGCTAAATGTGAGTCGAAGGGAAATTCCATAATCCTTAAAAAAATCCAGCACTTCCCTTTCAATTCCGTTTTTTCCATAACCCACTCTGCCACCGCCCCACAGACAGTCAGCTGGTGCTCCGTAAAGAGAGCCAATGTCACACCATGGATAAAACCATTGAGGATGTTCATAAAACTGAGGCACAAAAACTTTGTACAATTCAAAAAACTCAAACAGGCCGGGCAAATGAAAACGGGCTTTTCCTGATGATTTGGTCATGCAATCCATAATCAAAAAAATAATATCATTAATTGACTGTTTTAGAAATAAATCTTTAATGAAACAAAAAAAGAGCATTTACAAAACCCCTCCCGGATTTTCATAAATGCTCCTTCAAATAAGGATGATAAGATTTTAAACTACGTTTTTTTAAATTTACCCTCCGGACTCTCAAACCGGAAAGCCGGCTCCTGAACAAGGAGCCATATATATAAATCTCCTTTTGCCTTTTTCAAGACGTTGTAATAGTACCCCTGCCATACCCATACCACAACTCCATGATATACCATATTCATGGTATTTTACTCCCTAAAACAGGGTATTTTTTTCTTGATTTTTTCATAACCCGGGTTATAATTGTGCCATGTCAAAAAAAAATCAGATTTTCAAACAGACGAAAAAAGTATTTGCTGCATTAATTCTTTTATTTATCACTATTTTCCAGGCATTTTCTTCACGAAGCAGGCCAAAAATCACCTTTGACAGTACAGAAACACAGGAAAAAACTGAAATTCCCCTTCAGCTGCGGTATTTTTACGATAATGCAGCATACACAGACTGCAATCTTATCTGGGAAGGAAATTTCAAGCCATGCGACAATCCTTTATTTCCCGGTGCTTATGAAGGAACCCTCTGGCTGGAAGCAACTTTTGCAGACACATCGGTAAAAAACGGAATGAACTATGTAATCTCTTTTGGAGACATAAACATTAACTTTGCAGAACTTTTTATTTGGAAAAACGGAGCATGGACATTACGTGGAAGAAACGGCATGAGCATTCCACGAAACAAAATTACAAAGCCCAGCTACAGGGTATGTATTCCATTCATTCTCACAGACTTTCCTCAAAATGAAACCGAGCACAAAATCCGACTGAGAATATCATCATCAATCGGTGAAAGGATACATGTCAAAATTATTCCTGAAAATGAATTCAGCGATTCAACCAATAGATTCTACAGATTATTTCATCTTATGGGAGGAATTGCCTTTTTCATTATCATATTTTTGATTGCCATCGGAATAATCATCAAAGACCCTTACTACATCATGCTTTCAATAGCAGCAATATTCTTTGTGCTTCTTCAGATGCAGACACGTGGAGTTGGACCAGTTTATATCTGGAACGAAATTTCTTCACTCTGCGACGCCTCACGTCCATGGTATGTTTTTGAATGTGGTCTGTTTTCATCCATTGTTATAGCAGCAACCATACTTCTGCGAAATAACTCAAGACCCATTTTCTTCAACAAGGCCGTTCCCTTTTTCTTTGAATTCTTAATAATAATTCTTGCAGTAAACATCGTAGTAGAATCAGAATCTCATATTTTCTATATATTCATTTTTATTTTTTCATCTACTCAGATTTTCTTCATAATATCACTTCTGGTCAGCCTGAAAAAAATTGACAAGACTCCAAAAACAATTGTTCTATTCTGGATTCCCTGTATTGCATATTCCATTGTATTCAAATTATACACCCTTTCAATAACAGCTTCATTAATAAAGCCAAAGACAGAATTCAATTCTTTTATTTTTTCATCAATTGCCTTTCTCGGAATTACAGCCCCTTCAATTTATCTTCTTGGAAAAAAACACAAGTTCAGATATGACGGGATTTTCAAAAATCTGGAGCAAACAAAAAAATCACTTCAAGAAGAAAAAACAAAATCAAAACTATATTTGACAGCTTTCTACAGGCTCATGACACCATCAAAAATCATTTTCAATACATCAACAATTATTTCAAAAAATCCTTCAGCAGAAAAACTTCTTCCGCAATTAAAAGTAATTGAGTTTTGTTCTGCAAAAATCCATGACAGCATATATTCGATGGAAGTATTCATGAAAAAAATTCCTGAAGAAAAAAAGAATATTGCAATTCGAGATTATGCAACAAACTGCATTGATGTTTCTAAATCACTTACAAAACAAAAGGACATTTTTATTTCACAGACCATTGCACTTGCAGATGACCTGATTGTACGCGCAGATCCAAACATTCTTGAAATGCTGTTCATCGACATTCTTTTCATAATATCAAGCATTTCCAATACACACTCACGAATTACAATTTTCATAGAGAATCACAACGAAGATTTCAAAATCACAATAACCAGTTCAATGACAAACAAAAACTACACTGAAATAAGTGAGCAGATCAGAGACAAGGACTCACAAAATGATTTCACTTATATTTCGAACATTCTAAAAATTTACAGCGGAAGCATTGAAGTCGACAAAATCAATGAAGGCGCCAGGTTCAAGGTTTCACTCAAACTGCCAGTCTCAAACATGCAGGACGCAGGGATTGTCATTGAAAAAACAGGATTCTCAAAGAATAACAAAGTCCGTCCGAAAATTCAGACTGGGGAAACAAGCATAGGCAATGTGGTAGTTCCGTCACGGCAAGTCATATCTCAGGATCAAAAATCAGATGATACTACTGAAAGAGAAACTTCAAAAACTTTGTTCATCACAGAAAATACCGAACTTTCATCCAGGGAAAAAGAAATCACGCTTCTAATTGCAGAAGGAAAGAGTGACAAGGAAATTGCCATGACGCTGAACATTTCTCCTGCAACAGTTGCCACACACAACAAAAAAATTTACAAGAAGCTTAACGTTCACAGCCGTGTTGAGTTAATAAAGAAATTAATGTAAACACTCTTAAATATGAGCGGGGAATTAACCTTGCACAGCTACCTGTAATACCAATTGATTCTGTGCTGTCACTTCGCCAGGTCTAAACAGAATGACAAATATGTAAAAAATCTATAGAATACTTGTCATGAGCGGAAATACATTTGGTGAAATTTTCAGAGTGACAACATTTGGTGAAAGCCACGGAGCCGGGCTAGGAGTCATTATTGACGGATGCCCTGCAGGAATTACAGTTGATGAAGAATTTCTTCAGTCAGAAATGGACCGCAGAAAACCTGGTCAGAAAGGAAATTCCGTAACCAACAGAAAGGAAGATGACAAGGCTGAAATTCTTAGCGGAGTTTTTGAAGGAAAGACAACAGGAACACCAATTGCAATTCTTATCCGCAATTCAAACCAGCATTCAAAAGACTACTCAAACATAATGGATAAATTCAGGCCTGGCCACGCAGACTGGACCTTCTACAAGAAATATGGAATCAGGGATTACAGAGGTGGAGGCCGTTCAAGCGGAAGAGAAACCTGTGCCAGAGTTGCAGCCGGTGCATTTGCAAAAATGTTTCTCAAGACCATGGGCATCAATGTTACAGCATGGACAAAAAAAGCTGCCGGAATAGAAATCACTAAGTTTGATCTTTCACAAATTGAAACAAATCTCATGAGAGCACCTGACAACGAAGCAGCTGCCAGAATGGAAGAAAAAATCAATGAAATCCGGCTTTCAAAAGATTCCTGCGGTGGAATCGTAGAATGTCTTGTGACAAACTGTCCCGCCGGTTTGGGCGAACCTGTATTCGATAAACTTGATGCAGAAATTGCACATGCCATTATTTCAATTGGTGCCGTAAAGGGAATTGAATTCGGACTTGGATTTGAAGCTGCTGATTCAACTGGAAGCATAAACAATGACTTTATGAGGGAAGGTCCTGAATTTGAAAGCAACAATGCAGGCGGAATTCTTGGCGGCATTTCCCGTGGCGATGACATTATCTTCAGGGCTGCCGTAAAACCTGTTCCAAGCATTTTCCTTAAGCAGGAAACAATCGATGTTACTGGAAAAGAATGTGACATTGAAATTGAAGGCCGTCATGATGTTTGTCTTTGTCCAAGAATTGTTCCAGTTATCGAGGCAATGACAGCAATAACAGTTGCAGACATGATTCTCAGAAACAGAAGTTCCAGAGTCTAAAAATAACTTTTCAGAAGACTGGAAAAAAGAACCCAAGAGTTCAGGAAAACAAACAATAAAAAGAGAAAACACAATGAAGAAAAGCGTAAAAGTTTTTGTGACATCATTAGCTGGAGCTGCAACACTCGCTTTGGCATTCGGAACAGCACTTGCATGCAGCGTGCATTCACTGAGACAAAAAACAGGCACTGCACCATCACCATCTGCAAGGGAAATAGAAAAACTTGAAATCAGATTAAACGAAAAGTATCCGGAAAGACTTCTCCACGTAACTTCACTGCCCTATGAAATTCCATTTGAGCAGCCAGAAGTTAATTGTGAAAGCGCAGTTGTAATTGATACTGTTACAGGAAACATCCTGTTTGAAAAAAATCCAAACAAACAGATTCCACCGGCATCAATGACAAAGCTGGTTGAAATGTTTGTTGTTTTTGAGGAATGCAGAAATTCAAAAATCACACTGGATGACATTGTTCCATTGCCTCCAGAAAGCTGGTCTGTGAACTTACCTTCAGATGCATCAAGAATGTTCCTCGGTAAAAATCAGAAAGTAACACTCAGGGAACTTTTACTTGGTCTTTCCATTGCCAGCGGAAACGACGCATCAATTGCAGTTGCAAAATATATTTCCGGAGACATGGACTCTTTTGTAGCCAGGATGAATTCAGTCGTAAAAAACCTGGGACTGAAAAAAACTCATTTTGTGGAATCTTCCGGCTACAGCGAAAACAACATAACCACGGCCAGAGAATTTGCCGCATTCAGCAGGGTTTACATAAACAGGTTTCCTTTTTCCCTGAAGGATTTTCACAGCAAGAGTGAACTTCGCTATCCGCAGAAAAAGAATCTTCTGCCAGACGCAAGACTTGAAGACAACCCGGAAATTGTGCAGAAAAACACAAACAAACTTTTAGGTAAGCTTGAAGGATGCGACGGACTAAAGACAGGATTCATTTATGAAAGCGGATACAATCTTGCTCTGACTGCAACAAGGGATTCAAGGCGTTTTCTTTCAATCACGATGGGCGGTCCTGGAAATAATACAGCCGAGGGAAACAAGTACCGTGTGATTGACGGAACTACGCTCATGGAATACTGCTTTGCTAATTTTGACGATTACATTGTTCCAGAAAGCGAGCGTCACGCCTACAAAATCGGAGTGGCTGGCGCTGCAGACTCAGAGTGTATTCTTGTTCCTGCATTTGATGAAAAACTAACTGTTCCAAAAAGCATGAAAAACAAAATAAATGCAAAGGCACACATACCTTCATTTATACTTGGAAAAAGAAACATGGGCCACCAGATAGGTTTTCTGGAATATGAAGCAGATGGAATTACACTAAGAAAAGTTCCACTTGTTTGCCTCACAGACATTCAAGAAGGCAGTGTTCTTGAAAAACTCTGGGGAAAGCTAGTCTACAAAGTTGCATTGAAACTAGAAGAAAAGAATAAATAATAAATAAAAAATATCCCCACGGACTGAATAGTTCGTGGGGATATTTTTTACAAACTGCTATCGTTATTTTTTCAAATCCCTGATACCGACAATTTCATAACCACAGTTCAGAATAGAAGAAATCAGAATATCAATTTTTTCATACAGATAGTCTTCTCGGCTTCCCTTAGGCTTTCCAACGCTGACTGGTATTATCATTCCGTCATAAAGTCTGTCAGAATAGGCATCAATCAGTCTGGCTGCCGAATAATATTTCTTTCCATCTTCACAGGCAAATGAAGTTGAATCTGAAAACTCAGCAAAAGAATTTACATAGCTGTAACCGGCATTCATACCCCAGTCAACCATGTCCTGAGTATCACTGTAATTTGGTGCATGCCAGAACAATGCAAGTTCTTTTCCAGTTGCATTATAAAATTCATCTTCGTTTCTTCCGAGACCACGCTTAATGAAATCCTCGTCTATGATGAAATTATTTTTGACCAGGTCGGCACTGCTGTAAAACATCGAAGCACATTCATTTCCGGACAAGGCAATCTGTTTTGTTTCAACTGGATATCTTCTGATGAATTCACCATTGATAAAGAATGTACCCTTGATTCCGTATTCATTGAGGGCACACAAAATTGATGCCAGTCCATCAGCATTTTCCATTGCATCAAAAACCAGGGAAACTTTCTTTGCCGGTGCAGTCGGAATGTCTGTCTGCTTTGAAATGGAATATGTCTTTACGTCTCCAGAAAGTGAGCGAACATAAATTGCATTGTCAAATTTTTTGTTAAGGGCATTGCCACTGAACACACGGAAACTGCCATTCTTTTCTGAATAAACAGGAGTCTTTACACTGCAGACAATTTTTTTCCACGTTCCCTTTTCTGAATCATAGGCATACGGCTGATCATCCAGACCAATTCTTGAAACAACAAGTCCGCCGTTCCAGAATGATTTTTTTGCAGATGATATAAAAAGAACCTTGCTTTCTGATCCAGGCATCCAATAGCGCACGCTTTCAGTGCCACCAACATACAAGGCCTTGTTACCATCCCATGAAGCACAAACGACCTGCTCAAGATTAAAAGATGAAATATCACCAAACCCCTGCAGACTGGCAACGACAAGTTTTCCAGAATCAGTAAATGCAATCATCTTTCCATCAGGAGAAAGAACAGGATCAATTGAATTATTCAACTGTCTTACAAGAGTGAGCTTTTCCTTGAAATCATACACACAGCTGATTTTCTTTCCGGAGTCATAGCTTGCCATATCAAGCCACAACCATGGATTGGCCGAAGCATCCCACATAACATTTACATTAACAATGTTGCCCTTTAGTTCTGTCAGCGGATAAAGATGCAGAACCTTTGCATAGTCATAAACACTGTCCTTTGGGAGTTCATAAAGTGTAATTGTATTTTTTTCTGAAGCAACAGCAATCTTTTTTCCATCAGCACTGCACCAGAATTTATCCCTTGAATTATTAAATGGAGTTGAAAGTCGCCCAGCAATTTTGCCATTTCCAAGAAGTGCGGCATAAAGTCCGCGTGTATACAATTCATTTTCACTTATTACATAAACAATGTCACCAGAAATGTACAGAATGCTTTTGTTCTTTGTCCACTGAACATTTGAAATTGTTCCATCACCAATCTTTCTGTAGCTTTCAGGAATTTGAGTTTTCTTGAAAGCACTGTCTGCAGTCACAAAATAAACTGCACCATTTTTTTCATACAGGAGGACCTTGCTGTCTGGAGACCACCTTGCATTCAAACCTGATGAAGAAAAGCTGCTGGATGAATCAAGAACCACAGACTCACCTGACTCCGTATTCTTGAGAATCAATTCACCAATTGCATTTCTTTTCTGAATTACGCTGCAAGTCATTTTTCCGTTTGGACTCACGCAAACAGTTCCAAGATTTCTGTAATCAACAGGAATTTCATCTGCTGTTGAAACCCATGAAAGCTTTTCATCTGCAATAGAATAGACTGCAGTTCCATATCGGTTTCTAAGCTGAAGACAAGTTCCACCGGCCACAAGTTCCATTCGTTCAGGGAAACAAGTTATGAGCTTAGGATCCTGACTCAATGAACTTTCTCCGAGTTTTGTAAGAAAAAGACTCTTATATGGAATTGATCCGGGAATATCATGCTCAACGGAATAAATAAGATAATCATCATTATTCAAATCCATTCCGGAAAATTTTACATTTGAATAAACAGGAAAAGCGGCCGCAAAAAATACAGTCGCCAAAACACCAAGAGCAATATTTCTATTCTTCATATATTTCTTGTCTCCTATATCGTTCTATTTAATAAGAGTTAAGGGATTAACAAGCTTATGATTCTTGTACACAGTAAAGTGAAGATGATTACCTGTTGAATAACCTGTGCTTCCCACAAAACCAATAACCGAAGACTGACTTACCTTATCACCCTTCTTGCAGTTAATCTTACTCATGTGTGCATACAGAGTCTCATAGCCTTCAATATGCTTAACAATAACAAAGTTACCGTAGATATTGTGCCAGCCAGTATAAGCAACAGTTCCGCTCTTTGCAGAATAAATCGGAGTACCTCTAGGACAAGCCATATCAACTCCAGTGTGGTTTGATCTTGCTCCAGTGAAAGGATCATTTCTTGGTCCAAAATATGAGGAAATCTTGTACTTAGTCTTTAGTGGATTTGAGAAAACTTCACCCATTGCCTTCTGAAGAACTGATGATGAAAGCTTTGCACCTGGAACAAAAATTTCCTGTCCCTTTACAAGAACTGAACTTGAAAGATCATTCACATCCAGAAGATCAGAAAGATGGACACTGTATTTCTTTGCAATGGAATCAAGAGTCTCTCCTGAAGAAACCTTATGAATCAATCCATCAGTTGAAGGAATTACAAGCTTCATTCCAGTATAGATTGCCCTTACATTTGGAATATTGTTGACTGCAATGATTGTGGAAATATTTGAAAGACCAAACTTATGACTGATTCCACCAACTGTATCTCCAGCCTTCACAGTATAATTCTGGAATGAAACAGGATCCTTTATCTTGACAGTTGATTCAACCATATCCCCGTCTGCTCCGAAGACATTTCCCTCACTGTCGTAATATGCACTTCTGTCCAATGCAAATTCATTCATCGCAACATCAATAAATTCATAGTCCGATGAAGAATCGTGAGTAAGATTTACTGAACTGAAAAAACTGTCATGATAGTTCAAGGCTCTGCTGATTCCATAAGGAACAAGAATCATGGCAGCCAGAACAGGCAGGCAGATGGCATAGCTCTTCATCATGCGGATGTTCTTGAGGGCATAGAAGAACCTGCCTCGAGCCGTAAGAATCATTCCCTTTAGATCATAAGTCTTATGCACTGAGAATATTCTTGTTTTAGGCACAGAAAAATGTTTTTTGCCAAAAGACATTCTTGAAGCTGAAATCCTGCGCAGTTTCGGCATTGACAAGTTCATTTTTGGCATAGAAAAATTCATTCCAGTTGGTTTTGATTCAAGACAGCATATAATTTCCATATAATATTTATCGACAAATAAACAACCATATATTAGAAAAACACTGCATAAATCCAGAACCACTTCACTCATACTTGCGAAAATCCGGTTTTTTTTCTAACTTAACTAAGGGAAGAACCACACTTGAAAAAAACAGCTGCCACTCGAAAAATCATCTACTTTTGTATAGCAATTCTCACAGCATTCATTGTCAGGAAATCTTTTTTTTCAATCCACAGAATCAATGGTCCATCTATGTACCCAACCTTGAATTCAGGCGACAGTATCTGCGTTAACCGGGTTGCATACGGCCTTATAAATCCATTGACGGAAAAAAGAATTGTCAAATGGAATGACATAAAGGAAAATGAGATAATCCTGTTCTACCACGATGGAAAGCTGATGGTAAAAAGATGCATTGCTACAAAAAATTCAATACTAGAACATTCAGATAATCCACAGTATAATATGAAAGTTAATGGTAAAAGCCTGATTCTTACACGGGAATGCCACGAACTTCTGAACTCATATTCAGCTGTTCCGGAAAACCATGTGTTTGTATTGGGAGACAATGATTCTGATTCAATAGACTCGAGAAACTTTGGGTTCATTTGTGAAGATGATGTTTTGGGCAGAGTAATTTCGTATGAATAGTTTTTTTAATAAAGTCCGTACCTGGATAATCCTCATTCCTTGTATCCTGCTTTTCATTTTAGTTTACGTAAAATATGTGAGACTTGCAATCGGACCACAAAAACAAATCAGAAAAACCACTACCACAGTTGAAAGAGGATCCATTGTTGACCGCCACGGAAAACCACTTGCTGTCCAGACAAATTTCTATCACTTCGGAATAACACCAAAGCTCATAAAAGATGTTGATTCATTCTCAACACTTGTTGCTCCAGTTCTCTATTCCAGGCCGGAAGAAATCAAGGAAAAAATCAGCCAGAACATAAAATCAAGTTTTCTCTACATCAGGAAAAAAATAACTACAGAACAATACGAGGAACTTTCACGAATTGTCCAGGAAAACAACTACGAAAATTTCTGCAGGTTTGACAGAATCCCTGGAAGAATCTATCCGGAAAACAATCTTGCAAGCCAGCTCATCGGATACATGGGCGATGACGGAGTTGGATTAAGCGGAATTGAATACGCGAAGAATGCAACCCTTTCTCCGGAAGTTGAGGATACAAGCGCTGAAACAATTCACGGAGACAATATTTACCTTACAATTGATGCAGGACTTCAGTTTAAGCTGGAAAAAGTTGCACAAAAAGCCATGGACAACACTCAGGCTGAAAGCATCATGCTTATTGCGGCCAATTCAAGAAACGGAGAAATCCTTTCATACATCAGCCTTCCATCCGCAAACCTTAACGATTATGGAAATGCAACAAACGAAGAAAAAAATGACAGGCCTTCAGTTTCTGCATACGAACCTGGAAGTGTTTTCAAAATTTTCTCAGTTGCTGCATTCCTTGACTGCTCAAGCATAACTCCAGACCATCTTTTCCTCTGCGACGGAATCTACCAGAGAAAAACAAATCTTGGAGAAACAATCAAAATCACTTGTCTTGACCACCACGGATGGGTAAACGCAAGAAATGCCCTCAAACTTTCCTGCAACGATGCCCTGGCCCAGATGAGTGAAAAAGTTGATGTAAACACATTCCTTGCCTATGTAAGGCAATTTGGTTTTGGAGAAAGAACCGGAGTAGAATTGCCTTCAGAAACAAGAGGATCCGTAAAGAACCAGAACGACAAGTACTGGTCAGCACGAAGCAAGGCCACAATTTCAATCGGACAGGAAATCAGTGTCAGCGCACTTCAGATGGTTCAGGCAGCAACAGCTCTTGCAAACAAAGGTGTCATCGTAAAACCAACCTTCATTCAAAGAATCACTGATCATGAAGGCAACATTAAATATCAGCATGAGCCAAACTATTCCAACAGAGTTCTCAAGGCAGCAACAGCAAACTACATACTCAGCTGCATGCAGACAACGGCAGAAAGTGGAACAGGTACAAGAGCATCACTGGGAGACATTTCAATTGGAGTCAAGACTGGTACAGCCCAGATGGCAGATCCAGTTAACGGCGGATACAGTAACACAGACTTTCTTTCTAACTGTATGGCAATCTTACCGGTTGAGAACCCGGAAATAATTCTCTACATTGTAATTGAAAAGGCAAAAGGCGAAACCTATGCAGGACGAATTGTTGCACCGGTTATTGCTGAGGCTGCCGATGAAATAATCGACCACCTGGGAATGAATCGAGATGGAGCAGCAAGCCTTGCACATTCCGGACGATTCCTCTACAAGGAAAACACTCCCCTTACACTTAACTCCCTTGTTCCAGATTTTATTGGAAAGTCAAAGAGGGATCTTTTGCCGCTTCTCAACAACAGCAAGGTTAATCTTGTTATCCGCGGTGAAGGCTGGGTCACAAAGCAATCTCCTGATCCAGGAACTCCAATTTCGGAGAACTTAACAATTGAACTTTATCTGGAATAAAAACCTTGAATTATTTAAAAACAGATTTCCTCAGCTTTATCAGATTCTGAACAAATCATCCACCAGCCAGATTGTTGTTGAAACTGCAAAAAACGGAAGTCCAACTGCAAGAGAAGGAAATCTGCAGCTTCACTCAAAATACAACCCGGAAAAGGAAGCAGAAACCTTTGTCTCAAATTTTGATTCTGAAAAAAAAGACATTCTGATTTTCTTCGGATTTGGGCTGGGATACAGTCTTATTGAGGCCTGCAAAAAATTTCCGAGCCATACAATCATTGCCTTTGAAAGCAGGGAAGATCATTTTTTCTTTGCACTTGAAAATCTTAACTGGACCCAGGTTTTCTCACATGAAAAACTGATTCTTGTTATTGGTGCAGATGAAAAAAGCTCGGCACAAATTCTAAATCAATATCCGTTTTCTAGAATTCAGGTTTTCAGGTCAAAATCTCAGAGTGAACATGACAAAGAATACTTTGACAGTCTTGAAAAAACACTCAATCAGTCAAAACAAAAAGATGAAATAAACACAAACACACTGGAAAAATTTGCATCCCTCTGGACAGGCAACAGTCTCAGGAACATTAACTACATCGGGACACTGGGCGGAGTGAAGCACTATTTTGGAAAGGCATCATCACTTCCATTTGTGATTCTGGCAGCAGGTCCAAGCCTTGAATCAATAATGCCACATCTTATGCAGATAAAAAAAAGAAGCGTTCTGGTTTGTGTGGACACTGCCCTTCATGCCTGTCTCAAGGCTGGAGTTGAACCAGATTTCATAATCATTGCCGACCCGCAATATTGGTGTTCCCTTCACCTTGAATTTCTTGAATCTCCTTCATCTGTGCTCATTGGTGAGACAGCAGTTTATCCAAGTGTATTCAGATTCAACTGCAGAAAAAAAGTTTTGTTCTCATCACTTTTTCCAATAGGACAGTATTTCGAAAAAAAAATTGATGACGAAAAGGGAAAACTTGCTGCCGGCGGAAGCGTATCAACTACTGCCTGGGATTTTGCCCGAAGATGCGGAACAAAGGAAATCTTTTTGGCAGGAATGGATCTTGGATTTCCAGGAAACCAGACTCATATCCGTGGTTCACAATTTGAGGAAAAAGCACACATTTTAAGTTCCAGAACAAAAAATGCTGAAACCGAAAATCTTATTTCGCTTTACGGAGCTTCCCCATTCTGGACAAAGGACTATGACGGAAATCCGATTCTAACGGACAAGCGAATGTCATTATTTTCCTGGTGGTTTCAAAACGAATGCCAGAAGGAAAACGAGCTTATTGAAAACAACAGAGGCGGAACAAAAACATATACCTTGACACCACAAAGCATGGCAATCGAGGGAATTGAAAAATTTTTAATCAATGAATTTCTTAAGCGTCCTGAAATCGAATCCGAAAAAAAATTCTTCATTGAATCAGCAGAAAATGAAATGGAAGAAAAACATATCTCAGGATCAATTGTGGAATCAAAAAAAGAATTTGATGCAACACTCCTGAGCCTTGAATCTGCATGCAAAAAAGGACTTTCACTTTGCGAAAAGGGATTGCAGAACAGACTTAAACTTCCTGAAATATATTCAAAGCTCAATGAAATTGATTCTTTAATTTCGAACTCACAGGCCAAGGATATTGTATCGCTTGTTTTCCCAACACAAAGAAAACTGGACAAACTGGTAGCAGACATACCAGACACAACTCCTCAGGAAAAACAAACATATCCTCTCATGTATTCAAGAATCATATACTCCCAGCTTCTTAAATCAATCAGGGAAATTCTTAATTGACCCAATAACTCCTGCTAAGTCATATCCCTTTATTCAAAAAAAATTAGAATAAGCACTAAAGTTTTTTTCATATCAGTCCGATAAATTTAATGTCTGTGATTAAGCATAATACGGGCGGTTCAAGTGCAAGTTTTTGCCTGAGGACATCCAGACGCCTTTGTTAAGATATCTCAGATATTGTAAAAGACTTCATATTATGAAAGTTCATTTACTTCTCCATGTAGATAAGGTCAAAGAAGTTTTAGCTTTGGCCTTTTCCTTTTTTAAACCAGCTAAAGATTTTGACGATTTCTGCCGATAAATAGAAGGGGAAATCTATGGTTACGTATAATATTTCAGAATTAGAACCTAATGTTCACTACAAAGGAGATTTGACTCTTGATGATCTGTTCCTCATCAATACTGAACCCTGCACTCTTTCCAGGTCAATTATATCAGCCCTGGTACAGTGGGGATTCAAAACGATTTATGGATCAGAAGAAAAGAAAATTTCTCCCGCCAGGAAATCTTCTGATTCTGTCACTGAAAGAAACATATCATCATCTTCTGTAGATCTTGGAAAAACTGAATCCGTTGACTTCTCGGAATTCATGGATTCTGATGAACCGAAACCAATTCCCCAGTCTGAAATCCCAAATGAATTCAAAACCAGTGAATCTGTCGACCTTGATGAATTCATGTCATCAGACGAACCTGTCAAACCTCAGCCAAAACCTGTAGTTCAGGAAGCTGTTTCCCCGTCACTTGCTGCAACAACAACTCATGCAAGAACAGGTCTTTCAGAATATCTTGCGGCAAACAAACCTGAAGTTGCAGCCGATCTTGAAATTGCACACAGTAGAACAGATACTGAAGAAGACGAAGAAAAGAAAGTTCAGGATGCACAGGAAGTTTACACAAAATTCAGCAATTTTATTGGCGATGTGTTCACTCAGTACGCAACAAGAAAAACATTCAACATCAACACTCTCAATGAAAAAGTCCTTGAATTCTGTAACTACATTCGTGAAAACAAAAAATACATTCTTCGAATCTCACCAAATAATGAGACTCGAAACAAAAACTTCATCATAAGTCACAGCATCAGAACAACAATTCACGCAATCATAATCGGGCAGCAGCTCAAGATGCCTTATGACAAGCTTGTTGAACTTGGAGTCACAAGTCTTCTTCATGAAATCGGTCAGATTCGAATTCCTCCTCAGCTTTACATGAACAACAAGGAATTGACACCTTCAGAAAAGATTCAGATGCAGACGCATACTATTGTCGGATACAACATCATTAAGGATGCTGGATTTCCTCTCGCAGTTCAGCTGGGTG
Source organism: Treponema sp. (assembly GCA_016294035.1). GTDB lineage: Bacteria > Spirochaetota > Spirochaetia > Treponematales > Treponemataceae > Treponema_D. Next base: position 61,220 of record JAEDCT010000012.1, on the reverse strand, counting down.
TACTTGAACACCATGAGCGTGAAACAGGAACCGGATATCCAAGACATCTTTCAGGAAACAAAATTTCTCTATACGCAAAAATCATTGCCGTTGCATGTTCCTTCGAGGCTATAACTGCTCCAAGACATTTCAAGGAAGAAAAAACTACCTATGAAGGAATGGTTGAAATGCTCAAGAACTCAAACCACCTTTATGACGATACAGTTGTAAAAGCTCTTTTGTTCAGCCTTTCACTATTTCCTATTGGTGCATACGTTTATCTTTCAAACGGAAAGGTTGCCCAGGTTGTAAATGTTTCTCCGGTAAGCCCTAAGAATCCTATTGTAAAAATCATTGGTTCAGTTACTGCTGACGGAAAACCGAAGATTGTGCAGACTGATGATGAATCAGTAAGGATTATCCGCGCAATGAACAAAAAAGAAACAGCAGACCTTAAGGAAGCTTTGGGTGAAAAAGATTAGTCATTTAAACTGATTTTTACAAAGCAAGATTTAGTTGAAAAACTGCTTTTCCCTTTCTACTTCTTCCCTGAATTTTTCATCAATTACAGGCGGATTATTGTTAAGGTAGATAATCTGATGCAATTCCTCCTGAGTGTGAGTACCCCAGACAGGAACAACATTTTCAAACTGATACAAAAAACCAAAAGCAAGCGGTATATTAGAAACAACACCGCCATTCAAGGGCTGCATGGCTATGCATCCTATTTCATTTTGTTCACAAAGCTTAACCAGTTCCTGAATTTCTACAGGACTTATGAGATTGAAGGGAAACTGAACCACTTCATAAAGGCCGCTCAAAATTCCTTCACGGGCAATATCATAATCATCCGTGGAAATTCCAAAATGTCTGATGAATCCATGCTTTTTCATGGATACAAGTTCATTGTAAAGACCATCAGGACCGTCTTTCTGCGGAATAATAAGTGGATTCTCAAGCTGGTACAGATCTATGTAATCAGACTCAAGAGCATCACTGCTCTGTTGAAAATCACTTCTAAGCTCACGGACAGTCTGAGCATTTGTCTTTGTAGCAAGAATCACATTCTGCCTGATTCCGTGGAGAGCAGTTCCCAGCCGCTTCTCACATGAAGGACGAGAATGAGCAGTATCAAAGAAGTTTATTCCGGCAGAGTAAGCCTGGTGAACAATTGCACATGCCTTCTCATCAGCCTCATCACCGAATGCTTCAATTTCCCTGCAATCAAGACTCTCAGCCCCGAAGGCCGTTCTGCTCACGAGAAGATTAGTTTTACCAAGTGCAATGTATTCCATAAATAACAATTCATAATCATGAATTAATAATTCATAATTACAAACATCCCCCATAACAAACTCATAATACATAACCAGAAAAATCCGATTATGTATTATAAATTATAAATTATTTATTGTAGTTCCTGATCTGGTTAAAGATGTATCCGGTAAGTTCATCAAGCTTAACGCGTTCCTGAGCCATTGTGTCACGGTTGCGAACTGTTACAGTGTTGAAGTTTGCACTTGCGCTGTCGAGAGTGACGTAGTCAACTGTTACACAGAATGGTGTACCAACTTCATCCTGGCGGCGGTAACGCTTACCAACTGTTCCGCTCTGGTCGTAGTCAGTTACGAAATCTTCCTTAAGGATGTTCTGGATTTCCTTTGCCTTTTCAGCAAGTCCGTCCTTCTTCATCAATGGGAGAACTGCAACTGTAATTGGAGCCAGCTTTGGATGGAGGTGGAGAACTGTTCTGTAGTCTTCTGGCTGTCCAGCTTCTGCCACATTCTGCTCTTCGTATGCTTCACAGAGGAACATGAGGAAGTTGCGGTTAAGACCGGCAGATGTTTCAACTACATAAGGAATGTACTTCTTGTTGCCATCTTCCTGATCGATGTATGCCATATCCTTCTTTGAGTATTCCTGGTGCTGAGAAAGGTCAAAGTCAGTTCTTGAATGGATACCTTCAATTTCTTCGAATCCGATTGGAAAGTTGTATGTGATGTCGTAAGCATCCTTTGCGTAGTGAGCAAGCTTGTCGTGGTGGTGCCACTTGAGCTGATTTTCTGGAATGCCGTACTTGAGGTAGAATGCCCAGCGGTCCTTTCTCCAGCGTTCGAAAGTTTCGTCTTCTGTTCCCGGCTTGCAGAAATATTCCATTTCCATCTGTTCAAATTCAGCTGTACGGAAAATGAAGTTCTTGAAGATGATTTCGTTGCGGAATGACTTGCCAACCTGAGCAACACCGAAAGGAATCTTCATGCGGTTTGACTGAACGATGCTCTTGAAGTCTGTGAAAATCCCCTGACATGTTTCCGGACGAAGGTAAATGAGGTGTGATTCATCAGCAATTGGACCCTGGTATGTCTTGAACATGAGGTTGAATTCACGAACTGCTGTATATTTCTTTTCCTTGCTTCCACAAACCGGACAGTTGATGTTTGTCTTGATGAAGTTTTCCATTTCTTCATGTGTCATTGTATCAACCGGCTTTCCAGGATTCTTGTCTGGGTTTGCAGCAACAAAGTCTTCGATCATTTTGTCTGCACGGTGACGAGCCTGACATTCGAGACAGTCAATCATTGGATCAGAGAAGTGATCTGCGTGGCCTGAAGCCTTCCATGTTGTGTGGTGCTGGAAAATTGCGGAATCAAGTCCAACAACATCATCATGAAGCTGTGTCATGTAGTGCCACCATTCGTTCTGAATGTTTCTCTTGAATTCAACACCCAAAGGACCGTAATCCCATGCTCCTGCCTGGCCGCCATAAATTTCTGATGCCTGGTAAACAAATCCGCGGCGCTTGCACAATGAAATGATCTTATCCAAAGTACATGAATGATCAACTGTTTTTTCTGCCATTTTTTATAACTCCTTCACGCTATTGGCTTGTAGCGTATAGATTATTTTATCCGTAGATTTTACTACAAAACAGAACACTCTTCAACTGATTGAAAATCCCAATATTCCCGCCCATTGCTTCTTTCCAATACTCAAATTGAATTTTTTTCATATAACAGTTAAAATTAGAAATCCATGCGTGACTGTTACAAGATTCTTGGAGTACCCCCCTATGCCAGCCTTTCAGAAATCCGAAGTGCATACCGAAAAAAGGCAAAGATTTTACACCCGGACCTAGCTGAAAACCCTGATGACAAGGCCTTCAACGAACTCCAAAAGGCATATGAAATACTCACTGATTCAAGGTCAAGACAGATCTTTGATGAAAAATTCAAATTCAACCAGGAAACTGCATGGACCTGGAAACCAAAGAAAGATACCTTTGACTACCGGCTGTGGCTTCTGGAAAGAAATGATGATGAAAGCATGGTAAAGCTCATTGTGTTTGACTTAATGCGCGGCAATGAAGAAGAAGCCGTAACCATTTTCAAGAAGATGAATATGGAACGTCCGGGATTCAAAATGTCCAGGTGGTTCACAAGGGAAGATTTCATGGACTATGGATTCATCCTCTCGGAAGAACTTGTCTTAAGACAGGAATACTACGATGCAGTAATCATCCTGGAGCAAGTCATAAAAATGAACTACAGCTATGACTACTTCAGATTGTTTTTTCCAGAAGTTCTCGGACTCGCCCGTCACATACTCAGAAACAACATCGAAGGACAACTGCCTGATGAACTTGCACTTGATGCATGGGAAAGAGCTCTCGAACTCAATCTTGGAAAATCCGATGATGCCTTCTTCCTTGAAAAAATGGCAGACATATACGAAAGAATGGGAGACATTCAGACTGCGGACATTTGCAGAACCGAGGCACTAAACATCTGCAGAAAATAAAAACTCAAGCAGGAAACAAACCAATTATGGAGAATATATATGATCACCTTAAAAAATGAAAAACAGATTAACGGAATCAGAAAGAGCTGCCATGAACTTGCAGACTTATTCAATGAAATAATTCCAAGAGTAAAGCCTGGAGTAAGCACAAAGGAAATTGATGACTGGTGCGTGGAATTCGTAAGAAAATTCGGCGGGAAGCCGGCATGGCATCAGGAAGGATTTCCAGGCTGTGCATGTATAAGCATAAACAATCAGGTTATACACGGAGTTCCATCAAAAAAGAAAATCGTCAGGGACGGAGACATTGTATCCCTTGACATTGGAATCAACCTTGACGGATACATCTCAGACAGCACTCATACTGTCCTGGTAGGAAACGTTAAGCCTGCCCACCAGAAACTCTGCCGCGTAACAAGAGAAAGCCTGGTTGCAGGAATTGAAGCCTGCAGAACAGGAAACAGAATTTCTGACATAACAAAAGCAGTTTACGCAGTTGCCCACGAACAGAACGGATACGGAGTTGTATATGAATACTGCGGACACGGAGTTGGACTTGACGTTCACGAAGATCCAAGCATTCCAAACAGCCCAAGTCACGGAGCAAATCCGAGAATCCAGGCCGGAATGGTTCTTGCCATCGAGCCTATGATTAATGAAGGAACTGATGATGTAGACATAGAAGAAGGTTCTGACTGGACTGTAATCACGGCAGACGGAAGCTGGAGCTGTCACGAGGAACACACCGTTGCAGTATTCCCAGACCACACAGAAATTCTCACTGACCTGGATTACAACGGAAATTCCTGTCTAAAATAAAATTTCTCAAAATATGAGATTTCAGTTTGATAGAATCAAACAAACAATTATAAACTTATAGATTCGGAGGCATGGCAAAAAGATGGCAGACTGGTTTGAGAAATTCAAGGACATAGAAAATGAAGGCGTACCCCAGTCAAATTTCGTTCACCTTCACGTACACTCAGACTACTCACTTCTTGATGGTCATGCAAAAGTCCGGGATCTGGTACACAGGGCAAAAGAACTTAACATGCCGGCACTGGCCCTTACTGATCACGGAAACATGTTCGGAGTTCTGAACTTTGAACATCTTTGTCACGCAAATGGAATCAATCCCATTGTGGGCGAGGAATTCTATGTGGCATACGGAAAGCACACGGAGCAGGAGCAGGTTCCATACGGACGAAACGGAAAGCGTGGATATTACTTCCACCTCATACTTCTGTGCAAGAATGACACCGGCTACAAGAACATGAGCTGGCTTTCATCCATTGCCTACACTGACGGATTCTACAAGCGCCCGCGAATTGACTTTGAACTTCTGGAAAAATACCACGAGGGACTCATCTGCTGTTCTGCATGTATTGCCGGTGAAATTCCACAGCTTCTTCTGAACGACAGAATTGAAGAGGCCTACGAAGTTGCAAAAAAATACCAGAATCTTTTTGGAAAAGACAGCTACTACATCGAACTCCAGAATCACGGACTTGAAGACCAGATTGAAGTTGCACCAAAACTAGTAAAGCTTGCAAAGGATCTGGACATTCCTCTTGTTCTGACAAACGACATTCACTATGTAAAAAAAGATGATGCCGAAGCCCAGAATGCACTCAAGGCAATCGGATTCAAGAAAGCACTCAAAGACACAATCCCAATGGGCGGACCAGAATTCTACATGAAAACTGAAAGCGAAATGCGTCAGGTTCTGGCCGGTATTCCAGGAATTGATGACAGCGTTATTCAGGAAGCAATGGATAATACTCTCAAGATTGCAAGTATGTGTGATCTCACTATCCATCAGTATTCAACTCCTGAACTCAAGGGAACACTGCCTCGGTTTGAACTGCCGGTTGAATTCCAGACCCACGGAGATGACTACCAGTCAAACCAGAATGATTACGTTCGTCATATTGTTGAAGAAGGATTGAAAAAACGATACAAGGAAATCACGCCAGAGATCCGTGCCCGCGCCGAATATGAAATCGGAATCATCTTCTCAATGGGATTCTCTGGATACTTCCTCATCGTTTGGGAATTCATCAACTGGTCAAAAAGTACTTACGACAACGTTAACAAAGTAAAGAAACCATACATGCCAATAGGTCCAGGGCGAGGTTCCGGTGCCGGTTCCCTGGTTGCATACTGCATGGGAATCACAGACATTGACCCTTTCAAATTCGGACTGATTTTCGAACGATTCCTTAACCCGGAACGCGTCTCAATGCCTGACTTTGACGTTGACATGGACTTCGACTTCAGACAGGACATTATCAAACACACCCAGGATTTGTACCATCCTGAAAATGTAGGACACATTGTTACGTTCGGTACCCTTAAGCCAAAAAACTGTATTGCTGACGTAGGACGAATTCTGGAAATTCCTCTCAGTGAAGTAAACATGCTAAAGGCTTGCGTTCCAGACAATCCAAAGGCCAAGCTCAAGGACTGCTTCAACCCGCCTACAGAAAAAATGCCCGATGGAGGACAGCTGATTCCATACAAGGACGATCCTAGATTCACAAAGCTCTTTGAACTTGCACTCAAGCTGGAAGGCTGCATCAGAAACACAGGACTCCATGCTTCAGGTATGGTAATCGGACTCACGCCACTTCCTGACTGGGCACCAATTTTCAAGGATAACAGAACCGGAGAAGTTGCAGTACAGTACACAATGGATATCATTGAGCCATGCGGACTGGTAAAATTTGACTACCTGGGACTCAAGACTCTTTCTCTCATCCGATATGCAGAAGACATCATAAACAAGCACAGACCTGAAGGAACACCAGAATTTTCAGTAAGCGAAGTTCCAGATACTGATGAAGAAACATACAAGCTTTTTTCCCGCGGAGACACTGTTGCAATTTTCCAGTTTGAATCTCCGGGAATGCAGAAATGGATGCGTGCACTCCAGCCAAAGCAAATCACAGACCTTGTGGCCATGAATGCACTATACCGCCCGGGACCAATGGATTACATCCAGACTTTCGTAGACGGAAAGAATGACCCGAGCACGGTAAAATATCCAGACCCATGTCTTGAAGGAATTCTTAAGGAAACTTACGGAGTAATGGTTTACCAGGAACAGATCATGCAGGTTTCACAGAGAATAGCCGGATTTTCTCTTGGTGCCGCTGACATGCTTCGCCGTGCCATGGGAAAGAAAAAGCTTGAAGTTCTCATGGGAAAAAAAGCTGAATTTGAAGAGGGTGCCGTAAAGGAAGGATTCACAAAGGAACATGCTGATGACATCTTTGAAATCATGATTCCTTTCGCAAACTACGGTTTCAACAAGTCCCATGCCGCAGCCTACACGGTTCTCGCATACAGAACAGGCTACCTGAAATGCCATTATGCCGCTGAGTTCATGGCTGCAAACCTTACAAATGAAATCACATCAACAGATACTCTTCCTGTCTATATTGAAGAAGCAAAGAAAATGGGAATCCCGGTTGATGCTCCTGACGTAAACCGTTCTGACGTTAACTTTGACGTTGTTGACGGACACATTGTATTTGGCTTGCGTGGTATCAAGGGAATGGGAGAAGGTGCTGCAGCTGCCATTGTTCATGAAAGGGAAGCAAACGGACCATTTGAATCATTCTCGAACTTTATTGAACGCTGCATGAAACTCAAAGAAACTTCCACAGATGAAAACGGACATCTTCTACCTGCAAAAAATCCCATCAACAAAAAGGCCATTGAAGTTCTTATCAAGACAGGTGGATTTGATCATCTGGACAAGAACAGGGCAACTCTTCTTCTCAACTACGAGCAGGTAATTGCCTATGAAGAAAAGAAAAACGAAGACAGCGCCTATGGTCAGGCAAGTCTTTTTGAAGATGCAGGAATCAAGGAATATGCAGACTACACCTGGGATGAATGTGAAGAAATGCCGAAGATGGAACTTCTCAACATGGAAAAGGACCTCATCGGTTGTTTTGTTTCCGGGCATCCTCTTGATGACTACAGAAAAGTTATTGAAAACTGTGCAACCTGCTCAAGCCAGAATATAGATCGCTATGCAAAAGAAACAAAGGCTGAATCAGAGGCACTTGCTGCAAGCGGAAAACCATGGCTGGCAAAAAAAGCCGGAAGGACACTAATTGCCATTGGTATGGTAAACAACATCAGGCCCATCATGACAAAAAAGGGAACCCGAATGGCATTTGGTAAGCTTGCCGATTTTAAGGGCGAGATGGATCTAACATTCTTCCCGAAAACATGGGAACTTCTTGAATCCAAAATTCAAGCTGAAGGAGTCTATGCCTTCAAGGGTAAAGTTGATGGCTCCCGAGAAACTCCAAGCTTTATTGTTGACTCTCTCGAAGACATTAATGCTCTTGAAACCAAAGCAGTTACAAGCCTGCACATACAGGTCGAAAACGGATTCAAAAATGAACGGGACATTCTCAAACTGACGGATTTTCTTCTGGGAGCCCAGGGAAACTGCAATGTATTCTTCCATGTTGATATCGGAGGAAAAATGTTCACCGTCAGGGCAACATCAGAAATCAGCACTCCATCAACACCGGAATTCATTCAGTCAGTTAAAGATTTGCCTTATGTTCACGATGCATGGATTGACTAAAAAAATCGATATATCCCCTCAAGGACAGAATGAAAAATTACATATAAAAATACTACCAGTCAGTTGCGACATCCTGTCGCAACGAGAATCGTTACCACGATTCTCGCTTTTTCTTCTTCTAAAGCACCATCCGTGGCTCAGTAGAACTCGAAATAAGCTAGCGTCGCTACACACGCAAGCCGGCAAGGAAACTATCGTTCCGTCTTGCGAGTGTTTTTGCCATCCGGTGCCTTCCTTCCCGTATTTTTATAAAACACTTGACTACTGTCCCTGAGGGGATATTCTCGAAAAAAATTCGATATATCCGCAATTTTTTTCTTAAGTTGATTTGCAAAAGGTATTTTAGTATTCTAGAATTGTAGTAGATTCGAAAAAAAAAGCAGCGATTCCTTACACAGGACATAAAACATCAGGAGGTGTAATAAAAACTTTGCCTGAAGTAGCGTCAAAGTTTTTATTCACAAGTTCGCGTTGCGAACTTCCTTATCAACTGCCGCTTCTCATTTCATTGCGAAGCGGCATAAAAAGTCAATCGATTGTTGAAACAATCTTCTTGACTTTTTATGGGAGACAAGAATGTTCACAAATCAATCAATGATTTTTTATTTTGCATCACAAGTTGTATCAATTTATTCTTTTGCCTGCCTTATCAGGATTATTCTGACATGGATTTCATTGCCTTCAACATACAAGCTTTCCAACATGCTTGCCACCATTTGTGATCCATACCTGAATTTATTCCGGGGCATAAGATGGCTCAGGCTTGGAAGCTTTGACTTTTCACCGGCACTGGCATTTATTGTTCTTGATGCACTCTCTCAGTTTCTCAAATTTCTTTCTTTCAACAAAGCAATCAACGCAGATACTATAATTGCCATCTTGTTTCAGATGATATCTTCAGCAATATCATCAATTTTGATTTTCATAATCTTCCTGTTTATCGTAAGATTCATAATCGTAAAAATGACAAGATCTGACTATTCATCAAACTACATGCTTAACAGCATTGATTCATCTATTTCACCGCTGGTTTACAAAATTGCAGGAACATTCACTTTTGGAAAAAGAGTACCATATTCAACTGCACTTCTTATTGCTGCGGCAGTGCTCTTCGTAATCCTGATTCTTTCAATATTTCTGTTCCAGATTATTTTCTCGGCAATAGTATCACTTCCTGTCTGACTAAGGAGATTTCTTGAAACTTTCAGAACTTGGAATTCCCGTAGAAAATCTTGCAGGTGTGGGACCCGCAACGGCAAAAAACTTCGCCAGGCTTAACATATTTACAGTAGGCGATTTGCTTCAGGCTTATCCCCGAAACTATGAAGACAGAACAAAAACTGTTTATCTCAGTGAATTTACAACCCAAAAACCAAATACACTATGCAAGGTCATTTCCCATTCCTGGTTTGGCTATGGCCGAATGAAAACCCTCAAGATTGCAATTTCAGACGGAACAGCAAATGCTTTTCTTGTGGCATTCAACAGACCATTCCTTGAAAAGACACTTCCCGTGGGAAGCATTATTCATGTGAGCGGGTCTTTCCACGTTAATTATGGAGAACTCCAGTCAACCACATTCGAGGCCAGCAAGCTTTCTGATGACGGCGACTTAAAGGCGTGGCAAAAAAAGGGTGTCCCATCCCTGAAAGTAATTCCAATCTACTCCCTTACTGAAGGACTTTCACAAAAAAACTATCACAAGGCCATTGAATCAGCACTCAAGCTTTACGCAAAGACAATTGACAACGAGCTTGACCAGAAGATTATTTCAGAAAGAAAACTTTTGTCAAAAAGTGAAAGCCTCATAAAAATTCACATGCCACAAACCATGGAAGATGTTGAACTGGCAAGACGCACCCTCATTTATGAAGAGTTGTTTTTCTTTGAATATAAAATGGCTCAGAGGGCACTGGATCATCGCGGAACACTTCCTTCACTTGATCAGAGTTCCGTATTTGAATCAACTCCATACTCAACCGAAAACAAAATTGAAAATGCATCTTCATCTTTCAACCAGATACCAGACACAAAAGAAAGCCTTGCAAACCTGAGAAAAAATTTTGAAAACTGGCTTTCTCCTAAACAAAAAGCCCTGCTTTCCAGACTTGATTTTGAACTGACAAAAGACCAGATGCAGGTTATTATCAGCATAAATTCAGACATAGACAAAAGTCAGCTTGAATTAAACTCCATGAACAATACTCCTGAAAAACTTGAGCGAAACCCATTTTCCATGTCTCGTCTTCTTCAGGGTGATGTTGGATCGGGAAAAACTCTTGTTTCCTTTTTTGCTGCACTAAGAACCATTGACTACGGATCACAAGTTGCCCTTCTTGCTCCGACAGAAATTCTTGCACGTCAGCATGCAGAAACTGCTTCCCGTCTTCTTGAACCACTGGGAGTAAAAACAGCTTTTCTGACAGGAAACCTGAAAGCCAAAGGACGCGAGCACCTGGTAAATGCCCTTAAGGATGGGAGCCTGAATCTTGTCATTGGAACTCATGCACTCTTTTCAAGAAACACCCAGTACAAAAATCTTGGACTTGCAATAATTGATGAGCAGCACAGATTTGGTGTTGCCCAGCGGGAATCCATCATCGCAAAGGGACGCACTTCATTCAATAATTTCTCACACTCCCCGGACCTGCTCATGATGAGTGCAACTCCAATTCCACAAAGCCTTGCTCTAAGTGCATTCGGCGATCTGGACATTAGCGTTATCAGAACCATGCCATCAGGACGACTTCCCGTAAAAACATATATTACACCTGTTGAAAATGAAGCTCCAATTTACAATGCAGTTCGAAAGGAACTTAATCTGGGTCACCAGGCATATTTTGTCTATCCGCGAATCGGAAATTCCGATGAAAATGATTTTGACGAAAACAATGACAAAAGCTTGAAGAGTGCCGAAGAAATGTTCAGTTTTTTGTCCACAAAAGTATTTCCTGACTACAAATGTGCCATCGTGCATGGAAAAGTCGATGAAGAAAAACAAAGGGAAATTCTTGAAAAGTTTCAGTCAGGAGAAATCAAAATTCTTTGTGCCACAACAGTAGTTGAAGTTGGGGTTGATGTTGCAAAGGCTACCTGCATTACTATTGAGCACGCAGACAGGTTTGGTCTTGCAGAACTCCATCAGCTTAGAGGACGTGTAGGCCGAAGCAATCTCCAGTCCTATTGCTTTCTGACTTTTGGAAAAAACATTACCGAGGCAGGAAAAGACAGGCTCAGGGCAATCTACAACAGTACCGACGGATTTGTAATAGCAGAAGAAGACCTTAGGCTCAGAGGTCCGGGTGAAATCTCCGGTACAAACCAGTCAGGCTACCTGAAGCTTTCCATTGCCGATCTTGCAAGGGACAAGGAAGTTCTAAAGGCAGCCCGATACGATGCATTCAACCTTATAAAGAATAACTAGGCAACAAAATCTGCCAGCACATCTGATTTTTCAGACCTCAGAAATTTGATTGCCTTCTTTTCAATTTGTCGCACACGTTCCTTTGAAAGATTGAATTTTTTTCCAACCTCATCAAGAGAGTGAGCTCCTTCACCTTCAAGACCATATCTCATTCTGATGATAGCAGCATCCCTTAATCCAAGATTATCTTTGAGGGAATCAATTATTTCAGAAGAGGCACATGATTTCATTGCATTCTCAACAGGATCAGAAAAATCACTTGATGCAAGAGTATCTGCAAGGCACATGTCACCTTCGGCAGTCAAAGGCTTATCCAGGCTAAGCATATCGCGGGAAAGATTCATCATCTCACGAACATGATAGTTTGTCATTCCAAGCATCTTTGCCACTTCATTGAGTTCCTTTTCTTCTGAAAGCAGGGAATCCTTTATGTTTGCAGTTGCCTTTTTAATCTGAATAAGCTCGGCAGTTTTATTTGCAGGAAGCCTGATTGCACTTCCCTTTTCGTAAATGGCCTTTAGAATCTTCTGCCTGATCCACCAGACTGAATATGAAATAAAATGATATCCCCTGGAAGGATCAAAATGCTCAACGGCCTCAACAAGCCCAACATATCCTTCACTGATAAGATCCTCAAGTTCTATGCCACGGTTCTGAAACTTTTTTGCGACCTTGATCACAAAGCGCATGTTTGCAGTAAGAAGCCTTTCGCGGGAAACCTTATCACCTTCGCGAGCTTTTTTTGCAAGTTCAAGTTCTTCCCTGGGATCTAGAAGACTGATCTTTGAAATTTCTCTCAAATGAATACGAATTGCATCGTTACAGCTATAAGTTTTTCTTGCAGTTTCTTTCATGGTATTTCCCCCACTTAATATATAGCATAAATTATGCCAACTTTATAAAACTGCCTGATTTTATTTTATTTTTTATAAAAAAGAAGCAATAACAGCCTGATTTAAGATTCTGAATACAACTGATTCATTTTAGGAAAGGTCAAAATATATCAAATCAAAAAAAATGGTGTATCAAAATGACACACCATCATAAATATCAACTAATTATGAGTCAAAATGACACAGAAAAGCCAGCAAAAAAGGCTGCCCTGTGAAACCTTAAAACTACTCAACAATAGCAATAATATCGCTCATCTTCAAAATAAGATAGTCTTCGCCATCCATCTTGAGATTAGTTCCAGCATACTTGTCATAAATAACCTTATCTCCCGGAACAACAGTAACCTTATCCTTTTCAGTACCTGGACCAACTTCCTGAACAATTGCAGCCTGAGTTTTTTCCTGAGCAGTATCTGGAATGATGAGACCTGATGCTGTCTTTGTTTCTGCTGCAACCTGCTTTACCAAAACTCTGTCTGCCAATGGCTTAATTTTCATATATTCCTCCATAATCAATAAGGCATCCCTAAAAACTTTAATTTCTAGAGGTTCCTATAACTTTTCCAAGTAATTTAAAAATACTAATTTTCCTGCAATAAGTCAAAGGGCAGGAAAAAAAATTTCTACAGCATCTTTTTCAAAAGCAACCTGGCCTGATTATGTGCAGGAACCAGGGTTGTTGCATACTTAAGGGAGCGGATTGCAGTGCGGGTATCTCCCATATTCCAGCTGATTTTTCCAATCCGATACAAAACTTCAGCTTTTTTGTCTGCATCATTAACCATTGAAACAGCCTTATTGAGCATATCCAGGGCATTTTTCAACTGGTCTGTACTTTCATACAAAACTGAAAGGTTGATGAATGCATTGAAAATAGAATTGTTCTTTCCCTGAGAATTTAAAACAAAGAGCCTTGAACCAAATCTATCTACAATAAAATTATAGATTTCAAAGCCCTTGTGGAAATCACCATTTCTGCTTGAAAACCATGCAAGATACTCAAGTTCCCACAAATCAAGTTTTCCCAGGTCATGCAAATCTTCTCCTGAGTATTTTGAATCCATATATGACTCAAACAAAGCCTGGGCATCATCATAGTATCCCTTCTCTGTAAGAGTTCCCAGGGAATAGAGAACCAGTTCCGGTGGATAGGAATTTTCTTTGGTTGCATTGGCTTCCAGAAGCATCCACACATCTGAAATCTGCTTTGTCTTTCCTTCAAGTTTGCCCTTTTCAGACATGAGGAAATCCTTAATGACAATCAGGTTCTTTTCCCCGCTTACTTCCATTGCAAAATCAATTTTCCTGACTGCATCATCAAACTTTACGGTTGGAATGCGATCCTGCTTTTCCATTGCAACAGTCTTAAGGCCGGCAGACCTCAACTCAGCAATATATTCATCCTCTTTTGGAACAACAAGATCATCCAGTGCAACTTCACCATACAAAGCCATGGCAGGAGAATAATCAGGATATTGGGCAACCAGCTGATCCAAAAGTCCAACCATCCTTTCCTTGTCTCCCTTTTCCCGGGCATAGGAAATGGAATTCATGAAAACCTTGGGAACAACAAATTTCTTGTCATCCATTTCAAGGAGCTTTTTTCTAACGCTTTCAGAAATATCTTCGTCACCGGCAACATAATAATCATCAGCTTCAAGTGCAAGAATCAGGGCCTTATATTCCTTTTGTGCCTGAGTCTGGTCAAAATCAGCAAGCTTCTCACTTGAAAGCAAGGCATCCAGACTTTCTGAGTAATTTCCAGAATCAAAAAAAAGGCTTCCCCAGAACAGACTTTCCCTGAAGCCTGAAATTTCATGAGGATAAAGCAAGGCTGCTTCATCAAACTGGCCATGCTTCATTAAAATTGATGCGGCATTGAAAATCCAGGCAGAATCCTTTGAACCATTGAATGCACCTGAATACACATCAACAAAACGAAGATCAGAAAAAACCTCAGTCATATTAATCTGCGGAATTTCTTCACTGGATTTTTTTTCATCAAAAATTGAAATGTTTTTTGGTGGAGCAAATATCTCATCAAGATTCAAAGTTCCATTTTGAGATCCGAAAAAAACAGTCCTGACAACACATTCGGAATATATGGAAGAATACTTTGAATTTTTAAGACACAATGATGTTTTGAAGGCTTCTGCAAGTCTGCCTTCCCTGAGAAGGAAATTTGCATAGACGGCAGAAAGCTCAACATTACCGGGAAGCTTTTTCAGGCCCTTGACAAGAATTTTTTCGGCCTTATTCTTTTCCCCAATGAGAATGTATCGCTTGTATAGTCCAAGCCGCTCAAAAGAACTGTAGGCTTTTTTTTCAAGCCGTTTAAGTTCCTTAAGTGCCATATCTGTTGAATTTTGAGAAATATAGGAGTCAATCTCATCCAATCTGGAAGTAAATGAAGCTCCCTCCGAATGAGATGAACATGAAATGAAAAGCAAAAGAAATATACAAAGGCTTCCAGCAGCCAGAGATAAAAATCTTTTATTCACTCTTAAGCTCTTTTTTGATTCTATCCAGGATTCCATTAATGAATTTATATGAATCATCAGATGAGAAATCCTTACAAACAAAAATGGCTTCATTAATAATGATTACTGGATCTATTTCTTTCTGATAAAGCATTGCAAAAATACTGATTCTGAGAATAGCAAGGGTAATCTTGTTGAGACGCGAAAAATCCCAGTTTTTTGAAAGATGCTTTTTTATGATCTCATCAATTTCTTCAAGATGATTTACTGTTCCTGAAATAATAATCCTTGCAAATGAAGCAGCTTCCTCTGTATAAAATGGAACGGCTGAAGATTCTTCTTCATCAGGAGTTTCATCTGAATCCTTTGAATCCAGAGCCTCTTCTTCTGACTGTTCAGCCCAATCCAACTTCAAGATATCCTCAAGGCGACCTTCTCCCAAATCATAGGAATAAAGCCCCTGAACTGCCATTATTCTTCCGTTTCTTCTCTGCTGCTGATATACTGCATCCACAATAATTCTCCGTTACCAGCTCAATGCCTTATCCAAAGCTTCACCCGTTTTCTTTCTGTCAACATTTGTGGCATTATCCAGTGACTTAACCATGTCAGTTGCTGCAGAAGAAAAAAGCTGTGACTGTTTCTGTGCCGTGAGATTCTGCTTGAGAACTTCGCGTACAGTAGAATTTGATCCTGGAATAACATCATTGAGTCCAAGAATCTTTGATGGGAATTTCTTTTCAACTGAATAGAACTGATAGTCTGATTCAGTTGTGTTCAATTCACTTGTAAATCCTTCTGCCTTTCCAAAAAGCTCATTGATTTTATCTGCAGACCATCCAAGAACCTTAGCCTGATCAGCTGACTTTTCCAGCATCATTTCACCTGCACGATATGTCTTTCCGTTCTCTGGAGTGTTTGCAATTGCAGTAAGATTCTTCTTATCTGCCACATATTTTGAACGCAAGTCTTCGGCCAGTTTCTTTGAAGCAGATTCATCACTACCCTTTGGAACCATGACAAGGAAAAGCTTCATTGTGTCATTCATGGCAAACTTTGTCTTGTTCATTTCATAAGCCTTTGAAATATCTTCATTTGATACTTCTGCATTCTTGATCTTATCCTGATTCTTTGCATAGACATACTGTTGAATGATAATCTGATTCTTAAGCTGTTTCTTGAAATCAACTGTTGACATGCCGGTTACGGCTTTAATGTAATCATCCAGAGTTTTTCCAGTCTGCTTCTTTATCACATCAGAAAGCTGAGCCTCTGTTACATTCTGACCAATCTGCTGGCGGAATGTGTTGATAAAAGCTTCATTTACTTGTGTATCAGTTACGGAAATGCCTTCCTTTGCAGCTGCCTGAAGCACAAGCTTTTCCCTGATATACTTATCAAGAAGCTGTTTTTTCTGATCAAGAGAAAGAGTCTCAAGTCTAAGCTGCTTCTGATAGTAGCTTGAATATGACTTAAGCATGCTTACTGTAATTGTTTCTGGTTTATTAAGTTTTACAATGGCAAGTGGCTGCAAATCATTCTGTGCAAAAACAGATGCTGCAAGAACTGCCGTAATAACCACTTTAGAAATAATCTTTTTCATTTTTTTCTCCTATAAAAAATCAAGAAGATTGTTTCAACAATCGATTGACTTTTTACGCTGTTCCGTAATGTAATGAGGAACAGCAGTTCAATAATAAGTTTGCAACGCAAACTTCAGGTAAGATAAAGCCGCGCTATTTTAGCGGTTTTATCTTACACTCCTGTTAGAAACCCCATTAAGTAAGTAGATAAAAGCAATTTCTTATTAAATATTAAAACCTAAAACATTAAAAAGTTACATACTACCTGTTACTTATGCACTTTTACTTGTCCAGTGGAAGCCCACCGCTGATTGTAGCGCGGATACGACGTACACCTGCAGAAGATGACTGTTCCTTTTCAATCTTGAAGTCACCGATCTGTGCTGTATGCTGAACATGTGGGCCACCGCAAACTTCCTTGCTGAACCACTTGTCCTTAGTTCCGATTGTATAAACCTTTACGTCTTCACCATACTTGTTTGTGAACAATGCGCGGGCTCCTTCTGCCTTTGCCTTATCAAGACTCATGATTTCCATTGTAACAGGAAGATCAGCCTTGATCTGTTCGTTGACCATGTCCTGAACCTGCTGGATTTCTTCCTTTGTCATTGGGCGTTCAAAAGTAAAGTCAAACCTCATGCGCTCGTTGTTTATGTTTGAACCCTTCTGTGCAACCTGCTCACCAAGAACATTGATGAGTGCCTGCTGAAGAAGGTGAGTTGCTGTATGGTACTTTGTCGTAACATCAGACTGTTCTGCAAGTCCTCCCTTTGCGGCACCTGCATCAAGGGATTTTGAAGCTTCCTTGTGCTTGCGTTCAGCTTCCTTGAATCCTTCTGTGTCAACTGTGAATCCGTTTTCAGCAGCAAGTTCCATTGTAAGCTCAAGGGGGAATCCGAATGTATCAAAAAGACGGAATGCAACCTTTCCGCTGACTTCCTTCTTTGGATTCTTCATGAGGTTTGGAAGCATTTTCTGGAATTCCTTTTCGCCGTTCTTGAGGGCATCGCGGAACTTTGCTTCTTCCTGTGTAAGTTCTGATTTTACCTTCTGTGCATTCTGTTCAAGCTCAGGATATGCACACTTGAAGTTTGCAATTACTGCATCTGCAATTTCTGCAAGGAAAGCCTTGTCAATTCCAAGTTTCATTCCTTCGCGGACTGCACGGCGGATAAGACGACGAAGAACGTATCCAGCACCAAGGTTAGACGGGCTTACACCCTTCTGGTCACCGAGGATAAATACAGAAGAACGGCTGTGGTCTGCAATAATGCGAACACTGCGGTCCTTTACTTCATCTGTACCATATTTATAGTTTGCAAGTTTTTCAATAACAGCAATGATTGGCTGGAAAACTTCTGTTAGGTAAACGGAAGTCTTTCCCTGAAGAATACAGTTTGTGCGTTCAAGACCCATGCCTGTGTCTACGTTCTGTTTTGGAAGAGGAATGAGTGTCTTTTCGTCCTTGCGTTCAAACTGCATGAAAACATTGTTCCAGATTTCCATCCAGTTGGCACTGTCAGTTCCCTTGTTTGAACCCTGTGGTGGAAGTCCTTCTCCAACCCAGTAGAAAATTTCTGTGTCAGGACCACAAGGACCTGTTGGACCTGCTGCCCACCAGTTGTCGCTTGCAGGAAGGTATGCAATCTTGTCTTCCGGCATACCAACTTCCTTCCAGTAAGTTGCTGCTTCTTCATCACGAGGAGCATTTTCATCCCCTGCAAAAACAGTTACTGAAATCTTTCTTGGATCAAGTGCAAGCCAGTCCTTGCTTGTAAGGAATTCGTATGAGAATGAAATTGATTCTTTCTTGAAATAGTCACCGAGGGACCAGTTTCCAAGCATTTCAAAACATGTAAGATGACTTGGATCACCTACTTCGTCAATGTCTCCAGTGCGGACGCATTTCTGATAGTCTGTAAGACGTGTTCCTGCAGGATGCTTTTCACCAAGCAAATATGGAACAAGCGGATGCATACCAGCTGTAGTGAACAAAACTGATGGATCATTTTCAGGAATAAGAGACTGTCCTGAAATTTCTGCATGATTCTTTGATTTAAAAAAATCAATGTATTTTGAACGTAATTCGTTAGCTGTCATAATATTATATTATAGATGAAACAGTGAATAAATTCAACAAATGCCAGTGAAGTGATAATTTCGCACCTGATATTCACCAGGCTATGATTGAGAAAAGAAGTCAATTTGGCTAAACTAGATTTCATGGAAGTGCTCACAAAGTACAAGTGTATTTTTTCAGATCTGGACAAGACTCTCCTGAATGCAGAGGGAACAATTTCAGATTATACACGGACAACAATACAGACAATCATTTCTCACGGAATTGAATTTGTTCCTTCATCCGGCAGGGCATTCTTTTCGCTTCCAGAATGTCTTTCAGAAATCCGCGGACTAAAATATGTCATAACAAGTAACGGAGCATGCATAAACGACTATCATGCAAAAACAGCACTGGACAAATCATGCATACCTGGATCAACAATTGAACACCTGGCAGATTACACAGAAAAACTGGGAGCCTTTGTGGAAGTGTTCATAAACGGACAGGGATACACACAAAGACCATTCTTTGATGATCCGTCACTCATAAGGGGATGCAATGACTTCAGAATCAAATATGTAAGGACAACAAGAAAACCTGTTGATGACATGAGAAGATTTATTCTTGACAACAGAAAAGACATTGAGTCCTTTGTTATTCTCGTGCATCCGGATAAATCTTCGGAACTTGAGGCTAAAACCAGATTTCAGTTTCCGGAAACATACATAACCCACAGCGAAAAACACATGATAGAAATATCAAATATTAATTCCGGGAAACACCGCGGCATGGAAAAATTCTGCAGCCTGATGAAAATAAAACCGGAAGAAGCCATAGCCTTTGGAGACGCAGCAAACGACATTGAAATGCTTCGCTCAGCAGGACTTGGAATCGCAGTTGCCAATGCTACGGAAGAATGCAGGAAATCAGCAGACCGCATCACAGAAAAGTCAAATAATGATGACGGAGTTGCAGCAGAACTAAGAACCATATTTCCATTCTGGTTTCAATAAAACGAAAATCAGACATTCTTCAATTACATTGTATTTTTGCCTCAAATAAACTATAGTTAGAAACGCTAGGTATTGGTCAATTCAGCATAAGGCCTTTTATCGCATCACTTAAAAATATTTCGAGGAATCAGATGAAATTAACATGTGGTATCGTTGGACTTCCTAACGTAGGAAAATCCACAATCTTCAGTGCACTTACAAAAGCTCCGGCAGAAGCTGCAAACTATCCATTCTGTACAATTGATCCAAACGTTGGAATTGTTGATCTCCCTGATGAAAGACTGGATTTCATGGCAAGCATTTTCAACCCAAAGAAGAAGATTCCGGCAACAGTTGATTTCGTTGACATTGCAGGACTCATTAAGGGCGCATCAAACGGAGAGGGACTCGGAAACAAATTCCTTGCAAACATCAGGGAAACTGCAGTTATTGCACATGTAGTAAGATGTTTTGACAATCCGGATATTCAGCATGTTCGCGATGATGCAAAGACAGATGCTCCAATTGATCCAGAAAGTGACATTCTTACAATTGACTTTGAACTTGCTCAGGCAGACCTTGATACAATCAACAAGCATGCAGAAAAAATCACAAAGCAGATTCGTGCCCTTGGAAAGGACGAAGAAAAAAGACTTGCTCCATATTTCAGTGCCGTTGAAAAAATCAAACCACTTATCACAGAAGGAAAATGCGCCCGCATGGCAGACTTAACGGACGAAGAAAAAGCTGCCGTTCATGAGCTTCACCTTTTGACTATCAAGCCACAGGTTTATGTTTGTAACATTGACGAAGACACAATTGATGCAGGAACAAATGCCTACGTTGAGACCGTAAAGAAAATTGCTGCTGAACAAAAATCAGAAGTAATCGTAATATGCGGAAAATTTGAATCAGACCTTTCAGACATTACAGATGAGAATGACAGAAAAGAATTCATGGATTCCGTAGGACTCAAGGAATCTGGACTTTCTGTTCTTGCAAGAACAGTATATCACCTGATGGGACTCCGCACATTCTTTACAGGCGGAGAAGATGAATGCCGTGCATGGACAATCCACGCTGGCGACAAGGCTCCACAGGCAGCAGGTGTTATTCACACTGACTTTGAAAAGGGATTCATCAAAGCTGAGGCATATACAGTTGACGACCTTCGCCAATATAAGTCTGAAGCTGCAATCAAGGCTGCAGGAAAATACAGGCAGGAAGGAAAGGAATACGTAGTCCAGGACGGAGACGTTCTCTTTTTCAAGTTTAATGTTTAATAATTTTTAGTTCACAGGAAACGCCTGAAATCTATGGTTCGTGCGTTTCCTTTTTTTTCAGTGATTTTTCAACTTTAGCGTATGATCCAAATCCAGTCCAACAAGACCACTAAAATGTCAGAGGATATCGAAGAATTTCCAAAAAGCAAGATTAAGGTAATACAAGACAAGGAAAAATTCTGTTTTGGAATTGATGCTGTATTGCTTGCTCACTTTGCCAGAAGTAAGGGTAAAATCCGCATGGCTGATCTTGGCACTGGGACAGGAATAATTCCGTTGCTTTTTTCGTATCTTAATTCCGAAGCAAAAATTGATGCCCTGGAAATTCAGAATGAACAGGCCGAAGCTGCACAAAGAAGCGTTTGCCTGAATAACCTTCAGGAAAGAATCAAAATCCACAAGGGAGACATCAAAAATCCATTTGCATTTCTGAAAAAAAATACTTACGATCTGGTTACTTCAAATCCACCGTACATAAAAACTGACTCAGGGACACACAACAAGGATGATGCAAAATCAATTGCAAGACACGAAATTTTGTGCACACTGGACGACGTTTGCAGATGCGCATCAGATCTTTTGAAATCTAAGGGAAAATTCTGCATGATTCACAAGCCTCAGAGGCTTTCCGAAATTTTTGACTCGTTAAAGAAATACTGTCTTGAGCCAAAAGAAATTCAGTTTGTTCAGCCTTCAAGAAACAGGGAACCAAACATGGTAATGATAAAGGCTGTAAAAAATGCAGCAAGGGAAACCAGAATTCTTCCGGCACTGTGCGTTTATGATGATGAATACAAACGAACAGCAGAAGTAGATTCAATATACGGTCTCTGGTAAAACTGCTAGTTCACAAGTTGATTCAATCTCTCGCGGCAAACAATGCTCATTCCAAAAATTCCGCAGATACAAACTATTACAATTACATACAGCTGGAGAGGAACCAATATGGGCAAAAGTTCAGCAGCTGCGCAAAGAACAACAGAACCCTTGAATGAAAATGCAGGAGCTGGAATATCCATTGAATTCTCAACATACCTTCTTTTCTCACGGGAAATTTTCACGCCGTAAAAAACACATTCCACAACAAACAATAGTATTCCTGAAAAACAGGCAATCAACTCTGGTATCATCTTTTATTCTCCATGTTCAAGAATTTCAAGTCGCTTCAGCAATGTCTTTCTGGCCGAATCAAAGGCAAGAGGAATCTTTTCAATTTCTTCTTTTGTTGATGCACTTACAAATGAATATGACTGAACCTCTGATTCCTGCGGATTAAATTGTGCACCTTCAGGAATTTTTGCAGAAAAAAACAAATCACATGTTTTATAAACAACATTCTTGTACTCGTAGGTATTGGGAAAGGAACATAGAAATTTTATGTCAGCTGGATGAATACCAATTTCCTCAAAACATTCCCTGGCGCAGGCTTCCTCAGCAGTTTCGTCAGGGTCACAAAAACCTCCCGGAAAAGCAAGAAATCCTTTTCGTGGTTCCTTGGCACGAGTTTCAAGCAAAATTTTTCCCTCGGCATTCTCAAGAATTACTCCTACAGCACTTGCCACATTATTGTACAAATCAAATCCACAATCATTGCAAAGCCATTTTCTACCATTCATCAATGTGGACACATTTCTTGATCCACAGTCAGGACAGAAATTAAATTTGTTGTCTTTCATTTTTCATTGAACCTTTTAAGAAACTGGATTGTTCTTTCTTCTTTAGGATTATTCATAAGTTCCGTTGGATTTCCCTGCTCAACAATAACACCCCCGTCCATGAAAATAAGATGATTGCTGATGTCACGTGCAAAAGCCATCTCATGAGTAACAACAACCATTGTCATTTTCTGATTTGCAAGGTCTTTTATTACCTGAAGAATTTCTCCGGTAAGCTCAGGATCCAAAGCAGAAGTGGGCTCATCAAAAAACAAAACACGCGGATTCAAGGCAAGGGCTCTGGCAATTGAAACACGCTGCTGCTGACCACCAGACAACTCACAAGGATATGAAAGAGCCTTTGATGAAAGACTCATTTTTTCAAGAAGATCCATGGCTATTTCCTCAGCCTCTTTTTTTGAGCGGCCAAGAACAAGCCTCTGGGCTTCAGTTATATTTCTTAAAACAGAAAAATGAGGAAACAGATTGAAATTCTGAAAAACAAGTCCAATATCAAGTCTGATTTTGGAAAGCTGCTCCTTTGAAGAATACACGCCGTTCTTAACCATTGGCACAGAGCAAACCGAAATTGATCCATCACTGACTGTTTCAAGCTGGCAAATACATCGAAGCAAAGTTGACTTGCCGGATCCTGACGGTCCAATAATTCCCAGTACTTCACCCTGATTAACTGAAAAGGAAATATCCTTCAACACTTCAAGTAAACCAAAAGATTTTTTTATGTTTTCTACGCGAATAATTTCGCTTCCATTATTTGTAGTAGGCAAGTTTCTTCTCCATGAAATCAAATGACTTGGAAACAATCCAGTTAAGAACAAAATAAATCACACCTGCAATAAAAAGAGGCATAACACTTACAAGGCGACCACTCTGAGTATGAGCAACATGGAACAGTTCAATAACACCAATAACCTGAACCAGAGCAGTATCCTTTACAAGAGTAATTACTTCGTTTCCAACTGCCGGTAAAATTCTCTTGAAAACCTGAGGAACAATAATCCTGAAAAAAGTGTGCATTTTTGAAAAACCAAGAACTTTTGCAGCTTCATACTGTCCCACAGGAATTGACTGGAATCCGCTGCGATATATTTCAGCAAAATATGCAGCATAGTTTATGCTCATTGCAATGATTGCAGCTACATTACGGTTAATGCCCACTCCAAAAATATAAGGAGGAGCAAAGTACACAAAGATAAGCTGGAGCATAAGCGGAGTTCCACGAATGATAAGGAGAAAAACATTAGTAATGGAGGAAATGATTTTCACACGGGACATTCTGCCTGCACAGATTATGAATGCAAGTGGAATTGAAAAAATAAGAGTAAGAAAAAATACGTTGAGGGTTACGCCTGTATATTCCACCATGACCTTGAGCAAAAGGCCAATCTTGATTCTTGCAAAATATTCTAACATGAAAAAAATTATAAAGGGAATTTATAAAAGTTTCAATTTTTAAAAAAAAGGGAATCTTCCGAAAACCAATCCCGGAAATTCCCTCTGAAATCAAAAAAAAACGAGAATATCCCCTCAGGGACAGAACAATGATTTAACTATAAAAATACTACCAGTCAGTCATCGAATGACAAAACCGCTAGCTAGCGTCGCTACACACGCAAGCCGGCATGGAAACTATCATTCCGTCTTGCGAGTGTTTTTGCCATCCGATGCCTTCCTTCCCGTATTTTTTTAATAATTCTTTTCACTGTCCGTGGGGGATATTTACGAAAATAAAAAATTTTTATTTACCGATTACTGACAAATTTGTTCCAAACCATTTCTCAGAAATTTTTGCAACTGTTCCGTCAGCTTCCATTGCTTCAAGAGTTGCCTGGAACTTGTCACGAACTTCTGGCTCTGACTTTCTGAATGCAACTCCATACTCTTCTGGAGAAAGAGATTCTGCCATTACAACCACTGGTCTGTTTCCCTGCTTGATGCTATAGTTTGCAACAACAAGATCCATTACAACGCCATCAATGTTTCCGATTTCAAGATCATTGAGAGCTGTTACATTTTCCTTGAACTCAACGATTCCCTTTAGAGAAGCCTTGAAATCTGCAGAGGCATCAATTGCTTTCTGAGCAGATGACCCAGCCTGAACACCAATTGTTTTTCCAGCCAGATCAGACAATGCAGCAAAACCAGAATCAGCACGGACAACAACAACCTGTGCATTTGCAAGATAAGCCTTTGTAAATGACATGCTTGCCTTTCTTTCATCTGTAATTGTGAAACCATTCCAGATACAGTCAATCTGCTTTGAATTAAGTTCCTGTTCCTTTGCAGCCCAGTCAATTGGCTGAAAAACAGCTTCATAACCAAGGCGGGAAATTGCTTCCTTTGCAAGATCAATGTCATACCCTACGATTTCATTGTTTTCATCGCGGAATCCAAGTGGTGGAAAAGAATCATCAAGGCCTACAACAAATTTGTTTGATGCTTTTTTTGAACATGAAGTCACAAAAAACAAGGCAAGTGCAGCACAAGAGAGCAAAATAATTTTTTTCATAAATATACTCCTCATTAAATAATTATGAATCTAATGAAGAGTTTACATTTTTAGAAAAGTAAAATCAATTACAAGAATATCCCGTCACGGACAACAGAGATTTTTTTTGTAAAATCATCGAATGACAAAACCACTGGCTAGGGTCGCTACAGGCGGAATTCCATTACGTAATCATCCATGTAGAATCCCTGTCCGATGGAATTTTTTTCTGAACGGATTATTTCAAAACCAAGCTTTTCATAAACCTGAACGGCAAAGTTGTTCTTATTCACGTTAAGAACAATTGAATGTAGATTCAGTTTTCTGGTTTCTTCAATAACAAACCTGAGCATGTTTTTTGAATATCCGCTGGAACGACAGCTTTTTTCCAGATAAAATTTACTCAGATACATTTCATCCTGCTTTCTATAAAAAGCAAGAAAACCGAGAACCTTGTTTTCATCTTTGACAAAATAATAGTTGTACCCATATTCCAGCTGCTGCGTAACGGCTTCAACACTCTGAAATTTTTTGAGCATGTAATCATTCTGAGCTTTTCCAATAATCGGATCAAAATGCTCGCGGACAATTGCAGTTGCAAGTTTTGAAAGCTCAATGATTTTTTCACTTTCACCAGGGCTGATCTTTTCAAAAACAAGTTTTTTATAGCAAGGATTTTTTTTGCTCACAGAAATTCCATCACCACAATCATAGAAAGTCGTAATGAACTCAGGATTAGATTTCAGAAAGCCAATATACTTTTTTATTTTTCTTACAAGTTTTATGGTGCTGTAATTATGAGTCAAGGACTGGTTCTTTACCATTCCATGAAAATAAAGATTGTCACTTAGGATTACTCCACCCTCATTAAGATTATTCTTGAATCGCTCAAAGAATTTCGTGTACTGTGCCTTGGCAGCATCAATAAAAATCAGATCAAATTTTTCCTGGGTTTCAAAAGAAAGACCATCACAGTGGTTGAGATGAATTCTATTCTCAAGATTAAAATCATGTACATTCTGCCGGGCCTGAATGAATCTGTCCAGATCAATTTCAACAGTTGTCACGACAATATCCGGAGAGCAATTTGCAAAAGTTATTGCCGAAAACCCAATTGCCGTTCCAATTTCAAGAACAGACTTAACATTATGCTCCTTGATGTACCTGCATATAAAATCAGAAGTCTCGTCAAACATAATGGGAACATCGTTGTTTCCGGCATATATCTTAAGGGAATCTATTGAATCCATTTACTTTCTGAATTTGTTGCAAAGGTTCTTCAATGTTTCAAGCTGAACCCTTACAGTTTCTTCTGATGGACCACCAGTTGTCTTTCTGTTCATTGCACACTTTCGTGGTGAAAGACAATCAAATATGTCACTATCAATAAGATCAGAACAAGATTTAAGGTCTTCAATTTTCAAATCTTCTATTTTATCAAATCCCTTGTCAATTGCAGTTCGAACACATTTTGCAGAAACTGAATGTGCAGTTCTGAAAGGCATTCCTTTCTTTACAAGGTATTCTGCAACATCCGTGGCATTGGCAAAACCGCCCTCAACACTCTTTTCAAGATTAGTTTTATTCCACTTAGCCGATGAAATCATTGCAGTGAAAACCTTGAGATTTCCTTCGACTGTATCAAGTGCATCAAACAGCGGCTCCTTGTCTTCCTGAAGATCCCTGTCATAGGCAAGAGGAAGCCCCTTTACCATAGTAAGAAGATTTATGAGATCGCCGTAAACCTTTCCTGTGCGTCCACGAATAAGCTCGGCAAAATCAGGATTTTTTTTCTGTGGCATGATGGAACTGCCAGTTGACCATTTTTCACTCAAATCAACAAAAGCAAATTCTGTTGTTGACCACAAGACAATTTCCTCGCACATGCGGCTCAAATGAGACTGAAGCACAGCAAATGCACTTGTAAATTCAATGCAGTAATCCCGATCAGAAACAGTATCCAGTGAATTATCAGTTACTCCATCAAATGAAAGCAGTGAAGCAACTCTTTCACGGTTCAATGGCAATGTACTTCCCTGAAGTGCACCACTTCCAAGAGGACTCTTAGAAATTCTGCTGAGTGCATCCTCAATTCTTTCCCAGTCACGAACAAGCATGAAACTCCAGGCACACAAATGCTGGGCAAGGGTTCCAGGCTGAGCATGCTGCATGTGAGTGTAACCGGTAAGCAGTGTTGTTGTGTGAGCTGCAGCAATTCCAGAAAGGGTTTCAATCAATGTAACGATTTCATTCTGCAAAAGCGGAATCACGCGGCGAAGATAAAGACGTTCATCAAGTGCAATCTGATCATTACGGCTTCGTCCTGTATGAAGTTTTTTTCCAGCTTCACCAATTCTGTCTGTAAGTGTTGCCTCTACAAAAGAATGGATATCTTCAGCACTATAGTCAATCTTGAGATCCCCTGATTCCAGGTCCCTTTCAATAGACTTGAGTCCCTCAACAATTTTTCTGGCATCTTCCACTGGAATAATATTCTGCTCACCAAGCATTGTTGCATGTGCAACAGATCCGTGAATATCATCAAGAGCCATTCGCTCGTCAACATAAATCGATGTTTCAAATTCTACTGCAGCTGCATCAGGACCTTCTGCAAATCTTCCTGACCACAAAGCTGCATGATTGTCATTTGTATGTGTTCCGTGTTCCATTTATAAATTCCTTACATCTGAGTGTGCCTTTTTCGTTCAGGCATCCTTGTTGTTTTCCATCCAGCGTTCAATACCTTTTTTTACATCGTCATCAATATCATGCTCAATCTTGCATGCATTTTTTTCTGCCTGTTCCTTTGAAACTCCAGTAATCTTAACGAGAAAATCAGTTAACAGAGTGTGACGGGCAAAAATTTCCTCGGCCTTTTCCTTTCCTTTTTCCGTGAAACAAAGAGCTCCAGTTTCACCAATGTAAATATATTCATTCTCAATAAGAATACCGATTGCGCGACTTACACTTGGTTTTGAGACGCCAAGTCTTTTTGAAACATCAACACTTCTGGCAGCACCATTGAGTTTTTGAATACAAAGAATTGCTTCGAGATAGTCTTCACCAGACTCATGTATTTCAGACATTTTTTCCCCCGTTAAGCTGGAATATGAAAAGCATGAAGCATTCCAAGAAATTATGGAATGCCTGATATTATTTCATTGTCTTTTCACCGCGATCCATTGCAACGAGACCTGACTTAAGAAGCTCAAGAATTCCATAAGGTTCAAGGAAACGAATCAACGAATCAATCTTGTCTTCACTTCCTGTAACTTCGATGATAAGTGCATTTTCTGAAACATCAACAATATGAGTACGATAGATTTCACAAGCCTGAATGATTTCTCCCCTTTCCTTTCCAGAAGCCTTAACCTTGATCAAAGCCATTTCACGAACACAAGTTTCCTTAGGAATACAATGTTCAATTGAAATAACCTCAACAAGTTTTGAAAGCTGCTTGACAATCTGGTCAAGAACATACTCATCACCTGAAACCACAATTGTCATTCTCGATTTTTTTTCATCAGATGTCTCACAAACGTTAAGGGAATCAATATTGAATCCGCGGCGACTGAACAAACCTGAAACGCGGCTCAATACACCGGCATTATTTTCTACCAAAACCGAAAGAACATACTTTTCCATAGTTAACTCCTGCTATTATTTATTGTACTCAGAATAAACGCCAAGAAGACGAACTTCCTCGCATTTTTCCTTTAGTTTTTCTGTCAATTGCGCTGCAAATCCAGCCGGATCATCACCAACACCCTTCAGCTCAATATCAATGTAGAACCAGTATCTCCATGGCTGACCTGCAATTGGCCTTGATTCAAGACGGGTAAGATTCAGTCTTGATTCCTCAAAAATCCCAAGAAGATTATACAATGCCCCAGGTTCATTCTTTGTCTTGAGAATGAAGCTGGCCATGTTGGGTTTTAAATTTGAATTGGTTGCATCCGACCTTGTAACGTTGTTGGCCTGAATGACAACAAAGCGGGTAAAGTTTCCCGGATCATCTTCAATATCTTCTGCAAGAATTTCAAGTCCATACAAAGCCGCATTCACAGAACTTGCAACAGCCGCATTTTCAGTTGATTTTGTCTTTGCAACAAATTCAGCAGCACTTGCAGTTGAAACAGCTTCAATCAATTTCCAGGATTCATTTGACTCAAGAAATTTCTTGCTCTGACTCAATGCCTGTGGATGTGAATATACGTTCCTGATTGACTGTAAAGTAGTGCCCTTTACACCCAAAAGAGAATGTCTGATATTCAGTGTAACTGAACCAACTATTGAAACATCCTGAAAACGACTGAAATTATCATAATTCTGATAGACGCTTCCGGCCAGTGAGTTTTCAATTGGAACCATTCCATAATCAGCCTTACCGTCAATTACATCCTGAAAAATCTGACCAAATGATGAAACAGGAACAGCATCAAATTCCTGGCTTCCAAAATATCTTGTGATTGCCTGCTCTGCATATGCCCCACGGCTTCCAGAATAGGCAACAGTAATTTTTTTTGATGTTCGGGCCTCAGCAGGTTTTGCAGATGAAACTGAAAGTCCGCGAATATGGGCAACCGACTTTCCCATCACAGGAGCCAGTGCCTCAACATCATGCATAAGCTTGTCAAACTGAACAGGAACCATACTGAATGCTCCACCGCTCAAAGCTTTTTCCGGCTGAACATGAACTTCAACTGCTATTCCGTCTGCACCTGCCGCAATAGAAGCAAGTCCCATAGGAGCAACCTTGTCGCGAATACCGACTGCATGACTTGGATCAACAATAATAGGAAGGTGTGTGAGACTTCGCAAGATAGGAATGGCACTCAAGTCCAGAGTATTTCTTGTAGCATGCTCGAAAGTTCTGATTCCGCGCTCGCACAAAATTACATTTTCAGTTCCTGATGCAAGGAGATATTCGGCACTCATGAGAAATTCTTCAAGAGTAGCAGTATAGCTTCGTTTCAGAATAACAGGCTTTCCCAGGGCACCAACTTTTTTCAGAAGATCAAAATTCTGCATGTTGCGTGCACCAATCTGGAACACATCAACCTTATCCTTCATATCAGCTATAAGACTTTCACTAACAATTTCAGTAACTATAGGCAAACCGAATTTGTCTCCGGCTTCCTTCAAATAATCAAGGCCATCTTTGCCAAGCCCCTGAAAACTGTATGGAGAAGTGCGCGGTTTGTAAGTTCCGGCTCTAAGCATGACAGCACCACTGGAAGCAACCTGTTCTGCAATATCCATAATCTGCTGACGGCTTTCAACTGCACTTGGACCAGCAATGGAAACCAGATGAGTTCCGCCAATATTTATTTTCTGACCACGGGAATTCGTGACTGTAACAACAGTATCATCCTTCTTGAACTCACGGCTTGCCATTTTGTAAGGCTTACTGATGGGAATTACCTTTTCCACACCCGGAATAAGCTCAACCTCACGGACATCCATAGAAACCTTGCCGACTGCAGCAATGATTGTGTCCTCTTCACCAGTTACAACGTTAAGCTTGAAATTCTTTTTTTCAAGAAGTGATTGAAGATTTTTCTTTTCATCCTCAGTACTATTCTTTTTTAAAACAATTACCATGATAATAGAAGAATATCATGAATAGCATAAAAAAACAATTATGGACAATTAATCATCCCGGCTGGTTCTGACAATCATCAAAATGAGAGAAAGAATAACAAAAACCTGGGGAACAATTGTAAACAAAAGTGAAGTTAGAGGAAGTCCATATATGAGAAGCTTGTCCTCAGCAAGAATGCCAAGCTGAATAAGCATAGTATAAACTACACCCGCATAGTTGATTACGATAGCCGCAATAAGACTCATCCATGCAGCATCCCCTGTTTTGCTCCACAAAAGAATTGCAAAGAATGCAGTAAGTCCACCGAGAGCAAGCTTGATAATAAAAAAAATCAACTGAGAATCAACCATAACCTAATTTTCGGCACTGAATGGATTTTTCTTAAGGCACTCAAACACTCCAGCATTGGCACCAAATGGAACCAGGCCAGGAACATTAAATTCCGGACTAATGACGATTCCCAGATTAAGGCAATGGAGTACAAATTTGTCATATTCTGATTCGGGAATTTTTGGAAAAAGCCATGGCCCTTTTCTTGTAAAATATTTTGTCAGGACAGAATCATAAATGAAGAAATCCTTCTCCTGACGGTTTTGAATTGCACAAATCAATTCATAGATAGACTTTGTGACGCTTGCCTCCATCACTGCCGGAAGAATGACTGACTTTTGCGCACAGGAAATTTCAAGTTTTGAAGCCAGTATCACAAGACCATTTGACCAGGGCAGAGGAGCATTAAAAACAACCGAAGAAAAATCCACACAATCTGCATTCTCATAGTTCCATGGTCTCCACACAATTGTCTTACCTGGAGCACAGGCCATTGCATCATCCATGGAATTAAATACAGCCACATTAAAATCACCAAAAAGAAGTGCATCAACAGCTTTCTTCAATCTATAAGAAAAATCTGTCTTGAAACTTCCCGTAAGTCCACGATTCAAAACATTCTTCAGAACAGTAAAAGCAGCACCGCCACCCCACCCAAGAATCGCTCTTCCTTCTTCCTGATACAAATCAGTAAGTCGTTCACCTTTTGCAGTGTACAGAAAACAACCGCGACCTCTCTTTATATTTCCATAGCGATCAAAAATGTGTGTGTAGTATTCAGTCTTGTTCATAGCTTAGTCAATTATAAGAAAAATCAATAAATCAATAAATACCCCATTCACAGCACAAAGCGCTCATTGCATTGATAAAACCAGAAAAAAATCAATCTTCAACCAGTAGGGATGATGACTGATACTTTGGCAGGAATTTTTTGATTCCGCCAGTTTCAAATTTTACTGTAACAACAAATTCTCCGTCTTCTGATTTTGAGGTCCCGATAATCTGACCATGACCATAATCATCATTGTAGACAAAACGCCCCCTGCAGTACTTTGATTCAAGCGGATCCTTCTCATTTTTCTCACCTGTATATGAAGAAGGTTTCTGACCAAGAACACGGACATTACCCTTTCCAAGTTCATTGAGAAACTGACTGGGAGCCATAGGACTTGTTTTTCCATAAAGACGCCTTGAAGCACAAGAAGTAAAATACAAATCATTCTTTGCCCGGGTTATTCCAACATAGAACAAGCGCCTTTCCTCTTCAAGTTCATCGGCAGTTTTTTCTGATCTTGGAAAAAGACCAGTTTCAAGGCCAGTGATAATAACCCTGTTGAACTCAAGTCCCTTTGTGTTGTGCAAGGTAATCAATGTTACCCTGTCAATATTCTGACCATCATCTTCTTCCTGGGCGGACTTATCAAGATTTATGTGATCAATAAAATCAACAAGTCCCTGAAGCGTGCATGGATACAAAACCGCAGAATTCACAAGTTCCTCAAGGTTGGAAATTTTCTGTGTTCCATCATTATCATCCTGTTCCTTATGATATTCCTCAAGACCAGATTTAAGAATAACCGCCTGAATAAATGAAGAAAGATTTCTTGACTCTGATTCAGTTGCAGCAGGACTTTCACTTTCACCTGCAGTACGGGCAAGCGATGCAGCTTCTGACGTAGACGGATCATCTGGCAGCATTTCCGAAAGTTCTTCAACTACCAACTTAAAATTCTTCCATCCTTCAGAAGCTTTTTTTGTAAGCTTAAAATCATCACCCAATTCAAGAATAGAACAATTTCTTGTGGCATCAATGATTTTTTCCTGAGTTGTATTTCCAATTCCACGAACAGGCTTGTTAACAATTCTTCTGAAAGAAATTTCGTCCTTCTTATTCAGAATAAAACTTAGCCATGCAATTGTATCTTTGACTTCTTCACGATCATAAAATTTCAGTGTACCAACAACTGAATATGGAATCTTCTCATGAATGAATTCCGTTTCAAATCCAAGTGACTGTGCATTTGTCCTGTAAAGGATTGCCCACTCGCTGTAAGGAATTCCATTCTCATAAGCCTGTTCAATAAGTGTGCGGCAGAATTCAGTTTCGTCATCCTGTGTGGGAAGAAAAACCAGTGTGGGCTTCTTTCCGTCTCCACGTGCAGAAATAAGGCGCTTTCCAAGACGGTCACAATTATTTTTCACGACATTTTCAGCACAATTGAGAATTTGAGTTGAAGATCTGTAATTTGTTTCAAGGCGCACAATTTTTGTATTTGGAAATTCAGTTTCAAAATTCAAAATATTCTGAACTTCTGCACCACGGAATTTATAGATACTCTGATCATCATCACCTACAACGCACACATAAGTCTGGGCCCCATGATCAATTCCGGAAAGTTCCTTCAGCAGCTTAAACTGAGCAACATTGGAATCCTGATACTCATCAACCATGATAACTTTGAATCTGTTTTGAATGCTTTTCCTGACTGACTCATTTTCATGAAGAATCAAATACGGAAGAAGAATTAAATCACCAAAATCCACATTACCTGTTGCACGAAGCCTTTCCTCATACTTTGAATAGATTTCGGGAAAACAAGGATCTTCCTCAATTGTGTATAGCATTTCACTTTCAGGCAAAAGACAATAATCCTTTGCAAGTGAAATTTTATGTGCATAGTGCTTTGCATCTTTTTTTGTAAGATGGGGAACTGCCTTTGTCAGCAAAGTGATCATGTCATCATCATCATAAACAGTAAAATTTTTGCTGATGGTAAAATCCGATTCCTCTGAATAACTTCTCAAAAACCATGATCCGAATGAATGGAATGTTCTAATCTGTGAATAGGCAGATCTTGGCTCAAGATTAACTGCCCTTTCCTTCATTTCATTTGCTGCTTTCTTTGTAAAAGTCACGGCCAGAATTGAAGACGGATTGTAGCCAAGCTCACCAATGAGATATGCAATTTTAGTTGTAATTACTCTGGTTTTACCGGAACCTGCCCCGGCAAGAATCAGCAAAGGAGAACCAGAATGAACGACAGCCTCTCGCTGCTCCTCATTTAAAACTGAAAGATAATCATCACAATTCATGAATCAAGAATAATGGATTTTCAAAAAATAACAAATACTTTGGTGAGATTTTAATTATCCAAGAAAAATTGAATCAATATCAACTTCACTTGAGGCAACGGCTTTTACGCGCACAACATTTCCCGGAACAATTTTTTTCACTGCATTTTTGTCATCAAGATCATAGCGGATAACAACACTGCCATCTACTTCCGGAGCCTGGAACCATGCACGACCTATGGCAAGACCTTCATCAGTTCCCTCAAGATTCTGAACAATTTCCTCAACAAGAACATCGTATTCTTTTCCGCATCTTGCATTAAGGCTCTTTGCAGTAATCTCAGACTGAATTGACTGAAGCTCACTTGCACGGCGAGCACTGATTTTTCCCGAAACCTGAGGCTTCATTTTATACGCAGGAGTATCATCCTCCTTGCTGTATGGGAAACATCCTGACCAGTCACTCTTTATGGCCTTAAGGAATTTCTGCGAGTTCAATGCCTCATCTTCAGATTCTGTTGGAA
Source organism: Treponema sp. (assembly GCA_016294035.1). Taxonomy (GTDB): domain Bacteria; phylum Spirochaetota; class Spirochaetia; order Treponematales; family Treponemataceae; genus Treponema_D. The sequence goes on along the minus strand of JAEDCT010000012.1, from coordinate 26,419 downwards.
ACCCGGTAAGAAATGTAGTTCTGATACAGCTTTCAGAAAGTTCTGATCGAATAGTCTTAACAAGTTTTCTGTAACTTGATGCACTTCCCTTTCTGTTCATAGCCTTAATAACTCTGGAATCTCCACTCTGGAACGGAATGTCAAAGTAAGGAAGGAACCTGCTGTCTTTCTTGAGAATTTCAAGAATATCCGGATTAAAGTGATCGGGATGAATGTACAAAAGTCTGATCCAGAACTTTCCCTTGATTCTTGAAATTTTAGTCAGAAGGTCATACAAGGGTGACCTGCCGAATTTTTCAATAAAGTCATCACATTCAATTATTGGTTTTGAAAGCTTGCTGTAAATTATTTCATGCCAGTTCTTTTTTTTGTCCTCACAGTCAGACTCACCACAACCATAAGCTGCAAGATCCTGACCAATAAGATTGATTTCAAAAATGCCTCGGGAAATCAATTCTTTTATTTCAGCAACTATTTCATCGGATGCCCGCGAGCGAAGACTTCCACGAATAATTGGAATGGCACAGAAAGTACATCTGTTGTCGCATCCTTCTGTAATCTTAACATAAGCACTTCCCTTGAATGAAAGAAGATTTGTGCGGTTTCCACAGCAAACACCCTTTTGCTCACCTTTTGAAACAGGTCTTTCATCCTTGAAAATTTTCTTTACAACAGAATCAAGAAGGGAAAGATCACCATTCCCCAAAATGCCGTCTGCTTCTGGAAGACTCTCTGAAAAAACATCTGAATAGCGTTCTGCAAGACAACCAGCAAGAAGGATTTTTTTTTCAGGATAAGCAGATCTTGCATCAAGAAGTGAATTAAGACTCTCTTCTTTTGCTGTCTTAATAAATCCGCAGGAATTAACAATGATAAGGTCAGAGTCTTCAACATTTAAGGTCTGCACAAAACCAAGCTTTTCCAGGCGGGCAATAATCAGCTCTCCATCAACCTGGTTTTTTGCGCAACCATGCTGATCAATAAAGAATTTTTTAGTCAACTTCAAGAACCACCAGTCTGTATCGTCCGTCGTTGTCACGAACCCACTTAATATCCTCAACCTGAACTTCACCTGCACGTCCAACTTCAAGATCATAAGATGAAAGTCCTGCAACAACCTGAATCTTTACGGTATTAATATTGCTCATCCATAAACGGGTTCCGTTGTTTGCAGAAAGAGTAATCACGTCTCCGTTGCGATAATAGCTTTCAACATTTGGCTGACGGTCAATCTTATATCGGCACAGACAAGGACCACGGAATGTAAGAATAACCGTAAACGGATATGCACGATTATCCTCATGCACTACAGTTCTGTTTCCAGAATTCTTTACTGTTGCATTCTTTACAATATCCTGACCTGACGCAGCTGGTTCTGCAGAAGAAAGTTCAACTGCAGAAGAATCAGAAGCAGTTCCTAGAAGACGAATCTCTGCACCATACTGTTCATCATCTGTACTTACATCACTTAAATAAACAATGAGATCAGGTGAACCGTTTCCATCAAGATCAAGGGCACGTTCCTCGCTCAACTCAACAATCTGATTTCCGGATGGAGTTAAAATTGTCAGGCTGCCTAAAGTGTTTCCAATCGTAAGGGTTATGTTTCCATTTCCATCAAGCTGAGGGAATAAAATCTGATCACCCTTATAGAATCTTTTTGTCTCAGGTTTTCCTGTAAATTTATACTGATGGATTTTCTGATTTTTCTGGCTTTCCAGTTTTTCAAGTTCCCTTTTCTGTGGAATCTGGAAAACACCTACATAAAGATAAATTCCAATTCCAACAAGAACTGCCACAAGCAAAGACACAATAAGAGGTATGAGATACTTAGGCTTTTTTTTCTGGAGAAGTTCAATTGGTGTTGGAGTTTCCTGGATTTTCTTGGCCCTGTAAAGATCAAGAATCTCATCCCTGTTAAGTTCAAGATACTCACAGTAATTTGTGAGGAATCCAATGAAATAAGGCTCACCAGGAAACACCTCTACCCGTTCTTCTTCAAGAGCTTCAATGTAGGCATTTGAAATCTGCGTGATCCTGCTAACATCACTTACAGTAACATTTTTTTCTTCACGTGCATTTCGGAGAATTTCGCCGTAGCTTTCCATATATTACTCCGAGAGAAGGAAATTGCTGTAATTGTTTGCTGATGAAGGAGGATCGTATACAAAACGCTGCTCGCTCATCTTAGTGTTAAGCTTATAATCTGTGAAATTAAATGTATAAACATCACCACGAGGAGTTGTTGCAACAACGCGCCTGATAAGCTTTGTAGTCGGATTGATTGAAAGCTTGATCACACGGAAGGCCTCATTTGAAGAGCGTCTGTATAAAACAAGATTTACAACCTTTTCATCGCTGTATTCATCAAGAGGAACTGCAGCCTGACCTGATTCATAGGCAACTGTGTAATAGCGGCGAAGAAGAGAAAGTCCAGGAGAAGCAGCAATTTTTGCTGATGAAGGTGTAATATTCTGTTCAAGAATTGCTGACTGTCCAGGAAGATAAATCACAAGACGACTTCCATCAAAACAAACGCACTGGTTTGCCGGCTGAATGAAATCAATGCGCATCATTTCTGGACGCATAAAGCTGACCTTTCCACGCATTTCATTTTTATTTATCTTGATATCTGCCATGCACTCGTAATCCTGGAGTGTTGCATAATAATCACTTATAGACTTGAAGAAAGAACTGGCTGTAGTAATCTGAGCAAAAGAAGTCAATGTAAAAACAAATCCCATTGCCAGTGCACAAATAAATTTTTTCATCGGGTTAAACTCCGTACTTATTATAATAATCCTTTCGATTTTACAATTTTGACTTGATTTCTTCAAGAACTACAAGTGCATCCGTTCCTGTCTGCAATGTGGACTTCAAGTCACAAATTCCATCAAGATAATCAACTGCATTCTGAACCATATTTGCAAAATAGAGAGTTTTTTTCGGCTTCCTGATTTTTTTGTCTGATGTAAGTGAATAGAATCTGGAATACAACCTGGATTCCTTTCTTCTATAAAATTTGAATATTCCGTTGCCAACGCAAATTCTTCCCTCAGTTCCAGTAATAACAACTTCAAAGCCAAAGAATCTTGACCTGCCGCTGATTGATACAGTCACATCCGGGCATTTCTGAGTTTTGTAATGAGCACTCAGCTGTCTGACACAATTTTTTTCATCCCTGAAAATTCCTGTCACAACAGGATTGGAAATCTTTTCACCAAGGAGGAACATGACAACATCAACAAGATGAGTTCCATCATGAATCAGGCTGTAGGCACCAGTGCTTTCTGCTTCAGGATTATAAACACAGAGTCCCGAAGTCAACTCTGCACGGACAGTCTGAATGTCACCAATTTCACTCATAAGACTTTTTGCAAGATTGTAATCAACAGCAAATCGCCTTTCATGATTCACCAGGACGGGAACGCCATGCTTTTCTGATTCAACACGGATTTTTTCTGCTTCCTGAGTATTCAATGCAACAGGCTTTTCAAGAATTACCAGTTTTGGTTTTGCCCTGATTGCCTCAAGAGCCTTTTCCATGTGAGCATTTTCATTAACCGCAACAGTAACAATATCCGGATTATTTTCCTCGTACAATTGATGAGAAGAAGAATAAGTTTTTGCTCCGGGATTAGCATTCTGCCATTTTTCCAGGCGGTCTTCATCAATGTCACAGCCGGCAATAATTTTTATCCGCCTGTTTGCCTTTAGAGCCATTGTGTGACTTGCAGGCTGCTCTCTTTTTTTGTCATAACCAAGGGTAAAAGCAATTCTTCCCAAGCCAATAATTGCAGATGTGTATGTTTTTTGCATTCTAAAAAACCTCATGAATATTTGCTAAACGGTTTCTTTAGATCTATATCTTCATTCATTGATGTATCTTCACTGTATTTGAATGACCTTAGGATTTCTGTCTTCATCATTACGGCTGGATGTTCTAATGGAGTTCCCTTAAAATTCAATGCATGAGCCAATCCCTGATTTATCTCATACCCCACAACTATAGACATCTTCCAATCTCTTATATATTTCATTCCAGGAAAATTTTTGTGCAAACAGCATCAAATCTGAACATGTACTTTCTTTCTTGACGCCATCAAGTATTTTAGCAAGAGATTCAAAATTTTTATACAGTAAGTTATTGTTGTGATCAGCATAATCCTGAATGCCGTCAATATCAGGCAAAATGGAAATCTTGCCAAATGCCTGGGATTCAAGCAAAACATTGTTAGCAGTTGCAAATGTCAGTGGCAGAAAATTATAGTCACAGGAATTGAGCAGCGAGTAGTATTCATCATCATCAAGCCTTTTGCAAACGGTAACATTTTCATAACCTGCCAGTTTCAACTTATTTTCTGCAGATTGTCCTACGGCATAGAAATGAATGTTTTTTTTGCAAGACTTGCAATATTCAACAGTTTTCAAAAACATATCAAAGTCACGGTAATTCATTCCTGAATAGAAAATATTGATTCTGGAATCGTCAAAACCAGCATACTCAACTTTTTTATACGACGGCTTATTGAAACCATGTGGAATGAAATGTGCCTTTACGCCGAGCAATTCAAGATTATTTTTTTCAGCAGAACTCAATGAAATTACTCCATCAAACTGGCGCAGTATTTCAAGTTTTTTTTCAGAAAGATCCTTCGACCTCATGTGAATTGTCGTGAAAAACTTTGTATTTTTCTTTTCAGGAAGTTTTCCGAAGAGCATGAAATCACCATAAAAATAATGAACGACATCAAACTTGGATTTCATTAGCATGGATTTCAGATACAGGAATCTCAAGTTTATTCCCTTGCCCTTCTTGCCGACAGGAATAAAACCAAACGGAACATCACATGCATTCAAATAGGTTGAATTAGGATAACCGGCAATATAGTCATATCCACCAAATTTTGAATGACGTTCATCTCTATAACCAACAAATAAAATTCTCATAAAAGTTTTCCAAAAAAATATATGCTAACCAAATAATCTAATTTTTGTCTTTACCAAAAAACAATCAAATGACGGACTAACATTGAACAAAAAAGAGCGAATATTAAACATCAAGCCATTGTGTAAACCAGCAGATTTTTTATACCTTTCATAGAAATATCTGAACTTATCATATATTTCCTTTTTGAATTCTGATTTAATTAAATTCAATGAAAAACAATTATAAATTCCAGCCTTCCAGTTTTTGCTGATTAAATCATTCACTCCATGCTCTACAAAAAAATCATTTATTTCACAATACGCATCCAGAATATCAAGACGGTTTTTATTGAAAGAAGCAGTAATGCTGCCGGATCTTTTTCGATAAAAATATAATCTGGATTTAAGCTGCACGATTTTTTTTGCAAAATAAAATAATTTATAGGTTGTAAAGACATCTTCATGAATTTTTCCAACCGGATATCTTACATTTGAAAACAAATCAGTTTTATAGATTTTACCCCATGCCGTCACATTTCTTGCAGAGACATCATACAAATCATGCAGCGCCTGCATTCCTGTTTTTACAGAAAAAACTTCATCTGAATCAACTGAAGGAAGCTCACTGAAAAAATCGGAAAAATCACACTCAGCAATATCTGCATTTTCTGACTTAATCTGATTCATGAGAGTCTCAACAAAATTCAATGCAATCACATCATCGCTATCTATAAACGTAATGTATTCTGAAGATGCCTGATCAATTCCCCTGTTTCTAGCAGCTGACAAACCTGAATTTACCTGGTGAATGACAGAAACCCTGGAATCTTTAAGAGCATAAGAGTCACATATTTTTGATGAGCCATCAGTTGACCCGTCATCAATCAGTATAATTTCCAGATCTCTGTATGTCTGATTTACAACTGACTCAAGACATTCTATTAAATACTCTTCAACATTATATACAGGAATAACAACTGATACTGATGACATTACAACAACCATTTCCAGGGATTAGATCAATTATAAAATAAACTACGATTTATTTCTTAATCTCATTATAATTATTTTTGCCAGATTATCAAACCTGAAAACTATGAGCCAGTTGAGAATCACAATCTTTCTTTTCATGAACAACAGGTAAAAATTTGTCTCCGGAAAGACAGTTCGCCATAATTTAAGATCAATTTCGTTCAACTTAAGATAACAATGATTCTTCACATCAAACTTAACCGAAAACAGTGATTTCTCAAATCTTTTAAAAACACCACATCCTTTTTGCTTAAGGAATTTTTCAGTCTGCCTGAGCGAAAATTCATCCTGGAGAATTTTTTCCTTCCCATAATTTGACAGGCAGGCTCCATCTTCATTTCGATTATAAAAATAAAAGACACGATTCAACTGCCATATTTTCTTTGCCGATGCCATGCAGCAAAATGAAAAATGACGGTCTTCTCCCATCTTAACATTCAATGGAAATCTGATGCTGTTATCATCAACAAGTTTTCTCTTAAATAACTGCGTACAACAGCTGTTCTGCAACCAGGTAAGAAGGTTTTTCTTGTCTATTTTTAATTCACAGTCACTTTGAAAATTATATTCAAGATCCTTTGTGGGATTTACCAGTCTCATCTTCCATTGCACAATATCAGCATTCTGTTCAACAGCTGCATTCAATGCAACTTCATAAGTTTCCTCTTCAATCCAATCATCACTATCAACGAATCCAATCCAATCCCCTTCAGCGGCATCAAGACCAGCATTTCTGGCGGCACTTACTCCAGCATTCTTTTGATGAATTACCTTTACACGAGGATCTTTTTCTGCATACTCATCACAAATTGCAGGACAATTATCTGGAGAGCCATCATCAACCAGAATACATTCAAAATCAGTGAAAGTTTGTGCGAGAATGGAGTCCACACAGCGGTTGAGATATTTTTCAGCTTTATAGACAGGTACAATTATTGATATTTGTGGTGACATACCAAGACCAAAACCTAAAGTTTATTTTCCTTTCACTACAGCCCGAACAAATTCAAGAACCCTTCTCAACCTGAAAAGAATTTTCCTGTAACCATTAACATACCAGTTTAACTCTTCCAAATCTTTCAAGAAAGCCTTTGGAATATACCTGTCATTAATCAGTTTTGTTTCTTCATCACATAAACTTGAAACACTGCTCAAACCAGACTCTGCCTCATAATAAGAGAGAGCGTAATTGCAATGGCGGAATGACTTATTCTGATTCACAAACAAGTCCATCAAAAAATTTCTGTCACTTGCAATCTTATAGTTCAAGTCAAACAGATTGCTTTTTTGAACTTCTGTCTTAACAATAAGATTCTGATGATTCAAATTATTTGTGTAAAAGAAAAACATTGAAAGTTCATCCGGGAATTTTTTTTCTACAATCTTTTTTTTGTAAGCAAGCCTTGCATTAAAATAGATTACATCTTCATTGAATTTTTCTTTTTCAAGTCTTGCCAGAACATTTTCAACCAGCCAGTCACCACTATTCAAAAACAGGCAGTAATCTCCATTACAGTGGGGGATTCCCTTGTTCATGGCATCATAAACACCCTTATCCTTTTCACTGCACCAGAATGTCACACGTTTTGCATATTCTTCATCCTGCAGGAATTCATGGATGACATCAACACTTCCATCTGTAGAACCGCCGTCAACAATGATATGCTCATAATTTTTAGAAGTCTGAGAACGGACACTTTCGAGAGTCTTTCTGAGACCATCTGCATTGTTGTAATTAATGGTTATGATTGAAAGAAGCATTCCTTATTTCCTTACATTTCCTTCAAGAAAATCCTTGTATGAAATTTCAATTCCTTCCCTGACGTCAACCTTTGCCTTGAATCCGAGTGCATTCAATCTTGTTACATCACAGAGTTTTCTTGGAGTGCCATTTGGTTTTGTTGTGTCCCATTCCATTTTGCATTTGCGTCCGTCTTTTCTGACATCTGCGTAAACAACATCTTCAATAGTTTCTGCAAGCTCCCTGATCGTACATTCCTTTCCGGTTCCTACATTTACAAAGTCACCTGTCGGAGTCCTTAGATTCTCTGCATTTTTGTTTTCCATTAAGTAAACGACAGCCGCAGCTAGATCTCCTGCAAAAAGAAATTCCCTCAAAGGAGAACCGTCGCCCCAAAGATGAACAACGTCCTCACCGCTTGCCTTTGCCTCGTGGAACTTGCGGATCATTGCCGGAAAAACATGGCTTCCGTTAAGCTCGTAATTGTCACCAAGACCATAAAGATTTGTAGGCATTACTGAAAGGAAATTTGTTCCGTGCTGCTTGTTGTATGCAGTACAAAGCTTGATTACAGAAATCTTTGCAAGAGCGTAGGCATCGTTTGTCGGTTCAAGAGGTCCTGTCAAAAGTGATTCTTCCTTAATAGGCTGTTCCGCCATCTTTGGATAAATGCAGGTTGAACCAAGATTCATGAGCTTTTTCACACCATGAACACGTGCAGCCTCAACAACATTGAATCCAATCACCATGTTCTGATAGATAAAATCTGCAGGATAGGTTGAATTTGCACCGATTCCCCCAACATGAGCCGCCGCAAGAAAAACATATTCTGGTTTTTCTGCTGCAAAAAAATCATTTACCGCAGCCTGATTCAAAAGATCAAGTTCAGAATGTGTGCGTGTGATGATATTTGTATAGCCACGAGATTCAAGTTCGCGGACAATTGCAGAACCAACAAGACCACGGTGGCCGGCAACGTAAATTTTAGATGATGTATTCATAATTCAACAACTCCAGACAACAGATTAATTATACATGAATATTGATTATCAATAAACAAAAAAATTATACAACCGACTCATAAACTTTCAGATATTCTTCCATGACTTTTTCGTTGTCAAACTTTTTTCTGATGTCCGGGCAATTCTTCGAAAGTTCAATTTGATTTTCCGAACAAAACTCAATGCCGCAAACCATATCATCAACTTCGAAAGGCTTTGCAAGGTATCCATTGATTTTGTGCTTAACGATGTCACTTGTTCCACCAACATCAAATGCAACAACAGGAACAGTGCAGAACACGGATTCAAGACACATGTTTGGAAGATTTTCAATAAGAGAAGGATTAACAGTCATGTCACAGGCATTGTACAGACAGCTCAAAATGCTAGTGTTTGAAACAAATCCGCTCACAAAAAACGGCAGGTCCAGATACTTTGTAAAATTGGAATCAGCAGGCCCGATTATCAGCAGAAAATATTTCTCAGGATTTTTGATTTTTTTCATGGACTCAATTATGTAATAAGTTCCCTTCATGCTCTTTGGATCATCCAGCTGACCGGCAGCTCCAAAACCAATGACAATCTTATCCTTTGGAATATTAAGCAATTCCCTTATTGCAGTTTTATCTTTTTTATAGAATTCATTTTCCGGAAGAATATTCGGCACGACATAACACCTGTTGTTCCTGAACAAATCACTTGATTTCAGGACATCATGCTCCCAGTTGCTTGGTGCAGTGAAAGTAATATTTTTTTCTGACAGGTACTTCTTTTTCTGATTGTAGACAATCCGGCAGATATCTTTTCCCTTTGTTGATTCAGGCTTATTTGATCTGGAATATCCATCTTTCCACCTTGTGTCATTTTCAAGGAAATTGGGATGATGCTCCGCTCCACAACAAGGCCAGCTGTCATGCATTGTCCAGACAATGGGCTTATTGATTTTTCCCATATCCCTTATTGAAATCATGTCAGCGTTTATCCAATGCAGATTTACAACATCAAAATCTGAATCATTAATCCAGTTCACATCGATTTTTGATTTAAAATTTGTTGAATGAAAAATTTTATTGGTAGTTTTAAAATCATCAAATCTGATTCCAAACTTCCCGAGAATTCTTAAGAACAAATTCAATATTCTTGAAAACAGCCTCACAGGCAAAGCACTTTTCTTCCAGGGAATCTGAACAACAAAAGCATCGGTTGATTTTTTTTCAACAACACCAAGAACGGCATCAACACCATGTTCAACAAGAGCTTTTGTCAGTCTGTAAGCCGCAATGGCTGCCCCACCACCGGCATCTGTGTAATTTAAAATCAATACTTTCATGATACATTCCTAAAACCTGTTGATTTTGACTCTCATAAATCTTTTTGGATTATAGAATATGTAACTATGTAGATTCCGTAGATATAAGAGTCGATATAGAATCAAAAACGTATTTAGCTTCTAATAAATAAATATTTCCTCAAAAACTCTTCTTTACTCATATTCAGTTCAAAACATTCATTATTGGGAAGATTTTGAGATACATACCAATTCCATATAATTTCAATTTTTTTAGCAGGAACTGAAAAACATTTTGCTATATCAAGAATAATCTTTAAACCATAAGGAAAATCTGCAGAAAAATATCTAGAAGAAAAATCAGGAATCCATCCATTTTCAGTTTGTTTCATTGGAGAAGTCAATCCCTTAAAAGATGAAATCGAACGTATCTTACTTGTCATACTAATCTCATCACGGACCGCATAATGTTCTTTCAGAGATCTAACAGTTTTTAAATCAAGACCATATTTCTCTATTTCTCTACAAAGCTTCTGTAATTCTGCATCACATTCGATCAGGAATTTAGATGATTCAAGTGTCCATTCTTCATAAAAAAGCATATTTCTATCGTAAAACTCACCTTCAGAATAATCTTTGAACATTGAATAAAGTCTTGTTGTATGTAAAATAGGATTTGAAGGTGTAAGTGTTATGCATAGATAATTCGGAAGCACTTCACAAGGAATTTCAAAAAAATCAATAACAAATCTATTAAAAGACAAGATTTCTTCATCTTTTGCATTCAATGATCCTATAAAAAGTTTATCTCTTTTACCAGAAAGCTTAACTTTTCTACCGTATTCTTCAAGCCTAAATACTCCGGGAACACGCTGCAGGCCAAATAACTGTGCACCTTTAAAAATACATTCAGAAAACTGAAATTCGCAGCCACCTGTTCCTGGCAAAAAGAAAAGTTTGACGCCTGGTTTTATAAATGGAAGCAATTTCTTATTAAGTTCTTCAAATAAAAAACTAGGATACGTTATAAAAACAACATCTACACTTTCCATTGCAAATGCAAAATCAGAAGTAATAACATCAATTTGCTCACTGTACAAAATTTCAGAATCATTTTCCATTACAGAAAGCTTAGAAGAAAATCTCGAAGGATCACTAACAATAAATGAGACTGCATACCCTTTTCTTTTGGCAGTAACAGCACAATAGGTTCCAATATTGCCACCACCTATAACACAAATCTTTTCCAAACAATCCCTCAAAAATATTTCGTAGAACTTATTTTTATTTTTTATAAAAGAATAAGCGTCCTTTCAATTAAAAACCTTGTCAAATTCTCCTTTTAACACCGGAAAATCATGCATTTCATTTTAAATAAATATTTACACCATGAGATGAAGTCCTTTTATCCTCTGGAGGTGGTGTCATATAATCAGAACCATAATACTTAGTTAAAACTTCATCATATCCTGCGGGAATTATAAAATAATCATCTTCAAATTGGTGCATCATTGGTGTAAAAACACTCTTCTTCATCGCTCTGCAATTTTTTTGATTATAATACATTATAGAATTACAGCCAACATATTCAGAAGAATCATAATCAATTGAAGAAGCGAATTCATGAACACTAAGAGCACATTTCCTTACAATAAAATGACGAAACAGAAAAAGTATTATATTCTGAAGAAGTTTTAATGGATTAAATTTGTAGTGTTGAACAAAAGCATATCCAACAGCTGATGCATATTTATTAAACACATTTACACAATTATCGTAATGCTCTCTTACAGAATCAGGATAACCATCTAATGGAAATATATCTAAACAAAGTCCTTGCTTTAGAAGATATGTTCCATGTTCTATTTTCTTTGTTCTTCTGTCATATACTTTTGCAAAAGAAAAGAAATAATTTTTAGAATTTTCCAAAGAAGAAACATAATAATTACTATTTGAAAATTTATTATATTCCTTGCAAAATCTATCATAATCAGGACGTGGCATTACGATATCGATGTCATCATCCCATGGAATAAAACCGTTATGCCTGATTGCTCCCAACAATGTTCCAGAATCAAGAAAATATGTTAAATGCAATTCTTCACAAACACGTTTTATATCTTTAAGAATATCGAGAGACATCATTTTTATTTCGGACATAGTTAATTCTTGCATCTATTTCTCCGTAAAAGAACTATTAAGCCGTAGGGCAAACAATATTTCAAAAATCTCTTAATATAAAATAATAAATTTAAAGAGAGTTTAATATTATATTTCATGCAAACTTCTTTTAATTCATTTTTTAATTTTTTCTTATTATCTGTGACTTTCTTTTTTTCGTTGTATTTATTTAACAATTCTTTTTCACAGTCAAACTTCGGATATGAAATCCCATACCTATCTGCAAAGAAACGCCTTATTGTATATGAACCTTGCACAAATAAAAATGCCTTTTCTAAACTTCTGGAATGTGAAAGTGACTCTGGAAGAATCCTATAAGATGCAATGACTTCATTAAAAAAATAAATATTTCTATTTTCAAAGACTGTATATAATAAAAACGGTAGATCTTCCATATTCCAGTTTTTTTGATCAGGTTCAATTATCGACAAATATTCATCAAAAAAACTTTTTCGTATACACATTGTTAATTCAGGCACATTGTTGCCTATAAAAAAAATATCCTTGTAATCACCATAGTGACCGCCAAAAGTATTATTCACCAATTCATTATTTTCATTAATTGCTTTAGCATAACCATAACAAATATCGAAATTTATATTGTTTTCCATAAATTCAATCTGTTTCTCAACTTTACCAGGAAGCCAACAGTCATCTCCAGCACAATCCATCAAGTATTTGCCTTTAGCCCTGCTAACCGTAGCATAATAATTTGCCATTCCTCCTATATTCCGTTCATTGTAAACAGGCTTAATGATATCCGGAAATCTTGCTGCATATTCTTTAATAATATTTGGTGTATTATCTGTCGAGCAATCATCGCTAACCAAGATTTCATATTTATAATTATGTTCTTGAGTAAGTATACTATCCAATGTTTGTGCAATGTATTTTTCCTGATTATATGTAGTCACTTCAACAGAAAACATCACTTCATAATCTGGTGGAGTTATTCTTTCCATGAATTAATAACCTCTATTACATAATCAATTTGTTCATCCGATAAACAAGGACTCATTGGAAGACTTAATTCCGTTTGATGGATTTTTTCTGTTACTGGCAGAGAAATGGAATTCCAGTCCTTATAGCATTCCTGTTTGTGCGGGGGAATAGGATAATGAATATTTGTTCCAATTCCTTTTGCCGTAAGATATTTCTGCAACTCATCACGATGTTCACATAGAATTGGGAAAAGATGGAAAACATGCTGATCCCAATCAAATATTTTTGGTGCTGTAATTTCTGGATTCCTTATTCCATCAATATATTTTTTTGCAACACTTTTACGGATTTTAATATCTTCATCAAGATGCTTAAGTTTTACATCAAGAATTGCCGCTTGAATTTCATCCAAGCGACTGTTTCGTCCTGTGTATTTAAATACATATTTCTTACTTGAACCATAATTTGCCAAAGATCTAATTATGTCTGCCAGTTCTTTATCATTTGTAGTTACTGCACCGGCATCTCCCAAAGCTCCAAGATTTTTTCCTGGATAGAAGCTATGACCAGCAGCATCACCTAAAGAACCTGTTTTTCTTCCATCAAATAAGCAGCCATGGGCTTGAGCGTTATCTTCAATAAGCTTTAAATTATATTTTTTACATAACTCGCCAATCTTATTTGTATATGCACACTGTCCATATAGATGAACAATACAAATTGCTTTTGTCTTATCTGTAATTCTTTCTTCTATCAATGAATCATCAATTTCTAGAGTATCAATGTTTGGCTCAACAAGAACAGGAACCAACCCATTTTCTGTTATTGAAAGAATTGTTGCAATATAAGTATTAGCAGGAACAATAACTTCATCACCAGGTTTCATAACACCAAGTTCAATGTATGCTCTGAAAATCCAGATTAAGGCATCAAGTCCATTAGCAACTCCAACACAGTGATTAGTACCTATATATCTTGCATAATCATTTTCAAATCTTTTATTTTCTTCGCCCTGAAGATACCATCCGCTGTCAATTACACGTAAAGCTGCTTCATGGATTTCATCTATATATTTTTCTGTTACATCATGTAAACTTAAAAATGGTACTTGCATAGATTCCTCCCAAAATTATATTGAAGATTTTATTATAGATACCATTCTTTTCATATCTTCTAAATCATATCTTTGATCTATAATTAATGGCAATAAATTTCCTTGCAAATATAATTCATACGAATTAGATAAACATCGTTTATCCATTTCTTTCCAGCAACATGGAATATAAACTTTGTTATCCACTAATTTCTTTCGTAAACATTTATTTTTATTTAGAAAAGGATAATACATTGGAACATCGTTAGAAATAGTTATATTTAATTCATTATAATTCTCCAATTCGCTAGATAAATATGCAAAATTATTAATACGCTTTCTTTTTGCCTCAGCGTAATCAATACTAGCTAATATTTTTTGTGTCAAATTTGACATAATTTTTATATCAGCATTAATCAATGAGTCGTCATTTTCCATAAAATCTTTATAACCAAAATTTGAATCAACATCTATCCTCTTTAAAAGATGAGAAAATCTGTCATATGAATAATCCCTTTCAAAATCATCCGTTAGTTTCTTTTTAGAATAAACATATCCTCCATCTGACACGCCAAAAAATTTTCTAGGAGAATATGCACTTGCAATCCCACGTGGCTCTTGATAGAAACCTTGCGCATTATCAACTATCAAATTAGGGTATAACGATTCCAAATATAAAATCTGTTTTGAACAAATTCCAAAATAATTTGTGTACAAAATAAAATCATTCTGCTCAAAAGTTTCTACAGGTAGAAAATCTTTGTCTATAGAATAATATTTTAAAGAACAACCAACTTGTTCTATTGCATTCCATACAACGGGACAGGTATAGTAAGGAACCCAAAGTTCCTTTATTCCATAAGCTTTAATTGCATAGACAATACCATTCCGTCCTGAATTTATCCTAATCAAATCATCATGGAGAAAATTTTTATTATTTTTTAATTGTAATTCTATATATCCACCAATTTCTTTCATTTTATTTTACAATTCACCCATATTTCTGCCGCATTATCTAGATATAATTTTGCTTAACTATTTAAAGCATTTACCAAATCTTCAGCTAAAAGTTCTGATTTTATACAATCCATCATTTTTGTATTATTAAAGAACTTAAAGAATAAAGATCCCATTTCAATTATTTCAAACCCTTATTTTTCAACAAAATCTCTTATATATTCATTTCCCAAGTTTGATATACAATGGTACGACCGCCAAACCCTTCTTTTTGACTTATTAACCCTTCGTTTAATATACGTCCACCATCTTCTGTTGATATACCAAAATCAAGAAATTGTTTTGCTGAAGAATATTTATTTATAATTTCACTAATACAATAATCAAGTGCTCCAATTTCACGAGCTGTATCATCTGCTGCAAGATACTGTGTATGAATAACATTTTGATAAACGAAAACAACGGATCCTGCAATCATCTTTCCATTGTACATGGCTGCATATAATTCTATTTGTTCAGGAAAACGGGAATGTAAAAGTTTCAGTTCAGGTCCAGTGTGTACAGCCTTTGTATTATGGTGTTCAAATAAGACTTTATTTTCTAATTCAATAAATGTATTAAAATCTGTAGATAATTCTATTGTTACGCCTTCTCGTTTTGCTCTAGCAATCTGTGCTTTTCTTCCCTTAGGAAGTTTTATAGGAAATCTAAAATCGATTACAGTTGAAGGTTCTATTTTTAATAAAGTTGCATAATTCCTAAATAGAGCATATAGATCTTCCTGTGCTGGATTTGTGAAATAGCAATAGGGAATTGTTTTATAAACAAGATGTGAAAAATTATTTTGAGACATATAATTTTTTAATGCTTCAAAACATTCAAGCATTTTATATTCTTTCATTTTGGAATTTGTTATAAATCCACCGTATGTAAGGCCTCCATGTGAAATTAACTCATTCTGTTTTTTATTTGCAGGAAGTAATGCAAGTAATTCTTCATCATCATAAAACATTAATGAATTATCTTCAAAACGGTCTGAATGATATTCCATAAAATAACGATTATGCATAAATAAACTGTTTTTAGAAGATTTAATAAAATTATTCCAGGAATCTAAATTTTGGGATGAATATTTTACTATAGAAATCATAAATTTTACTTTTTCAAACTCATTAAAAACTCATCATAAGTTCTTATATATTCTTTTTCCTCAAAATATTCACTTGCAAGCACAACAAGTTTGCACCCATAACTAAAATCGTGCATTTCACGCCACATATTCTGACCAATATATAAACCTACATCAGGACGATTTAGTACAACTTCCTCTCTGTTTGTACCATCATCAAGAACAAATCTACAAGCACCATCCATTGCAATAATAACCTGCTGCAGAGTCTTGTGTGCATGAAAACCACGAGATTCATTGGGTAAAGTATCAAACATATAGTAAACACGTTTAATTTCAAAAGGAATATCTTTTAGATTTTCTATTGCAATTAGTTTACCTCGTGCATCTGCATGAGGAGTAAAATTTATAATATGATAATCCATTCTATCCTCTATATATATAATCAGATAAATTTTCTTCTATACATTTTATAGCGTTCTGGTCATGGTAGTTTTTGTAAATTCCAATATTGTTTTTACTAATATCAGGATTAAAAAACTTAAACTTTAAGTCGTGATTACCTTCATCCAAATTAATAAAATTTCTTATTTTTAAAGATATCTCTTCGTACTTAAAAACAAAATCTTCAAAACGTATTAATAAAACATTTGAATTATTACTATAATTAAATCTTTCAAAATACCATTTGTACCATTTTACAAAAATAATTGGATCTTTGGGAACCCAGTCATTACCAGAAAGATTTCGTGCAGCTGTATATAAATCACGAGGATCTCGATAAGAAGCAAGAATTTTTACATCTCCAAAATAATCATTTAATACATCTTGCTTTGGATTAGTAATCGAAGCCAAATTATCAAGAATTAAATATTCTTTAGAAGGTATATTAGAAATAAGGTTATATATATATTTTTTTGCCTTTTCTCTATATTCATTTACAGAAAGCTTCTTTACAAAATAATTCTGAAAATTACCCGTCCATTCAAATCTAAAATCCAAAATTTCATTTATAAATTTCCTACTCTCATCCAAATAAAAATCATTATAAAATGATATATAAGACTTATAATTGATAATAACCTTTTTAATAAAAGCTCGAACAGCTTCATCCTGGATTCTGTCATCATCAAAATAGCATATTTTTTCAAGCTCATATACCCCATAAGCATCTCTGAAAAAATCACACTCATAGCTATTGTCAATACCACGATCTGGATTTTCTCTTATATCTACACCACCAATAGATGTACAATTAGAGAATTCTCCTAAAAAATCAGTAATTGCAGACGACCCTGCAAAACCTGCAATTCCATCGATAGAAATCAAATGAGAAAATTTTAAAGAATTAGAATTAATAGTATCAATTTTTTTATAAAAAAATATACTTTCAGCATCTTCTTTCACAAGAGATTCTGTATTATTTTCTAAAGAAATTTTTAAAGTTCGTTTTTTAGTTATAATTTGATATAAATAAATTGGAATTTTATAAAACTTCATATATCTCCTTATTCATATATATGTTCATATTTATCATCATTAATAATATATGCAAATACATCTGCAGATCCACCACGAGCAAGAAGTGAGTTGCACTTGGAAAGAATGTATACATCTGTCAGATATTCTATATTACGTGTTTTTACAGGATCCTTTATACCTTTGAATTCAGTATAAATTGCTTTTAAAGTTTCCTCTGTTGTATTTTTAACAATTATTTTTCCATCTTCAAAAAGATGCTGAACTCTCCGACTGGTATACAAACATTTTTTTCCAAATTTTTCTTTCATTTTCTCCAAAGACTCTCTATCATCAGTTGTAAAGAAAATGTAATCGAAATTATTTTCTTTTAAAGTATTTTCAACATCTAATAATAACTGTGACAAAGTTGCTTTTACAGGATGTGTACCTTCAGGTGTTATTTCAGATTTTAATATATGATGCTTTTCAAATGTTCTTCTAAATGAAACTCCGAGAATTTTTTTCTTATCAAACTCATGTTCTTTACAAAATAAATTTCCTTGATCTTGTATTTCATTAGACAAATGACATTTTAAATAAAACTGTCGACATAACAATGTATCTTTAGGATTCATTTCTTTTATAAAATCATTATTAGAGTTTTTATATAATGAATATTCTATTAAATAATGCCCCATTTTAGGCATAATTTTGCAATAATCAACACAATAATAATTACGACTTTGGTAAATATCATCCAGCGAATATTTTTTTTGTGGTTGTGTAAAATAATAATCCCAATAATTAGTTTTTCCGTCATAATCATTATCCATAAAAAGTGGCATATAATTGTTAGTAAAATCCAATACCGGAATAAGATTATTATTCAGTGCAAAATTCACCAATGTCATATAGTGACTCCACCCAGAAAGAATACCAACAGATGGATGCGAATCTTTTATCAATAAAAATTTTTTTGTCTTATTTTTATTACCACCATGCTTTAATTCAAAAGAATCTAATATAATTCTTTTCCTTATGTATTTATTTTTTTTAATAATTTGTTTTATCTTTTTTATCATACATTACCTGCATTAAATTTAGCATCCTAACTTTTCAATACCATCAAGACTTAATACATAATTGGTCTTGTTATGTGTAGAAAATAACTTTTTAGCAGGCTCCATTGCAGATGCTGTACATACAAAAACAATGGTATCTGAATCTAATAAATCATTTTCATTCTGAGATGCTTGCACACCATGAAATAAAACTTGTTTACTTCTATCATAAACTGTTACAAGTTTTGAATTTGGATAATTTTTTTCAAGATATGAACAAATCATATCTGCTTTTTGCGTTATTCCCCAAACAGCATATTCAAAATCATAATCTTTATCAAAAGTTTTATTTATTTCCTCTATAACATTATCATAATGTTCTATATAAAACGAATCAATTTTATTATCATTTTCATAAAAATAACTTATATCGAACATAGTTGAATATTTTACAAAAGAACTTTTTAGTCTTCCAACAACAAACTCAAGTAATATTTTCTTATCTGCTTCATAATCGATAACATTTGGATTCCAATCAATTTCATTATATTTTTCTCTTGTATAAATAGGTATATATTTAGATATTGTAGGAAATCTAAAAGAATAATGATCTTTCATAAGAATAACAGGGATTCCCATTGCCGTGCATGGTAATGCACAATGCAATCTACTAGTCACAACCAATTTCGCTGTTTCAGCATAATTATCAAGATATTCTTTTGCTTCTAATTCAGGGTTTTTACAGTCATATTTAATTTGACTAGTAAAAATAGCCTCTTTTTTTATATCATCAGGAATATATTTTAAATCTCCTTCTGGAATATCAACGATGTATACTTTATCTCTTGTTGGCTGTTCTTTCTTGGGAAGAGTTGCAGTCATGCACCCCCCCATATATGCAAGAATATTTTTTTCACGTAATAGATTCATTGTGTAAATATCTCTACATCCAATAGGTTCAAATCGTCGCAAATATATCTGTTCTTCTTCAGAAATATTATTTGATATAATACTGAGCGCAAGAAAAATAGGAATAATTTTAGGAGAAAACATTGTAATATAAAGATCTTTTCTGTAACCATACAATGGAAAACTTATGGGAAGAATTACATACTCTCCATCATAAGTAGATAATTCACTAAGGCTAATTCTTACAATATCTTTTTCAGGGATTCCCATATATTCATAAATATGTTGAATAGCCAAAAGCTGAATATCATCTCCCAGATTTACAGAACCTGTTCGATTGCCATCATAAATAATATTTGCATATTTCATTTATAGCTCCGATTACCAATACTTGCAGTTATCAATTTTATTTAGTAAATCATCTGAAAGAACAGGTGACATATCAATTAATGACGGTGTTGTAAATTTACCATCTGGTCCCATAGTAGAAACAATACGAGGGAAATATGGATCTAATTCTTTCTGTTCCACCTCAAGAAGAACCTGCCCCTCTAAGTTAAAGAATTCTTTTAGCGACTTCTCAACCTCAGAACCATTTGAACAGTGCAAATACTTGAAGCCAAAGGTATCTGCAACTTTCTCAAATGAAGGGAAACTGATTCCACTGTCAAAATCACAGCCTGTGTATACATTGTTAAAGAAATTTTTACAAGTGTTTCTAATAGCTCCATAACCATTATTATTGAATACAACAACTTTAATAGGTAAGTTACTGTATTTAATAGTTTGAAGTTCTTGCAAATTCATCATAATGGAACCGTCCCCTGTAATACAATAAACAGGGTTATCAGTAGCTTTAGCTATACCTATTGCTTCAGGTAAGTCATCTCCCATAGAACCTGCATTATAGTTTACAATAACGCGCTGCTCATGATTTCTAACACCATAAGTAAGTACTCCACCAATACAGCTACTGTTTCCAAGAGCAATAATTCCATTTTCTGGCATCATATCAACAAATTTTCTTCCAAACTGTTTTGAAGAAACCTTTTCATTTGGATTGAATTCTGGCAAATCAACATTTTTTAGTAAATCTTTAAGGTTGTCACAATATTGAATCCATCTCGAATCTGCTTTTATCAAATTATTATCTTGCTTTATATATTGAGTAAAGAAATCTTTAATATCCATTTCCACAGGCATATCTATGTGTAAGCCAGGTTTTTTAGGTTCATCTTTTTCGACATCAATCATAATAAATTCTGCATCAGGTGCAAAAAGATCAACATTAAATCCGGTCTGCTTAGTAGACAAGCTGTTAGCAAGTACAAGTATTAAATCAGAATTCTGAATAATATAGTTACCTAAACGAGGACCAGAACTTCCTGCATTTCCATAGTAAAGAGAATAATTCATTGGTAATGCATCAGGAAATAGAGAGGAACCAACAACTGGAACCTGAACTATCTTTAAAAAATCAAGGAATTCAGAATAAGCATTTCCATAACGAATGCCAGTACCTGTTAAAATACATGGACGCTTTGCACTCTTTAGTTTCGAAATAATCTGTTTTATTGTTTCTGTATTACCAGTAGGTTGATTTACACCATTTTCAGAATATGTAATCAACTCAGAATCTTCCAACAACGCTGCTTGAACATCCAATGGAATTGCAAGCCATACAGGTCCTCGTCTGCCTGTCATTGCTATATTATACGCTTTTATAATTTCAGTTTTAATTTCTTTAGGATCAATCACTAATTTGGAATATTTAGTCATTGTTTTTACAGTATTGACAATATCAAATTCCTGAACACCACGGCAACGAAGATTTAATCCAGTAATAGGCGTTGCAGTTTCATATCTAGGATAGCCTGAGATTACAAACATTGGTGTACTATCTACCCAAGCCCCATATACACCATTGAGTGCATTCACACTTCCCGGACCTGCAGTAACAGAAACACATGCTATTTTTCCTGAATACTTTGCATATCCTTCAGCCGCAAAAGCACAGGACTGTTCATGGTGACAGAAAGTAACATGCATGTCTTTATTTATTTCAAAAGCATTGTTCAGGTGCATAGCTCCACCCCCAACAACACAGAAAGTTTCATTAATTCCTAATTCCAGTAATGTTTCTACTACAATATCAGCAACTCTTTTTTTCATTATACAAACTTCCTCTAGTATAATAATCTTCCTATGTCAATTTCAGACTTTATACTTTCATAGTAATTATATAACCACTTCACTGATTCTTCAAATGGAGTATATTTTATATCTATTTCGTTACAAATACGTTCATTTGAAGCTGTGTACTCATTCCCCAATCCTTCTTTACAAATAATGATTCTATGTTCCTTATTTGTAAGTTTATTTAATAACAGACAGATAGATTGCAGATCGACTCTTTTTCCTGATACAATATTGTAAGAATGATAGTTTGGTGCATCTAGTTCAAGAAATTTATCAAGGATTTGAAGAAAATCATCTATAAATAGATAATCAAAATAAACATTTTGTCTCATTGTTAATGGTAAGTCAAAAATTGATTTTATGCACACGTTTGAAATAAAACGATTGAAAGGCTCATATTTTCCAAAAATACCAAATAATCTGAAATTATAAATATTATCAGATTTTTCAATCATTCTATTTACAGTATATTTCATTAAACCATAATGTTCAGAAGGAATTATTTTCCCTACATCTTCTTCTTTAACACTACATATAGGAAACTGCTTATTAAATTCTGCACCAGAACCTAAATAAATCATTCGATCATACATATCGCTGTATTTAGCAAAATTCAAATACATTCTCAAATTATATTCAAGCATCTTTGTAGGATCTTTTGATTTATCCAGACCATCACCATAGACCGCGAAATTAAAAATATAATCAAAACGATTATTTTTTAGATAAGTATAAACGGCTTCTTGATCTATGCAGTTTAATTCCTTACTTGAAGGAGCTAATATTTCATATTTATTAGAATTTGCGAAATATTCAATAACATTTCTTCCTACAAAACCCGATCCTCCAGTTAACAGTATTTTTTTCATAAAACATCAACCTTTACTTCATTATTGTCAAAATACACAATTTCACCTTTATAAAAGTATTTATTTCTTAATTCTGTAATAATCTGGTCATTGTAGGATGAAGCAAATATTATAATAACCTCACTATTTTGAATAGCTGAGAATTCAGGTTTTTGAATAGGAACCTTAATTCCACTAACAAATAATCCCATTTTTGAATCTGAATTATCAAATAGATGTTTTATTGATATAGAATCATTAAGAAGTGAAATATAAAATCTTGATTTTGCTCCGGCACCCCAGATTGAAACAACCTTATTCATACATTTTTCAATTAGGAATTTTGAGAATTTTTCCTTAGAAGCACCAAATGACATTCTAACAGAAGGTTTCCTAATATAAAGAGTTAATTCTATAAGTTCATCTTCGTTATCAATGTTTAATATTTCAAACCCTATATCATGTGCTAGTTTAGAAATACTGTATGGAGTATAATAGTTAATGTGTTCACATGTAATTTGATGAAACAATGAATTATTAACTATTGTCCTACCATTGGGCACGTTAATCAATGCAATTCCACCAGGCTCCAATACTTCATATATATCTTTTAATACATCGCTTGCATTTTCTAGATGTTCAAAAACTTGAAAAGCTGTGATTACAGAAGCCGCACTAAAGTTTGGAATCTTTGAAGATATGTTTTTAGTAAAATAATCTTGTATTATTAGAATATCATTATCTATACATTTTGTAGCCTGATCAGAAGGTTCAACTCCTATACACCGTGAAAAGTATTTTTTTGCAACAGTGAGAAATTTCCCATAACCACATCCTATATCAATCAAGGTACCAGCAGAGTGACTATATTTTTTTAACAAACTCAATCTTTGTTCATATATTTTTTCAATATTTTGATACTGCATTGCACCCTCAAAACTATTATACGTGTTGTAGAAATCATTCGGAAGTTCATATTGTGTTTGATAATGATCACAAACTGAACAATGATATAATGTAATATCATGTTTTTTACAGTTGCTAATCTTATTTGCAAAACTTAATGGTTCAAAAACACAATCTCTAATTACTTCAATTTTTGATAAACCATTTCCACATAATCTACAATTCATAATTTCTCCTTATCCATATTTTATTTATACACAATCGGTTCCCCGAACTTATAATCTCTATCACTAGGCTTTCCCAATAATTCTGGCAAATACTTAGGACTACATCCGTCACTTGGACGTACAGAACGAATATTTTGTTCAGTAAAAACTTCTCCTTTCTTAATATCTGCACAAGCAAAAAGAGAACGGGCCCATTTTCTGTTATTCTTCATCTTTTCAGAAAGTTCGTAAGAAATTGTTCCAAGGCATTCTTCTGTCTGGCGAATTCTTTTTACCATTTGTGTAAATTCTTCTTTATTCATACTGAAAGCACTGTCTGGGCCTCCAATAGAGCGATCAATAATAAAGTGTTTTTCTATGACAGATGCACCAAGAGCAACGGCAGTACAGGCACCAACATCTCCTGTTGTGTGATCAGAAAGTCCAACTTTACAATCAAAACGTTTAGCCATATCTGGAATTGTCATAAGATTTGCTTCAGACAATGGGGCTGGATATGAAGAAGTACATTTTAATAATGTAATATCATTATTACCAACCTTTCTGCAGGCATCCACCGCGTCCTGAATTTCATCAAGCGTTGCAATACCTGTAGACATAATCATTGGTCTGCCCTTGCTGGCTGCATATTCAATTAATGGAATATCTACAAGCTCAAAAGAAGCTATTTTCATAATCGGATTATTCAAATCTTCAAGAAAATCAACCGCTGTTTTATCAAATGGCGTTGAAAAAATTGGAATACTTAATTCTTTTGCGTAATCAAAAAGTTCCTGATGCCACTCCCACGGAGTATAGGCCTGCTGATACAACTTATAAAGTGTAGTACCATCCCAAAGGGTACCCTGATTTATTTGAAAATGCTCATTATCACAATTAAGCGTTATTGTATCTGCTGTATATGTTTGAATTTTAACTGCATCAGCACCAGCTTCTTTTGCGGCTTTTATTGTGTCTAATGCAATCTGTTTATTGTGGTTGTGATTTGCAGACATTTCTGCGATTATGAATATTGACATAATGAAATAATATCATAAATGTAAAACTTTTTCATTAATTTTCAACAAACAGCCAGACGGTAGCTTTCCCAATTCCACTAGAAGCGCCAGTTACAAGAATTGTTTTATTTGTTAAAGAAAAGGATTATAGAGCATATTACTCCCAGTTAACTTCTTGTATATCAAAGAAAGACAAACATTTGTTCAAAATTGTTTTATCCAAACTTACCCATTGATTTTTCGACAGAGAAAAACCAAGAAATATATTAGCATCTCTAATCAAATCTAATTTATCATCTTTTACAAAACCAAAATATTTCATGTGATTTTTATAAACATTTTTATTACTTTCTAGAACTGCTATATTTAAAAGCTCTAGACCCAAATTTTCAAAAATATAGTCTATACTATATTTTTCAAGTATGATTCCATAGCCACTTCTCAGATATGACTCAAACAAATAAAACCCAAATTCACAAGAGTTTTTTGTAATATCAATAAAATCCACAACACCAACAGGATCTTCATCAAGAAAAACTAAAAAATATTTGCAGTCACTTCTATTTTTTAATCCAGAAATCCATTCCATATGAGATTCAAATGGAATTTCATTCTGATTATACATTTTCTTGCGAATTACAGACTTATTACGCTCTGTATGGACAAGCTTAATTTCTTCATCTGTAAGATTCAAAAAATTCTTAAAACATACTTTCATAATAAATCCTTAAAAACAAAAAGACTCACGATTTCCTACGCAGTTTGGGGTGTAAGAAAACATGAGTCCTTTAAAATATTTTTTCTTAGTACTTGACAAAGAAAAATTCGTCTTATAATAAAATTGTCTGTTGTCTGTTGTCTGTTGTCTGTTGTCTGTTGTCTGTTGTCTGTTGTAAATGCCTTTACAACTCCGTTGGGAGTTTTTACAAAAAGCACATCACCATTTTCTTTTTTTACAGTTCCATTTGCTTCAAGTGCATAAAAACCCTCATCTGAAAATTCAATCTTTGAGAATATTATTTTTTTTCCGTTGTAAAAGCTGAATGCTCCAGGATATTCAGGGGGAGCCATTGCACGAACCCAGTTATAAATGCGTTCTTTTTGCCAGTTCCAGTCTATATGACCATCCTCGGGAGTACGTTTTTCAAAATATGTAGCTTTTGTTTCGTCCTGAGGAATTAATTTTATTTCATGTTTTTTTATAAGTTCAAAAAGTTCATCGATAAGTTCTGGATATATACTGTTATACTTACGTAGTATTGAGCCACCTGTATCATTCTTTGTAATCGGTATAATTTTTTGAAGAATTATATCTCCCTCATCACATTTTTGTGTAATCAAATGTGCGGTTATTCCTGTCTTTTTTTCACCATTTATGATTGACCAAACATGAGGAGTTCTACCTCTATAACGAGGCAACAATGATCCATGAATATTAATCGCATAATCTTTAGGAAATTTGGAGAAATTGTCAATTGTTGTGGATTGAAGTTTGAATCGGCATAAGTTTTAAGCAG
>JAEDCT010000027.1 GCA_016294035.1 Treponema sp. | reverse complement strand
AAAAGTCAGCTTTTTTTATGGCTCCTTCGAATATCGGTTTAGTTCGTGACCCTCTCAAGGTCGAAAGACGGGTTCGACTCCCGTAGGAGCTAGCTTAATAAGTCTTTCAGATTGCTGGAAGGCTTATTTTATTTTAAATTGGTATAAAGATATTTAGTCATCGGGAGGCGAACCGCGGAACGAACGCGCGGCAAGTGCCGCGAAAAGCCGACAGGAAGTCGGCGGCAGTGAGTGGAGACGGGACGGCGGAGGAGCCAGGGAGGGAGACGACAGAGTCCTTCGACTCCCGTAGGAGCTAACAAGTAAAGCCTTTCAGGAAACTGGAAGGCTTATTTTATTTTAAATGGTTTGAATTTAACCTAATAAAAGGGATGCGCCCTTTCCATCATGCCGCCCAGGCAAAAAAATCGCGACCTTTTGGAATCGTGGCATTTCGAAAAACAATCAAAAATACATGTCGTATCCTTTAATATTCTCCTTCCCAGTCATCACCAAACTCTTCATGCATTTCAGCCTGTGCATCTAAATCTCCGCTAAAGGCATCATCATGAATTTGCTCGTAGTAATCGTCATAGTCATTGCCGGATAAGTTCCAGGTTTCAGTTTTCTGACTGCCTTTATTCACTGGTTCTGACGGTCCGAATAGAAAATCAAATAAAAATCCCATGGGTTTTCTCCTTGGTTTGCATATATCGTGACATGTCAAGGTGTCATAGAATGTCATCGAAAAAAAATATTTTTTTTACAAAGCATGTCTAAGGGTTACGAAACACTGCAGGCATGCTTTGTAATAATGTGATGGTTTATCTTATCATAAATCGCACTGGAATCGAATAATTTTTTGTCTGTCCATGGCTCTTTTCCTCTATAATTGACACGTAAAATGAACTGCTTTATTATTTTCATGTATGACATTTACGACAACAACTTTTATTCTACTGTTTCTGCCATTTCTGTTTGCTGGAATCCTGCTTTTTCATAAAAAAAAGACCCTTGCATATAAATTACTGGTTTTGCTTTCCAGTCTTGTCTTTTATTTATGGGCAGGAAAAAAAACATTTGCCTGTCTTTTGATTTACAGTGCCGTTGTCTATCTGTTCATTAAAATATTGAATGTAAGAAAACTGCAGGCATACAGAAGTAAGGTTGCAGTCATTGAATTTATTTTTCTTTTGGTTCCCCTGTTTTTTGTAAAGTATGCACAGAAAATTTTCCCGGATCTGAATGTGTTTTTCCCATTGGGAATAAGTTTCTTTTCGTTTCAGGCAGTTTCTCTTGTCATGGATGAAAGCAGAAATCAGATTTCAGACAGGTATAATTATTTCAATGTTCTGAGCTATCTGACTTTTTTCCCCACAGTTGTTTCCGGTCCAATATTGCGCTTCAATCAGTTTAATGACGGATTCTGCAGGAATAATGTGAGCGTTGAAAATGTAAATGAAGGCATAAAAAAATTTATTTTTGGTCTTGCTAAGAAAATGCTCGTGGCAAACAAGGTTGCAGTTGTTGCCGATTATTATTTTGACTGTCTTAATAACGGAGTCATGTCTTCAACTCTTGGACTTTGGGTTGGTGCAATTGCCTATTCCCTTCAGTTGTATTTTGATTTCTCCGGATATTCTGATATGGCAATTGGAATTGGAAAAATCATGGGGGTTGATTTACCAGAAAATTTCAATTATCCGTATGTTGCAAAATCCATTTCCGATTTCTGGAAGAGATGGCATATTTCATTGACTCAATGGTTCAGGGATTACATTTATTTCCCTCTTGGTGGTAACAGATGTTCTGTTCCGCGGCATATTTTTAACATGCTTGTTGTCTGGCTTTTCACCGGCATCTGGCACGGCTCGTCAATGAACTATGTTTTATGGGGATTGCTTTATTTCATGGTTTTGATTCTTGAGAAATACTGCAGGCCTTTCAACAGGTTTATAAGCGAAAAAAAAGTTGTGGGTCATATTTATTCTTCCCTTGTGATTATATTGCTTTGGGTTGTTTTCAGGTCAAGCAGCTTGAGTTTGGCAGTAACTTATCTTTCTGCATTGTTCGGACTCAATTCAGCTTCTGTTCCTGTGGAGTCCTATACACTTAGGATGATTCCATTTGTGATCTTCTGTATCATTGTTTCATTGCCAGTAAAAAAATGCTTTGCCAGGTTTGAAGAAACTGCTGCCTATAGAATCCTTGAAACAATTTTCCTTGTTGTCGTGTTCATATTGTCATTTTCAACAGTATTGAATTCAAGTTTTGTTCCATTTATTTATGGTAATTTCTGATGCTTATGAAGTCCATTAAAGTATATTCGATTTTATTTTTTGTTGCTGTTTTCTCAATGATGGGAGTGACTGTTTCCGAAGTTATCAGGAACCGCAATTCTGATGAAAAAAAAGAAATGGATAATGTCACCTGGATTCCTGATTTTATAGATAAGACCATAAAAGACAATATTCCGCAGAAAAAGGCATTGATGACTGCTGATGTCTACTACACAAAATTTGTTATTGACAAAGTTTCATCTCAGCTTGTTGAGGTTGGCACTAATAATTTTATTTTTCTCATAACAAATAATGAAAGTGACTGTGAGCTTGCAGACTATCAGTGCTCAAAAAAGTTTACTCAGCAGGAAATTGAGAATGGTATTTCTTTCTATTCTAAGATGCAGAATTTTTGCAAGGACAGGAACATTGAGTTTTTTGCCTTGTGCGCACCAAATAAGAGCAAGGTTTATTCTCAGTATATGCCGCCTAGTATTTGCAAGGGCGATGTCTCAAGAAATGACATACTCATTGAGGCCTGCAAGAATGCAGGAATAAACATCATCTATCCTAAGGCTGAACTTATTGAAGCTTCCAGAAACAATATTGTTTACTATCCCTATGACAGCCATTGGAACAGGCTTGGTGCCTATGTTGGTGCCCGCCTTATTCTCAAGAACTGGGGAGTTGATTTGCCTGCATTGGAATCTGTGCAGATTGAAACAGATGGTGAGGGGGATAATGACTTATGCAAGTGGATCAGTCTGAGATTTCCTCAAACTGCGGATTCAAAGAAATTCTATCCCGTAGATTTCAAGAAATTCTATGATATGGATTATGATTTTGATTCTGTTGTTCCTGCTGGTCCCTACATTAATCCAGAGCCTGTCATTGCCAAGAAACTTCTTGTTGTTGGGGATTCGTACAGAATGTCGCTGTCACCAGTTATGGCTGGAACCTTTGCTGAAACATATATCATGTATAATGGTATCTGGGACTGGAAGCCATGCGAAAAAATCTGTGAGGCAATAGAGCAGGTCAATCCGGATTATGTTCTTTATGTTAGTGTTGAAAGATACAACAAGCTGCTCACAATGAAATAAGTAGAACCCCCATGATTTCAGTCTCAAATCAAATTGGCATGAAGAGACTTGTTCTTGTTATTGCCCTGGCGTTAGGTGTTTTCTCCGTTGCATATTCTCACGAGCCTGAAGTAAGGTTCAATCCTTGGGAACTTATTATCTATCGTCCTGAAAATTCCTGGCATATAAATGAAACGCGATGCTGGCTCAAGATTTGTGACATGGAAGGCAACGATGTTACCAGAACCTGCTGCAAGGCCTGGTATTTCTGGGTTTCAAATCCGCGTGAACTTAATAATTATGAAAGCTCCTGCTATCTTTCTGGCGGCATGGCAATGTACCTGAACATAAAGAAAGGTCGATATAAGATATCGGTTTTCACGCCAAAATCAGAACTTGCTTTTGCCAGTGTTTCCAATAAGAATGATTGGGTTTCAAATGAATTTGTGTATGACACGGAAAATCCCGCAAAAGTTATTTTTGTTTATCCCGCTGCTGATGACAATGGTTTTTATTCCGGCCAGTGGATTGTGTCTCACAGGGCACCAAAATTCTGGAAATTTACACTTCCTCCAATGAAGATTCCTTCCGTCAAATAGCATAAATGCCTTTATCTGTTCATTGACTTGGTTTCAAAATTGCAATTTTCGAATATACTGATTATAATTTGCCTTCGTAAGATGAAGAAAAAAATCTATTTTCTTTCAGTGATAATTTTCTCTTCTTTGCTTGTTTCATGTTCTTCAACGAATGGTCTTAAAGAATCAGACAGGTCTTTTTCTTACATTAACACCAATCTGACAGAAAAACAGCTCTCAAGTGAGTCTTATGTTTTCATCAGGTTGTATGATATTTCCTATGACAAGGCTCTTCGTCCCGGGAATTTTCTTCGCGGACCAATCAGAATTTTGGGAAAGGCAGGGAATGGAAGGTATTATGTGCATTCTGCAGTCAGCCACGGCCTTCGTGATGACAGTTTTGTCGGCTTAACCCTGACTGACAAGAAAAATAACATGGCCCGGTATGAAAGTGTAATGGACATCACAACAAATGATTTCATGGCTACAAATGATGCCAGGCGGTCAACATGTGCAGTTCTTGCAATTCCATGCACAAAGTCTGAGAATGAATACCTGAAAAAAGTTCTTGAGTATTTAGTTCTTCCAGACAACAGATTTGTTTATGGTATCCTGCATAATGCTCAGGTTCCCATAAGTCATTTTGGCAATGGAAAGAAAATCATGAAAGCCTATAACTTTCCTATTGAATATGCCTTTTCAAGCATGATTGATGTTGGCAGGGAACCGGAATCTTTGTTTCCCAATAAATCCTATGTATGTTCCAGTTTTGTTGCCTATATTCTTGAACAGTGTGTTGATCGGGTGAATGTGTCTTTCTTGCAGAGCAGGTGCAATAGTCTTGGTTATACACCCGTTGACTTGTATTACATTGAAGGTTCCTTTGTCCTTTTTGATTGCAGCTATGCTGATTATGACAAAATACTTGGTGATTTTCTGGAGTCCTATCCTCAGTTCAAAAAATTTATTGATTAAGAATAATTATGATTAATTATATTTGTTGACTGGAAATAATAAAGGCCCGAAGAAAATCTTCAGGCCTATAATTTTGTTTTGCTTGTTATCTTGCGTATTCAATAATTCGTGTTTCGCGAATCATTGTGATCTTAATGCGTCCAGGATATCTCAAGTCAGTTTCAATCTGCTTTGCAATCTGCTTTGCAAGATCCTTGACTTCTGCATCTGGAATCTTGTCGTTGTTAACAAGAATTCTAAGCTCGCGGCCTGCCTGAATTGCATATGCCTGTTCAACACCAACAAATTTCTTTGCTGTTTCTTCCAGGTTTTCAAGTCTTTTTACGTAATTGTCTACTGTTTCGCGGCGTGCACCTGGGCGTGCTGCACTGATTGCATCTGCAATCTGAACAAGAATTGCCTCAAGGGTTTCCGGCTCGCAGTCATTGTGGTGTGATGCAATGGCGTTGATTACTCGTGGGTCTTCTCCCATCTTGCGAGCCATTTCTGCACCAACCTCTGCATGGTTCTGGTCACTGTCATTTTCGGCACCCTTACCAATATCGTGGAGAAGGGCAGCTCTCTTTGCAAGCTCGCGGTTTGCACCAACTTCTGCAGCAAGGAGACTTGCAAGTTCTGCAACTTCCTTGGAGTGTGTAAGTACATTCTGTCCGTAGCTTGTCCTGAAGTAAAGGCGTCCAATGGCCCTTACGGCATCCTGGCTCATGTTGTGGATTCCAAGATCGTAGAGTGCCTTTTCACCTTCTTCGTAAATCTTCTGCTGAATTTCCCTTGTTACCTTCTGAACTACTTCCTCAATGCGAGCTGGATGAATGCGTCCATCGATTATGAGTCTTTCAAGGGCAATGCGTGCAATTTCCTTGCGTACCGGGTCAAAACAGCTGATGACAACGGCTTCAGGAGTATCATCAATAATAACGTCAACACCTGTGAGTGTTTCAAGGGAGCGGATGTTGCGTCCTTCTCGGCCAATGATTCTTCCCTTCATCTCATCGCTTGGAAGTGAAACTGTAGCAACTGTAATGTCGCTTGTTGCTTCTGTGGCAATGCGCTGAATTGCAGACACAAGGATTTCCTGTGCTTTCTTTTCTGCTGTCAGTTGAGCTTCCTGGTCAATCTTGTTAAGAAGCGACTGGGCATCATGACGTGCTTCGTTTTCAAGATTCTGGATAATGAGATTCTTTGCTTCCTGTGCAGTAAGACCTGAAATTCTTTCAAGTTCTGAACGGAGTTTGAGCTCTTCCTGTGAAAGGACAGCTTCCTTTTTCTCCATTTCTGTCACGCGAAGTGCGAATTCCTTTTCCTTCCTGTCAAACTCCTGGCTGCGCTGGTCAATGAGTTCTTCCTTTTTGGAAACACGGCTTTCATAGCGCTGCAATTCTGTGCGGCGTTCTCGGTTCTCTTTTTCCTGCTGATTACGGTCCTGAATGAGTTGTTCTTTTGCCTGAAGTAAAATCTCTTTTTTCTGAGCTTCAGCTTCTTTTATCGCATCCTGTTTAACCCGCTCTGCTTTTTGTTCAGAAGCGGAAAGTTGAAATCTGGCATAAACCCAGCGAATTGTCCATCCAAGAAGTATTCCAAGTACAGGGAGAACAATGAATAATATCATTTGTATAGACATTAATCTTCTCCTAATTGTTTAAATAGAAAATTTCAAAATCTATAGTAATATATAGAAGAATGAATGTCAAATAATTTGTTTCCAATGAACATATAATATTGAAAGATTTCCTTTGGTTTATCTTTTTTCCTGTTTTTCTCCCTAAAATTGATAAATGTCCCAAAAGGTATTATATTTTCAATATGGCAGACTTAAGCGAAGACTTACTTTCCAAATTTGTACGCACCTACACAAAGTCCTTTACTCTGAAGGAGATGAAGAAAGTGTTGTCGTCACTCAAAATTAAGGCCACAACCCAGGAAATAGTTGAATTTCTTGCAGAAAATCCCAATGTTCTGGAACTGGCAAACGGATCCTACATCACAAGGGCAGGAGCTTTCACAGGGGAGATATTCAGCATAGTTCCAACTGCAAGTGAGGTTTCTCAGGGGGTTTTTGTTCCCGGCCACAGATGCATGCCTTTTGTGGAATCAGACAGAATTTCATCAAGCCTTTCATTTTTTGCCAACGGAAAGAAGATTCCCATGAAGGTGGGGGAATTTTCCGCTGATGATGCCATAGATATGTTCATGCTTTACGGAGAGGAGTATGCTCCCCTGTATATTGCTGCCGATCCTGCAAATGCTGAATTGAATCTGGCCCAGAGGGAATTTGAGCTTCCAAACAAGGTAAGGCTTACTGGTTTTGACCTGGGATGGCTTTCGGAAAAGTTCGGCTACAAAAAAGGAGACAGAATCCTGTGCTGCGTCACTGACTGGGACCGGGGATTCCTTAATATCATGATTCTCCATACCGATGAAAGGAAATTTGATAAGGGTGAGGTGGGTGAAAAGCGCATAGAGTGGTTCGGTCTGCTTGAAAAAAAACTTCTGGAATCCTTTGAAATCCATGGACCCATGGGGGCAATTGAGGATCAGCTGACAAATCTTTTTTTTGAGAACAGATCAGTGCTTTGTGTTCCTTATTGTGGCTCCATGGAAGAATATATTAATCAGACTGCAAGAAAAATCGGCATTTGCACATACGGTGTAGAGTCGCGTCTGTGGAAAAAGGGTGAGGATGTGCCTGCCTTTGGTTCATGGAATTCGGCACTGATGGAAATGAGAAGTGCCTTGAAAAATTCAGTTTCTTTTTCTGAATTCATTCTCTCGTCAGTACCTGATTATGTCTTTGATCAGCTTGTTCTTGATTGTCTTTTCAGGCGTGAAAAGGATCTGGTGACTTATGTCATGAACTATATTTGCCGTGATGAGATCACATTGGATAAGTCTGTTCAGAATACGCTCTCCTTGAATTTAAAGGGTCGGAATGCTATACTTTCGAAAAATTACAACTGGTTTGCCGATCAGGCTTTAGGACCGCTGCGATCCAAGATTCTGGATTTGTATGGAAAGGTCTGGTATCTGGTGAGGCAGATTGACTACATGGGTGAAAGTGTTTCGGCCATGCCATCCCATGAAGTGGTTATTTTGGCTCAGCTTAACAATCATATTTTGAGAATGATTGATACGGTGGCAAATGATCCTGAGGCAGAGGAGGGAGTTGATGCAATGCTTCTTTCACTGGATGGAATGGACTGGAATTTTGAAGAGATTCGTGGAACCATTGAGTCTGCTCTGCGCAAGGCTGAAATGAGTCATTTCCAGGTTCTGAAATAGGAATCTGGTGCTGCGTGATTTGTGCTGATTTTCCTGATGATTATGCATTCAGGGATTTTATATAATTAAAAAAGTTGGGAATATACCATCACGGACAGTTGAAAGTATTTATGTAAAAATACGGGAAGGAAGGCATCGGATGGCAAAAACACTCGCAAGACGGAACGATAGTTTCCTTGCCGGCTTGCGTGTGTAGCGACGCTAGCTTATTTCGAGTTCTACTGAGCCACGGATGGCGCTTTAGAAGAAGAAAAAAGCGAGAATCGTGAAATCGATTCTCGTCGCGACAGGATGTCGCAACTGACTGGTAGTATTTTTATGGTAAATGGATGTTCAGTCTGTTGGAGATATTCTCAAAAAGATTTGGAGACGAGTATGACGGAAAAATTTGATGCAGTTTCCCTGGTGGAAAAGGGTCAGGTTTTGTATTCTGTTGAAGGTGACACTATTGAAGAAGTTTTCAAGAATGTTGCAAAGAATGTAGAGCTTCCGGAATATATTACTGGTGAAATGCTGGCAGAGGAACTTTTAAATCGAGAAAAGATTCTCAGCACGGCAGTGGGAAAGGGAGTTGCAATTCCTCACCCGAAGGCACCCGTGATGAAGAGCGAGGATGACTGTCGCATTATTGTTTGCTTTCTGAGAAACACACTGGACATGAAGGCTCCTGATTCGAGAAGGGTTTCATCGCTTTTCATTCTTTTGTCTAATTCAACACAGTTCCATATCAAGGCTCTTTCTTCTCTTGCCAAGATTTTGAAGGATGATTCCTTTACTAAGGCTCTTGCATTGAAGCCATCGAAGGACAATCTTCTGGAACTCATGTCAAAGGTCAGCTAGGCTTTATTTTATGGCAAATCGATGCATCCGGCTGTTTCCAGCTGGTGCTCGACGGATATCTGAAGCATATCCCCTTATATAAATTTAGGAGTTATTTTATGGACAAGAAGAGTATTGAAGCTGTTGCACTTTCAATTCGCAGTCTTTCAATGGATGCCATTCAGAAGGCAAATTCAGGACATCCTGGTCTTCCCCTTGGTGCTGCAGAAGTTGCTGCTGTTCTTTACGGTGAGGTTTTGAAGCACAATCCGGCTAACTCAAAATGGGTTGACCGAGACCGTTTTGTATTGTCTGCAGGCCATGGATCAATGCTGATCTATTCTGCACTTCATCTTGCCGGCTATAAAATTTCCATGGATGACATTAAGCGCTTCCGTCAGGTTGGATCTCGTTGTCCTGGTCATCCTGAATATGGTGATACAGACGGTGTTGAATGTACATCTGGTCCTTTGGGTCAGGGTATTGCTGCTGCAGTTGGTATGGCTATTGCAGAAACAATGCTTGCAGCCCGCTTTAACACGCCAAAACGCACGATCGTTGATCATTATACATATGCCCTCGTTGGTGAAGGTTGTCTTGAGGAAGGTGTTTCTTCTGAGGCATGTTCACTTGCCGGAACTCTCAAGCTTGGAAAACTCATTGTGTTCTATGATGAAAACAAGATTTCCATTGATGGATGCACTGACGTTACATTCTCAGAAAATATTGAGCAGCGCTATCTTTCATACGGATGGCAGGTTCTTCGCGGATCAATGTACAATATTGGCGAGATTGCAGATCTTGTAGAAATTGCAAAGAAGGAAGAGGGAAAACCAACTTTAATCATCCTTAAGTCAACAATTGGTAAGGGTGCTCCAAAGGCTGGTACTGCAGATGTTCATGGTGCTCCACTGGGTGAAGAAGGCTGTAGGGAAGCAAAAATCAACCTGGGACTTCCGGAAGACCAGCAGTTCTATGTTGTTCCAGAAGCATATAAGTATTTTGAAGAAAAAAGGAAGGAGTTCGCACAGGCAGAAGAAGACTGGAAGAAGGAATTTGATGCCTGGTCAAAGGAAAATCCGGAACTTGCTGAAAAATGGGATGCATACTGGAATCAGAAGCCAACTGGAAAGGCAGATGTTCCTTCATACAAGGTGGGGGACAAGCTTGCAACTCGTGATGCATCAGGAAAGAGCCTGAATTATATGTGTGATACATACGAATGGCTCGTTGGCGGATCAGCTGACCTTCAGGGACCAAACAAAACTAAGGTAAAGAATGATGACGGAACTTATTCTTCAGAAAACAGAAAAGGCCGCACAATTGAATATGGTATTCGCGAATTTGCAATGAGTCAGGTTATGAATGGAATCAACCTTCATGGTGGACTTCGTGCTTTCGGGGCAACATTCTTCGTATTTACAGATTATTTCAGGCCATCTCTTCGTGTTGCAGCACTTTCAAAGATTCCAAACATTTACATTCTCACACACGATTCAATCTATGTTGGAGAAGACGGACCTACACATCAGCCTACAGAAACTCTTGCTTCTGTAAGATGTATGCCGAATGTTCAGATGCTCCGTCCTGGTGATGCAGAAGAAAGTCATGTTGCATGGGAAATGGCAATGGATTCTAAGGACCATCCGGTTCTCATGGCATTTACCCGCCAGGCAATTACAGTTTATGAAAAGGATGACAAGAATTGGAGGGAAAATGCAAGAAAGGGTGCATACGTTGTTCGTAACGGTGCAGATGCTCCTGATATCACAATTCTTGCTTCAGGTTCTGAAGTTGAAATGGCTCTCAAGGCTGCTGATATATGCTCTTCAAAGAAGATTCGTGTTGTTTCAGTTTTGGATAAGAATCTCTTTGAATCTCAGGATGAAAAGTATCAGAAGTCAGTTATTGGAAAGACAAATCGTGTTGTTGTTGCTGAAGCTGGTAACAAGATGGGTTGGGAACAGTATGCCAAGAAGGAAGACTTGTTTACAATCGATCGTTTCGGTGAGTCTGGCCCGGCACTCAAGGTAGCAGAGGACCTGGGATTTACTGCAGAAAAGCTTGCTGAACTTCTTGCAAAATAATATGACCCCATGATGGATGAAAGCCTTCGGATTAAACTCCGGAGGCTTTTTTTTTGTTAATTATTCCATTAATTGAATTTAAACTGCCATTTCACTATAATTTTCTGCATGATAGTAATGAAATTCGGCGGATCTTCAGTTGCAAATGCTGACCGCATTAGACACGTAGCAGAAATTATTCAGGAATACAAATCAGATCTTCCGGCAATTGTATTGAGTGCAATGGGTGATACAACAGATCACCTTCTTGAAGCAGCAGACATGGCTGTAAATGGAAAGGTTGATATTGAAAAAGTTGAAAAGCTTCACTTTGATACAGCAAAGGAACTTGGAATTGATGTGCCTGCAATCAAAGAACTTCTTGGTGAACTCAAGACTCTTTTGACTGGTATCAGCATGCTCAAGGAACTTTCAAAGCGTTCCCGCGACTATCTTGTTTCATTTGGCGAAAGAATGAGTGTTCGCATGATGGCTGCTTACCTTACAAAACTTGGAACACCTGCAAAGTTTTATGATGCATGGGATATTGGAATTGTATCTGACAGCAACTACATGGCTGCAGAACTTCTTGATGAAGTATGGGAAAACATTCCAAAGTATCTGAACGACTACAAAAATGGCAGGCAGAAAGAGATTCCTATTGTAACCGGATTTATTGCAAAGGATAAGCACGGAACAATTACAACACTTGGACGCGGTGGTTCCGATCTTAGTGCAACAATGATTGGTTCAGCAATGGGCGCAAAGGAAATCCAGACATGGAAAGATGTTGATGGTATCATGACAACAGACCCGCGCCTTGTAAAAGATGCAAAGCCGGTTCCAGAAGTAACATACGAAGAAGCCCAGGAACTTGCAATTTTCGGAGCACAGGTTCTTCATCCACGCTCAATGATTCCTTGCCGCAAGACAGGAACTCCAGTTCGCGTGAAGAACAGCTACAACATTAAGAGTGAAGGTACTTTGATTGTTGAAAAGCACACGGGATCTGTTCCTCCAGTAACAGCAATCACAAAGGTAAAGAACGTAACTTTGATTGATATTCAGTCCAGCCGCATGCTGGGGGCTGCAGGATTCCTTGCACATATCTTCAACCAGTTCCTCAAGTGGAATATCAGTATTGATGTTATTGCAACTTCTGAGGTTTCAGTTTCTCTTACAGTCAACACAAAGTCTGATTTGTCCGGGCTTCTTGAAGATCTCGGTCGCGTTGCAGAAGTCAAGGCAACTGGAGACAAGGCAATTATTACTGTAATTTGTGATGCCAGCCATTCAAGTGCAATTCTTGCAAAGGCTTTTGATGCACTCAACAAGGAAGGCATCAATG
Organism: Treponema sp.; assembly: GCA_016294035.1. Taxonomy (GTDB): domain Bacteria; phylum Spirochaetota; class Spirochaetia; order Treponematales; family Treponemataceae; genus Treponema_D. The sequence goes on along the minus strand of JAEDCT010000027.1, from coordinate 12,596 downwards.
TTCAGATGATCAGCCAGGGTGCAAGCAAGGTAAACATCAGTTTCCTTGTTAATATGGAAGAGGCAGATAAGACTGTTCAGGTTGTGCATGCAGCCTTGTTCTAATCGGAGGATGAAATGAAAATTGCTTTAGTCGGATATGGAAAAATGGGGCACATGATTGAACAGGCAGCCCTTGGTCTTGGCCATAGTGTTGTAACAACAATTGATGTTTTTTCAGAAGATGCAAAAGTAAAGATTGCTGCAGGTGACACAAAGGCTATGGTTGATGCAATTGTTGCAAGCGGTGCAGAAGGTATCATTGAGTTTACACATCCTGCTTCAGTACTAGATAACATTAAGGCTCTTCTTCCAACAAAACTTCCTCTTGTTGTGGGAACTACAGGCTGGAATGACAAGAAGGATGAGGTTGCCGCTCTTGCTGCTTCATGTGGCGGAACTATCATGACAAGTGCAAACTTTTCAATTGGTGTAAATGTTTTTTATAAAATAGTTGAGGAAGCATGCCGCCTTGTGGATCACTTTGAGGAATATGATGCAGCTCTCTGGGAAATGCACCATAATCAGAAGGCAGACAGTCCATCTGGTACAGCACTTGATCTTGCAAAGCATGCAATGGAATTCCTTTCACGCAAGGATACCATCGTAACAAACGAATTCAAGGCTCGTCCAAAGCCAAATGAATTTCATGTTTCATCAACAAGATGTGGAAGTGTTCCTGGAACTCACAAGATTTTCTTTGACAGCGCTGCAGATACTATTGAACTTACACACACAGCAAGAAGCCGCCAGGGTTTTGCAAGCGGAGCGGTTCACGCTGTAATAAATCTCAAGGAACTTCTTGATGAAGGAAAACTTTTTGCTGGAAAACTCTACGGCATGGCGGATGTTTTTCCAGGAATGTTCTAGTCAATCATAAGAAAACAAAGAGCTGTCCATCGGGTATCTTTAATGAACTTGCCTGGGGACAGCTTTTTTTGTTCGCAATTTTAACTAAATATTTGGGCGAATTGTTCCGATAATCAGACTATGAAAGTGTCTGTTTTTGATTGTACAAGAAGATTTGTTTCATTTGCCCTGGCATGTGTTCTTGCCTCTTTGGGGTTTTCTGCAACACATACTGTTGGAAAGGGAGAGACGTATTATTCAATCAGCAAAAAGTACGGGATTTCTGTTGACCAGCTGTGTTCTGCAAATGGACTTACAAAAAATGATGTCCTTAAAATCGGACAAAATCTGGTTATTCCTGATTCTGAAAATTCAGTTTCTGGTAACAAGACTTCCCCATCAGTATCTTTAAATGAAAGAAAATTCGATTCATATACCGTTCAGAAAGGAGACACTTTTTACAGAATTGCAAAGATCAATGGCATAACTGTTTCTGAGCTTAAGAAACTTAATAATCTTTCTGATGATTCGAATGCTCTGAAAATCGGACAGAAGCTTAAGATTCCGGTGACAATTGTTGATACGTCAAAAGCCACGTTGCCGGATCTTCCGTCAAAGGATCCAAGAAACTATTCAACAAAGAAAGGCGATTCAAAACTTACATGGCCTGTTAAAAATCCTACTGTTACATATACTAATGGCAAGGTTAGCGGTGTTCAGCTGAGTGCTCAGAAAAATGAAAGTGTAAACAGTGTTCGCGCAGGTACTGTTATGTATGTTGGAAACTATCGCGGATATGGACAGGTTGTTTTTGTTCAGTCACTGGGTGATTACATATATGTTTATTCTGGATTGAGTGCCATAAGGGTCAAGAAAGGTGACTATGTAGATTTTGGGGATTCAATCGGAATTGCAGGAACAGACAGCATCAAGGGAACAAGCCAGGTAAGTTTCATGGTTTTCCAGAAAGCCAAACCAATCGATCCTGCAAAGGCTCCTAGAGGTTAGGGGTTTTATTCTAATAAAGCACAGGTGCATCAAAAATAATCTAAGTGTGCCTGTGCTTTTTTTTGTGTCTGGAAAGCTAATCTTCCATTGGACGAAGATATTTTCTGTTGAGTCTGTGCATGTAGTATGCTGAAATTGAAATGGCAAAAATTTCGGCTATAAGGAAGCAGAACCAGACATTGTTTATGTTTCCTGTTAGTGCCAGAAGATATGCTGTTGGAAGAAGCACTGCCAGCTGTCGGATTATTGAAATTATCATGCTGTAAACTGCACGGCCCATTGCCTGGAAAACAGAACTGAATGTAATGGACATGGCTGCTCCGATGAAACTTGGAGCAATAATTCTTAGACAAGACTTTCCAATGTTCATCATGTTTTCTTTTGCGTCGAACAAGCTCAGGAGTTTTTCCGGGAAGAATTCAAATATAATAATTCCAATGCACATGATTCCAATTGCAAACATTAGGGTAGACTTGATTGTTGTAATGATTCTCTTTCTTTTTCTTGCCCCAAAGTTGTATGAAACAATTGGAACCATTCCTGTTGTAAGCCCAAATAAGGGCATGAAGACAAAACTGTTGAGCTTGAAATAAAGTCCGTATACGGCAATGGCGGTGTCACCAATCAGTTTAAATGACTTGAGAACAAGATTCATTCCGTAAGTTGTCAGTGAGTTAACGGATTGCATCAGAATTGATGGGGCTGCAATTTTGTATATGCTGCCAATGATCTTTAAATCAGGTTTGAATCCTTTGAATTTAAATCTTACTTCCTTATTTACTTTCAGGTTGAAAAATATTGAAAGAAGAAAGCCCATGAATTGACCGGATACTGTGGCTATTGCTGCACCTGAAATTCCCATTCGTGGAAAAGGTCCGATTCCAAAAATCAGAAGCGGATCAAATATGATGTTGAAAATGGCTCCACTAAGCATTGTGAGCATTGTGTAGAATGTAAGGCCTGTTGCCTGAAGAATTCTATCTGACATAACGCCAAGAAATGAAGGAAGTGATACGTACAGAATGATGGTCAGGTATTCTTTTGTCATTCTGATGATTACCGGGTTTGATGTCTGTGACTTGATGTAGGGATCAACTGCGAATTTGCAAATCAGGCAAAAAAGTATTGTCGTGCAAAATGTAAGGAAAAGTCCGTTGACTGCAATTTTACTAACAGTGTCATAATCCTTTTCTCCAAGTTTCATTGCCAGCAGGGCATTTACACCAACTGCAGTTCCGATTCCAAATGCAATTGTCAGTGTCTGTATAGGGAATGCAATTGCCATAGCAGAGAGAGCTTCTTCTCCGAGATTTATTGTTCCTTCTGAAATCTTAGAAACAAAGAAACTGTCAACGATATTATATCCTGCAAGAATCAGCATCGAGAACATGATTGGAAGAGACATGTTCAGCAAAAGGGGAGTCACGGGCATGGTGCCCATTTTGTTTTCTTTTGTTATTTCATTTTCTGACATGAAACTATTTTATTGAAAAAGATCAAAAAAAACAATAAATGCAAAAAGTCATACAGTGCTTTCAATGAGTTTAGAACAGTGTCAGCTGAAGACCTTTGTTCAGGTTGTCCATGTCTTTTTGCCTGTCCATTGTATCCCTGATGATTTGCTTGATTATACCCATGCAGACTTTTGCATCATCAAATGCCCTGTGAGCTGCCTCAACCTGCAGATTAAATCTTTGTGCCAGAGACTGGAGCTTGTATTGTCCTTTTTGCTGGCAGAGTTTAAGTTCAGGATAGGCCCATCTTGCAACCTGAAGTGTGTCTATGCATGTATTGTTCAGCCTGGGAAAATGATTTCTTTCAAGGGCAGTGTTTATGAATCCCAGATCAAAGGGAGCATTGTGTGCAACAAGAATTGTGTTGTCAGATGTTATGTATTTTAAAAACTGAATCAGTGCTTCTTTTTCTTCGGGACAATTCTGAACCATGTTATTTGTGATGTGTGTGAGATTTTCAATCATTGGAGGAATCAATACTGGTGGTCTGATCAGCATGTCAAATGGTTCACCAATCATTCCGCCACAATCAAATTTTACTGCACCAATTTCAATCATAAAATCTTCACTGGCTTTTAGTCCTGTTGTTTCTGTGTCAAAGGCTACAAATACTTTTTCAGAGTAATAGTTTAGCGCCAGATGTTTATAATCATTGAATAATTTAACCATTTTTTTATATTTTTCAGGCTGGGGTTGTCGCCGGAATTTTCCTCATCTTTTTGTTATATAAAAACGGAAATATCCCCTCACGGACAGTGGAAGTAATTATTATAAAAATACGGGAAGGAAGGCACCGGATGGCAAAAACACTCGCAAGACGGAACGATAGTTTCCTTGCCGGCTTGCGTGTGTAGCGACGCTAGCTAGCGGTTTTGTCATTCGATGACTGACTGGTAGTATTTTTATAGTTAAATTATTGTTCTGTCCCTGAGGGGATATTCTCGTATAAAAAAGTCCGAAGGTTTTTCCTCCGGACTTTATTTCATTCAACTTTGAACAATCTGATTAAATGTTATTCACAGACAGATTATTTTGCTGAATCAAGAATCTTGTTGATTTCCTTGGAGATTGCATCACAGAGCTTTCCGGCTTCTGCCTTTGCCTTTGCAAGTTCTTCATCCTTTCCACACTTAACAGGAGTGCAGCTGTTGATGTAGAACTTGATCTTTGGCTCTGTTCCTGATGGACGTGCGCTGATGATTGTGCCACCTTCGAGGAAGAACTGAAGAACGTTGCTCTTAGGGAACTTAAGCTTCTTTTTTTTGTCTGACTTTGCAGGATCAAATTCTACGCTTTCACCAATGTCGCGGATCTTGAGAACTTTCTTTCCACCCAGAGTCTTGAGTCCTTCTGTGCGAAGCTTTGTCATGATGCGTCCCATGATCTTTGGACCTTCAATTCCCGGGAAATACTTGCTGATTGATCGGTCTTCGAAGTAACCATACTTCTTGTACATGTCATCAAGATGCTCAAGAACTGAAACTCCCTGGCTTCTCCAGTAGAGAGTCATTTCTGCACAAAGTGCTGCTGCTGAAACACCGTCCTTGTCCATAACTGATTTTTCAATTTTGTATCCGTAGCTTTCTTCAAGACCGAAAACATAATTGTGGCTCTTGTCCTTTTCAAATGCTGCTTCGATTGCTGCGATCCACTTGAATCCTGTGAGACATTCAATGAGCTTAACCTTGTATTTTTTACAGATTGCGTCTACGAATGGTGAAGTAACGATAGAGCGGATACATGCAGGATTTTCAGGCATCTTGTTCTTTTCTGTGCGTGAAAGAAGAATGTATTCACAAAGAAGGGCACCCATCTGGTTTCCGGAAACAAGCACGTAGTTTCCGTTTTCATCCGGGAATGCTGTACCAAAGCGGTCTGCATCCGGGTCAGTTGCCATTACCACATCAGCCTTTTCCTTCTTTGCAAGTTCAACAGCCATCTTGAGTGCTGGTGCTTCCTCTGGGTTTGGCTTTTCAACTGTTGGGAAAGCTCCATCCGGCTTCTTCTGTTCTGGAACTGTAATTACCTTGAGCCCGAGATCGCCAAGAACTTTTTCTACGTGCATTGCACCTGTTCCATGAAGTGGAGTGTAAACAACCTTAATGTTCTTTGCTTCCTTCTTGATGAGTGCTGGGCGGAAGAGTTCCTTCTTGATCATTGCCCAGTACTGTTCGTCAATTTCTGAGCTGATGATTTCAAGCTTTCCTGCCTTAACTGCAGCTGCCTTGCTCATTGTCTTGATTTCTTCAACAGCATTAACTTCCTTGATGATTCCAACGTCATGTGGTTCAATAACCTGAGCACCATCGTCCCAGTATGCCTTGTATCCATTATACTGTGGTGGATTGTGTGAAGCTGTAACTACAACACCAGTCTGTGCCTTGAGCTTGCGGATTGCAAATGAAAGTTCAGGAGTTGGACGAAGAGATTTGAAGAGATAAGCTTTGATTCCATTTGCTGCAAAAATACGGGCTGCTGCTTCTGCAAATACGTCTGAGTTTTTGCGGCTGTCATAAGCAATGACTGCACTCAAAGTTCCCTTCTTTGCTTTTGCAGGGAATGCCTTGATTACATAGTTTGCAAGACCCTGAGTTGCCTTGTTGATTTCCAGTGTGTTCATGCGGTTTGTTCCGCCTCCCATAACACCACGAAGTCCACCTGTACCAAATTCAAGTGTCTGGTAGAATCGGTCTTCAAGTTCCTTCCAGTTTTTCTTTGCAACTAGGTCTTCAACTTCCTTGCGGAATGAAGCATCTTTTTCTTCAGCAATGTATTGTTTTGCTGCTGTCAAAATTTCCTGTTCTGTCATAGTCAAATCCTTTATTATGGAAGATTAGATTGTGTGCTTAATCTTTAAAAAAATGTAGCATAAACTAAGGTTAATTTCAATGTGGACAAGGTATTTGCACCTAGTCCCTTACCGTTGTCTGGGCAAATAAAGTTGCCATTTTGGATTTATTAATTTATAGTGAATGTAGATTATGAAAAAAATAATTCTTGTTTTCCTGGCTCTTGTTTCTCTGTTTTATGTGTCCTGTTCAAATGAAAGACTGTCAGGAATCAAAAGGGAAAGAATCAAGGTTGGGTTTGTGTACAATGGTTCCATAGAAAATGACGGATACACAAAGTCTCATGATCTTGCCCGCATAAAGCTTGAGCGAAATGGTGTGGAAACTCTTTTTGTGGAAAATGTTCCGGAAAATGAGCTGGCTGCAGTTGCCATGAGAGAATTGATTTCCCAGGGATGCTCAATGATTTTTGCAATCAGCTATGGTTATGGCGAAAGCGTCAGGCAGGTTTCAAAGGAGTATCCAAATGTAAAGTTTGAGCATTGTTCCGGATCATATACATCAGATAACGTGTCGGTATATTTTGGAAGAATGTATGAAGCCAGATATTTATGCGGCATTGTTGCGGGAATGAAAACATCCAAGAATAGAATCGGCTATGTTGCTGCCTATCCTGTGAGTGAGTGCATCCGCGGAATCAATGCCTTTGCTCTTGGCGTCAGGTCAGTTAATCCGGATGCAAGGGTCTATGTTAACTGGACAAATTCCTGGAGTGATCCGGAAAAGGAATCGCTGGTTGCAAGCGAGCTTCTTAATAGTGGATGCGATGTCCTGGCTCAGCATCAGAATACCAATGCAACCCAGATTGAAGCTGAAATTTACGGAGCCTATTCAATCGGATACAATGAACATACTGGAAAGAGTGTTTCAAAATCCTGTCTTACTTCAGCTGTCTTTGACTGGTCTGTTTACGTGGAAGATGAAGTCAATAAGCTTATTGAAGGAAGCTGGAAAAGCCAGAAGTTTTGGGAAGGAATGAGCAGGGGTATTGTCAGAATTGATGACCTGTCAGATATTTGTGCCAGTGGAACTGACAGAAAGGTTTTGAAGGCCAAGGGGCTTATTGAAGACGGAAGCCTTCATGTGTTCCAGGGACCTTTGTATGATGAAGCAAAGGTTCTGCGTGTTCCCGACAAGGTCATAATGACTGATGAAGAAATCTGGAACATGGATTGGTTTGTTGATTCTGTTTCTACGCTGTATTGATTTTAGTTGATTAGTGAAAAAGGCATCCATTCAGGTGAAGTGCATTTACTGACATGGATGCCTTTTTTTTTATTCGTACATTATGGTTGTTCCTTTCGGAATGATTATGATTTCAACACGTCTGTTTAAGGCTCTTCCTTCTGCCTTGTTGTTGTCGGCAACCGGTTTTGTTCCTCCGAATCCGCGGAAGGTGAATAAATCCTTGTTGAGGCCTTCCCTTGCAAGTGCGTTGATGATTGACTGTGCACGCTGGATACTCAATGTCATCTGACCGTTAGGCTTGTTGACATCTGCCGTGTGTCCTTCTACAAGAACTGTATAGTCTCCTGTTTCAAGAGTTGCCTTAAGTGATGCAGCAATGGTTGCAATTCGTCCCTTTTCCTCCGGGAGAAGTTCCGCTGAATCTGCAACGAATCTCAGGTTGTTCATTGTGAGCTGGATTCCAATAAGTGATTCATTTAGAATTACGTCAGGCACCTTGTTTTCCTGAATGAACCTCTGCATCTGCCTGTAGGCAACGTAGTAGTTTTTGTTTTTGTTTGGAACCTGTACCGTGTATTCAAGTGATTCCTTGTCCAGGAGAATAACGATTTTTCCTTCTCTAAGAAGATTGAGGTTTTCCCTGACTGTGGTGATTCTCAGGTAATCATCATGTGAAATGACTGGATCACATCTGTTGATTCCGTAGACTTTTTTTACCGTAATCCAAAGAGGATCCTTCCCGACTCTGTCAGAATAATCTTCAATAAAATCAGAGCTTGAGTAGTGAACTATTCCCTTTTTCTTTGCTGTTTCTGGATTTACCATATTTCGTTCGTATACAAGATTCATGTCATCAGACCAGATTCTTGGAAACAGGCATGGCGATACTTTGCTATTTGTGAATTCTCCCTGGATTGGAAGGGAGCCCCTTGCATCAAGAACTATTCCTGAGTATGAACGTGATGCAATTTTTTCAATAGGCTGATTCTGCGTGTATGGTGAATGGTGCTTTACAAGGCTTGTGGAAATATCCTTGAGATCAAGTGTATGCTTTGTCAGAAGAGTGTTGCCTCCAGATGCAAAAACAGCCGGAGTCTGCTTTGAGTTGTCCACAATATGAGTCAGGTTTTCAAGAGTGATTGTTCCTTCAAGAACAAGATCTCCAAGAGTCTTTGAATTGTCTACATAGATTGAAAGAAGCGGATCTTTTACGAGAACCGGAAGCTGCATCTTGATTCTGTTGACTGAAGTTCCCTTTCCGCTGGGCATCGGAATTCCGGCTTTGATAATATCCATTGAAACGTCGGAACTGAAAGTTTTTTTTGTCCAGTTTACTTCGCTTGTTGATGTCATGACGGCGTTCTTTGGGTCAACATGGGCACTTGCCGCGGCAGCCATGAGAGCTTCCCTTTCTATTTCTGTGTCTGAGTAGGGAATGTAGCCTGATGAAGTGTTTGTATAAAAAACAGGTTCGTAGGCCGGCTGCTCAATGTAGTTCTGGGCATGAGCATTTATGGATGATATTGCGATACAGAGAGCTAATATTTCACGTGTTCTTTTCATCATTTTCCGCCTGAAAAAAAATTTGAATCATCAAACAAAAAAAGGACGATTCCATTTCCTTGATTTTCGGCTTTTTGTTCACTTAAATTAAGTTTTTTCCATACAATACACTTTGGTTTGGGAATTTAATGCTGGCATTCATTCTTAACATTTTTTTTTTTGAAATATTAGAATCCTGTGTTATAATCTATTGTGAGATAATAAATAGTATTTAATGATATCTTTAGGAGGATATTATGCCTGAAAAGAAGAAGAGTAAGTTATCTTCTGTGTCGACAATTCTTATTACAGCTGTTTCTGCTGGATTTCTTGCTTTTTCAGTTGTTTTGTTTGTCTTGATTTACCGATACTTATCATCTGGTCTTGAGTCATATTTCCAGGGTGATTTGGATGAATATTCGGAAGTTGTTGTTGAGGAGGTCAAGGCACAGAGAAAAGGGCTTGTTAATGCCCAGTCTAAACTTGCAGATTCATTTGAATCAATGTTTGAGAATTCAGGTTCATTTTCTGTTTCTTACATGAATACAGAAATTGATTTGACAAAGCGAAATTTGGGAATCCAGGAACTGGCAGTTGTTGATGTGAATGGAAGACAGGTTTCTTCAAAGAATTATGGAGATGCTTCAAACGACTCTGACATAGTACAGAAGGCATTGAAAGGAGATGCTGCAGAAAAGATTGTGAAAGAAGGTCAGAATGTTGTTGTTGTAAGAGCTGTTCCTTTCAAGATTGGAGGAAAGATTGCTGGCGTAGTTTTCGGAAAGGAAACTCTCACTTCACAGGAATTTGCAGAAAAAATGAAGAAGTACACAATGTGTGACTTCACAATTTTCGACGGTGAAAAGCGTGCCTATACGACACTTGCTGGAATGAGAGGTTCTGTAATTGCAGATATAAACCCAATCAGAACTGCAGAATCTGGAAAGAAATATGAAGGTAAGGCTGTAATCAATGGTGTCAGGTATGTTGTTTGCTACTTCCCGTTGAAGGCAGAAGATGGAAAGTTCCTTACAACTCTCTGGCTCGGTAAGCCTCTTAATGTTATTGACCATGTTTCTTCGGCAATCTTCAAGCCTCTTATTGCTGTTATGATTGTTATTGTTGTCTTGTTCTTTGCTGTTCTTGTTTCTGTAATTATTTTCAAGGTAATCAAGCCTTTGAAGAGAGTTGGTGCTGCAGTCAATAACCTTGCTTCTGGTGATGCAGATCTCGCACAGAGAATTGAAGTTCATGGAAATGACGAATTCGCAGAGATTTCAACAGGAATCAATACCTTTATTGAAATGCTCCATAAGATTGTTTCTGAACTTAATTTAGCTCAGAAGGAACTTACGGCAATCGGTATTGATCTTGGAACAAACTCTCAGGAATCTGCAAGTGCAACTGCCGAGATCATGGCAAATATTGCCGGTGTAAGAAAGCAGTCTGAAAGCCAGTCTGAAGCTGTTTCCAACACAACTACCATTCTTGGTCGCTCAGCAGAAAATGTTAATAATCTTGAGAATCTTGTTGAAGCTCAGGCTGCAGGAATTACAGAGTCTTCTGCTGCAATTGAACAGATGCTTGGAAACATTTCATCTGTTACGTCATCTGTTCGCAAGATGGCAGACAGCTTCAAGGAGCTTGGCATTACAGTTTCTGACGGAAAGACAAAGCTTGCAAATGTAGACGGCAAGGTTAATGAAATTGCTGAACAGTCAAAGATGCTTATTCAGGCCAATACTATCATTGCACAGATTGCATCAGAAACAAACCTTCTTGCCATGAATGCCGCTATCGAAGCTGCTCATGCTGGTAAGGCTGGTGAAGGATTCTCTGTTGTTGCAAATGAAATACGTAAGCTTGCTGAAACATCAAGTGCTCAGTCAAAGAATATCAATACAGAATTGAAGGAAATCTCTTCTTCAATCAAGGATGTTGTTTCCCTTTCAAAGGATTCACAGGTTGCATTCGGACAGATTGTTACACACCTTGATTCAACAGATGTAATTATTCGTGAAATCGACAATGCTATGTCTGAGCAGGAAAATGCTTCTCGCCAGATTTTCAGTGCATTGAGCGACATGAGAAACCAGTCAATTGAAGTAAATGAAATGTCACATCAGGTTAAGGACAATATTGTTGCCGTAACAAAGGATATGGACACTGTTTCACAGATTTCTTCAATCATCCTTGGAAGTATGGATGAAATGACTGCAGGTGCCCAGCAGATCAGCACAGCAACTCAGGGTGTATCTGATCTTGCAGCAAGCACAAAAGAAAATATCGATGTAATGGATTCTAAGTTGAAGCTTTTCCGCGTTTAGGAAACTTTGTCTTGAAATCTAAATAAGATATTTATGAAGGCCGCCTGATTAGTTTTCGGGTGGCCTTTTTTCATTAAAAATATTAAAGAACTAACAGCAAAACTTGCTGGTTATACATATATATATTATAGATAAACTCTAGGCTTTTATATGAGAATATCCAGGCAATCACCGCTTACAAAGCAACGCATGTTGAATAATTTATTAGAAGCCTAGGATTAAGAGAGTCTTTTGTCAGTTCACACCTTTTACAAAACCAACTCGCAAAAAGTCAAAAATTATGATATATTTTATATAGAAGGAGGTACACTATGAATGATAAACAGATAGAATACTCAGTTTTCTGCATCGAAAATGTTGCAAAACAGCTTGGAAAAACTGGCTCAGAAGTATTTCAGATTCTTAATTCTTCCGGCCTTCTCCATTCATATATCATCCCTTCTTATGAAGCACTTCATACTCAAAGTAAGCAGTACATAGTAGATGAAATAGTTTCCATCCTTAAAGAAAGGAATCTTGTTGCATGAAGCTCTATCACGGTTCAACCTTAAAAAGGAGAGCAAGCATGACTGCCGATGCAACTCTTTTGCAGATGAAGTACGCACGCATAATTTCCCTTCTTGCAAAAAAAGCGAATATCGATGAAGAAAAAGCAATGGAGCTTTTTTACAAGTCCAATACCTACATGCTTATGAGTAAAGGCATCAGCGACTTTCATTGTTTGAGTGATGCCTATCTTGTAGAAGAAATAATGCTGGAGCAAGAACTGTCTCATTAACTGTTTAGTCATAATATTCCACGCAACTCTCCGAGCAAATATGTCGTAAAGACTAAAATGCAAGCCTGACTCTCCCTAAACAGTATTTCTTTTATTCTGACCACTTAGGAAGTGCAAGTTTAATCTCTGATTACAAGGGTGATGAATATCAGAGAATCGAGTACACGCCTTATGGCGAAACATGGGTTGAAAAGACAGGCAACACTGGATTGGAGTTCCTGCCATATCGTTTCACCGGCAAGGAAATTGACGAAGCACGGTGGTAGCTTGCGTTCCGCCGTGGACTTTATTATTATGGAGCTAGGTATTTGGATCCTAAGTATTCAATGTGGATTTCCACAGACCCTGCACTTGGGGAATACATCCCAAAAGCGCCAATAGACGAGGAGGCAAAGAAATATAACCAAAATTTACCTGGCATGGGTGGTGTGTTTAATCACATCAATGACAATTTGATATGTTGTGCCTTTGTCAATAGCGAAATATAAAAAATGAAAGCAACA
>JAEDCT010000011.1 GCA_016294035.1 Treponema sp. | reverse complement strand
TGTAGGACTAAATCCTCGATTTTGCAAACTTGAGAGGCACTACATATTGTTCTGTCCAATAAAACCTGAATCAACATGGAAAAAACAATGAAAAAAATAATAACTTGCATTTTAATTAGTCTAACATTTATGGTTGCATTCGCTCAAGAAAAAGATTTTATTTCTCTTTATAATTTTAACACTATGAAACCACAACAAGAAATTATTATTTCTCGTTATGATATAACTTGCAGTAAGATACTTTCCTATATTCATCTAAAAATGAATGATGATTATGTGTACTTATTAAAATACGCAGATGATAAAATGATAATTAGAAAAATTTCTAAAGGAAAATACAATCAATTAATTTACAATATTAAACAGTTACTGGTTGATAAAAAAGTATCAGAATTTAAATATCCGATTTCAGATGACGCAAGTAATGTAACAAATATTGTTCTCAAAGGACAACTTGATTTCATTATAAATCCATTTAATACTGTTATGCTAAAAGATGATGATTATCGGGAACTTCTTTGTGATGAGGTTTCAAAATTAATTGATTAACAGAATGGAATAAAAATTAGTTTACCAAATTTTATTACTATTCCCATCAATTGAAATTGATGGGAGAATGCACTTTTTGATTCATAATCCGGTGTGTGTTTTTTTTCGCATGATTCTTCCGGAGATTATGAATTTAACAATGAAAACGCGGTAGACATTCAGGGATTGATTGCTTTAACTGATGATTCGCAGAGTAATGCAGTTTATATTAATTGGGCTTGCACTTCGCCAGAGAATAATGTATGGCGCAATGGTTCAAAACTGTATGAAGAAGTTGGAGGGCATTTATTTGGTATAGCAATTAATGTTTCTGAACAGAGAGAACATGGCGGATGCGTTCATGCGATTGCAATTGTTATAAGAATCATGCATCCATATCATTTTGTAATTGAAGAAGAAAATGCTAGGAAAATCAAGGAGGTTTACAAATATGAATGGTCTGATGAAGAACTTTAATGTATCTGACTCTGCTGCAAAAGACAAAATTGCCCAGGATTTTATAAAAGCTGTAAATCCGTATCGAACAAAAACTTCTCTAGGAATCGATTTAAGACGGCTTGCAAAATATGCTAAAGAATCAAGGCAAAACTTGTCGGCTGCTGAAATTCAAAAATTCAAGATGAACTGATTGCATATATCCCACATCTAGCGTTTTCACTCCTTCTGAAAACACTATGTTTTACTCCAACAAATGACAACCGGAAAATAAATTAGTTGTCTGATTAGACATAAACCAATCTGCTTTGGCATCTTCATGAATATACTACCAAATGTAATAAAACAGAGTCATGTCTTGAGCATATAATGTGAGATCCCATGTTTAACATTTAGGTTCAAACAGAATCGTCGGTTTTTTGATCAGATTAATTTTTTTCTTCTGATAAAACTTGGACGAATCATGTGTGGATTGTACCAGTTTTTGAAAGAGTCGGAGATTTCCTTTTCTTCTTTTTCAAGATACTGCTGCCATAGGTTTTCTTTGATGAGAATGTATTCCGTGTTTATTTCAGTTATATCTGCTGAGTTTTCAACCTGAAGAACTTCTTCGATTCGGGTTTTTGATGCACCGTATGCAAGTCTCCAGATTCCGCCTTTTACCGGAAAGTCTGGAATGTAGTTGAGGCTCCATCTCAAGTTTTTGTAGTAGGTGTAAGTGTGGTTGAGACCAAGATGTGCAATCAGCAGTGAGTCGTCATTCAGTTCAATATTTTTTACGACAGATTTGTAATATTTGTATGGCGGATCATGTCTTGGGTTGTAGATTTTTGGTGTGAGGAAGATAGATGTAGAAATAAGTAATATTGCTGTTGTGCATGATGCAATGATTTTTGTTCGATCGCTGAGATTTTCAAAGTTAACCGAAGTGAAAATTGTGAAAATTATGAGTGCTATTCCAAATGGCATTGCCGAGAGATATAGTCTGAATCCCATTTCGTTGCCTGAATTGAAATTCCAGAATGGGAAAAACATGACTGTATTGAAAACGAAAATACAGATTGCCTTTGTTCTTGAAAAATTTTTTTTCAGAAAGGCATATATGCAAAACCAGATTGTGCATCCCCAGAACAAAATACAAACTGCAGTCATTTCGCAGGCACCGAAAGAGAGCTGCCTTGTGATTGATTTGTTTGTGAACAGCAGTGATGGCATTGCAACTGATGATTTGAATCTTGGAAACTGGATTGCCAGAAGTGCTGTTGCAAAAATCAATGATATGCTTAGTGGAATGATGAGCATTTTCTTTCTGTTGATTTTCTGGAAAGTCATCAATGCAACCAGAATCAATGAGTACGCCAGAGTTACTTTATGTGAAAGACAGCTTAGAAAAAAGAATATGACCGACGGCATGATTTTTTTTCTTGCAAAAAATGCAGTGAAGAAAAGGAAAAATACGATTCCCGTCTGATTGTTGATGTAGTTTGTTGAAATTAGTGCAATGCAGGGTGAGCATGCGCATAAAAGAAATCCCATGGTGCCGGCAATAAAACTTTTTGTCAGGCTGTAAAGGAGTAAATAAACTCCGGCGCAGATCAGGGCTGATGATAATGCTGAATAAATCTTGCATCCTGTAATTGGGTCTTGCATCAGTTTTGCAAATATTCCGCACAGATAATATCCTGGTTCGTGGCTTGGGTTTTCAAGGTGTCCTGTTTGAGCAAATGATTTTGCCTGCAGTGCGTAGTAGTATCCGTCAAGTCCATTTGGTTCTGAAGATTTTTTAAGCATGGAAAATCTAGCTGCAGTCGTGAAAAAAGTAAGTGCGACAATCAATAATATTTTCAGTGCTGAAATTTTGCTGAATGGTTTCATGATCTTTAGTCCAGGTTCTTTTTGATTTTTGCAGGAACGCCAGCGGCCATGCAGTTTCCCGGGATGTCTTGAAGAACAAGGGAGGCAGCCCCAATAACAGTTCCGTCACCGATCTTGTTTTAGGAATGAAATTGCGAACTAAATTTGACATAATCTTTGTTTCTGCAGTTGTATTTGCAGGAGACTGGTTTATGGCTCAGACAAATTCAGCTGATCTATATTCAGTCGGTGCATCAAGTGAACTTGTTGAAGCTCAGTATGATGGAAAATATCTTTATCCGCCAATCAATATTCTTGATGGAAATTTCGATACAGTCTGGTGTGAGGCTGAAAAAAATGGACCTGGGATTGGTCAGTCAATTACAATTGTTTTTTCAGGACCAGTAAGTTTTGATAGAATTGAAATCATAAATGGATTTGCTTCAAAGACTCATCCAGATTATTACAAGAAGAATAATCGTGTTAAAAAAATTCAGATTACACAGACTGCAGACAAGCACTATCAGCAGGGAACGTATGATCTGTATGATGCTCCAAGATGGCAGCCAATTGTTTTTGCTCATGCTCAGACGGCACAAACCATTGTTCTCAAAATTGTTGATGTGTACAAGGGAGACAAGTACGATGATACTTGCATTGCAGGATTCAGGCTTCTTTATAAGGGCAAGGAAATTCCATATACAAATGTAGACAAAATCAAGGCTGTTCAGGAAGAAAATTCAAAGCTCATGCTCAAGAATCAGAAGTCACAGGATTTCAAGAAACAGTTCATGGGGCTTTTTAATGAACAGAGTTATTTGTATCTGAGAAATTCTGATTCTAACTTCATCAGGCTTTATAACTCAATGAACAATTTGTCTTTGAGAAAAGGTCCGGGAATCATGGTTAAAATGGGTTCAA
This sequence comes from Treponema sp., assembly GCA_016294035.1. Classification (GTDB taxonomy): domain Bacteria; phylum Spirochaetota; class Spirochaetia; order Treponematales; family Treponemataceae; genus Treponema_D. The sequence continues at coordinate 75,553 of JAEDCT010000011.1, read as the reverse complement.
AGGACCAGCTTATCAGAGATTATGCAGCCAACAGAAAAACTTATGATTATGAAAGGATGATTAATGAGCTTTTTGATACTAGTGAAGATCTTTCAAAGTATGATTATGTTTTGCTTGGTGATTATTGGGATGACTGGAGACGGGAAACATATTCTCTTGGAAACTATAGAATCAACAAAAAGGAAATTGTGGATTATATTGAAGTTGAATCTTCAATTATAGTTTCAATAGAAGGAAATTATATGTATTTGAATGGTCTTAGGTATGAGATTATTCCTCAGAACAAGGTCATGGATTTCCGCGAAGAAATCTACTACTAGTTTTTGATTCAAATGTATAGATTCATTCCTCAGAAAAAACGATCGCGACTCCGGGTAAAGGCCGGAGTTGTTTTTTATTGCCTGCTCAGATATTTCTACTGGATTCGCTATGGGAAAAATTTTTCCGCCCGTAACAAAAAAAGTTCTCAGGATCTGGTAAAAGAATTTCCATGTATTGTTTTTTCTCATGAGTCCCCCCTAAGACGAAACCTTTCTGAAATTGACACGGAACTTCAGGAAGGCAAGGTTGTCAATTTAAAACTTGCAGCTGAATGTGTTTCTCCGGTTGTATTGGACAAAGGCAAAGTGTTTTCTTACTGGCATTTGATTGGAAATCCGACCCGAATGCGCGGATTCAAGACGGGAATGATGCTTGTGAACGGAAAGCCTTCTTCTGCAGTTGGCGGCGGTCTTTGTGCTCTTTCAAATCTGATTTACTGGATGACTCTTCATACTCCTCTTGTTGTTGCAGAGAGATTCCGTCACAGTTACGATGTTTTTCCTGATTCAAACCGAACACTGCCCTTTGGAAGTGGAGCAACCTGCGTCTATAATTACAGGGATCTCATGATTCTGAATGATACGGACCAGGAATATTTTCTGAATGTCTGGGTTGATGAAGCTGCCGGCAAATTGAAGGGTGAATGGCGTACAAGATTTCCGGTGAAAGATAAATATGAGATTTATGAGAAAGACCATTGGATTACCCATGAAATTACAAACGTATATGTAAGGCACAATACACTTTGGCGAAAGCATTTTGTTGAGTCTGATGGAAAGCTGGTTTTTGATAGCGAAGAACAGATCACGGAGAACCATGCTCTCATGATGTATGAGCCGCTTCTTGAAGGTACACCGCAAGACAAATGATGTATCTTGTGACTGCATATTTTCAGGCTTACTTTGACTTAAGGGAAAATCTCCAAGGTTAATTTGTTTTTGCTGAACAATAATTGTCTTGATCCGGATATTGAATTAGAATATTTTCAAAAATAATTCATGGAGCAGAAAATGAAATTTGAGTATAGCAAAATTGAACCTGAAGTTTTTCCTAACTTTAAGGGCGGGGAAAAGAATCTGAGTGCAAAAATGTTCTTTGACGGAACAAACAGGATTCTTCACGGAAGTCTGGAAGTTGGAGCAACAATCGGAATGCATGTGCATGAAACATCAAGCGAAATAATCTACATTCTCAGTGGAGACGGAAAGGTTTTGATTGATGATGGAATTGAATATCTCAAGGCCGGGGACTGCCATTATTGTCCAAAGGGGCATTCTCACAGCCTGCAGAACAACAGTCAGAGTGAACCACTTGTTTTCTTTGCAGTCGTTCCAGAATATAAATGAAGACCGGTTGCGAAAATCATCCGGCAAATATTCTTGAGAAAAGGGAAATTTTTTAGTATTCTATTATCTATCTATGGCATATGAAGTAACAGCAACAAGAAGACGTCCTCAGAGTTTCAAGAGTCTTGTTGGACAGGAATTTGTTGCAGAAACATTGAAGAACTCAATTCAGACCGGCAAGATAGCCAATGCATATTTGTTTTCTGGTCCAAGAGGATGCGGAAAAACATCTACAGCCCGCATTATGGCAAAATCCCTTAACTGCAGAAAGGGACCCACTGATTCTCCCTGCGGTGAATGTGATGCTTGCCGTGAAATAACTGCAGGTTCAAGTCTTGATGTAATTGAAATCGACGGAGCATCAAATAATTCGGTTGAGGGTGTCCGCCAGATTAAGGATGAGGTTCTTTTTCCGCCACAGTCCTGCAGATACAAAATTTATATTATTGACGAGGTTCACATGCTTTCAAACAGCGCCTTCAATGCACTTTTGAAAACTATTGAAGAGCCTCCTCCATATTGTATTTTTATTTTTGCCACTACAGAACTCCAGAAGGTGCCTGCCACAATCAAGTCCAGGTGCCAGCAGTTTAATTTTCGCCTTGTTCCTCCGGACAAAGTAAAAGAACAGCTGGCTCAGGCTGCCCAAGAACTTGGAATCAAGGCTAATGATGAGGCTTTGTACTGGATTGCACGTGAAGCTGGCGGTTCCATGCGTGATTCATATACTCTTTTTGATCAGGTTGCTGCATTCAGCGATGGTGAAATCACTTATGAAAAAATTCGCGACAAGCTTGGCCTTGTTGGCGTTGACCGCCTTAATGAACTTTTTGCTCTTTGCGTCAATGGTGACACAGAAAATGCTCTCCTCAAGCTGGACGGATATCTTCAGAATGGTGTCAGCATTGAACAGCTTATTTCTAATTGCACTGATTACTTAAGGTCTCTTCTTCTTATAAAAAATGGAATCACAAAGGAATCTCTTCTTGGTCAGTCTAAGGAAAGGTTTTCTTCGCAGGTTATTTCGGCCTGGTCAAGCATTCAGATTGAAAGAGCCTTGAGTCTTTTCATGCAGCTTTATCGTGACATAAGATATTCACTTAATCCTCGCTTTGAGTTTGAGCTTGCAGTGAGCAGATTGTGCTGGCTTAAGAGTTATGTTAGTGCTGCAGATGTAAAGAAAGCTGTTGATCAGGTTAAGCCTCTCTTGCAGGATGCCGCAGGTCCAAGAAAAATTCAGGTTGCATCTTCTCCTGCTGATATGGCTTTTGCAGAGGGTCAAAAAAAAAATGATGCTGCAGTAGCTTTGTCTTCTTCGGTTGAATCTTCTCAGCCGGAAGTTCAGACCAGGCCTTCGGAGCCGGAAAAATTAAACCGTCCATGGGTTCCACAGTTCAGTGCCCTGACGGATTCTTCTGTTTTTAAGGAAGTGGTTTCTCAGGAAGAAGAGGAAGATTATTCAGATTCTGATCCATTCCTTGAAAATGAAAAGGAACTTGTTGAAGATGAAAAGTCTGAGGCAACTCCAATTGAAGAGCAGTTCAGTGATTATGTTGAAGAACAGGCTCCGGAAGAAAATAATGATAAAATTTATGATCAGGTTGATTTGTCCAGGGTTAACAAATTAAATCCGGATGAAGTAAAAAATGCAGTGGTTTCTGAGTTGATTGTTTCTGATGGAATGGTTGCCAGTAACTTGAATCAGACATTCAACTGGTCAATCTCTGAAACTGGAATCAGGGCTACTACGGACAATAAATTTCAGTTGACCCAGCTCAGGCTTCATGAGGGAAAGGTTTTGCCGGTTCTTGAAAAGATTTATGGAAAGGCCATGAGCTTTGAAGTGGTTTACGAGGAAAAAAAGATTGACGCTGAAGAAATAGTGTTCCCGCGGGAAGTTGAAATTCTTCGGGATACTTTCCGTGGTCAGGTAATGGGCTATAAGAATAGTTGATTTGTTCCGGCGGTTTTGAAATTTGTAAGTACAAAAAAATGAAGAATGATTGTTAATTTGAGGTGAATATATGAATCCATTTGAAATGTTTAAGAATCTGGGTGCTGTTCAGGAACAGTTGAAGCAGGCACAGGAAAAGCTTTCAGAAATCAGGGCAACAGGAAGTGCCGGCGGAAATATGGTTCAGGTAACTCTCAATGGAAAATTTGAGATTCAGGAAATCAAGCTTGATCCTATTTGTGTTGACAACAGGGATGTTCCAATGCTTCAGGATCTGATCATTGCTGCTCATCGTGATGCCATGGAAAAGGTTCAGTCTGAAGTTAAGGGAAGCCTTGGGCCAATGCTTGGCGGACTGAATATTCCGGGTATGGGTGCATAAATGAATGCCCTTGATGAAATCACGGAAAGCTTTTCTCGTCTTCCAGGCATAGGAAAGAAATCTGCAGCCAGAATTGCAAATCATCTTTTGCGTGCCGACTCGGTTTTCATGGCAAGGTTTGCAAATCAGATTGCTACCCTGCAGGAAAAAATAAAGGCATGTTCAGTTTGCGGCTCGTGGACTGAGGAAGATCCATGCCCGATCTGTTCTGCGGTCAATCGTGACAGAACCTTGATTTGTGTTGTTGAGCAGCCTCAGGATGTGGTTACTATTGAAAGTTCCCGGGAGTTTAACGGACTGTTTCATGTTCTTGGAGGCGTAATTTCTCCTCTTGAGGGAATGACTCCGGACAAGCTGAGAATTCAGAGTCTTCTGGAAAGGGTTAAGAATGAAGGCGTGAAGGAAGTAATTCTGGCAACAAATCCCACAGTTGAAGGTGACACTACGGCTCTCTTTATTCAGCGGCTTCTCAGGGAAACTGGAGTTGCAGTTACGCGACTTGCCAGCGGGCTTCCTGTTGGCGGTGATCTTGAATATGCTGACCGTCTTACACTTGCCAGAAGTTTCCGGGGCAGAACATCTTTCTAGAATCAGTTTTTCCTGACAGGCAAAAAAAATCAGCCTTGCCAACGACAAGACTGACCTATTGAGGAAGTCTATTTATGAAAAGCAACAAACAAATCCATTGCATTCACATAAAATAGTTTACGGGTGAAAATTCGATTTGTCAAATTATTTTTTTTCCGATTTATACAAATTGTGTTTCAAAGCAGCATTATGAAAACTGGAAGCTGTTTGAGATCTCAGTCTGTGATTGAGAATTCGCTTAGAGTGCCGATCTTGTTCAGGTCTGCTATGAGTTCGTCAAAATCATCTTCCCTTGGTGCCTGTACTGAGTAATGCAGTATGATCCGCTTTACGGAAATAGCCCGGCTTGTGTTTACGTCTGCAATTATCATTCCGTGTTTTTTGATTGTCTGGCTGATTTTGTTCATGTCCAGGGTTTCATTTTCAAAGCAAAGATGAAGAGACTTGCTTCTTGTGGCCGGGAAAAATTTTGTGTTGATTTTTTCAAGTCCGATGAGAATTGAAAGGGAAATAATGAGTGCAACTCCAACCTGAACGTAAAGTCCAGCTCCGATTGCAAGACCGAATGATGCTGCCGTCCAGATGATGGCTGCTGATGTAAGTCCCTTAATGTTTAGTCCCTGTTTCATGATGGCACCACCACCAAGAAATCCAATTCCGCTGATTACGCCAGCCGCGATTCTTGTCGGATCTCCCCGTTCTGGTGCAGTTGCCATGTATGATGAAAGAATGGAAAGGAGTGCAGAAGAAACTGTAATGAGGATAAGGGTTCTCATTCCAATTACCTGGTTGTGATGCATTCTTTCAAGACCAAGTAATGCTCCGCAGAGAGTTGCCGCAAGAAGTTTTATGACGCATTCAGTTGTAAAGTCCAATCCCATACGCTTAATCCTATCGCTTGAAGAATAAGAATCCGCCGGAAGAAGGTTTTGAACCAGGTTTAACCCATTGGATAGGGCGCTTTGGATCTGGTTTTCCTGCGTTCTTTTCAAGTGAGTTAAGGTATGTGCAAAGCCATTTCCCAGTTTCATCGTCGCGCCTGAAACCTTCTGTTGTCCTGTCTCCGCGTACAAGAACGATGTTTGCAAAGATTGAGTCGTGGTAAAGTGCTGCAATGTTTTCTGCAAAGGATGAGAATGCAGATGCACATGCGGCAACAATTGGAGAAGAAATTGCGCTTAGTCCTGTTTTGAGCGCCGGTGAGCGGAATACATCAATTGGTGAAGGACCTTCCTTGATGAGGAATACAAGAGTTCCAGGACCATCTTTTGTTTCGCGTCTCTGGAAGCTGGAAAGAATTTCTAGGGCAAGATACTGGTAGCCCACAAGCATTTCATCGCTTGCACGTGCAACTTCTTCTGAGTCCATTTTGTTTGCCTTTGATGCGTACCATTCTTCATCAAAGTAAAGGACTGCCTCGTCAAGGTTGGAGTAGATTGTTGCTGTCTGCAAAACCAGTGATCGGGCTGAAAGTGGAGAAGCCTTGTTCCATTCGATTGTACAAATTCCAGTCTTGGCTTCAAGGAGTTTTTCTTCCTCATAGTTGGCCTGATTCTGCTTGCGTTCAGCTATGGTGAGTTTTTTTCCCTCGTATTCAGTTTGAAGTCCGGTAACAATAATGTTCCTTCCGGATAATGCAATGCCTTCAGTAAAGTTTCCTGCATCAGGCATGTTTTTCCCGGCAATTAAAATCGTCTTTCCCATGAAAAAAGTATATCCTTAATGGTAAAAAAAGTGAACAAGTTCCGGACGAAGTTAAAAAACTGCTTCAAAATCAGTTTGTGAAGAAAATCGTTTTTTGTTATTCCTCTCTGAAGTCAGTGCAGATTTGCTCGATGATTGGGCGAAGAGAAATGAAGACGTCTGTGATTTCCGGGTCAAAATCAGTCCCCCGGCCACTGGAAATTATTTCGAAGCACTTGTTAAAAGGCATTGCATCCCTGTAGCATCTTTTTTGTGAAATGGCATCAAAGACATCAGCTACAGCCATAATTCTTGCGCTCAAGGGAATTGAATACCCGGAAAGTCCTTTTGGATATCCTTTTCCATTCCATTTTTCATGATGATAAAGTGCAACATCGAGAATCATTTTTGTGTAGTCTTCATTATCAAGATTCTTGAAAGATTTTTTGATAAGTTCAGCACCTTTTGTAGTGTGAGTCTTCATGATTTCATATTCTTCATCTGTCAGTTTTCCAGGTTTCTGAAGAATTGAGTCTGGTATGGAAATTTTCCCAACATCGTGCATTGGAGCTGCTTTTTCAATATTATCTATCCAGTCCGAAGTCATGATGTTTCTGTAATTTTCCCTGAGTCTTAGTTCATCAACCAGCAATGAAACATAGGCTGTGACTCTTCTGATGTGTCCGCCGGTGTTTTCATCTCTGTTTTCAACAACATTTGCAAATCCGTTTGTCATTTCCTTGTGGAACTTAGAAAGCTTTTTCATGGCAGGATTGTCTTCGTTAAGATAGATTGCAAGAATTGAAAGAGTCATTCCAAGGCTTGAAATAAGAGATTCCGGGAAAATTGCCTGGATTGTTGTGGTAAGCAGTAATATGAAAAGAAAGATAATTATAAGGATTCGTTTGTGTGCATTGATGTAGCAAAATCGTCTTGCAAAAATTATTATTGAACTTAAAATGCAAAGTCCCGCCAGAATGAAGGCTGTATATGCTGCTCCTCCCATGCTGTAGTTGGTTGTGTTCCCGGTGATGAACTTCAGGTTTGGAGTCATAATTGCAACAAAGATTATTCCCATGACAAGGGGAAGCCAGATAAAAAATTTTTTTGTCTTATTGGCTGGATAAAATCCGGTGATTTTCATGATGTAAATGAAAAGTGAATACAGGATCATGTCCAGGGAACTGAGGAAAATCCAGTGAACAATGTAATTGACTGGAGAATGAATCAATTCAGGATTATTTACAGTGAGTACGCTTAGTATGTCAAAGATTATGTATAAAAAACCAAGCCTGAGAATCTGCTGGAAATTTGTCATGTGATTTCTTAATCGTTTCAGTTCGGCAAATGAGAGTTTTCCCCTAAAAATGATTTTATGGTGGTGGTTTTCCAAAAAATAGTTGGCAGCAATAAAAACAAGTACTGAAAGGCATGCCAGCTGCATTTTAACCAGGTTCATATTCTTCTCCCATGAATTGCGGTTTCGATTTTCCATATATTTTAACGCATTTAGCAAAAAGTGGTAAGGTTTAGTTTGAAAATACACTTCCCGAACATAACATCCATTTACAATAAAAAGAAAATAAAATTTGACAACTAAAATAAACCTGTTTATACTAGTGTTGTCAACTCGTGTTGATTGTGAGCCGGTTTACCCAGTTCATGTATTTTTCTCCTTCATTTCAACAAATCAATATCTGGAGGTTCTATGAAACCAATTTACAAGATTTTGGGGTTAGGTGCGGCAGTCGGTTGCATCATGTCAATGTCTTCCTGCGGGTCAAGAACAAAGGCTTTTGGCTCTGAAAACATTACGATTTTGCCTGTAGAAAAGCTTACTGATGATTTTATCATGGGCGTGGATATTTCTTCCCTTAAAAGCGTGGAATCTTGCGGTGCAAAATTTTTTGATGCAAGGGGAAATGTTGCCGATCCACTGGAATTGCTTAAGGAAGGTGGGGCAAACTGCGTAAGAATCAGGGTATGGAACAATCCAAATACACTTGACGGCCAGACTTATGGCGGTGGTGCCAATGATATTGATGTGGCAGTTGAACTTGGAACCAGGGCAACAAAACTTGGATATGGTGTTCTGATTGATTTTCATTATTCAGATTTCTGGGCTGATCCAAACAAGCAGGCTGTTCCAAAGGCATGGGCTGGAATGAATCTTGAGGAAAAGAAAATTGCACTCAGTCAGTTTACGACAGATTGTCTTAAGAAACTTGGAAATGCCGGAGTTAATCTTAAGATGGTTCAGGTTGGAAATGAAATCAATAATGGAATGTGCGGTGAAATTCTTGATCCTGAAGTTTATTCTCTTGTCGCAGCCGGAGCAAAGGCAGTTAGAGACTATGACAAGAATATTCAGATTGCCGTTCATTACACTGATCCCCTTTCTGACGGATTTTTGAATTACAAGTGTTCTCTTTTGAAGAAGTTCAATGTTGACTATGATGTTCTTGCAACTTCATATTATCCATACTGGCATGGTGATGCAGAAAAACTTACAGTAACTCTGAGAAAAGTTTCTAACATGTATCACAAGAAGGTTATGGTTGCCGAGACTTCATATCCATTTACTGATGAGGATGGAGACGGATTTGGAAATGTGGTTTCCCGCATGTCACCAAACCAGGTGTTTAACTATCCGTTTACTGTAGAAGGTCAGGCAATTGCCGTTCGAGATGTAATCAATGCGGTTGCAAATGTAAAGAATGGTATTGGAGTGTTCTACTGGGAACCGGCATGGATTCCTGTCTGTCATTATGATTCCAGCAAGTCTGGTGCAAATGAAATTCTTGAGATGAACAAAAAGATGTGGGCTGAATATGGAAGTGGATGGGCAACTTATGCTGCCAGAGAATATGACAAGGAAGTCTGCAATGAAGTAAACGGTGGAACCTGGGACAATCAGGCATTCTTCGATTTTGACGGAAAGGTTCTGGATTCAATCAATGTATGGAACTATGCACGAAATGGATCAAAGGGGCCTCTCAAGGTAGTGCGTCTTGAATCTCCTAAAAAGGAATTTGCCTACGGAAAAAAAGAATCTCTGCCGGAAACAGTAAAAGTTACATACAATGATGGCTCTGTCAGAGATGAAAAAGTTGAATGGAACAAGAATCAGTCTGAAAAAGTTTTGAACAATCCTGATTTTGGTGAGTATAAGGTTGTGGGGAAAATTTCAACCGGCGATGTTACTGAATGTGTCGTGAATGTTACTGCATCAAATTTCCTTGTTAACGGAGGATTTGAAACAGGTGATCTTTCAGGATGGACTGTCATTAATCCCCTTGGAAAGGGAGATCCTAGGGTGGACAAGAACAATCAGAATGCAAAGGAAGGAATTGCCTATCTTACAGCCTGGGATAATTCTGACTTTGGTTTTGATGTTACTCAAGAACTTACAGATTTGTCTGAAGGCAAGTACAAATGTTTTGCATCTTTCCAGGGAACGGGAGTAACAAATCCAAGCGGAACTGAATTTTATGTGATAGTTTCAAGAAAGGATGGAACAAAGGAAGAACATCGTGTTCCGGTTACAATTCCAAATGTGTGGAAGAATTTCTTCAGGGCAGAACAGCCGGTTATGGAAATTGATTCAAATGTTTCTTCAGTAACCGTTGGCGCCCACATTTCAAGCAGGTTTGATTCAGCTTCGGGAGCAAATGGTTCATGGATTGTAATGGATGACGTGAACTTCCTTCTTGCTGACTGAATGTGAATGAGAATATTCCCCCACGGATAGTGGAAAGTATTTTTATGTTAAGTTGATGTTCTGTCCGTGGGGGGTATTTACGAATGTGAATGAGCAAGTGGTTTAGTCTCCGGGGGCAGTTGATGTTCCGGAGATTTTCTATTTTAAAATTATGCAATAAAATAATCTGATGATAAAAAGAACTGGTCATGCAGATCTTCCTCTTCACGTTGGAACTGTTCCCAGATGGCTTGCAGACAGAATGCGGGATCTGGGGGTTCTCATTGTTGAGGCAATGCTTATTAACTACGGAAAAAAAGAAGTTCTCAGACGATTAAGTGATCCTCTCTGGTTTCAGTCTCTGGGTGCCGTTCTTGGAATGGACTGGCATTCAAGCGGAATCACTACAAGCGTCATGTATGCCCTCAAACGCGGAATAAATCCCAGAGCCAGGGAATTTGGCTTGTGTGTTTGCGGTGGCCGGGGAAAATATTCCAGGCGGACTCCTGAAGAACTGGAGTATCTTTGCAATGCAACCGGATTAAATGGAAATGAACTCATAAGTGCAAGCAAGCTTTGTGCAAAGGTTGATAATGCTGCGGTTCAGGATGGCTTCCAGCTTTATCAGCATAATTTTATTTTGAGTGATGAAGGTGACTGGACTGTGGTTCAGCAGGGAATGTGTGATCGGACAAAGACTGCAAGAAGGTATCACTGGAGCTCTGAAAATTTGACCAGTTTTGTTGAGGAGCCCCATTCAGGAGTAACCGGTGAGCAGCAGGGACTTATTCTTAATCTTACTGATTCAAATGCAGGTGACACCCGTTCTTCTATTTTAACCCTTACAAAGGAAAGCCCGGAAAAGATAATCTCGGAAATAAAGTCTCTTTCGGTAAATGGGCTTCCTGAAAACATTGAAAAGAATTCAAAAATTCAGATGGAATTATTTGAAGATGAAAACAAAATCATTCTTCCAAAGAATGAAGGACACGTGATTGTTGAAAATTTCCATGCAAGAAGCATTGTGATGCCGGACCATCATGAAGTTAGAAAAGAGGATGTGGACCTGAAGCGATTGGGTGGAGTCCTGGCAACGGCCTATGAAAGTAACCCAAAGGATTTTGAAACGCTCCTTCTTACACCTGGACTTGGTCCAAGGACACTTCAGTCTTTGACTTTGGTGAGTGAGGTTATTAATGGAACTCCGTCCCGCTTTCAGGATCCGGCCAGATTCAGTTTTGCTCATGGTGGAAAAGACGGACATCCATTTCCAGTTCCTCTCAAAATATATGATGAAAGCATCCGTGTTCTTGGTGATGCAATTGAAAAGTCAAAGCTTGGATATACGGATAAAAGCAAGTGCATCGACAGACTTCATAGGACTGCAGTTGAGATTGAAAGGAACTGTCAGCCTGAAGCAGATTTTGAAAAAACTCTTGATCATGAGTGGGCTAATTCAAGGCTATGGGGCGGAAGGACAGTTTCAGATTAGTCATTGAGTATTTCAAAAACATAAAGGTTGGGCAATAGCTTTTTTTGTTATAGCAATTGGGAACTGCGGTTTATGTCTGCAGTCCCCTTTTTTGTTTGGTTTACTTGAAGCCTTAGTCTGCCATGCTTGTATACTTGTCAAATTCAGCTTCGATTTCCGGATTGTTCTTTGTCATGAGGCTTACGATTATACAAACCATGAGAGTTGCAATGAATCCTGGAAGAATTTCATATACTCCAAAAATTGGATGCACATTTGCTGAAATATTGTGCCAGAGAACAACTGTTATGAATCCGACAATGAGCCCGGCTGCGGCACCTGCTGAAGTACAGTTTCTCCAGAAAAGTGCAAGAAGAATGAGAGCGCCGAATGTTGCTCCGAATCCGGCCCAGGCATAAGAAACAAGACCGAAAATAGATTTGTTGTTTGGCAGCATACAGAGTCCGAATGCAACTGCTGCAATTGCAAATACAGTTACGCGGCTAACAAGAAGAACTTTCTTTTCATCAGCATTCTTGTTGATCATTCCCTTGTAAAGGTCCAGGGAAACAGAAGATGCTGCAGAAAGAAGCTGGCTGTCTGCTGTTGACATTGATGCTGCGAGAATTGCACAAAGGAAGATTCCTGCAATGAATGAAGGGAACATTTTGAGCATAGTTTCAGAGAAAACTGTTTCTGCAGTATCACCGTTAAGAATATTTGGAAGAAGGTAAACTGTTCCGAGAGAACCGATGATGAATGCACCAATGTATGCAATGATCATCCATGAGATTCCAACACGGCGTGCTGTTTTGATTTCTTCGTTTGAACGGATTCCCATAAAGCGGATGATAATATGTGGCATTCCAAAGTAACCGAGACACCATGCAAATGCTGATACGGCACTCATTGGGCTGAAATTCTGATTTGCTGCAAATACTTTTTTAAGGTCTTCATTGAACTTTCCTGCAAGAGCGTCCGCACTGAATGAAGCAGCCTTGTTGAATGCTTCTGCCGGACCACCCAAAGTAATGATTGCAACAGTTCCCGCAATGATGAATGCGATAAAAATAAGTGCGCCCTGAACAAAGTCAGTTGTACACACAGCACGGTATCCACCAAGAATTGTGTATGAAAGAATTACGATAAGTCCAATAATCATTCCCACAATGTAGTCGAGTCCGAAAACAGATTGAAACAATTTTCCGCAGGCAACGATTCCTGATGCTGTATAAATTGTGAAGAAGAACACAATGAGTATAACTGAAATCACTGCACAAGTATCGCTTTTGAATCTGTTTCTGAAGAATCCAGGAATAGTGATGGAGTCTCCGAATGCAATGGAACACTTGCGAAGTGGTTTTGCAACAAAAAGCCAGTTGAGGTAAGTACCAACGATAAGTCCTATTGCTGTCCAGAATGTTTCCTTGATTCCGCCAAGATAGCAGAGTCCAGGAAGCCCCATCAAGAGCCATGCTGATGAGTCAGATGCTTCTGCGCTGAGTGCAGTTACCCAAGGGCCGATTCCTCGTCCGCCAAGGAAGAAGTCCTTTGCACTGTTTGTTTTCTTTGAGCTTCTGATTCCGATGTATACCATGAAGCCAAGATAGAGTGCAAATGCAATGATTTTTGCAATTGTCTGAGATGTCATTGATTTCTCCAGATATAAAAATTTGACTCCAAGTTTAATGGAAAAGATTAAAAAATTCCATTAAAATACGGAAAATGAATTACGGTGAAATAAAAAAGACTGACATAGCAAATGGAGAGGGTGTCAGGGTTACATTGTTTGTCTCAGGATGCAAAATCCATTGTCCGGGTTGTTTCAATAGCTGTACCTGGGATTTTGAATATGGCAATCCCTTTACTCCGGAAGTTCAGGAAGAAGTAATTCAGTCTTTGAAACCGGAATATATTTCCGGTCTGACAGTTCTTGGCGGTGAGCCTTTTGAATTAGAAAATCAGAAAGAACTTGTGAAATTCCTGTCTCTGGTAAAGCGTACATATCCGGAAAAAACAATCTGGTGCTATACTGGATATATATATGATGTTGATCTTTTGCCTTCTGATGGAAAACGTCATTGCGATGTGACTGAGGAGATGCTTTCATATATTGATGTTCTGGTAGATGGTCCCTTTATGCAGGATCTTAAGGATATCACATTGAAATTCCGCGGTTCAAGAAATCAGAGGATTCTGGAACTGAAAAAACTAAAGGATTATTCTTCATCCCAGGAAAAGTAATTCAGGGATATCCCCCAGAAAAATGGCTGTGTAACTTATAAAAATACTACCACCCAGACACCGAATGACCTCGATTTTTTTGGTGATTGTAATTATAATTTTTTTTATGGGTGGAAATATTATTTTGAAGGCAGAGCGTCTGCACAAAAGATTCGGGCTGGATGCAGGTTTTTTTGCCAGGGCAGACAAGCAGGTTTTTGCGGTTAATGATGTCAGCATTGAAATTGAAAAGGGAAGAACTTATGGACTTGTTGGTGAGTCTGGCTGTGGAAAGACTACGGTTGCAAGGCTTCTTGTGGGAATGTATGACGTTAACGGCGGCTCAATAAAATATTTTGACGGTGAAAAATATGTTGATGTAGTCGGCATGAAAAAAAAGCAGCTGGCACTTTATCGTGAAAAGGTGAAGTATGTTTTCCAGGATCCGTCCCGTTCACTTAATCCACGCATGACTGTCTATCAGATTCTTTCGTCTGCAATCAAATCATCATCCAAATGGCGGGGAAAGGAACATGCCAGGGAACTTGCCGGAAAAATACTTGAAGAAATTGGACTTGATAAATCAGATCTGGACAGAAAGCCAAATGAATTTTCCGGTGGGCAGCGACAGCGAATTTCAATTGCACGCGGACTTATGATGGAACCGGATCTTCTTATTTGTGATGAAGTTGTAAGTGCCCTGGATGTGTCAATTCAGGCTCAGATTCTGAATCTTCTTCAGGAAATCAGGGAAAAAAGGCAGATATCATTTTTGTTTATTGCCCATGATCTGAAAGTGTCGTGCTATTTCTGTGATAAAATCGGAGTAATGTACAGGGGAATGCTTGTTGAGGAATCTGAGGCACGGGATCTTTATAAGAAAGCTTTGCATCCATACACACAGCTTCTGTTTTCTGCTGCACAGGGACCCTTCGGATCAGAAAAAAATGGTGAGATGAAAACTCTTCTTGAGTCTCCAAAAGGATGTCCCTTTGCCCACCGCTGTCCAAGGGCAACCTCAAAGTGTCATGAAGAAATGCCTGAATGGAAACAGGTTTCTCCGGGACACAAGGTTCGCTGCTTTGAGGCTTAGTTTTCTTTCCGGTAAATGTCTTCTCAGGATCCACTGCTCTTGACCTGCCCTGTTTCATGGTCAGGACTGAATTCTGAGCTTATACCAGATGTGATCAGAACCACATATCTAGTGTTATTTATGTGAATTTGGTCAAATTTGACCCTACCGATGGTTAGGTCTGGAAATTTTCCGTATGAAAATAGTATTTAAATTTAGTAGAATTGATATAAAAAATATAATTATTTTTACTTTTGTACCCTATTTATGTCTTTGCTTTGCATAAATTAAGGTCATAAAAAAAATTAAAAAATCTGACCCCGAAAAATACGCGTAAAACCCATTTTTAGCATGAAACGGGGGGAGATTGGGCTTCTTTTGTTTATTGACTTCCCAACGCTAATGCTAGTATACTTCAAGTATTAAAACACTATATCTAGTGGGAAAAATAGGGGATAGAGATGAAAATCATCAAGCGCAGCGGTGCAGAAGTTGAATATGACCGCAACAAGATTGTTGTCGCCATTAAAAAAGCAAATGAACAGGTAACAGACAGCAAAAAGCTTTCAGAAGTTCAGATTGCATCCATCGTTGATGATATTGAAATTGAGTGTAATCGCTCAGGCCATGCCCTTAATGTAGAGAATATTCAGGATCTCGTTGAAGACGGAATCATGAGAAACGGTGCTTATGACGTGGCAAAGCTCTACATTACGTATCGTTACCGCCACCAGCTCATGAGAAAGGAAAACACAACAGACCAGCAGATCATGAGCCTTCTTGAAGAACGAAATGAAGAAGTAAAGCAGGAGAATTCTAACAAGAATCCAACTGTAGTTTCTGTTCAGCGTGATTATATGGCTGGTGAGGTTTCCAAGGATATTACCCGTCGATTTTTTCTTGATCCGGATATCTGCAAGGCTCATGATGAAGGCATAATCCACTTTCATGACACAGACTATTTTGCCCAGCACATGCACAACTGTGATCTGGTAAATCTTGAGGACATGCTTCAGAATGGAACTGTAATCAGCGGAACAAAGATTGACCGTCCACATTCATTCAGTACTGCATGTAACATTGCAACACAGATTATTGCCCAGGTTGCCAGCTGTCAGTATGGTGGACAGAGCATTACTCTTTCGCACCTTGCTCCATTTGTTGATGTTAGCCGCAAAAAGATTACCGCAGAAATTTCAGGTATGATCAAGACAACTGGGCTTAACGTAAGCAAGGAACAGTTTGACTACATGGTAGACCAGCGTGTTAAGGATGAAATCAAGCGCGGTGTTCAGACCATTCAGTATCAGGTTATTACTCTCATGACAACAAACGGTCAGGCTCCATTTGTTACGGTTTTCATGTATTTGAACGAAGCCAAGAATGAACAGGAAAAGGCTGACCTTGCACTTATTATTGAAGAAGTTCTCAAGCAGCGCTATCAGGGCGTGAAGAATGAAAAGGGTGCCTGGATTACTCCTGCATTTCCTAAGCTTATCTATGTTCTTGAGCCAGACAACATTGAACAGGGAACAAAGTACTACTATCTTTCAGAACTTGCCGCAAAGTGTACTGCACGCCGCATGGTTCCAGACTATATTTCAGAAAAGAAGATGCTTGAGCTTAAGGAAGGCAACTGCTACCCTTGCATGGGATGCCGTTCATTTCTTACAGTTTACCGTGATGAATCTGGAAAGCCTAAGTTTTATGGAAGATTTAATCAGGGGGTTGTTACTCTCAATCTTGTTGATGTTGCATGTTCTTCCGGCGGAAACAAGGAAAGATTCTGGCAGATCATGGGTGAACGCCTTAACCTTTGCCATAGAGCATTGAGAATCCGTCATAACCGTCTTTTGGGAACAAAATCTGATGTTGCACCAATTTTGTGGCAGAATGGAGCACTTGCACGTCTTCAGAAGGGTGAAGTTATTGACAAGCTTTTGTACAACGGATATTCAACTATTTCCCTGGGATACGCAGGTCTTTGCGAGTGCGTTAAGTACATGACAGGAAAAAGCCACACAGATCCTGAAGCAAGGCCATTTGCACTTGAAGTAATGACAGCTCTCAATGATGCATGTAAAACCTGGAAGGCCGCTGAGCATATTGACTACTCGGTTTATGGCACTCCACTTGAAAGCACGACATATAAGTTTGCAAAGTGCCTCAAGCATCGTTTTGGTATCATTGAAGGCGTTACAGACAAGAACTATATTACCAATAGCTATCATGTAAATGTAACAGAAAAAATTGATGCCTTTACAAAGCTTTCCTTTGAATCACAGTTCCAGGAACTTTCTCCAGGTGGAGCTGTAAGCTATGTTGAAGTTCCAAATATGGAAAACAACATTCCCGCTGTAATGACACTTTTGAAGCATATCTACAATAATATTATGTATGCTGAGCTCAACACAAAAAGTGATTTCTGCCAGAAGTGTGGATATACAGGTGAGATTCAGATTAAGGAAGATGCAGACAAGAAATTAATCTGGGAATGTCCAAATTGTTCCAACAGGGATCAGTCAACAATGAATGTTGCCCGCAGAACATGTGGATATATTGGAACTCAGTACTGGAATCAGGGCCGAACCCAGGAAATCAGGGAGCGAGTCCTTCACTTGTAGTCCATGTATTAGATTTGGAATTTGTTTCAGAACCCCGGAGTCAGTTTCCGGGGTTTCGTTTTTTGCAGATCCCATTTGAGATTATTGCCAAAAAATGATATTTTCTAGGAGTAGGAGAATTCTATGATTAAGATTCAGAACGCCAGTGAAGTAGAATCATCTTTTTTTGAGGGACGTGATTTTGGTTCTTCCCTTGATACGGTTAGAGACATTTTGAAGGATGTAAGGGAAAATAAGGATGCTGCTCTCCATAAATACAGCCAGAAGTTTGATGCAGCTTGTCCGGACACATTTGAAATTTCAAGAAAGGACCTGGAAAAAGCTGCAGAAAAAATGAAGTCTGAGAATCCAGATCTGTATGAATCATTATGCTATAGCCGCGATCTTGCCCTGAAATTTGCCAGAAAGCAGAGGGAATGCTTTACAGATTTTGAAACTGAAATTGAAAGCGGTGTTTATACCGGACAGAAAAATATTCCTGTTGATGTTGCCGGAGTTTATGTTCCTGCGGGGCGATTCCCATTGGTTTCAACCGTTGTAATGACAATTATGCCTGCAGTTGCTGCTGGTGTAAAGGAAATAGTTCTTTGTACTCCTCCAAGAAAGCATCCGGAATCTGAAAAGCTTCCGTATGCTGATGAGAATATTATGGCTGCTGCCTGTTTGTGTGGCGCAACACGAGTTTTTGCCTGTGGTGGTGCTCAGGCAATTGGAGCAATGGCATTCGGAACAGAATCTGTCCCAAAGACAGATGTTATTGTTGGTCCAGGAAACAAGTTTGTTGCCGAGGCAAAGAAAATGGTTTACGGAACTGTTGGAATCGACATGGTTGCCGGACCTACGGAAGTTTTTGTTATTGCTGATGAAAGCGCAGACCCAGTTTGGGTTGCAGCAGACCTTCTTGCACAGGCAGAGCATGATGTTGTTGCTCAGCCGGTTCTTGCAACAAACAGCATGGATCTGGCCCGAAAGGTTTCTGAAGAAATTGAAAGGCAGATAGAAGAACTTTCAACTAAGGCAACTGCTCGTGAAAGCATCAATAATTTTGGTCGCATCATTGTATGTGATTCCCTGGAACAGGCTGCTGAATTTGCAAACAGAAAGGCTCCAGAGCATCTTGAACTTGCTATTGATGAAGGTGAGAAGCGCACAAGAATTGAGTCTCTTGTTCACAACTATGGAAGTCTTTTCATTGGTCATGGTGCAGCTGAGGTTTTTGGTGATTACGCAGCAGGACTCAATCATACACTGCCAACATCTGGAAGCGCCCGTTTTACCGGTGGATTGAGTGTTCGCGTTTTCCTGAAAACTGTAACAACATTGAGAACTGACAATACAAAAGAAGGAGCCAGAAAATCTGCACAGGCTGCAGGATTCCTAGGTGATGCCGAAGGTCTGGCAGCACACGCAAGGGCAGCCCGTCTTAGATTGTAAACATATTTTATTTGTGGTAAAATCTGTTCTCTATAAAAATTAATTGGATTAGGAAAGATCATGAGAATTTGTAAGCTTGGAGAGGATGTTCTCCGCCAGAAATGCGAACCAGTTAAGCCTGAAGAAATCAATGATGAATTCAGGGCTCTTATTGAAGAAATGTTTGATACAATGATCAGTGCAAATGGAGTTGGACTTGCAGCTCCTCAGGTTGGAATTGCCAAGCGCTTCTTCGTTCTCATGTCGGATGATGATGTTCGCCGTGTTTTCATTAATCCAGAAATAATCAAGACTTCTGCAGAAACAAGTGAATATGAGGAAGGATGTCTTTCACTTCCAGGCTATTCAGAAAATATCGTTCGTCCTGTGAAAATTTCAATCAGTGCATTGAATGAAAAGGGAAAGCCTTTTGTGATTAATGATGCAGATGGACTTCTTGCAAGAATCATTCAGCATGAAAACGATCATCTTGATGGCACTCTTTATATTGACCGTGGTGATGAAAAAACTAAGCAGGAAATCATAGAGTCTTTCAAGAGAAAGGCCGAAAGACAGGCTAAGAAACTTTCTGAAAAAGAAGCAAAGAAAGCAAGTCTCCAGGCCAAGCTTGCAGCAAAGAAGGAAAAGAAATAGATGCTGAGAGTGTTGTATGGCGGAAGTCCTGCCGTATCTGCAAAAGCATTGGAACTCATTTTGAAGGACAGCGCAATGTCTGCTTCCATTCCAGAGGAAGAGTATAAGGTTGTCGGTGTTCTTACTAATCCTCCTACAGCTCAGGGGCGTCACAAGGATTTGATTCCAACAGATGTTGAGCAGTATGTTCGAATCTGGAATGAAGCTCGCGAAGACAACATTCAGGTTTTTACTCCTGATCATATTTTTGCCCAGGACAGGGAAGCAATTTCTGCTCTCAACCCGGATATTTTTGTTTGCTTTGCCTATGGTCATATTCTGGGGCCTAAGTTTTTCAGCATGTTCAAGTATGGTGGAATCAACCTGCATCCTTCACTTCTGCCAAAATATCGTGGAGCAACTCCAGTAAACGCAGCTATTCTTAATCGTGATGAGGAGACTGGACTTACAATTCAGAAAATGTCTCTTGCCATGGATGAGGGAGACATAATTTTCCAGCAGGCAACAAGACTCACGGGGACTGAAACTGCGGACAAAGTTTTGTATAACAGTGCGGTATACGGCGGATCTCATATAACGACAATTCTCCGTGGTATTTCAAGAACTGGTGAAATGCCAAAGTCAACTCCGCAGGTTGGAGAGCCTTCTTATTGTTCCATTATTAAGAAGGAAGACGGGCTGATTGACTGGAATGACAGTGCGGAAAAAATTGATGCACAGATCAGAGCCTACACTCCATGGCCTGGATGTTTTACCCATTCAAATGGAGTCCAGCTTAAGATCATTAAGGCTCGCGATGCAAACAAGATTGCTGCTCAGGACCCGAACATTGTAAAGAACACCAATGCTGTTCCCGGAACTATTCTTGAGTACAACAAGCAGAGGGGAATCCTCATTCAGACTGGTGACGGAGTTCTGATTGCAACGGAACTTCAGTGGCAGGCAAAAAAATCAATGGATTACAAGTCATTTATGAATGGTGCTAGAAATTTTATTGGCACTGTTTTAGAATAGAACAAGCCTTAAAGCAGGTTGTCTTTGGGGTGTCAAAAATCAAAGGATTGTAAAAATGGAAATTTTTGAAGGAAAAGATTTGAATGGTATCAAGGAAAAGGTAAAGGATAAGTTTAACAGCCTTGATACAAAGGAACGCCTTGAAACACTCAAGAAAGGCGGAAAGTCAGTTTTCTTTGTTTATGTGATTGCTCTTATTCTCATGGTTGTTTCATGCCTTATCGTTTTCTTCCTTTCAGTTCAGGGTGAAGAACAGGTTATGGTTCCAAATGTTCAGGGAAAGAGCCTTACTGCAGCACTTCTTGAGCTTCAGGAAAGGGAACTGTATCCAAAAATCCAGATGCACTATTCAGAAATGCCTGGTGACAAGGGAACCATTCTTTCACAGTCTCCACGTGCAGGTTCAATTGTAAAGGCATATCGTCGTATTGACCTTACAGTAAGCCGTGGTGAAATGATTACTGTTCTTGATGATTATGTTGGAAAAAATATTGATGAAGTAAGGGGAACACTTGATCTTCTGTTTAGTGAAGAAGATTCAGTTCTCAAGGTGTCAGCACCAGTATATAAGAAGGATTCTGCAAAGGCTGGAACAATTATTGCCCAGTATCCTCCTGCAGAAACAGAACTGTATGAACCGGTTAAACTTCAGTTTGTAGTTTCAAGCGGTGACAAGAATGAAGTTGTTGAAGTTCCTGAAATAAAGAACATGACTGTAAAGCAGCTTCTTGCAGTAATGAACGAAACAAAACTGGTTTATGATTTTACATTTAAGCAGGATGCTTCGGCTGCTGAGGGTGGAGCAATTACATCTGTTGCAAAGACAGAAAGATCTGTTGATGCATTCACAAGAATTGATGTTGAACTTACAGCACGTCCATCAACTGCAGAGTCAGAATCAATTCAGGGAATCCTTGAAGTAGAAGTTCCTGAGTATCCATATCCTGTTCCAATGAGAGTTGATGTTCAGACTCTTGATGGATTGAGCACAACAATTCTTTCATTCAACCATCCTGGAAAGAAAGTTACGGTTCCTTATGATGTTAAAAAGGAAAATACAGTTGTTCTTTATGTAATGGGCGAAGAAAAGGGCAAGGTTACAATTCAGTAATCTGAACCATAAACAAAAAAAGGCTGCCTTAACCTGAAGTGCACTTAACTTTCGGGTTTTTAAGACAGCTTTTTTTTGTTGATTTCGTAAAATAGTCCCACTGCTAAATGATTGTCTTGCTGTATGGGGATATTCTTGATTTTACCTTACTGTTACAGTTCCGTCTTCTCTTGCAATGAATGCTACGGGATGAATCTTTGTAAAGAATCCGCATTCAACTACACCTGTAATCTTGTTGATTTTTTCCTCCATTTCGGCTGGGTCAACCGGGGCTTTCCATGTGCAGTCAAGAATCATGTTTCCGTTGTCTGTAATAACCGGGCCTGCTTTTTTTACTCCCTCGCGAAGAACGCAGGATGCTCCAAGTTTTTCAAGTTCCTTGATTATGGGAACTCTTGCATCAGAAATTACTTCAACTGGAAGGGGGAATTTTGTTCCCAGTGACTGAACATCTTTTGAGCTGTCGGCAACAATTGCAAGAAAAGATGAATTGTATTCGACAAGTTTTTCTCTAAGGTGTGCAGCTCCGCCTCCCTTAATGAGATTGTTTTTCTGGTCAATTTCGTCAGCACCATCAATTGAGAGATCAAGATGTCCGCCAATGCACTTGTCATTCAATGTGTAAACTGGAATTCCAAATCCTTCGCAGGCAAGCTGTGTCTGGAAGCTTGTGACTACAGCCTTAACATCCTTTAGTGTTCCGTCTGCAATTCTTTCTGCAAGTCGCTTTACTGCTGGCATTGCAGTTGATCCAGTTCCAAGACCAATTTTCATTCCGCTGAAAATTTTGCCTTCCTTGATGAGAGTGTCTACCGCAGTTGTAGCAGCAAGTACTTTCTGTTCGTCCTTTGTAATCATTTTAGTATTCGACTCCTGTATATAATTCAAATTGCTTGTATCCCTGATAGCGAAGCATGTCAAAACCATTGCATACCTTACAGCCAGCATTTTTTGCACGCTTCATGATTGGTGTTGTCTCCGGCATGTAGATAATATCAAAAACCATTTCCTTTCCTGAGAAATCATAGAAAAATAATGGATCGTTTTCCTGGTTTGGTTCATCAGTTGAATGCATTCCCTTTGAAGTGGTTTGAATAATGATGTCTGAATATTTCTTCAGCATGCCGGCGGCTTCCTGGTTCAAAATAGAATACTTGAAGTTGAACTGCTCAGCAAGTTTCTTTGCCTTTGAAAGAGTTCTGTTGAAAACACAGGCATCACCTTTCAGTTTGTGCACTGCATAAGCAATGGCCCTAGCTGCTCCGCCGGCACCTATGATTGCAACCTTTTTTCTCTTGAGGTTTTTGAGCCCCGTGAATTCCAAAAGAGATTTCTGGAATCCTTCGGCGTCAGTGTTGAATGCAACCCAGTCGTTTTCATGTTTTACAAGGGTGTTGCTTGCTCCGATTTCAGCTACGGTTTCATCAATTACTACATTTGAATTAAGAACTTCTTCTTTGTGTGGAACCGTAACAGACAGTCCTTTTACTCCTATGCATTCTGCAAAGTCCATGGCCTGAGAGAATTTCTCGGCACAAATTGGAATGTAAACTGCATCAAGACTATGTTTTTCGTATCCTGTGTTGTGAAGTGTGGGACTTGATGTTCCTGAAAGTGGCCATCCGGTGATTCCGAATATTTTTGTGTTTTCTGAAATCTGCTTTATGTGGTATGTGTCATTGAGGGTTATTACATCAATGTGTGCAATGTTCTTTGTGTTTGTCAGGGTTTCTGGAGTTGAAGTGTATGTGAGATAGTTCTTCAGTTTGCTTCCAAGAATTCTGGTTGGAGTTCCAAGGGCACCCATGGCAATGAGAATGTGGTTTGAGTCCTTCAAGAGTGAAGCCTGCTCAAAAAGATTCCTAACGTCATCAAGAGAATGAGGCATGAATGCAATCTTTGGAATTTCGTATCCTGATTTGTTAAGGCTTGCAAGCCTGTCGTTGATGTTGATTATTGGATTTTTCATATCGTGAACGCTTCGGATGATTTTTGTTCCAAATGCAAGTGTAGCATCTTCAAGGCTTGGAATGTGAAAGTCTTCCTCAAAATCAACATATTCAAAGTTTTTTGTCTTGTCTTCCTCGGCAAAGGAAAGAGCCCTGGCAAAGAGAATTGTTCTTGCAGCCTCTCCTTCAACAAACTGGCCGCCATCAATCTGTCTGCGGATTGTCAGAATGCATGGAAGTCCTGCGAGTCCAGGAAATTTTCTGACGTGAAGCCTTTCATCCGGCAAAAGATGGTCAACTCTCAGTTCTGCAATATCAATTTTGTTTCTGTACCTGTTCAGAAGCTCCAGGTCTTCTTCTATGGTAGGTGCTGTAAGTGTGAGACAGACTTTTGGACTACCCATGTGTTCCTCTCTTTCAAATGATTGGGAATTTTAAATGATGATTTTCAAGATTCCCTGAACTAGAAAGATAATATCAGAATAATTCAATATTCACAATTAATTCAAACTGATTCCCAAGGTCCGGCTTGTATCTTGCCTTGCTGCATGGATATAATGTTTTCCATGAAAAGGATGATTGCTTTGTGCCTGCTGGTTTCATGTTTCGTGAATGCCTGGGGAATTAATGGCCGTGTTTTTGACGGGTTCAGGAAGGAGTATCTGTGGAAAGGTGTTTCTTCAATGAGGAATGAAACTGATTCAATTTTGTATGTTCCTGAAAAATCAGTCATTCAAAAAACTGATTACAAGAAAATGGCTGTTGTGATTTGCCCGGGTGGGAGCTACCATCATCTTGGACTTCCTCATGAAGGATTTGCCACAGCCCGATGGTTCCTTAGTCAGAATGCAGTTCCCTTTGTTCTTAGATACCGTGTTGCCGCCAACGGAAATCATCATCCTGCAATGCTGGAAGATTTTCAGATGTCCATAAAGTATATCCGGGAAAATGCAGAGTTCTTTGGAATTGATCCTGAAAAAGTTGGTGCCATTGGATTTTCTGCAGGTGGTCATCTGGTTACTATGGGCGCTGTGATGGGAAATGACAGTCAGCTTGAAAAACTTGGTGTTGAATGCAATGTCAGGGTCAGTCCGGATTTTGTCATGCCAATTTATCCTGTTGTTTCCATGATGGATCCCATAGCACACAAAAAGTCCAGGAAGAGTCTTCTGGGAAAATCCTGGAATGATGAAAAGATGCGTGAGAAATTTTCAATGGAACTGAATATTCCTTTAAATATGGTTCCCACATATATTCTTGCATGTAAGGATGATCCTGTTGTCATGTTTGAGAATTCAGTCAGGCTGGAAAAATCATTGTCTGAAAAAAATATTCCCCACAGGTTTGCCGTGCATGAAAAAGGCGGTCATGGTTTTGGAATGAAGGATGGCTGGTTCATGAAGGAAACTCACTGGAATGAGAATCTTAGGGAATGGCTTACTGATCTTGGTTTTTTGAGAAATTAATTGCATTTGACTATAGAAATAAAAGAAACTAAAATAAAAAAATGATTAAACTGAAGAAATTTGTTTCCAGAACTATTGCATTGCTGTTTTGTGCCATTGCTGCATCTCAGTGTATTGCCCAGTCAAATTCGCTCACAGCTGATTCTTCTCTGGAAAAGCAGAAACAATATCTTGATGTAATTAATTCCCTTTATTTCTTTATTCAGCAGAATTATGTTGATGAAGTTGATCCTCAGGTTTTGTATGAAGGTGCTCTCAAGGGAATGCTTGGTGCCCTGAATGACCCTTACTCGGTTTACATGGATCAGTCTGAATGGCGTGGACTTACTGACACAACTGTCGGAGAATTTGGTGGTGTTGGACTTTCAATAACAAAGCCCAATGAATCTACTCCTGAAAAGCCTGCCTATGTTGAAGTTGCATCTCCAATTGATGACACTCCTGGAGCAAGAGCTGGAATTCAGGCCGGGGATCTTATTATCAAGATTGATGGGGTTGATACTTCTACAATCACAATGGAGCAGGTTTTGGGAATGCTTCGCGGAACTGTAGGCGAAAGTGTTACCGTAACAATCAGAAGAAGAAAGTCAATTGAATTTGACAGAGTCCTTGTCCGTGCAAAAATTGAGAATCCAACAGTAAAATATGGAATGCTCGAGAATACAGGAATCGGATACATCCGTATTTCAGAATTTTCTCAGAAAACTGCAGACAGGGTTCAGGAAGCAATTGACTCATTTAAGTCTGCAAAGTACAAGGGACTTATTATTGATCTCAGAAATAATGGTGGTGGACTTCTTACAAGTGCAGTAAAGATAGCAGACAAGTTCATTGATTCTGGTGTGATTGTTCAGACAAAGAGCCGTCTTGATTATGAAAATTCCGTTTACTATGCAAAAAAATCAGAAACTGTCGTAAAGGATATTCCTGTTGTTGTTCTCGTAAACAGGGCAAGTGCAAGTGCAAGTGAAATCTTGAGCGGTGCCTTGAAGGACACAAAAAAAGCATACCTGATTGGAGAAAAAACATACGGAAAGGGTAGCGTTCAGATTCCAAATGGTCTTTACAACGGTGACGGATTCAAGATTACTGTTGCAAAATACTATTCACCGACAGATGTAAATATTGATAAGGTTGGAATTTATCCGGACAAGGAAATTCCTTATGAGGAATTCTCAGAGTCAGAAGAAAAAGCCTGGAAGGATCTGGAAGCTTCTGGAGTTATTCCTGCCTATGTTGAGAATCATCCAGATATGACAGAAGCTCAGATTTCTGCCTATGCGGAATCTCTCCGAAAGACTTATGCACTCAATTCAAGAATTATCCGCAAGCTTGTAAGAAATCAGGTTGACAGAACAAAGCCTTCAAGATTATATGATCTTGATTATGACAATCAGCTTAAGGGTGCAATTGAGGTTATCAACAATCCTTCTTTTAAGACAATGCTTGCAAAAACTCAGACACTGAAGGATCAGGCAAACAATCCTCCTGCAAAGAAGGATTCAGAAACAGTTGATGCTAGGTAAATGAGACAGTTTATTGCAGAGACAGAACCAGACAAAAATGGACTTCTCTTTGTTGAAGGAAAAAAATTTCACTATCTGACATCAGTTTTGCGTCTTGAACCAGGCGATATGATTTATGTCAGGCTGCCATCCGGAACCCTTCAGAAAATGACAGTCTGCAAGACTGATTCAGCTGCAAAGAAGATAACGCTGCAGGTTGCAGGTGACAGTGCTGGCTTAGCTGAATCAGGAAACAGGGCACTTCCAGTTTCTCAGAATCCTGGAAAAAAAATTTTCCTGTTTCAGTTTGTGGCCAAGCCTCCCAAGATGGAGCTTATCTTGAGACAGGCAGTTGAATGCGGGGTCTCGGATTTTATTCCCGTTAACGGTTTTTTTTGTCAGAAGGGAAATGTTGAGAGTGCAGTAAAGAAAACTGGATCCAGGGAGGAGCGCTGGCAGAGAATTGTAACTGAAGCCAGACAGCAAAGCGGTTCTCCTGTTGAAACATGCATTCACGGCGTGATGACTGTTGAAGAAGCCGTTGACTTTTGGAAAAATGAGTGCCGTGAAAATTCAATGGCCATAGTTCTTTATGAGCAGACTTCCAGAACTGTTTCACTTAAAAAGGCTGTTGGGGATTCTTGTTCTGCACAGGAACTTGAGAATGTTGGGCTTTTTGTTGGGGCCGAGGGTGGAATTTCTCCTGAAGAAATTGACTTTCTTTGCAGCAATAATATAATGCCGGTTCATTTTAAGACGAATATTCTCAGGTGTGAGACTGCAGCTTTGTATGGAATTGCGGCCTTGCAGAGTCAGTTGGAAAATGAGTAGATGAATCTCGTGAGTTTTAAATTCCGGAGATTTTAATTGTTTGTTTTGCAGGCATGAAGTTGTCTGTCAGAATAATCAGAATAAAAGGGTGGGAAAAATGGGATCGATTGAAAGAATCAGTATACTTGGTGTTCCTGTGGATGTAGTTCCAAAACTTGAGCTTGAGGGAAAAATTGTTGAGCTTTTGGAAAAGGATGGAGTTAAGCAGATTATGTTCCTCAATGTCTGGGATTTGCTTAAGGCTCGCAGAAACAGTCAGTATTCAGAATGTCTTAGAAATGCGGATTTGATTATTCCGGTTTCAAAAAGCATCTTGTTCGGTGCCAGATTCCTGAAAAAAAGAATTCCTGTCCGATACAATCCTTTTGATGCCACAATTTCAATTCTTTCAGTTCTGGAAAGCCGGTTCAAGACACTGTATCTTCTTGGTGGCAGAAAAAAGGCTCTCATGGCTGCAGAAAAAAATGTCCGTTCAACATTTAAGGGGCTTCAGCTTGTTGGGCGATATGTAGGTTTCTACAAGAAGACTTCAGAAGATGGTTTGATTGAGGCTGTGTATAAGGCTTCTCCATCCCTGGTTCTTTTGAGTGATGGTATCCGAAAGAAAGACTGCTGGGTATATTCAAGACGTAACAGATTCAATTCCAGTATATTCCTGTATTACAGGGATATTGTTGGTATTTTCAGCAAGCGTGTTAAGAGAATCAGTGACAGAACATTTGAAAAGGGACTTGAGATTTGGGGTGAAATCCTCAGAAACCCTCTCAAACTTTTTTTGATTTTTCCATATATGTGGTATATAATACTTCTGGTTTGCACAAGATTGTTTGATAAAGACAACTAAGTCTTTTGAAAAAGCCAGGAATCCTATTTACTGGAAATACAAAAGAATTCTATTCGCTGTGTAAAAGTCGTTTCAATTATCTGTTCAATTTTGTTTTTCTCAAGGAACTGGATTTTTATTCTTTCAGTAATGAATTGTATTCCGTTGATTATGTTGTATCTCATGTTCTTCCTGTAGAGCTTCAGAATTCTCTCAGAAATATCCTGTGTTGTGAAATTTTTTTTGTGTCTTCCTTTGATGAACTCATGTCTATTCTCTCATCGCTGCAGGTAAGAAGAAAGACAGACGATGATGTAACTCACGAAGAAAAGATCAGCTCATGGGAAAAATATCTGAGAAAGGTCAGGCTTGCATGTGAGAAGGATACAACAGTTCTTCTTCTTGGAGAAACTGGAAGCGGCAAGGGTTTTACTGCAAGGTTCATTCATGATCATTCATCTAGAAAAAACAGGCCATTCAAGAAAAAGAATCTTGCAGAGGTTAATCCAAATCTGGTTGAAAGTGAGATATTCGGAACTGTCCGGGGAGCTTATACTGGATGCGAGGAAAAAACCGGGCTTCTTGGAGGGACGGAAGAGGGCACTTTGTTTCTGGATGAAATCGGGGAACTAAGCAGGGAACTTCAGGTAAAGCTTTATGGAGTTCTTGACAACAGAAAATATTCGCGTGTTGGTGAATTTGCTGAGCATGAATTCCGCGGACGATTTTTCTTTGCAACAAATGAAAGCATACAGAATCTGGTTGGAGAGGAAAAACTCAAGAAAGAATTCTTTTATCGAATAAATGTTTTTATCATTGAGGTTCCTCCCCTTCGTGATCACAAGTGGGACATAAAAACCCTGGCACAAGAATTTGCAATGGAGTACGGGAAAACTGTTTCCGAGAAAGCTATTGAGAAGATGATGGAATATAACTGGCCTGGAAATGTCCGTCAGCTAAAAAACTGCATAGAGCGTGGAGCTGTATATAGTGATGCGGATGTGATTCATGATTTTGATATTGAGTTTTTCTGAGCAAGTCCGGCTGCCTTTGTGAATGTCTTTTCCAGGTACTGAGCTTCACCTTCGCTGAGTGCTGCTCTGGAAAGAATGTCTCTCCAAAATAGTTCCATGTCCTTTCGTCCGGCTTGCTTGAAGAATCCGATTTTCTGAAGGCTGTCCGCAATTATGTTTATGGTTTCCTTAAGTCTCTTTGATTCAATCGGAATGTAACCAAGGCTTTTTTTCTCGCTGTTTCTGAATAATGTGTAGCACATAATCTGAACCGCATGACTTAAGTTTAGGGAACCGAATTCGTCGCTGGAAGGAATTGTAACGCCCATGTGACATTCAAGGATTTCGTTGTCATCAAGACCTGTTCGTTCATTTCCAAAAACCATGGCAACCCTGGCACCTGGAGTTTTCTTTGTCCCGGTAGTTGTTTTTGCAGCAAGGGATGCAAATTCCTCTGGAAGAAGAAGCTTTCCCTTTCTTTTTTTTCCTCTTCTTCTGGTTGTTCCGCCTGCATAGACACAGTCAGAAACTGCATCCGTAATGGAATCGTAGAACTGGGCCTGATCAAATATGTATGCTGCGTGAATTGCCAGCACGTGTACTTTTTCAATGTCGATGTTTTCTTTTTTGCCAACAATTCTGAGTGTATGAATGTTGTTGTTTGCCATGGCCCTGCAAACTGCTCCAATGTTTCTTGGTTCTTCTGGTCTTGAAAGGACGATTACAATATTGTCTAGATTCATTTTCCTGTTTCCTGTGCTGCTGATTTGCTGATGGACATAAAAAAAGGCACCTTCAAAAGATGCCTTGTCAATTTAATTTTAGACTGGAATCTTACCCAAGGAATACGCTTCCCTTCTGGTCAATTGCAAGAATAGCCTTGCAGTCAGAACATCTGAAACGTCCGCTCTTTGAAGCCTTGAGCTTTCTTGAACAAACAGGGCAGCTGAAAATTTTTGGGAAAACTGAGACTTCAGCAACTGGAACTTCGTTGAAGTGCTGGATTGCATCTTCGATTCCTTCCTTGATATTGAAGAACTGGCTGAATCCGAGAAGCTGAAATACTTCGTAAACCTTTGACTGTATGTTCAGGAGAACGATGTCTCCGTTTTTTGCCTTTACGAGTTTGAGGAATGATGTGAATGAACCAATACCTGTTGAAGATACATAGTTCAAGTTAGAGCAGTTGAAAATAAGATTCACGAAGCCTGTTGCAACAACCTTTCCAATCTGCTTCTGGAAATATACAGAATTATATGTATCAATGTATCCGTTGAGAATAATCAAAAGTCCCTTTTCTACACCATCAGCCTTTTCAAGGGTGATCTTAAGGCTGTCATCTTTTTCATCATCAAAGTCTGGTACTAAATCATTGTTATTCATATTATCTCACCTCTGTAGAAATACCATTTTCAACTTCTAATAGTTTTAAAAATATAATGCAAAAACTCCATAATGTCAAACTTTGGCTTATATTTGCATTGACTGTTAGCCTTTATTATATGTTTTGTCCGAAGGGATAGTTGTTCTTAAAAATTGCAATTTTTGATGATTGCTATTACAATTATAATGAGTTATGAAGTCTAATTTTGATTTTTCCATGAAATTGTGTTTTTTGTTCCTTGCCATTCTCGTTGGTGGAACTTTGCTGGGTGCACTTTTGTATTCAGTCTATACAATTTGTACAACACTTGTTGCGGGACAAGGGTTTGAAACCTATCATCCAATGATTTTCATGCAGGGATGTCTGATTTCATTTCCGGTTGTTTTTCCTCTTTCGGCACTTTTTATGTGCTTCTATCTTATCAGGCACAAGACAAAATACTGGTCGCCGGTAATTGCATATTCCATCGTGTTTGTCCTGGTCTGGGTTTTCTTCCTTCCAGTTGTGGTTAACGCTTATGCTTCAAGCATGATTAATATTCCCGGCCACTCAAGCCGTCCAATTTCCGCTGGATTTTTCCGCAGTTCAGATGATTATGTTTTCTACTATTCCAATGTTTCAATCGGGAATGTTGCTGATGGAGTCTGCATAACAAATGATCCGGAAGAAAAAAATGTGTTTACCTTTGAAAACATAAAGCTTAATGCAAGCACAAACGGATTTTCTGATTCTCTGGTTGAGGATGCGGTTGTTGTGCCTATAGGAATAGAAATTCTTTACACTGGTGCAGCCTTGTTCCTTGAACTTATTGCGGCAAATGTAAACACCGGTGTAATAAACTGGCTTGTATTCAGTTCTCTTGCGCTGGCAATTGTTTCAATCATGTACATAAGAAAGCTTTCAATGTGGCGTCTTGTCAATGCAGTCATGATTCTTTTTCTGACATCATTTATCATTAGCCTTAACATTGCAGTTTCCTACGGATTTATATTGCAGTCTGCATCAGATAAGGTCAACTCCATAATGGGCTTTATTCCGGGAAGGGCAAACAAACTTCTTCTTATTGTGAATATTGTCTGGTTTGGCAGCATGGTCTTCGCTGGAATAATGTTTCACAACAGGGAAATCATTTCTGATGATGAAGATCTTTACGGAGATGAAGATTAATGAAGAAAATAATAATTATAGTTTCTGTATATACGATTCTAGTCCTGGCAATATGTCTTGGACTTTCAATGTTTGTGGTAAACTGCCCGATTTTGATTGAAGGGGATGAGAGAACTTATAAGGCTCTTGTAGGACTCAAATGGTTCATGCATATTCTTCCTGCAATTTTGCTCAGCGGTTTTGCAGTTTCCTGTGCAGTTCAGTGGCAGCAGAAGTCATCAAATATCCGTGACAGATTTACTGCTGGAATGTTTGAGCGTTACAGAATTATTTTTGTTTCGTCTATCATAATGGTTTTGATTCTTGCCTTGAATCAGGAAGTTTTTTACGCAAAAATAAATACAAAGATTTCTTCAAAGGAAAAGGCTCCCTATGAACTTTCCCAGGCAATTGATTCGGCAAACAAACTTGCTGAGGACAAATATTATGCACTTGCTCTTCAGTATGCAAAGAAGGCCGTGGAAATTGCCCCAAAGGATCCAAAGGCCAATGCAGTTTTCAAGGTAATTAATGATTGTCTTGATCTTGCCCGTGACAATGAAATGTATGCAAGAAAGCAGTCTGTTGCAGAAAAAATTGAAAGGCCTCTTCACAAGGCAGATTCCAGTTACACTATTCTTGAACTTATTGAAAAATCAAAAAAATGTGCCGAAGAAAAAAGCTGGTTTGAATCACACTATTGGGCACAGCTTGCCGTTGAAGCCTGCTCGGGAACAAACACAAGTCTTGATGAGGCTGTCAGATGTGCAAATCATGCATGGAATCAGCTTAACGAGCCAATACCCTATGATATGTCAGATGCCAGAAAGTATTACGAGAAAAAGCGCGAAGGATACAAGGCTTACCAATGCGGCGACTGTCTCAAGAGTTACTATATTTTCAACGAACTGAATGCAACAGAAAAGGGAATGTCTGATCCGGATGTTATTCGTTTCCTCGCACTCGCCAAGGAAGATGTTGAGTCTCAGTATTTCTTCTTTGATGAAACTGAACACATGGCTGAACTTTCAAACAGCCACAAGATTTATTTTTCATTGAGCAATCCTGATGGAACAAAGGATGTCTTCTATATCAACAGTGCAATGGACATCAAGAAGGAAGGGGGACTTGTTCGATATCTTGAAGGTTTTAATTGCATTCACTATTCGGCTGCAGGAAAATTTGAGTATTCATTTACCGTTCCCTATGCAAAGGCAGTTGCACAGCCAGTTGCTGATTTTAGTGATGACAGTCTTAAGTTGCTTGGTGCAGAAAGAAGCTGGAGGTACATTCCCATGATTACTCTTCGCTCCGTTGACCGCGACACAGAAGGTCTTGTTTCAAAACCAGTCTATTCCTTTGCACCATCCGGACTTCCACAGGTTATCCTGGACAAAACTGGACTTGTCAACATGAACAGAAAGGTTTACAGCGAAAATTCCGTTGCACAGGTTGAGATGTCAACTTCATTCATGATTCTTCCAATGCCTTACACGGATTTCCACAGAATCAATGCAGCTTCTTCAGGCGCAGACAAAATGCCTTTGTGGGATTTGAACAAGTTTCTGCCAAATGCGGCTAAATATGGATTTTCAAAAGAAATCTACACACAGAATCTTTTGCAGAGAATTTCATATCCCTTCATCATGCTGATTCTGTTTGTGTTTGCGGCATCAATGGGCTGGAACTATAGAATTGAAAATCCAAAGACAAGTTTCCGCTTCTCTTGGATTTTCATGATTCCATTTTTTGGAATGGTAGTATATTTTGCATGCGACTGCATCCTTTACACATTTGGTCTCATGAATTATGTCATTGTGGGCCTGTTCGGTTTGGGGGCAATCGCTATGGCACTAATTTTCTATGCAATTCTGTTTGCAATAGTTTCAGTTATTTTCCTTTCCAGAAAGTCTTAGTGCCCTGATTCTTTCCAGGAGAGGCGGATGGTTGTAGTTGAACATGGAATAAACTTTTGCCACATTGATCTGGCTTGAGTTTTCCTTGTTCAGCTTGATCAGTGAACTGATTAATGGTTCTGGTGTTCCGCAGGTTTCTCTTGAAAATTTGTCAGCTTCGAATTCATCCCTTCTGCTTGACCAGTTTGAGATGAGGTTTGTAATTATTCTGAATCCACCGAAAACTTCAAAAAGAAGACTGATTCCAATCAACTGCACAAAGACTGGAATTTTTGCAATTGTAAATCCGAAGGCCTGGTAAAGGGAATTCATATGAATGAATTTTGATGTAATGAAAAGAATCGCAAAGGTCATTGGAATTGAAATGCACATTCTTTTTGTTATGTGATGTTTCTTGCAGTGTCCAAGTTCATGGCCCAGAACAGCTTCAATTTCTTCTGCAGTTAGCTGGTTTACCAGTGTATCGTATAGAACAATGCGCTTGTTTTTTCCAAATCCGGTAAAGTAGGCATTTGAGTGCCTGCTTCGTTTTGATGCATCCATAATGAAAATTCCCGAGCTTTTGAATCCAGTTTTTGTGAAAAGGTTTTCAATTCTTGATTTGATTTCCTCGTTGTCAACTGGAGTGAATTTGTTGAAAAGCGGTGCAATAATTGTCGGGTAAATGAAAGAAATTCCCAGCGAGAACAAGACCATTACGCCACCAAGAATAAGCCACCACCAGTCCTGGGCTTTTGTTATGATTTGAATTGCAGCGGCAAGAAGTGGAACGCCAATTACTGCTGAGACAAGAATTCCCTTAATCTGATCAAGAATCCACTGTGGAAACGTCATTGTTGAAAAGCCGAATTTCTTCTCAACAACAAACTCGTTGTAGAGTTCAAAGGACAGTGAGATTATTGAAGAAGGAATTGAAAGAATCACTGAGTACAGGATGAGTACCGGAAGAGGTTCCTGAATGAAAGAGTAAATTCTTTCAAATACATATCCGTAGAATCCAGAAAGAACCATGGCCAGCGAAAGGGCAAAAGAAATTATGTGGTGTGGAATCCAGGTAAAGAATTTTGTGTTTTCATAGCTGATGGTTTTTTCAATGTCTTCATTGGAAAGGCTTCCGGCTACTTCTTCTGGAATTTCCTTGCCGTGAAGTTTTCTGTGCCTGTAGTCAATGAATTCAAGAATTGAATTAATGGTAAAATCAATTGCAGATCCTATCAGAAAAAAAAGCAGAAAAAGATTTATGTTCATTATGTTTTCCTATTTTATGCCTGGAATACAATTTTCCCGTTGAGGAATGTTGCAATAACCTGGCCTGTAAGTTTTTTTCCTTCAAGTGGAGTGAATTTTCCCTTGCTTGCAAATTCTTCTCCGCAAACTGTCCACTGTTTTTCAGTGTCAACGACAACAAGGTCTGCATCAAAACCTTCTTCTAAAAGTCCTTTTGTCTTGAGGCCGAGAAGCTGTGCCGGATTTCTGCTCATGAGTGCTGAAAGCTGTTTGAGAGGCATTTTGTTTTCCCTGCACAAAATTGTATTGCAGACTGCAAAGGCAGTTTCAATTCCACTGAATCCTGGAGCACCATTTTTCTTGTCTTCCATTGTGTGTGGTGCATGGTCTGTTCCAATACAGCAGGCCTTTGAATCAATTAGTGCCTTAATCAATGCATCTCTGTCACTTTTTTTTCTCAGTGGTGGATTTACAATGTTGAAAATTGCAGGAGCCTTTCCGCTTTCAAAATATATGTGATGTGGTGTGATTTCGTATGTAACATTCACGCCGTCATTTTTTGCAAGTTCTGCAGATTTAATGCAGTGTTCTGTGCTTACATGACAAAGATGAATGTGGCATCCTGCGGTTTTTGCAAGTCTCAGGTTTCTGTCAGTTGCTGTGTCTTCTGCGCAGGAAAGAATTTCATCTGCTTCCTGAAGAAGTTTTACTGCCTTTGCCGGGTTGCTTTTCATTGACTTGAGAGCTTCCTGTCTCAAAGGACGTGCGCTTGCAGCAAGAAATGGATCTTCACAATGGCATGACACAATGATTTTTTTCTTGGCTGCGATTTCCATGGCCTTGAGCATGAGACTTGAATCCATGACTTCCTTTCCGTCTTCGGTAATCAATGGAACAACTTTTGCGTTAAGGGAATTCAAGTGGTCTATTGTCTTTCCGTCGAAATCTTTTGTGATTGAAACTGATTGTATCACGTTGCAGAATCCGGCTTCCTTTGCCTTGCAATTATTTTCTTCTGCCATCTTCTGGCTTGAAACAACTGGATTTGTATTTGGCATGAGGACTACTGTTCCGTATCCTCCGGCTGCTGCGGCCATGCTTCCTGTGATAATGTCTTCTTTCTGGGTGAGTCCAGGATCGCGGAAGTGGGCATGTGTGTCAATGAATGATGGCATGACAGTTGCGCCTTGTGCATTGAATTTTGAAACCTTGTCGTCTGAGAGCATTTCCTTCACAGCAGCTTTTTCCGGGAATCCGGCAATTTTGGATCCAGAAATAAGGATTGCGGAATTCTTTCTGTCAATGTTTGAGTCAATTAAACGGGCATTGTAAATTAAGAGTAAGTCTTTCATAAGCTTAGATTAAAAACATCAGGAAAAAAAATCAATTGAAAAATCAGTTTTGCTTGTCATGTAAAAACAATTAAACTATATTTATTTCATAACAACTAAAAGCGGTGTCTGTGATAATTTAATTTTTGAGATGCCCTTAAATATGGAGATATTGTTTTGAAAAAAATTTTGATGACCCTTGTTATTTCTCAGGTGATTCTGATGCCTTTTTTTTCACAGGAGTCGGAAAATCAGGCTGATACTGCACAGGTACAAAATGAGCAGGTTGTTCCTTCAGTTTCAGCGGAAAATGTTAAGTCGGAAAAGCAGCTGAAAAAGGAACGGCTTGAACAGGAAAAGCTTGAAAAGAAAAGGCAAAAGGAAGAAAAAATCCGTCTTCAAAAGGAAGCCAAGGAAAAAGCCAGGGAAGAAGCCAGAATAAAAAAAGAAGAAGAACGCCTTAAGGCAGAGAAAAAAAAGAAACTTGAAAAGGCAAAGAAAGTCAAATTCAATGATGTTGCCTACAGGTCTGCTGTTGGTTCCGGTGATTTTGAAAATGCATTGTTTATGCTGGAAAGTGTCAAAAAGCCTGATATTGCCCTTGAGCTTGACCGGGGCATGCTGCTTCATTTTTTAGGCGAATATTTGATGGCATCTGAAAAAATGGAATCCACAACAACTGCTATTGATGATGCGTTTACAAAATCAATTATGGCGTCTTTTGCCTCTGCGACATTAAACGAGAATATTTCATCATATACTGGAAATATTTATGAGTATCTTCTGGTTGATGCATTCAATGCCTTAAACTATTACAACATGGGTGATGTTGAGTCTGCACTTTCTCGTGTAAACAGAGTCGGTGACAAGCAAAGGGAATATGCTGCTAAGTATGGTGAAATTGCTTTGAGGGACGATTCCAGTGCAAAGGATGAAAAGGATGTTGCTGACAGTCTTTCAAAAATGAATGCCAGGGTTAATCCAGATGAGTTTTTGCCTCCAAAGCCAACTGAAAAAAATCTGTACAAGACCTCTCCTTTTGCTGATTATCTGCAGATTGTTCTTGCAGCTCAAAACGGAAGCTATGTTGATGATTTTATTGTTCGCGAGCTTAAGACTGTTGCTCCCCAGGTTTCTTGTGAATCAGCAGACCTTAAGGGCAATAAAGGAAGGGTTGAGGTTCTTGCACTTACTGGAAGCATTGCACAAAGGCACAGTATTCCTGGAGTTGATTCTGAAGGTAGACCGATTATTAATTCAATTGATTTTGATCCCAAGAAAATTGCAATTAACCCGAATCAGGGATTATACATAAACACATACATTCCCTTTGGTGGATTTCCAGTTTTCCTGAAATATGACTGGCCCGTTTTTGACAGGAATTCCATTCAATCAAATGTGATGGTTTCCAATGTAACGCTGATTTCAAAGGATGGCGTAAGGTCAGAAATTCCGGTTTTGCTGGAAGACTTTGACATGGATTGTGAGAATGATGTTGCAGTCAAGGCACGAAAGGCTGCTCGAAGAAGCATTACAAGATCAACAATCACAAAAATCACTGCCTATCTTTCTTCGTATGCCATTGTTGAAGCTGCAAAAAGCAGAAGTGAACTGGCAGCAGCACTTGCAGAAGTTGCTTCAATCCCAGCCCTGAATGCCATAGATTTAAAGGAAATTGCTGATGTAAGACAGTGCGTTGCATTTCCATCAAAGGCTTATTGTGCCGGATTTACCTGCGAGCCTGGAGTTTATCAGGTTGAAGTAAAGTATTCTGATGGAAGAATTGACAGAATTGATAATGTGGTTGTTAAAAAGGGAAAGCCTGTTCTTGTAGAAAGCATGGGGTGTCGTGCTGTTCCTGTTGATGAAGGAAAGTAGGGGTTATTGAATTTTTACAATATTGTTTGTAACATTAATTTGCTGTATTTGTTACAGATACGGTAATGAAAAATATAGAAGGCGTGAAAAATATCCGCGTGTATTTTAATCACATGCAGTTATGGAAGCGTTGCTTTTAATCTGCAGGTTTATCGCTTTCTTGAGTTACCGCTAATGCTGGGTTTTATTAGGAGAAAAAAATGAAAGCATCAAAAAAGGTATTTGCAGTTTTTGCAATGACTGCTCTTGTGTTGGCTGCATCATCAGCTAAGACAGCAAAGAACAAGGTAAATAAGATTGAACGTGTTAACTGGCAGGGTGCAGAAGTAGGTCGTGAGATTCCTGATTGGGTTGAAGCAGTTGCAGACGGAAACGTTGAGAAGGTAAAGAAGCAGCTTAAGCTTGATGGTTATAAAATTTGGGTTTTCAGTGATCGTGGAACTGATCTTGAATTTCTTCGTGCATGGACAGATGAAACAGAACTCATGCGCCGTATTGCAGGATCTGTTTCAACATCAATTGCCACAGCTGCAGAAGCAAGTGCAGAATACAGTTCAGTAACAGACGAACAGAAGAAAAGCATAAAGGCCATCACAACAGCACTTTCAAACTGTACTATTACTGGTATGGATCGCAAGGCTTCTTTCTGGGTTCAGACACGTCAGGTAAGACCAGGACTCAAGAAGGCTAAGACAGAATCAGACTATATTATTTCATACATTTATTATTCTGTTTGGGCAGTTAAGGAAGATCTCTATGAAAAGCAGGTTGATAATGCAATGAAGAACTCAAAGACATACGCAGATCAGGATCCTGTTCTCCGTCAGATTCTTACAGCAGCACTTGCAAAGTCAATTGGTCAGACTGTGCCTGTTTCAAACGAGGAAGAATTCACATTTTAATAAAATAATAAACTAATCAAGGGCCGTTCTGTGATGGACAGCCTCTTTTGTTTTTTAGGGAGTTATATGACAAAGAAAATAATACTTATTCTTGCATCAGTTCTTGTTGCATTTTCAGTATCTGCAAAGACAAAGGTTCAGCGTGTTAATGAAAAGAAAAGCCTTGATGTTGATGGATATTGGAACGACACAGATGTAAAGACAGTTTGTTCTACTCTTATTGAAGACTGTATTGAAAGTCCACGCGTGGCAAAGTTTGAAAAAAAGAACGGAAGGGCTCCAGTTGTTATCATTGGAAAAATCAAGAATGAAAGCAGCGAGAGAATCGATACTTCAATTGTTGCAAAAAGACTTCAGACAGAAATTCTGAATTCAGGAGTTCTTGAATTTGTTGCATCTAAAGATGAGCGCGATGAACTTCGTGATGAAAAGGCAGATCAGGCTGATCATTCAAGTATTGAAACTGCAAAGGAAATTGACAATGAACAGGGTGCCGATTTCATGCTTCAGGGATCTGTGAAGACTATCGTTCAGAAGGATGGAAAGTACACTGCAAGAACATACGATGTAACAGTCACTCTCATTGATATTGAGACAAACAGAATTGTCTGGCAGGGTCAGGACACATCAATCAGAAAACTCATCAAGAACCAGAAGGTAAAGTTCTAGGAAACTTTCCAGTGTCAGCAGAGTCCGGGGAGCAATGTTTCCCGGATTTTTTGTTTTATGGTTTTTGTATTGCATGGAAAAATAAAATGAAAAAAAATCTGTTTATAATTATTTCAATTCTTGTTTGTTGTACCGGTGTTTTTGCACAGAAGATTCCATCCTGGGTTGAAAAGCCTTCAGAATCATTCCCGGAAAAAACTTACATTACTGCTGTTGGAGAGGGAAGAACAAAAAATCAGGCTGAAGTAAATGCCATTGAAAAACTTGCAGCTGTTTTTGGCCGTGACATAAGTTCAGAAACAAAATCAACTTCACGAATGGTCCAGGCAAGAGCAGATGGTTCTGTTGTTACTGCTGAGGCTTCAGGGATTGAGAGGGATGTTGTTCAGAAAGTAAATGCAGAGGATCTGGTTGGTGTTGAAATCAAGGATACCTGCAAGGACGGAAAAACATACTATGCAATTGCTGTAATGAACCGCGAGAGTGCCAGAACTGCAATCATTTCAGAAATAAATAAAAATGAACCTGAAATCAAAAAAATTCTTGCAATGAAAGTTTCCGACAAAAAATCAATGGAAAATTATTCCAGGCTTTCTCTTGCCCATGAAACTGCCGTGTATGACGAAAAGCTTTTGAAAAAACTTGATGTGCTTGATTCAAAGGAATCTGATTCACTCAGAAAATCAGTAACTTCATCTCTTTCTGTGAAAAAGGAACTTCTTTCCGTTGCTTCTCAGATTCCGGT
Source organism: Treponema sp. (assembly GCA_016294035.1). Taxonomy (GTDB): domain Bacteria; phylum Spirochaetota; class Spirochaetia; order Treponematales; family Treponemataceae; genus Treponema_D. The sequence continues at coordinate 35,212 of JAEDCT010000011.1, read as the reverse complement.
GTACGTTTCTGTTGTAAATGATCCAATGAATGTTATTCGTCCTGCATTTTGCAAGATGATTTCTGATGTGGGGTTCAATACTTCAGATAACAAGAAGGAACGCTATTGCCTTGAGGCAACATGCATACTTCTTCCTCGTGACACAAAGGACAAGAAAACTTTTCAGGTTAACTATACTCTGGAAGGTTATCTCAGGGATACTGCTTCGGGAAAGGAAATGATGCCTGTTTCAATTAAGGGCAGGGCAAGTTCTGTTGATAGTTCTGATGTTCTGACAAGGACTTATCGGGCAATTGAAAAGAAAATAGAAACCCAGGTGACTGAGGATTTCAGAAACTTCCTGGGTTCAATAAAGTAAAGCTGGACAGAACTTAGAAAGAATGGGATCCGTTCTTGTAAAGTGCATCGCAGTACACGCAACGGTATTCCTTCTTTTCTCTGTTTGTGAGCTTGAATTCCTGTGGAACGTAGTGCTCGGTGATTGTAATGCAGCGTGGATTCTTGCATTCAATTACGTCTTCAACTTTCTCTGGAAGTTCCATCTTGATTTTTCTGACAATCTTGGAATCCTGAATTACATTTACTGTAATGTTTGAATCGATGAAACCAAGAATGCCGTAGTCAATATTGATAATGTTGTCAATTTTGATAATGTCCTTTTTTCCCGATTTCTTTGAGTTTGCATTCATTATGAGTGCAGTGCTGAATTCAACGGTATCAAGACCAAGCCACTTGAAAACTTTCCATCCCAACCCAGACTGAATGTGATCAATTACAAGTCCGTTTTTAATTTCTGCTATGTTAATCATTAGAGGGCTCCTGTGAGTTTTGCAATGAGTGCCATGCGTGCATACATACCATACTTAACCTGCTTGAAATATGCTGCTCGTGGATCGTCATCTACTTCCGGTGCAATTTCGTTAACGCGTGGAAGCGGGTGAAGTACAATCATGTCTTTCTTGGCAAGCTTCATTTTTTCCTTGTTGAGAATGTATGAATCCTTGAGCCTGATGTAATCCTGTTCGTTGAAGAATCTTTCCTTCTGAACGCGAGTCATGTACAGAATGTCCAGGTCGCCGATAACATCTTCCATTCTTTCTGCAGTAGTGAACTGAATTCCTGCAGGCTTCAAAAGATCTTCCGTGATATATGAAGGAACCTGAAGTTCTTCCGGACTGATGAATACAAACTTGTTGTTCTTGTAGCGGCTCATTGCCTGTGTGAGTGAGTGAACTGTGCGTCCAAACTTTAAGTCTCCGCAGAATCCAATTGTGTGGCCTTCAAATCCGCCCTGGAGTGCCCGGATTGTTACAAGGTCAGTAAGTGTCTGTGTTGGGTGGGAATGTCCTCCATCACCGGCATTTATAACTGGAACCGGCGAATATTTTGATGCCAGAAGTGCTGCTCCTTCTTTAGGTGAGCGCATTGCAATTACATCAACATAAGAACTTACAACCCTGATTGTGTCGGCAAGTGTTTCACCTTTTGTGGATGATGTGTAGCTGGCATCTGCAAATCCTTCAACTGTACCGCCCAAGTGAAGCATTGCAGCTTCAAAGGAAAGTCGTGTTCTGGTACTAGGCTCAAAAAAAAGTGTCGCAAGAATTTTCCCACGACACACATCCTGAAACGAATTTGGATCAACTAAAATTTGTTCTGCAAGCTTGCAAATTTCATCAACTTCACTAATGCTCAAATCACCTGGTTCAATAAGATGCCGACCTTTCAACATTTAAACTCCTATATGTTTTGTGATGCCACCTGGGAATCACATTTTCTAAACATTATCATAGAAACAAAATTATGTGAACATAAAAAAATGGAAATTTCCCTTACGGACGGAAAAAAAGTCATCCTGTAAAAGTTCGGGAAGGATATTTTAGTTTAAGTGACATTTCCTTCGTATTGAGGTAGAATCAAGCTATGAACATTATTTGTCACAAGAAACCTGCTGAAAATTACGAGGAATCATTTCCTCTTGGAAACGGACGTTTAGGTGCCAGGGTGTTTGGCAATCCATCTCATGAAGTATTTCAGCTCAATGAAGAATCTGTCTGGTCAGGGCAGTATATTGACCGAAACAATCTTTCTGCAACGGAAGGTATTGGTCGTACAAGAGAATTAATCCAGCAGAACAGGCTTTTTGAGGCTCAGGAATGTGTTTTTGATTCATTGACAGGACTTCCGGAAAATCAGTCTCATTATTGTTCTGCCGGTGAACTTCATATTGATTTTTATGATGCGGAACATCTTGGTGCATCCGGACCTTCAATGAAGCGTTCAGAAGTTTTTGACAAGGCCTATTCATACAAGCGGGAACTGGATCTGGAAACAGGTATATGCACTTCAAGTTTTTCTGTTGAATCGACCATGGCAAACAATGCTGACTTTTCCAATGACAACTCTGGTTCCAGCATTGCCTACACTTATGAAAGTTTTGTTTCGGCCCATGCAGATGTTCTTGTTATCCATATCAGTGCCTCTATTCCAAAAAGCATTTTTTTCAGGCTTAGAATTGAAGGCTCAAGTTCTAAAAAAGAAACTTTGTATGATGACACTCTCGTTATGCTCAATGATGAGGGAATCCCTTATGCAGTCATGGTTACTGCCATTTCTTCCGGCGGAAATGTCTCCGTCAGGGGTGACAATCTTATTGTTGAGAATTCAGATGATGTTACGATTTACGTTGATGTGGAATCGGCTTATAGGCTTGGTCATTATCGAAGACGTATGGGCAATACGGGAAAACGTCCGCTTCACTATGCGGCAAAATGCAGTGACATTGCTCTCAAGAAAATTTGTTTTGCCATGGGAACTTCCTATGAAAATCTGAAATACATGCATTCGTCAGATTTTAGTTCTCATTTCAGGCAGTGTTCAATTTCAAATCCTTATGGTGAAGAAACTCCCGAAATCACACAATGGAACTACGACAGATATTGTCTTATATCATCAGTCACAGGAAAAAAATCTGTCCCGGCACTTGCAAATGGAATCTGGTGCTCAAGTAAGTGTGGCTCAAGATCACAGAAATATGTTCTTGATGAAAAGTATCTGCCCCTGCCAATGGGTGAAATATATGGCCTTGAAAAAAGCTATGCATCCTGGCATGCTCTCATAAAAAATTGTTTCAGGCATGGAAGGCTTACTGCGGAACGAATGTATTCATGCAGTGGTTCAGTTGTTCATTCGTCAACTGATATCTGGGGTGATACTGTTGCAGATGGAAAAGACTTGAGATTTTCTTATGATCCTACGGGAGCTGCATATCTTTCAAAAGTCATATTGGACAGTTATGAGTACACTCTTTCAAAAAAATATCTGAGAAAACACTTCAGGTTTCTTAAGCATGCCTCACGATTTTTTGAAGATTATCTGATTGGCGCAGAAGACATGAAAAAACTTGTTGTGAGCCCAGGTTATTCCCAGCATGAGCAAAGTGCCGGCGTTTACTTAAGTGCCTTTTCTGATGTTCAGTCCCGAAATGTTGCAGTTCTCATAAGGAATACAATTAAGGCCATGAGATATCTTGGAATGAATGAGTTTAAGGATTTGTCAGTTGAACTGAGTGCATTGCTTTCAAAGGTAATATATAATTTGCCTGATGATTTTGATTCGGGTTCGGCTGATGAAAATTTCTTCTCAAGGCTTAATGCAATGACTTCAGGTGTGGTGTACAGTACAGTTGAGAAAGAAACCCTTGTTGTTCATTTGCTGGAAAAGCCATGCATCGGATTTGAATCTGGGCGCCTTGAAAACATACGTCTCAGGGGTAATCTCCTGATTGACATTGACTGGAAGAATGGAACTCTGGAAAAGGCTGTGGTTCGTGCCAAACATGGAGTTAAATTCCTTGAAAAAATAAGGGTTGCCTACAAGGACCGTTTCTATGATGCACGACTCGTTGATGGAGTTCTTGATCTCAGGAACGTTTTGCCGACAACCCTTTAGAATCAGTAGCATTATGCTATTTTGATTGCAATTTTCTTTTCTGCAGCCTGAGGTTTCTTTCCGATTGAGATAGAAAGGATTCCGTTCTTGAAGCAGGCAGAAACTTTTTCGGTATCAATGTCTTTTGGAAGACTGAATGTGCGCTTGAACTCGTTGAACTTGCGTTCTTTGATCAGATAGTTGCCGTCAGTCTTCTTGTTTTCCTCTTCACCCTTGATTGAAGCAATTGTGAGGACGTCTTCTTTCAGGCTGATTTCAACGTCTTTTTCGCATCTTCCAGGAAGTTCCATGGAAAATTCGTATGTGTCCTTTGTTTCAATTACATCAACGCATGGAAGGCGATTTGCTGAGTTTCCGTAGAATGCCGGTGCGTTTCCAAAGAATGTGTCCAAAAGTGAAAGATCGTTCATAAATGTACCCTCCTAAAGGTATTGATTTTTTTTATAGGCACTTACTGTGTCTCACTAATACATAGTGCATAAAGTGTGCCAAGATTCAATAAAAATAAAATTTTTTTTAAAATGCCGGAAATTCAATGCTTTTGCAGTTTTTTTTATACTCAAAAAATCAGATGATTCATTCAGCAGGTAATCAATTATCATAAGTGGGTCAAAATGGGTCAAAATAACTCAATTTAATTGCGTCAAAATGATACATGATTTTTCCTAATTGACAGTAGGGTTTTATAAACGTATATTTTCAATAAAGGAAACGGCGGATAAAACATCATTCTTTGTTTCCTGGGGGCGTTCATGAATAAGATCGACAGTGCAGTGGATAAAATTTTGGATTCTTACGAAAAATACGGTGGAATCAATCTCGAGGAAGCTGTAAATTTTCCAAATCAGCAGAATGTTATTTCCGTGCTTAAGGATTTATGCTGCCTGATTTTTCCCGGATATACGGTTGCAGAATATATTGATTCCCAGACTTTAAGGTTCATTACCGGTGAGCGGGTGAATAGAATAGTTGCAATGCTTACCCGTGAAATTCAAAAAGCCCTCTATTACATCAAAAAGGGAGAAAAAATCGAGAATTCCCATTGTTTTGCCCTTGCAGAAAAGACAGCACTTGCCTTGATCGAGGAAATCCCGGAAATCCGCAGAAAGATTGGCCTGGATGTTCAGGCTGCATATCTTGGGGATCCGGCTGCAAAATCAAGCGAAGAGGTAATTGTTTCCTATCCGGGGCTTGAAGCCATTACAATATATCGTCTTGCTCACTTTTTGTGCAGAAACGGAGTCCCGGTTATTCCCCGCATTATGAGTGAATATGCCCATTCAAAAACTGGAATTGATATTAACCCGGGCGCAAAGATTGGTGAAAGCTTTTTTATTGACCATGGAACTGGTGTTGTAATTGGTGAAAGCTGCATTATAGGAAATAATGTGAAGATTTATCAGGGTGTAACCCTGGGTGCTCTTAGTGTAAAAAAAGAACTCATGGACAAGAAGCGTCATCCAACGATTGAAGATGATGTGACTATTTACGCAAATGCCACAATTCTTGGTGGAGAGACTGTTATTGGCAGGGGGTCAGTTATTGGTGGAAATACCTGGGTAACAAAATCTGTTCCTGCAGGCACGACTTTGTACAATTAAACAGCTGAAAATCCGGATGTGCAGAAAAAAATATATTAATCTTTGTCTGAATTCACTGAATTCATATTGACAGTTTTTTTTTATTAATATATATTTCCAAAACACATTGAATTTTCAAGGGGATATTATACCCTCTTGCTCTTATAGCTCAGTCGGTAGAGCACATCGTTGGTAACGATGAGGTCAGCGGTCCGATTCCGCTTGAGAGCTTTAAGAAAATATCTAAGGAGTAATACCATGGCAAAGAAGAAGACAGCCGTAGAAATTATCGCATTGCAGTGTACAGAATGCAAGCGCAAGAATTACACAACATACAAAAACCGCAAGAACATTACAGGAAAGCTCGAGAAGAATAAGTATTGTCCTTTCTGCCGCAAGGAACTCTTGCACAAGGAATGCAAGGCTAAATAAGCTTTCATAATCCAGGTATATCGGGTCTTTCGAGACCTTGAATATATTTAGGTCAGTAGCTCAGTTGGTAGAGTCCCGGTCTCCAAAACCGGTTGTCGCGGGTTCGAGTCCTGCCTGGCCTGATAATTTTTAACCAAAGGGTGAAAATAATGAGCAAGATCTTTCAGTTTTTTAGAGAATGTGTAGGAGAACTCAAGAAGGTAACATGGCCAACACGTTCTGATGTATTGTCTTCTACAAAAGTTGTTTTCATCTCAACAATTGTCATGGCTGCAGTTCTCGGCCTTTTTGACTGGCTGTTTACAGAAGGCCTTCGCGTAATTTTCTAGGGCGGAGGTATTCAATGTCAAGAAGCTGGTATATTCTTCAAACATACACAGGTTACGAACAGAAAATTTTCCGTACTTTGAATTCCATGATTGAGGAAGGAAAGCTTGACGGAAATGTTGTTACAAGCGTAAAGCTTCCTACAGAGGAAGTTGTGGAAGTTCGTGACAGCAAGAAACGTGTAAGAAACAATCTGCTTTTGCCAAGCTACCTTATGATTGAGATGGATCTCCCACAGCTTGGCTGGAAGGATGTGTGTTCTTCAATCAGACGCATTCAGGGTGTTAATGGTTTTGTAGGAACAAAGCCTTCAGAAAAACCGCACCCTATTTCATCAGAAGAAGCAAAGCGCATGCTTCAGATGGCTGGTGAGCTCAAGGGTGAAAAACAGGTTCGCATTAAGCAGAATTACGAGGTTGGTGACAACGTTAAGATTACTGACGGACCATTCTCAACATTCACAGGTGTTGTTGAGGAAGTAAATGCAGAAAAGAACAAGCTGCGTGTTAATGTTCAGATCTTTGGACGTGCAACACCAGTTGAGGTTGATGTTCTGCAGGTTGAAAAGGTATAATATTTAAGCTCGCACACTGATGCGGGCTTTTGTTGTATAAAGAGCATCTCTTGCTCGTTCTTTGAAAGATTATAGGTTTTTTAACCTTTATCTTAATATTTTGGGAGGAGTGCAGGTCCGTTGGACATAGGCATTCCGCTAGGGTTCTGGAATTCAAGTACAGTACCCACACCAATTTAAGGAGATACAATATGGCCACAAAAAAGGTTACAGCTGTCATCAAACTTCAGTGCCCAGCCGGCGCTGCAACACCAGCTCCACCTATTGGACCAGCTCTTGGACCTCATGGAGTTGCTGCACCTAAGTTCGTACAGGAATTCAATGATCGTACAAAGAACATGGAAAAGGGACTTATCATCCCTGTAGTTATCACTGTTTATCAGGATAAGTCTTACACATTCATCCTCAAGACACCTCCTGCTGCAGTTCTCGTAAAGAAGGCTGCCGGCGTACAGAAGGGTTCTGGAAATCCACTCCGCGACAAGGTTGGAAAGATTTCTAAGCAGGCTCTTGAAGATATTGCTAAGCAGAAGCTTCCTGATCTCAACGCAAACGACATTGAAGCTGCAAAGAAAATTATTGCTGGTACTGCTCGCAGTATGGGCATCGAGGTGGAGGCTTAATCATGAAACACGGAAAGAATTACCGCGCATCACTTGCAAAATATGATGCAACAAAACAGTATTCTGTTTCAGAAGCTTGTCAGCTCGTAAAGGATCTTCACTACGTTAAGTTTGACGAAACAGTAGAACTTTCAATCACACTCAAGCTTGAGAAAAACCAGACAGTACGTGATACTTTGGTTTTCCCACACCAGTTCAAGGGTGAAAAGCGCGTTCTCGTATTCTGTAAGGATGATCGCGTTCAGGAAGCTCTCGCAGCAGGTGCTACTTATGCAGGTACAGAATACCTCGACAAGGTAAAGGGTGGTTGGCTTGATTTCGACGTTGCAGTTGCAACACCAGACATGATGAAGGACGTAGGTCGTCTCGGTATGGTTTTGGGACGCAAGGGTCTTATGCCTAACCCAAAGACTGGAACTGTTACACCAAACATTGCAGAAGCTGTTGCTGAACTCAAGAAGGGACGTACAGAATATCGTGCAGATAAGACAGGTGTTATCCACATTCCAGTAGGAAAGGTATCAATGGATGTTAAGGACACTGCAGAAAACGTAAATGCATTCCTTTCAGAACTTAATCGCAAGAAGCCAGCAGATGCAAAGGCAGGATTCATTCGCTCAATTTCCCTTAGCTCATCTATGGGACCTGGCGTTTGGGTTAACTTCAAGGAAGGAGATGAATAATGGCTATCAAAGCAAAGAAACTCCAGCCAGCTAAAACAGCTGCTATTGAAGAAGCAAAGAAGGTTCTTGGTGAATACAACAATTTCATTTTTGTTGATTACCGTGGACTTACTGTAGAACAGATTACAAAGCTCCGTGGTTCGCTTCGCGAAAAGGATTCACAGCTCAAGGTTATCAAGAATAACTTTGCTCGTGTAGCTTTCGAAGAAATGAACAACAAGGAAGTAGCACAGTATCTTTCTGGACCAACTGCTATTGCAATGGTAGGGGAAGATGCAAATGAGTCAGCAAAGATTTTGTTTGACTTCATTAAGGATGCTCCAGCTCTTTCTGTAAAGGGTGCATGGGTAGACAATGAGCTTTATGATGCTGCAAAGATCGAAGCACTTTCAAAGTTGCCAGGAAAGAAGCAGCTCATCGCTATGCTTATGTCTGCTATCAATGGACCAGCACAGAAACTTGCTGCTACATTGCAGGCTTATGTTGATAAGCTTGAAAAAGAAGGTCCTGCAGCAGCTGCACCAGCAGCAGAAGCAGCTCCAGCAGCTGAATAATCAGCAGCAAAAAATCATATTTTCAGATCCACATGCTGGAATCTGGGAAACTGCAGTTAGGCTTCATTGTGCTGATTACTATCTGCAGACAATAAATGTATGCGGGTTCGAAAGATGTATGTCTTTTTCCGCAGCATAACTAAATGTCAGAAATGACAAAAAAAAGGAAGACAATTATGGCACTTTCAAATGACGAAATCCTCGAAGCAATCGCAGCTATGACAGTTCAGCAGGCAGCTGACCTCGTAAAGGCAATGGAAGAAAAGTTCGGAGTTACTGCAGCAGTAGCAGTTGCAGCAGGTCCAGCAGCAGGTGCAGCAGCAGGTGCAGCAGAAGAACAGACAGAATTCACAGTTACTCTTGAATCTGTTGCAGCAGACAAGAAGATTGCTGTTATCAAGGCTGTTCGTGCAATCACAGGTCTCGGACTTGGTGAAGCAAAGGCTCTTGTTGAAGGCGCTCCAAAGCCACTCAAGGAAGGCGTATCTAAGGCTGATGCAGACAAGATGATCGCTGACATCGAAGCAGCTGGTGGAAAGGCTTCAAAGAAGTAATTATGCAGCCTCTGAAAACCTGGTGTTTTTGGAGGTGTCATAAACCAACTGGTTCAGGCAGGAGTTTCGCAAGATCTTCTGCCGTCTAAATAGCATATATTTTGCTCAAAGCTTCAGGGGGAAAATTACCTTTTCTTCTGAAGCTATTGTCGTCATAACTTGTGCAAAGAAAAAAATAAATGAATGATTCATTTGTTTTTTTGTTAGCATAAGCTAGCTGGACACAAGTTCTCGTGCTGAGGGAAGTTTTCTCTTGTAGCGGTTCGTGTGTACCTCCCCACCTTAAAAGAGGAAATTAATGTTCGCAAAGAGCAAGAAAATTGTTCGCCAGTACATTGGTAAGGATATTCAGGATTTCATGGATATTCCTGACCTAGTAGACATTCAGCTTTCTTCATTCGAAGAATTTATCCAGAAAAAAAGAATCGACAATAATGAGCCATTGTTGGAACAGGGACTTCAGGAAGTATTCCATTCTGTATTCCCGATTGAAAGCCAGAATGGTGATTTGGTTCTTGAATTTGATCACTATACTCTTGATTATGAAAACATCAAATTTGATGAGAACGAATGCAAGAAGAAGGGTGTTTCCTATGCCGTTCCTTTGAAAGCATGCATCAGCCTTGTTTCAAAAGAAATTGGTTCCATCATCCAGAGAGAAATCTTCATGGGCGATATTCCACTCATGACAGAACGCGGAACATTCATCATTAACGGTGCAGAACGCGTTGTTGTTTCTCAGATTCACCGTTCGCCTGGTGTTATTTTCCAGCACGAAAAGGACGTGTACTCAAGCCGCATCATCCCTTATCGCGGATCATGGCTTGAATTTGAAATTGACCAGAAAAAGGAACTCATTTTTGCAAAGATTGACCGTAGAAAGAAGATCCTCGGTACAATTTTCCTTCGTGCTATGGGCTATTCAACTCGTGAGGAGATCATTGACTGCTTCTATAAGTCAGAGACAGTAAAGATTCCTACAGATGCAGCAAAGCGCGAAAAACTTGCAGGTTCAGTTCTTGCAAGAGCTGTTATGGTTAAGGCTGATGATTCTGATGAAGAAAAGAAGCTTTTCCGTGCCGGCGACAAGTTGCATCCACATGATCTTGATGACCTGGTTTCTAATGGAATCAAGGAAATCACTATCATTAAGTTTGTTGCAGAAGAAAACGGAAAGAATACATCTCTTGACAGCGAAATGATCGTTAACTGTTTTGAACGTGAAGAAATCATCTTCTCTAAGGACGGATCAGAAAACGCTGACGAGCCAACAAAGTTCCAGTGCTTGAGCAAGGTTTACGATGTTCTCATGCCTGGTGAGCCTATTTCATTTGAAGCTGCTGAACGTGATCTTACATCTATGTTCTTCACACTCCGCCGCTATGACCTTGGTCGTGTTGGTCGCTACAAGCTTAACAAGAAATTTGATTATGCAAATCCAACTGATGAACAGACACTTATCAAGGATGATATCATCTGCACAATGAAGCATCTTATTGAGGTATATATTGACCCTAAGATGCTTGATGATATTGACCACCTTGGAAACCGCCGTGTTCGTTCAGTAGGTGAACTTTTGACAAATGCTTTCAAGACTGCTTTTGCCCGCATGGAACGCATTGCCAAGGACAGAATGAATATCAAAGAAACTGAGACTTTGAAGCCACAGGATCTTATTTCAATCAAACCAATCCTTTCTGCAACCCGTGAATTCTTTGCATCAAGCCAGCTTTCACAGTTCATGGATCAGTGTAACCCACTTGCAGAACTTACTCACAAGCGCCGTCTCAATGCTCTCGGTCCAGGTGGACTTTCACGTGACCGCGCAGGATTTGAAGTTCGTGACGTACACTATACTCACTACGGACGCATGTGTCCTATTGAAACTCCTGAAGGACCAAATATCGGTTTGATCGTTTCTCTTGCTATCTTCACTCGTGTTAATGACTACGGATTCCTTGAAGAACCATACCGCAAGGTTGTAAATGGCAAGGTAACAAATGAAGTTGAATATCTTGATCCAATGACAGAAGACAAGTACAGAATTGGACAGGTTACAGAAGGCATGAAGAAGGATGGATCGTTCCCAACTGATCTGGTTTCTTCACGCTGCCGTGGAAACTACACAAGCTGTTCTCCAAATGACATTCAGTACATGGACGTTTCTCCACGTCAGGTTATTTCAGTTTCAGCTTCTCTCGTTCCATTCCTTGAACACGACGATGCTAACCGTGCCTTGATGGGTTGTAACATGCAGCGTCAGGCAGTTCCTCTCCTGTTCCCGGAGCCGCCACATGTTGGTACTGGTATGGAACAGAAGACAGCATACGATTCAGGTGTTCTTACAAAGGCTAAGAGATCCGGTGAAGTTGTATGGGTTGAAAGTGATCTTATTAAGATTAAGCCGGAAGATGGAAAGAAGAATGAAGTTGATTCTTATCCACTTCTCAAGTACCAGAAGACAAACTCAGATACAGTATGTCATCAGCGCCCGACAGTTCAGGTTGGTGAAAAGGTTAAGGCAGGCGATGTAATTGCAGACGGTTCAGCAACATTCAATGGTGAGCTTGCGCTTGGTCGCAATATTCTCGTTGGATTCGTTCCTTGGAATGGATACAACTACGAAGACGCCGTACTTATTTCACAGCGCGTTGTTAAGGAAGACATGTACACTTCTATTCATATCCACGAATTTGAAACAGAAATCCGTGAATCAAAGCTTGGTCCGGACCGTATCACACGTGATGTTCCAAACATTGCAGAAAAGAAGATGGATAACCTCGATGCAGAAGGTATTGTTCGCATCGGTGCAAAGGTTCGCTCAGGAGATATTCTTGTTGGAAAGGTAACTCCAAAGAACGAAACAGAAACTACTCCAGAATTCAAGCTCTTGAACTCAATCTTCGGTGAAAAGGCCAAGGATGTTCGTGATACATCTCTCAAGCTTCCACATGGTGTTCAGGGTGTTGTAATTGGTATTGAACGCCTCAAGAGAAGTGAAGGTGATGAACTTTCTCCAGGTGTAGAAGAAAAGATCAAGGTTATCATCGCAGACAAGCGTAAGCTGGTTGTTGGAGATAAGATGGCTGGTCGTCACGGAAACAAGGGTGTTGTTGCACGTATTCTTCCAATTGAGGACATGCCATATCTTGAAGATGGTACTCCACTTGATGTATGTCTTAATCCTCTTGGTGTTCCTTCCCGAATGAACATCGGACAGCTCATGGAATCTGAGCTTGGTCGTGCAGGTATGGTACTCAATGAATGGTACTCTTCTCCAGCATTCCAGACTCCAAGTCAGGAACAGATTGCAGAAAAGCTTGTTCAGGCTGGATTGAGCCCAGACTGTAAGCAGATTGTTCGCGATGGATTTACAGGAGAACCATTTCTTAACCCAATTTTCGTCGGAGTAATTTACTTCATGAAGCTCCATCACCTTGTTGACGACAAGATGCACGCTCGTTCAACAGGACCATACTCACTTGTTACTCAGCAGCCACTTGGTGGTAAGGCTCAGTTTGGTGGTCAGCGTCTTGGAGAAATGGAAGTTTGGGCTCTCGAAGCTTATGGTGCTGCAAACACATTGCAGGAAATGATGACAATCAAGTCTGATGATATGAACGGACGTTCTAAGGCTTATGAATCAATTGTTAAGGGTGAACCAACATCACCAATTGGTGTTCCAGAAAGCTTTAATGTTTTGGTACAGGAACTTCGTGGTCTTGCATTGGACTTCACTATTTATGATGACAAGGGCAAGCAGATTGCTCTTACAGAACGCGATCAGGAATTGATTGACAAAGCAGGCGTTGGATTTGACAAGGAGAATGAAAATGCGTGATATTCAGGACTTTGCTAGCTTAAAGATTAAACTTGCTTCCCCAGAAGTTATCCGTCAGTGGTCTTATGGTGAAGTTAAAAAGCCGGAAACAATTAACTATCGTACTCTTCGTCCGGAGAGGGATGGTTTGTTTTGTGAACGCATTTTCGGTACAACAAAGGAATGGGAATGTTACTGTGGTAAGTTCAAGTCAATCCGTTACAAGGGTGTGATTTGTGACCGCTGTGGTGTAGAAGTAACACATTTTAAGGTTCGCCGAGAACGCACAGGTCACATTGATCTTGCAGCTCCAGTAAGCCACATCTGGTACTATCATTCAGTTCCAAGCCGCATGGGTCTTTTGCTTGACCTTCAGGTAGCAGCACTCCGCTCAATTCTCTACTACGAGAAGTACATTGTTATTGAGCCGGGTGATACAGACCTCAAGAAAAATCAGCTCCTTACAGAAGATGAATATCTTGAATACCAGGAACGCTATGGCGGTTCATTTACTGCAGGTATGGGTGCAGAGGCAATCAAGACTTTGCTCGAAAACCTAGACCTTGAAGCACTTGCAGCTGAACTCCGCGCAAAGATGATTGAAAAGGGTGTTAAGAGTGATTCCCGCCTTCTCAAGAGAATTGAGATGGTTGAAAATTTCCGTAACTCAAAGAACAATCCTGCATGGATGATTCTTGATGTTATTCCGGTCATTCCACCTGAACTTCGTCCAATGGTTCAGCTTGAAGGCGGCCGCTTTGCAACATCTGATTTGAACGATCTTTATCGTCGTGTAATCAATAGAAACAATCGTCTTCAGAAGCTCAAGAGCCTTTCAGCTCCGGATATCATCATCCGCAACGAAAAGAGAATGCTCCAGGAAGCTGTAGACTCATTGTTCGACAACTCAAAGAGAAAGCAGCGTGCAGTTAAGGGTGCCCAGAGCCGTCCACTTAAGTCTATCTCTGACATGCTCAAGGGTAAGCAGGGACGTTTCCGCCAGAACCTTCTCGGTAAGCGTGTTGACTATTCTGGACGTTCAGTAATTGTTGTAGGTCCAGAACTCAAGTTGTGGCAGTGTGGTCTTCCAGAAAAAATGGCACTTGAACTTTTCAAGCCATTCATCATGAAGAAGCTGGTTGACAAGGGAATTGCACCAAATATCAAGCGTGCAAAGATTCTTGTTGAAGAAGAAGCAACAGAAGTATTTGAAGTTCTCGATATGGTAGTTCGTGAGCATCCTGTTATGCTTAACCGTGCTCCTACTCTCCACCGCCTTGGAATTCAGGCATTTGAACCTGTACTTGTTCCAGGTAAGGCTCTCAAGCTTCATCCACTGGCATGTAAGGCTTTCAACGCCGACTTCGATGGTGACCAGATGGCTATTCACGTTCCTTTGACTCAGGCAGCTCAGATGGAATGCTGGACATTGATGCTTTCTGCACGCAACCTTCTTGACCCTGCAAACGGAAAGACAATCGTTGCTCCGTCTCAGGACATGGTTCTTGGTATTTACTACATGACTTCAATCAAGCCTAATGCAAAGGGAGAGGGAAAATTCTTCTCTTCTGCAGATGAAGTTCGCCTTGCAGCATCAAGTGGTGCAATCGAATGGCAGGCAAAGATTAAGATTCACAAGTCAAATCTCAATAAATGTGTAAACGGAGACAAGGATCTGTCTAATCAGTACATCACAACTTCAGCAGGACGCATGGCTTTCAATGAAGCAATGCCAGAAGAAGTTGACTACTACAACGAGCAGATGGGTGACAAGGCTCTCAAGAAGATGATCGAGCGCGTTTACCACAATGAGCAGACATCAGACAAGATGATCAAGGAACTTATTGAATCGAAGTGTCAGTTCACTGAGTTTAATTCAGAAGTTCTTGATAAGGTTATGGCTGATCCAGACTTTATCAATCAGGTAAATAAGATTTACAACAGAGAATCTCCTATTGATCAATCTAAGCTCCGCAAGATTATTCCTAGTCTCTATTCAATTGATCGTGCATGGCTCACAATCCAGATGCTCGATGCAATTAAGGCAACAGGATACAAGAATGCTACATTCTATGGTGCAACTCTTTCTATGGACGATATCATTGTTCCAAAAGAAAAGGATGAGATGGTAGAAGAGGCAAATAAGGAAGTTGAAAAGATTGTTAACCAGAACGCAAACGGTGCAATCACTGCAGAAGAAAGGTTCAACCGCTCAATCGAAATCTGGGACAAGACAAACGAAAAGCTTACAAACATCATGTACGACAACATGGCTAAGCATAAGGACGGATTCAATACTATCTATATGATGGCTATTTCCGGTGCCCGAGGATCTAAGAAACAGATTTCTCAGCTTGCTGCTATGCGTGGTTTGATGCAGAAGCCTAACGGAGATATTATTGAACTTCCAATCCGTGCAAACTTTAAGGAAGGTCTTTCAGTTATTGAATTCTTCATTTCAACTAACGGTGCACGTAAGGGTCTTTCAGATACAGCTTTGAAGACTGCCGATGCCGGTTACATGACTCGTCGTCTTGTTGATGTTGCTCAGGATGTTGTTGTTAATGAAGAAGACTGTGGAACAATCAACGGTATTGACTATAGGGCAATCAAGGAAGGTGATGAAGTTAAGGTTAGCCTTGCAGAACGCATTGCCGGACACTATCCGATTGAACGCGTAATTGACCCTGTAACTGGAGAACTTCTCTGTGATGTTAATCAGTACATTGACGAGCATCTTGCAGAAAAAATTGACAAGGCAGGTGTTGAAAAGGTTAAGCTTAGAACAGTTCTTACTTGTGAAAGCAAGCACGGAATCTGTGTTAAGTGTTACGGAAAGGACCTTGCAAGAAACAAGATCGTAGAAATTGGTGAAGCAGTTGGTACAATTGCAGCCCAGTCAATCGGTCAGCCTGGTACACAGCTTACACTTCGTACATTCCATACTGGTGGTGCTGCTGAAAAGGCAACAGAAGATAACCACATCGTAATGAAGTATGATGTTCTTCTCAAGGAAATTAACTTTGCAAACGCAGTTCCTACAAATAAGGGCGACCAGTTGTTTACACGTAAGTCTACAATGACTGTAACAAAGCTCTTCAACACATATCAGATTGATTCTTCTGATGATGTTAAGGTAACTGATGGTGCTTATGTTCGTAAGGACAACGTAATTCTCTCACACAAGGGAAATGATGTTCTTGCAACAGAAAATGGCCGCATCCTTATTATGGATAAGACAATCTATCTTACAAGCAATGACCAGAAAGTTGAAATTTCCAATGGTTCTACAATCTATGCAAAGTTCACAAGTGGTTCTTGTGTAGTTAAGGCTGGTGAGTTTATGGGTGAATTTGATCCATACAACGAGCCAATCATTGCAGAGGTAGACGGATACGTTCACTATGAAGACATTATTCCTGGTGTAACTCTTGAAGAAAAGACTGATATTCAGACTGGAAACGTAGAGCGCAGAATTTCTGACCTGCACCTTGATGTTAAGCAGCCACGTATGATCATCACTGATGAAGATGGTAATGAACTTGGTTCATATCACATGCCGGTTGGTGCTATCATTGCTAATAAGATTGATGACAAGGTAATGGTAAAGAAGGGTACAACACTTGCAAAGATGCCTAAGGAAGCAGCTAAGGCTAGTGATATTACTCTCGGTCTTCCACGTGTTTCTGAATTGTTTGAAGCAAGAAAGCCAAAGAATCCTTCAGTAATCGCACAGATTTCTGGAAAGGTAAGCTTTGACAAGATTGTTAAGGGCAAGAGAGTTGTTATTGTTACTGATGAATTCGGAAAGGAATTCAAACATCTTGTTCCAATGACAAAGCGTCTTCTTGTTCGTGACGGTGACATGGTTGAAGCAGGTGAAATGCTTTGTGATGGATCAGTTGATGCACACGACGTTTTGAATGCACTTGGAGAAGATTCACTCCAGAACTTCCTTATGGACGAAATCCAGGGTGTTTACCGTGCTCAGGGCGTAGACATTAACGACAAGCATATTGGTACAATTATTCGTCAGATGCTCAAGAAGGTAGAAATTATTGCCGTAGGTGATACAAAGTTTATCTTCGGTCAGCAGATTGACAAGTATACATTCCGTGAAGAAAACGAGCGCGTAATTGCAGAAGGTGGACAGCCGGCAATCGCACGCCCAATGTTCCAGGGAATCACAAAGGCTGCTCTTGCAACAGATTCGTTCATTTCAGCTTCTTCATTCCAGGAAACAACTCGTGTTCTTACAAATGCAGCTATTGCAGGTGCAGTTGATAACCTTCACGGATTGAAGGAAAACGTAATCATCGGACACAAGATTCCTGCAGGTAGTGGTATCAGAAACTATTCACAGGTTAAGCTTTCTGATGATTCAACGGAAGATCTTGACTTGAAGGTAAAGGAAATCCTTGACCAGCATGCTCTTGAGCTTCAGCTTCAGGAACAGGAAGCAGTATCAAGTTCAATGCTTGATACAGCAGGTGATGAAGAATAAATCCATGAATCAGGTTCCGGACTGGCAGAATTCAATGCTGATCCGGAATTTGTCATTGAATTCAGTAAATTCTTTATAAATTCATCCAGAATTCTATTGACGGATTATTTTTGAATTCGGTAGAATATCGTACTGTTTAATATTCGGGAGTGCTGCCCGATAAAATATAGGAGTATAGGCGATGCCTACAATCAATCAGTTAATTCGTAAGGGACGTCAGTCAACTGCAAAAAGAACTAAAGCACCCGCACTTCAGTCTTGTCCGCAGAAACGTGGTGTTTGTACACGTGTTATGACTATGACACCTAAGAAGCCAAACTCGGCTCTTCGTAAGATTGCTCGTGTTCGTTTGAGCAATGGAATTGAAGTTACTGCATACATTCCAGGTATTGGACACAATTTGCAGGAACACTCAGTAGTTCTCGTTCGTGGTGGACGTGTTAAGGATCTTCCTGGTGTACGTTACCACATTATTCGCGGTACAAAGGATACACTTGGTGTAGACGGCCGCAAGCGCGCACGTTCTAAGTACGGTGCAAAGAAACCAAAGGCTTAATAGGAGGATAGAATTATGGGAAGACATAAGAAATCAATCGACCGCCCTGTTATGCCAGATGAAAAATATAACAGCCAGGTTGTCAGCAAATTTGTTGCACGCATGATGCTCGATGGAAAAAAGGCATCTTGCTTCAAGATTATTTATGAAGCAATGGATAAGCTTAAGGCAAAGGCAGACAAGGACCCTCTTGAAGTATTCTTGAAGGCTTTGGACAATGTTAAGCCAACTGTAGAAGTAAAGAGCCGCCGCGTTGGTGGTGCTACATATCAGGTACCTATTGAAATTCGCGATTCACGTCGTGAAGCTCTTGCAATGCGCTGGATTATCAATGCTGCACGTTCACGCAATGGACATGGAATGGCAGATACTCTTGCAAACGAATTGTTTGATGCATTCAACAATACAGGTTCTGCATACAAGAAGAAGGAAGATACACACAAGATGGCAGAAGCAAACAAGGCTTTTGCTCACTATCGCTGGTAGTTCCCGCCTTTCTTGCAAGTGGTCGTTCGATATTGATCGGACGACCATTTTTTTTGTACAAAATTATGTATATAGAGAAAATTTGGATATTTTGGATTTTTACTATTGACCTTCTTGTATCAAAGAAAGTATCATTGTAACACTAAAAATTATAGGAGTATCTTTTATGAAGGATTTACTTGACAAGGTAAAGGCTTGGGCAGCATCTGTTCCAGGAGCAGTTAAGTCAAACAAGGTAACATTCATTGTTGCTGGTGTAGTAGTTGTATTGGCATTCGTTGTAGGATGCGGAATTGGTGGAAGTGGAAAGTCAGCAGCAACAGAAAAAGCTGCAGCACCACAGCTTACACCTGAGCAGCAGAAGCAGGCAGCAGAAGCAGCAGCTGCAGAAGCAGAAGAAGCAGCTCTCAATGAAGCTCTCAAGACAGTAACCCTTGAAGCTGGAATTTACAGCATCGTTGACGGATCAAAGAAGGCAGAACCTTCAAATGAATATCAGCCAACAGACTCAAAGATGTTCAAATACCGCGTTCTCGAAGATGGTTCAGGACTCTGGGCTGAATATATTGGAGATGCAGCAGTAGTTTACTTCCCAAAGGCTTACGAAGGACTCACTGTTTACGAAGTATCTATTGGAAATACAAAGAAATGGACAGATAGAAAGGATCCTCTCCAGATCAAGATGCCTAACACAGTTAAGGTAATTCACTACATGAATAAGAACGTTAAGGCAATTGATTCTATCGAAATTCCTTCATCAGTAGGATCTATTGATAAAGAAGCTTTTGCAGGTCTTGAAATCAAGGATATTGCGCTTCCAACAACAACAAAGCTTGGCGATTCACTCTTTAAGAATTGTAAATTCACAAAGATCAACTGGGTATTCCCGGTAATTCCATCTAGTACATTCTCTGGCAACAGAAAGCTCGCAGCTGTTACATTCACAGACAACCTCAAGAAGATTGGATCTTATGCATTTTATAACTGTGTTGAACTCACAGCAATCAATGGCCTTCCTTCAACAGTTATTTTTGAAGGTGAAGGAGAGGCTGATTGCCAGTTCGAAAAAGTTGAAAAGCTTTCACTTGCTACAGAAGCTCAGATTAAGGCTATTAACGCAGGAAATAAAAATAAGCATTACGATGAAAAGTTCCCATGGCACTAATATGTTAGCCGCCTAGGAAGCTGGTAAAAGTCCCTTCGGTAAGAAGGGGCTTTTTTTTTCAAAAAGTTCTTTCACCTCTTGATATTATTTTCAAAAAATTGTATAAAAGTCGTACATTATTTGCTCATATTGGGCTTATTCTGCTTATGCAGCAGGGTTATTTGATAAGTCAGACAGACGGTAAGTGTTAACCGTCCGGCGAAAGTCGTAAAGCAAACCGACTAACACCCGGTGTGCAGAGTTTCGCACCCTGAATGTAAGAGGACTGCCGTTGGCAGTTTTCAGGAATGATATGTTTGGGATTCTGGCAGGTTGTAAAGAAAGTTTACGCCCGTAACAATTTACAATGGTAAGGATCTGTATCCAAAACGACCACTCCCAGTGGTGACCGATGGTAAGGACCGACTGCTTCGAATAGATGAAACAGGAATAGATAAAATCTTTTCCATGACAGACATCATCATTACAAGGTAAAAGTGTGATTGCGAAAGTGATAGGGCATGTTTGCTGCGTCACTTTCTGGCTTAAAGTGCAACACATAAAATAATTTTATAATGCCGCAGAAAAATTCTGCAAGGCAAGGAGAAAATCATGGCAAAGGAAGAGTTCAACAGAACAAAACCTCACATGAACGTTGGTACTATCGGTCACGTTGACCATGGTAAGACTACACTTTCAGCAGCTATCACTTCATACTGTGCAAAGAAGTATGGTGATAAGGTTCTCAAGTATGATGAAATCGACAATGCTCCAGAAGAGAAGGCTCGTGGTATCACAATCAACTCACGTCACTTGGAGTATCAGTCAGACAAGCGTCACTACGCACACATCGACTGTCCAGGACACGCTGACTACATCAAGAACATGATTACTGGTGCTGCTCAGATGGATGGAGCTATTCTCGTAGTTTCTGGTCCAGACTCAGTTATGCCACAGACAAAGGAACACCTTCTTCTCGCACGTCAGGTAGGTGTACCAAAGATCATCGTATTCCTCAACAAGGTTGACCTCGTTGACGATCCAGATCTTCTCGAATTGGTTGAAGAAGAAGTTCGTGATACTCTCCAGGGATACGGATTCTCAGCTGAAACACCAATCATCAAGGGGTCAGCATTCAAGGCTCTTCAGGAAGGAGCTCCAGCAGAAGATACACAGTGTATCGAAGACCTCCTCAAAGCAATGGATACATGGTTCGATGATCCAGTTCGTGATGAAGCAAAGCCATTCTTGATGCCAATCGAAGACATCTTCACAATCACAGGTCGTGGTACAGTTGTTACTGGACGTATCGAACGTGGTGTTATCCACCTCAACGACCCAGTTGAAATCGTTGGTATCCGCCCAACACAGTCTTCTACTGTTACAGGTATCGAAATGTTCAACAAGACACTTAACGAAGGACAGGCTGGTGACAACGCTGGTATCCTCCTCCGTGGTGTAGAAAAGAAGGATGTTATCCGTGGACAGGTTTTGGCTGCACCAAAGTCAATCAACCCACACACAAAGTTCGAAGCACAGATCTACGTTCTTTCAAAGGAAGAAGGTGGACGTCACTCTCCATTCTTCACTGGATATCGCCCACAGTTCTACTTCAGAACTACAGATATCACAGGTACAGTTGAACTTGAAGCTGGAACAGACATGGTTAAGCCAGGTGACAATGTAAAGATCATCGGTGAACTTATCCACCCAATCGCTATGGATGAAGGTCTTAAGCTTGCTATCCGTGAAGGCGGACGCACAATCGCTTCTGGTCAGGTTACAAAGATCATCGAATAGTTAATACTGAGTGAAGGGTTTCTTTCGGAAACTCTTCACTTGATTGGAGAAAAGAAAAATGGCAAATGGCAAGATTCGTGTAAGACTTCGTGCTTTTGACGTAGCTCTTATCGATCAGAGTGCAAAAGACATCGTTCAGCAGGTACAGAAGGCAGGTGCTAAAGTTTCAGGACCTATCCCTCTTCCAACAAGAATTAACAAGGTAACAGTTCTTCGTTCAGTTTTCGTAAACAAGAAGTCACGTGAACAGTTTGAAATGAGAACTCACAAGCGCCTTATTGATATCTTTGAACCATCATCAGAAGTTATGGATTCATTGATGAAGTTGGAATTGCCAGCAGGTGTAGATGTAGAAATTAAACAGTAGTTGGATCTGAGCGTTAAGTTCAGTTCTGGGTTTCAAGCTACTGAAAATAAACGGTAACGGTCCCTGAGGATCTGGGATGGCGGCCGAATTAGGAGATTTCAGATGAAAGGTCTGATTGCAAAGAAAGTAGGAATGACACAGGTATTCGACGAAAACGGAAATCTGACACCAGTAACCGTGATCCGCGTTGAACCAAATACAGTCGTTGCTACAAAGACACAGGAAAAGTTTGGTTACGATGCAGTAGTGCTCGGTCTTGATGACTTGAAGCCAAAGCATGTATCTAAGCCATACGCAAAACAGTTTCCTGAAAATGTGACACCAAAGCGTCATCTTAAGGAATTCCGCGATTTTGACGGAGAAGTAAAGATCGGCGACCAGATTGGTGTTGAATTATTCGAAAAAGTTCGTTTCATCGACGTAACCGCTACTTCAAAGGGTAAGGGTTTCCAGGGTGTAATGAAGAGATGGGGCTTCCATGGTGGACGTGCAACTCACGGTTCTAAATTCCACAGAGAAGCTGGTGGAACAGGATGCTGTACAACTCCAGGACACTGCGTTAAGAATATCAAGATGCCAGGTCACATGGGATTTGATCGTGTTACAGTACAGAATCTCAAGGTTATCAAAGTTGACCCTGAGCTCAAGGTTTTGATGGTTCGCGGTGCAGTACCTGGTGTAAAGGAAAGTACTCTTATCGTTAAAGCTGCGGTTAAGAAATAAGGTCGAGGAATAGTTAGTATGGAAAAGAAAGTCTATTCAATCGATGGCAAAGAACTCAGAACTATCAATCTTGATGACAAAGTTTTCGGACTCCCAATCAACGAAGATGTAATCTACTACGCCATCACAAACGAATTAGCAAATAAACGTGTTGGAACAGCATGCACAAAGACTCGTTCTGAAGTACACGGCTCAAATGCAAAGCCTTACAAGCAGAAGGGAACTGGTAATGCACGTCGTGGTGATAAGAAGTCACCTCTCTGCGTTGGCGGAGGTACAATTTTTGGACCAAAACCACGTGATTACAGCTATGCAATTCCAAAGAAAGCAAAGCGTCTTGCAATGAAGTCTATTCTCAGCCTCCAGGCTCAGAGTGACAGACTTACAGTTGTTGAAGATTTCACAGTTGAAAGCGGAAAGACAAAGGACCTCGTAAAGATTTTGAACAACTTTACTAAGGGTGAACGCACAGTAATTCTTTTGAAGGATGATGACAGCATGATTAAGCGTGCTGGAAAGAACCTCCCAAATGTTTACTTCCTTTCTTACAATCGTCTTCGCGCACACGACCTCTTCTACGGAAGAAAGGTTATCATGCTCGAAACAGCAGCTAAGAATCTTTCTGATTTCTATGCAGATGAAAAGGAGGCTAAATAATGAACTTCGAAGACGTTCTTATTCGCCCAGTTCTTTCAGAAAAGGCAACAGCTCTCCGCGAGCAGAATAAATACACATTCATCGTTGCTCCTTCTGCTACAAAGATTCAGATCAAAGAAGCAGTACGTAAACTTTTCAATGTAAAGGTTGAAGATTGTACAACAATCAACGTAATGGGAAAAATGAAGAGGCTTCGTGGAAAGCCTGGTAGAACTTCCAGCTATAAGAAAGCAATCGTTAAGCTTGCTCCTGGAGAAACAATTAAGGTATTTGAAGGCGTTTAAGCCTTTGAATAACTAACTAAGGGGAACCATATGGCTCTTAAGATATTTAAGCCTTATTCAAAAGGTACACGTGGTCGTGTTGACCTTGTACGTGAAGAATTGACAGCCGACAAACCCGAGAAAAGCCTTACATCAGGCCGCAAGTCAAAAGGCGGTCGTGGTCAGGGCGGACGTATTTCTGTACGTCACCAGGGCGGCGGACACAAAAGAAAGTATCGTGAAATCGACTTCAGACGCGATAAGCACGGTATTCCTGGAACTGTAAAGACAATCGAGTACGATCCATTCCGCAGTGCAGACATTGCTTTGATTGCATATGCTGATGGAGAAAAGCGCTACATTATCGCTCCAAAAGGTTTGACTGTTGGACAGAAGATTATGTCAGGCGAAAATGCTACTCCTACAGTTGCAAACGCACTTCCATTGGAAGCAATTCCAGTTGGATTTACAGTACACAACATTGAACTTACACTTGGTCGTGGTGGACAGCTTGTTCGCTCAGCGGGTGCAGGTGCATTGGTTGCAGCTAAAGAAGGTGAATATGTAACAATCAAGTTGCCTTCTGGTGAACTTCGCCGTGTACTCGGAAAGTGTTATGCAACAATCGGTATCGTCGGTAATGAAGACCGCATGAATACTAAGCTTGGAAAGGCCGGACGCAACAGATGGCGTGGTATTCGTCCAACTGTACGTGGTATGGCTATGAACCCTGTTGACCATCCACTTGGTGGTGGTGAAGGTGCTGGAAAAGGACATCAGCCAGTTACTCCTTGGGGACAGCCTTGTCGTGGTTACAAGACTCGTAACAAGAGAAAGACTTCTGATCGTTTCATCATCAGCCGTCGCAAGAAGTAGGGTAGGAGTTAATCGTGTCAAGATCAGTTAAGAAAGGACCTTTCGTAGAGAAGTCTCTCTATAAAAAGGTTTCAGAAATGAACAAAGCATCAGCAGCTGATAAGAAAATGATTAAAACTTATTCCCGCTGCTCAACAATTATTCCTGAAATGGTTGGAAACACTATTTCAGTTCACAACGGAAAGTCATGGATTCCTGTATATGTTACAGAAAACTTGGTAGGCCATAAGCTTGGTGAGTTTGCTGCAACAAGAACATTCAAGGGACATGGCGGCGACAAAGCTGCAAAGAAATAAGGGAGTGTGACATTATGGCAGAAACAAAAGGCTATGTAGCCACAACAAAATTCCTTATTGCATCACCTACAAAAGTTCGTCCAGTAGCAAATGTAGTTAAGACAAAGGCTTGTTCAGAAGCTTTGGCAATTCTCGAAGTAATGCCTCAGAAGGGTGCTGCTTTGATCCGCGGAACATTGAAGTCTGCAGTTGCAAATGCATTGAATTTGAACAAGAATCTTGATGAAGATATGCTCTACATCAAGGAAATTCGCATTGACGAAGGTCCAAGACTCAAGAGAGTATGGTTCCGTGGCCGTGGTCGCGCAGATCAGCTCTTGAAGAGAATGTGTCATATCACTGTTGTAGTTGACGAAAAGGCGGGAAAGTAAGATGGGTCAGAAAGTTAATCCTATTGGTTTACGCCTTGGTGTAAACAAAACATGGCAGTCTCGTTGGTATGCAGATTATCGTGATTATGCAGACTATTTCCTCGAGGACATGAAAATCCGTAAGTTGGTTTCAAGTCTTCCAGAATGCAAAAACGCAGACATTGCTGAAATTGAAATCGTACGTCACCCACAGCGTGTTACTATTGTTATTCATACAGCACGCCCAGGTGTGATTATTGGTGTAAAGGGTGCTACAATCGAAAAGATTAGCGCTGATGTGCAGAAGCAGTTGACTAAGAAAGTTCAGATTAAGATTAAGGAAATTAAGCGTCCTGAAATTAATGCTTCTCTCATTGCACAGAATGTTGGACGTCAGCTTATGGGTCGCGGTTCATTCCGTAAGGCTCTCAAGCAGTCTACTGCAAATGCTATGAAGGGCGGAGCACAGGGTATTAAGATCCGTATCTCTGGTCGTCTTGGCGGAGCAGACATGACTCGTTCAGAAGAAATGAAAGAAGGACGCGTTCCACTTCATACTCTCCGTGCAGACATCGACTATGGTACATTCGAAGCTCTTACTACTTATGGTAAGATTGGTATCAAGGTATGGGTTTACAACGGAATGAATTACGGTCGTGAACAGAATGAAGATGCTGGCGAAGTAGTAAAGAAGCCACGTCGTTCAAACGGTGAACGTAAGGCACGTGCTCCAAGATCTGGGGAGGAAAAGTAGAAAATGCTTAGTCCTAAAAGAGTTGCACACCGCAAAGTTCAGCGCGGTCGTCCTACAGGAAACGCAACACGCAACAACTACGTAGATTTCGGAGAAGTTGCTCTCGTAGCAATGGAACCAATCTGGTTGAGCGCAAAGCATATTGAAGCTGCTCGTGTTGCTATTAACCGTTGTATTAACCGTCAGGGTCAGTTGTGGACACGCGTGTTCCCTGACAAACCAGTTTCTAAGAAGCCTGCTGATACTCGTATGGGTAAAGGTAAGGGTGCTCCAGAATTCTGGGCTGCAGTTATTAAACCAGGTATGATTTTATTTGAAGTTGGTGGAGTAGACAAGAAACTCGCTGAAAAGGCTATGATTCTTGCTGCAAGCAAGCTTCCAATTAAAACAAAAGTGGCATTCCGCCCAACAGTAGAGTAAGGAGTAAGAAAATGGCTGATTTAAAGAAAAAAGAAGACAAAAATCTTTCTTATGACGAACTCGTTGCAAAGCGCAATGACCTTAAAAAGAAGTACATGGATCTCCGCTTTCAGGCAGTTATGAGCCATGTAGAAAACCCAATGCAGAAGCGTACAATGCGTCGCGAAATCGCACGCTTGAATACACTTATTCACCAGCAGGACCTTGCTAAGTTCAGAGCCGCTGTTAGTGAATCAATCGCTGCAAAAAACTAGGAGCTGACCCGTGGAAGAACAGAAAGAGCAGAAAAAGGCTGCAAAACGTTCATTCGTAGGTATCGTCACTAGCGACAAGATGGACAAGACTATCGTTGTTTCTATTGATACAAAAAAGATGGATCGCCTTTACAAGAAGTACGTTGTTCGTACAAAGAAATGCAAGGCCCACGATGAGAAGAACGATGCTCACATTGGTGACACAGTTCGTATCGTAGAATGCAGTCACATCAGCAAAGACAAGTGCTGGCGTCTCGATGCAATCATCGAGAGAGCTAAATAAGGTAAGGAGTGAATTATGCTTCAGATGCAATCAATGATGACTGTTGCCGATAACTCCGGTGCTAAAATAGTTCAGTGCATTAAGGTACTTGGTGGTTCACACCGCCGTTATGCAGGTATTGGTGATGTTGTAGTAGTAGCTGTAAAGGAAGCAATTCCTACATCTACAATTAAGGAAGGTTCAGTACAGAAGGCAGTAATCGTTCGCGTAGCAAAAGAATACCGCCGCCCAGATGGAACTTATATTCGTTTTGATGATAACGCTTGTGTTATTGTTGATGCTGATAAGAACCCTAAGGGAAAGCGTATTTTTGGACCTGTTGCTCGTGAGCTTCGTGATATGGACTATATGAAGATCATTTCACTTGCTCCGGAAGTTCTTTAAGGAGATTGAATAATGAATATGAAATTCAAAATCCGTAAGGATGACAACGTAGAAGTAATTGCTGGAAAGGATAAGGGCAAGCGTGGTTCAGTAGTACGTGTTTTCGAAAAGAACGGAAAGGGACGTGTTATTGTTAGCGGTGCAAATATCGTTAAGAAGGCAATGAAGAGAAGATCCCAGCAGGATGCAGGCGGAATCGCTGAAGTAGAAGCACCTCTGGATATTTCGAATGTAGCTCTCGTATGTAAAAAATGCGGTCCTACAAGAATTGGTTACAAGCTTGACGGCGACAAGAAAACTCGTGTTTGCCGCAAGTGTGGAGAAACACTGTAATGGAAAATTACGTACCACGGCTTAAGAAAGTCTATAAGGAAACAATCGCTCCAGAGCTCTTTAAGGAGCTTGGCTACTCTTCTAAGATGCAGATTCCTGAGATCAAGAAGGTTGTAGTTAGCATGGGTGTTGGCGAAGCTCTCACGAATAAGAAACTTCTTGATGCTGCAGTTACAGATCTCACTCAGATTACCGGTCAGAAGGCTGTTAAAACAAGAGCTAAGAAAAGTATTGCAAACTTCAAACTTCGTGAAGGCAATGAAGTTGGTGCTATGGTTACACTTCGTGGAAACATCATGTATGAATTCCTCGATCGTTTGATCAATGCAGCACTTCCACGTGTAAAGGATTTCCGCGGTATCAAGTCTACTGGATTTGATGGACACGGAAACTTCTCTCTTGGTATTACAGAACAGATTATCTTCCCGGAAATCGACTTTGATAAGATTGTTAAGATTGCCGGAATGAACATCAGTATTGTAACTAGTGCAAGAACTGACAACGAAGCACGCGTTTTGTTGACTAAGTTCGGTATGCCATTTAGAAAATAAGGAATTAGTTCATGGCTAAGAAATCAATGATTATCAAAGCAGAACGTACACCAAAATTTAGCACACGTAAGTACAATCGTTGCCAGATTTGTGGACGTCCACATGGATATTTGCGTAAGTTTAAGATCTGTCGTATCTGTTTCCGCAAATTAGCTAGTGAAGGCCTTTTACCAGGCGTTACAAAATCATCTTGGTAGTGACAGGAGAATAAAATGGCAGCTTCAGACCCAATAGCAGATATGCTCACAAAAGTCCAGAATGCGGCAAGAGCCGGTCATGAAAAAGTAGATATTCCTACTTCTAAGATGAAACTGGAAATTGTGAAGATCCTTAAGACAGAAGGATACATTAAGAATTTCAAGAAGATTCAGGATGAAAACAATCACGTTGTTATCCGTATTTTCTTGAAGTATGACGATGCAAACAAGGCAGTAATCCATGGAATGAAAAAGATTTCAACTCCAGGTCGCCGTGTTTACTCTGGTTACAAGGAATTGCCACGCGTTTATAACGGCTATGGCACATTAATCGTTTCAACATCAAGTGGTGTTACAACTGGCAAGAAGGCATCTGAAAAGATGGTCGGCGGCGAGTTGATTTGCCAGGTTTGGTAATAGGAGAATACAATGGCTTCAAAAATTGGAAAACTTCCTGTTACAATTCCTGCAGGTGTAACAGTTTCTGTAAGTGACAACATTGTTACTGTAAAAGGTGCAAAGGGTGAACTTAAGCAGAATTTTGGAAACTTGGTAAAAGTTGAAGTAAAGGGAACAGAAGTAATTGTTACTCCTGTTAACGAATCAAAGGCAGCTAGTGCAGCTCATGGATTGTACCGCAAGCTTATCGACAACATGGTAATTGGTACATCTACTGGTTACACAAAGACTTTGGTTATTACTGGTGTTGGTTACCGTGCTGAAGTTCAGGGAAAGCAGCTTGTAATGAACCTCGGATATTCATCTGAATTCATCGCAATCATTCCTGAAGGACTTACAGTAACAGCTGACAAAGATGGAAAAATCACTATCTCTGGAATTGACAAACAGCAAGTTGGTGAATTTAGCGCTCAGATTCGTAAATTGCGAGCTCCAGAACCTTACAAGGGAAAGGGTATTCGCTATGACAACGAAGTTATTAGACGTAAAGTCGGAAAAACTGGTGTAAAATAAGGTGAATTGAAATGGTAAGAAAGCTTAGTGATAAACAGAGAAAGCGCCTGCACAGAAAGATTCACATTCGTAAGTCAATTTACGGAACTGCAGAGCGACCTCGCTTAACAGTATTCAAGAGTGGTAAGAACTTGTATGCACAGGTTATTAATGATGATGAAGGCAAGACTCTTGCTTCTATCTCTACTCTTGAAAAAGGATATGTTGCACTTAAAGCAAATGTAGAAAGTGCAACAAAACTTGGTGAAGCTTTGGGTGGACGCCTTAAGGAGAAGAATATTACTACTGTAGTATTTGACCGTAACGGTTATCTCTATCATGGTGTTGTTAAGGCCCTTGCTGACGCTACCCGCGCTGCCGGGATTGTATTCTAGGAGAGGCTATGGAACACCAGAAGAATTTTGATAGAAAGCCTGCTGAAGAATTCGTAGAAAAGCTTGTAAAGCTTAACCGTACTGCAAAAACTGTAAAAGGTGGACGCAGAATGTCTTTCTCTGCACTTACTGTAGTAGGTGACAAGAAGGGTCGCATCGGTTTCGGATTTGGTAAGGCAAATGATGTTACTGAAGCTATTAGAAAGAGCCTTGATAAGGCAAAGTCAAACCTTATTACTCTTCCAATGAAGAATGGAACTATTCCACACGAAATGATTGGAAAGTATAAGAGCTCTTCAGTATTGTTGAAACCTGCTTGTCCTGGTACTGGAGTTATTGCAGGTGGTGCTGTTCGTGCAGTTATGGACGCAGCTGGAATTACAGACGTAATTTCTAAGTCACAGGGTTCACGCACATCTGTTAATGTTGTTCGCGCAACATTTGATGCTGTTAACGGCCTTATGAACGCTCGTACAGTTGCACAGAATCGTGGTAAGACACTCAAGGATTTGTGGGGCTAATTATGGCAAAGTTACGTATTACACTTGTTAAAAGCACTATCGGACAGAAGCCAGAGAAAAAGGCAACTGTTCGTTCCCTTGGTCTTAAGAAAATTAATTCAGTTGTTGAGCATGAAGCAAACGAAGCTATCAAAGGCATGGTTGCTGCAGTTGCTCACCTGGTAAAAGTAGAGGAGATCCAATAATGGCAGACTTTACTTTAACAGCACCACAGGGTGCTAATAAGAAGCCAAAGCGTGTTGGTCGTGGTTCTTCTTCTGGTCTTGGTTCAACAGCCGGAAAAGGAAATAAGGGTCAGCAGTCTCGTTCTGGAAAGGCCGGACCATACGTAGGTTTTGAAGGCGGACAGATGCCTTTGTATCGTAGAATTGCTCATCGTGGTTTTTCAAACTATCCTTTCAAGAAGGAATATGTTTGCATTAATCTCGTAGAACTTGAAGCAAAATTCGCTGATGGTGAAACTGTAAATAAGGATACACTCAAAGCAAAGGGAATGGTAGGAAAAGTAGTTGACGGAATCAAGATTCTCGGAAACGGCGATCTTACTAAGAAACTTACTGTTGAAGTATCTAAGGTTTCTGCTTCAGCAAAGGCTAAGATTGAAAAGGCTGGTGGATCTGTAAAGGTTCTCGCTGATTCAGAAAAAAAGTCTGCTGAATAAAAATGAATCGTTGGAGTATATAAATGGCAAATAGTCCTGTAGTAAATATGTTCAAGGTTAAGGAATTGCGCGCTAAGCTTTTCTTTACTTTGATCATTCTTGCAATTTTTCGCTTGGGAAGTATTCTTACTATTCCAGGTATAAACGTTGCTTTGCTTAAGCAGTATTTTGAAAGCTTTGCAACTGAAGCTGAAGGTGCTTTTGCCAGTTATATGGACTTTTTTGCCGGCGGTGCATTTGAAAGATTTTCTGTGTTCATGCTTGGTGTAATGCCATACATTTCAACACAGATTATCTTGCAGCTTGCTCTTGTAATTTTTCCAGGATTAAAGAGAATTGCACAGGAAGATGGCGGGCAGCAGAGAGTACAGGCATGGACTCGTGTTGGTACAATCTTTGTTTGTCTCTTCCAGTCAATGGCAATTACTGTGTATGCTAGTACAATTAACCAGCAGGTTCCTGGAACAATTATTTTCGACAATAAAGTTTATTTTAATCTTCTTGCTATCCTTACTGTAACTACAGGTTCTATGGTTACTGTTTGGATTGGAAATCAGATTACTGCACATGGTATCGGTAATGGAATCTCTATGCTGATTTTTGCCGGTATTGTAGCTCGTCTTCCAAGTGCTGTTTATGAATTAGTAAAAAGTGTTCAGCGGGGCGATATCAATGTTGTATTTATTGTTGTTGCCGTATTTGTTTTCCTTGCTATTATTGGATTTGTTGTTTTTGAACAGTCTGGTGAACGCAAGATTCCAGTTCATTACGCTAAGCGCGTTGTTGGACGCAAAATGTACGGTGGACAGACTACTTATATTCCATTTAAGATCAATCCGTCTGGTGTTATTCCAATCATTTTTGCATCTGCATTTTTGACTTTCCCACTTCAGATTGCAAACAGCCTTCAGACAAAGGCCACATGGCTTTCAAAGGTTGCAACTGCTCTGAATCCACTTGGAATTTGGTATAATATTATTGAAGTTTTGCTGATCGTTTTCTTTGCATACTTCTACACTCAGGTAACTCTGAACCCTACAGAAATTGCTAAGAATATCCGTGAAAATGGTGGTTCCATTCCTGGAATCAGAACAGACAAGACTGAAGAATATCTTCAGAAGGTATTGAATCGACTGATTCTTCCTGGTTCTTTGTATCTTGCAGCAATTGCGTTGTTGCCTACACTTATTCAGATTGTGTTTAAGTTCCCACAGTCAATTTCTATGTTGATGGGTGGAACATCACTTCTTATTCTGGTTGGTGTTGATATTGATACAATGTCACAGGTAGAAGCTCTTCTTAAAATGCACCATCATGATGGTCTTACAAAGAGGGGATTTAAGTCAAGAAATCTCTAGAAACTTATATATTTTAGAGAATAGGACTAGATTAAGTTTGTAAAATTATGCTATACTACCGCACTACTTCAAAAGGTGAGGTAGGGTCAAATTGTAGTTCATGGTGAATATATCGCTTCGAACTGCCATAATTTGACTGGCATAATTTTCAGGGGGACTTTAATGAAAGTACGAACCAGTGTAAAGCCCATCTGCGACAAATGCAAGGTAATCAAGAGAAACGGAATTATTCGTATTATCTGTGAAAACCCAAAGCACAAGCAGAGACAGGGTTGAGGAGTTAACTGATGGCACGAATTGCGGGAGTTGACCTCCCAAACAAACATGTCAACATTGCATTGACTTATGTGTATGGTATTGGCCGTTCATCAGCTAATAAAATTTGCGAAGAAACAAAAGTAAATCCAGATGCTCTTTTGAATGATCTTTCTGAAGATGATTTGAACAAGCTTCGTAAGTACATTGATGACAACATGAAGACTGAAGGACGCCTTCGTTCAGAAATCGGTCTTAACATCAAGAGACTTATGGATATTGGTAGCTATCGTGGACTTCGTCACCGCAAGGGACTTCCTTGTCGTGGACAGCGCACACGCACTAATTCACGCACACGCAAGGGTAAGAAGAAGACCGTTGCAAACAAGAAGAAGGCTTAAGCGGAGGTAATAGATGGCAACCGTAAAAAAGAGAAAAGAGAAAAAAAGTGTTTTTGAAGGTAACGTATATATCCAGGCTACTTTCAACAATACTATCGTAACAATCACAGATCTTAGAGGAAACGCAATTTCTTGGGCTTCTTCTGGTGGTCTTGGATTCCGCGGAGCAAAGAAATCAACTCCATTTGCAGCACAGACAGTAGCCGAAACAGCAGTTCAGCGTGCAGCAAGTTATGGTTTGCGTGAAGTTCACGTATTCGTAAAGGGACCAGGAATGGGTCGCGATAATGCAATCCGTTGTCTTGGTAACTTGGGATTGAAGGTAAAGTCAATTTCTGATGTTACACCAATTCCACATAACGGATGTCGTCCACGCAAGACACGCCGCATGTAATTTAGGGTGTTTTTTGGCTGGGTATACAAATTGTATACCATGGGATAATCGAACTATACTTCGATTAGCTTAGAATGTGAAAACTTGCAAGGGTAAATCCCGGAACAAGTAAAAATAGGAGTTCTGATGGCTCGCAAAAATCTGCTTAAAGGTTTTAAGAAACCAAAGGGAATTACATTTGAGCATCTCGAGAATAACTCGAACTATGGAAAGTTTACTGCTTATCCTTTTGAACCTGGATTTGGTACAACTGTAGGAAATACTCTCCGCCGTGTACTTCTTTCATCTATTCAGGGATATGCAATTTCTTCTGTTCGTATCACTTCATATGATGCAGAGGGCGTTCCTCATGTTATTTCCAGTGAATTTGAAACAATTCCAAATATCTCAGAAGATACATTGGAAGTTTTGAATAGCTTAAAACAGATTCGTTTGCGCTTGCCACGTGATGTAGAACAGGAAACAATTTTCTGCGAATTCACTGGACCAGGAACTGTAAAAAGTGATGATTTGGAGAAAGAAGGTCAGCTTGAAGTTATGACTAAAGGTCTTGAGATCTTTACAATGATGGAAGGCGCTCACTTGGAACTTGAATTCCAGGTTGACCTTGGCAGAGGATATGTTCCAGCTGAAGTAAACGAGCATTACATTGAAATTGTTGGTACAATTGCAATGGACTGTATCTTTACTCCTGTACCAAAGGTTAAATATTCTATTGAACCTTGCCGCGTGGGACAGCGTAACGATTACGATAAACTGATTCTTGAGATATGGACTGATGGTTCTATAACTCCAGAAGATGCACTTGCAGAAGCAGCAAAGATTGCTAAGGATTACTTTGCAATTTTCGTAAACTTCAATGAAAGTGAATATTCTTCTGATGAAGGACTTGATGAAGGCGATGAAAGAATTAGACAGTTGTTGAATACATCTGTTGAAGAACTTGAGCTTTCAGTACGAAGTTCTAACTGTCTTAAGAATGCGAACATTAAGACTATTGGTGAATTGTGCAAGAAAACTGAAGATGATATCACAAAGACACGCAACTTCGGTAAAAAGAGTCTCGAGGAAATCAAGGCAAAGCTTGAAGAACACGGACTTACTCTTGGCATGACAGACTTTAGCCACTTGAAAGATGTTGATTTAGGAAAACATAAGGACGAAAACGAATGAATCATATGACTGGATTTAATCCGCTTTCACGTACTACAGCCCATCGCCGTGCAATGTCACGCAACATGGTAACTTCGCTCTTCAGATATGAACGTATTACTACAACTGAAGCAAAGGCTAAAGAAGTACGCAAAGCTGCAGAAAAATTAATTACACGTGCCAAAGTTGACAGTGTACATAACAGAAGAATTGCTGCAAAGTTTATCGCTGACGAAAAGATTTTGAACAAATTGTTCACAGAAATTGGTCCTCGCATGAAGGATCGCAATGGTGGATATACAAGAATTATGAAGCTCGGTTTCCGCCAGGGTGATGCTGCAGACCAGGTAATCTTTGAGTTGGTTGACTACAAATTGCCAGAAGCAGATGCTGATGATGCTAAAGAGGCAAAAAAGTCTAAAAAAGCTCCAGCTAAGGCTGAAGCATAAGGAGTAAATTATGTCTAAAGCACATCGTGGAACTGGAATTCGTTCCGAAGCTAACCATGGACGTGGAACATGCCCTATTTGTGGAAAGACACAGATTAAGGTTCTCTACGATCAGGAAGTAGACGGAAAAAAGGTTAAGATTTGTAAGGTTTGTAAGGCTGCCCTTAAGAATAAGGCACAGAAGGACGCAAGACTTGCAAAGAAGGCAGCTCCAGCTGCTGAACCTGCTGCAGAAGAATCTGCACCAGCAGAAGCATAATTAGAAGTTGCTTCGAAGCCGCTCTTTTAATAAGGGCGGCTGTATTTTTTTTAAATCAACAAATCAATCAACAAATCAATCAACAAATCAATCAACAAATCAATCAACAAATCAATCAAC
>JAEDCT010000050.1 GCA_016294035.1 Treponema sp. | reverse complement strand
GAGCCTGATTGTTTTTGAGCAGGATGGATTCAAGCAGGATGGGGCTAAGCTTAATGTTAGAAGCATAAAAAATCTTTTGGGGTTTTTGAGAAAAAAAATGTGTTAGTAAATAGCAGAATTTAATTTTGAATTCTACTATTAAGCTATGAAAGAAATTCTTATTGATAAAGAAATTGGTGGATGGTTCGGAATCACGGCCAATGAAGTCAGAAAGCAGTTTGACGAAGTAGAAGAGGGCGAGGACATTAAGCTTGTTGTTGATTGTCCTGGTGGTGACTGTTTTGAAGGAATTTCTATTTACAATTTTATTCGCGATTATGCTCGTAATCATACAAACAAAATTACTTCTTATGTGCAGGGAATGGCGGCTTCTGCTGCTTCCTGGATTGTTTGTGCTGCAAATTCTGTTAATTCTGACAACAAAATTATTGTTGAAGACAATTCTATATTCATGATTCATAATTGCTGGGGTGTTGCCATTGGTGACCACAGGGAAATGCAGAAATCAGCAGACTTTACTAAGCGCATTGATAATTTGGTTATCAAGATGCTTTCCAATCGTTCCAAAAAAGATGAAAAGAAAATTGAAAAGCTGATGGCTGATGAAACCTGGTATTTCGGGAATGAAATTCTTGAAAACGGGTTCTGCGATGAAGTTATTGCTGCCGTCAGAGATGCGGAAACTGACCCTCTGGCTGAAATGGATAACAAGTTGAATGAGGCTAAGGTTGCTTTTAATTCTTGTCAGAAAAAACTTAAAGACGAAGTGGAAAAAAATCCAAAGGCATACAAGGATTGTTTTGAGAAATCTTATTCTGCTTTTAATCAGATTGTCGGATCAAGTCCGACAATGACAGTTTGTGAAAAATCGGATTTCTCCGATTCAAATAAAACTTCGGAGAAATCCGAATCAAAGGAGATGTTTGCGATGAACAAACAGGAACTTTTGGCTCAGAACAAGGCACTTTATGATGAGGTGTACAATGAAGGTTCTGCAGCCGCTGTTGAAAAGGAAAGACAGCGTGTGTCTGACCTTTTGGCTAAGTTTGATAAGGCCGGTAATGCAAATGCAGCTCTGGATTTTATCAAGAATGGTGCTTCTGTCACTGACAACGAAGTTATTGATGCACTGGTGGAAACTGCAGTGAAATCAAAGGCTGTTGAAGACAGAATGAATGATGAGCCTCCTGCTTTCATTCCAAAACCTGAAAGCAAGAATGACAAGGCAGACGAAAATACTGCTGTTGTAGAAGCTTTCAACAAAGCTATGGGAGTTTAAGTATGGGAAATTTTGAAAAATCAACTTACGGAAAAGAAGGCTTCTTCTATGGAGACAATTTTTCTGAAAGCGGTGTTTTGACTGCTGATGCAGAAGTTAAAATGGGAACAATTCTTGTTCGTAATTCAGGTAAAAAATGGGTTCCTGCTACAGCTTCAACTTTTGTTGCTGGTGCCGGAATTGGTATTGCAATTCGTGATGTTGAAGCCGGAACTGAAGTTCCAACAGACATTGGAATTTCTGGAAGATTCAATGAAAACTGGGTAAAGCTCGAAGGAAATCCTTTGACAGATGCTCAGCGTGATTTGCTTAGAACTTCAGGAATTCTTGCAATCAGAACAAATTCAATTGACTAAGAGAGGTAAAAGGTAATGCCTATTCAGAATGCAATTCCTAGTGAATTTAAAAAGACAATGCTTGAAGTTTACAAGCAGGATGCCAAGCAGGCAAAAATTGGATTTCTTTCAAACTTGTTTGAAACAAGGCCTGAATGGAATGTAGATACAGAAAAAGTTTCTTTGGACATTGTTAAAAGTTCAAAGAAAATTGCCCCTGTTGTTACAGGTCTTGGCGGGTCAGCTGTTGAAGTTTCCAGTTCCATTTTTGAAGGAATGGAAGTTGCGGCTCCAGTGTACAAACTCAAGAATACAGTTGATATTTTCAACCTTCTTCAGCGCGAACCGGGAGAAACAGAATGGAGCAATGCTCGTGTTTCCTGGGCTGTAAAAGTTGCAAATAAAATCAGAGATAAAAAATCTGACCATACTTCAATGATTACTCGTTCCCTTGAAAAACAGGCCGCGGAACTTCTGCAGAATGGAACTATCACTTTGACAGACGAAAATGGAAAAGATGCTTATACGCTCAATTTCCAGAAGGATGCAAAGCAGATGGTTACTCCAGCTGTGAAATGGGATGCTTCAGGTGCAAGTATTGAAAAAGACATCTCTGCACTTGCTGAAGAACTTTCTGAACAGGGCTTTACAGCTACAATTTTGATTTTTGGATCTGATGCCTGGTCGGCATTTATGAAAGATGACAAGATTAAAGAACTTGTTTTCCGTGACAAGTTTGATATGGGAGCTTTCACAAATGAACGCCGTGACAAGGGTGAAGTTTATAAGGGCAGAATTACTCTTGGAGACTTTGATTTCTACTTGTATACATACAATGCAAGTTATGAAGAATTTGCTTCAAAGAACAAAGTCCGCTATCTCGACCGCAAAAATGTTTTGATGCTGCCGGATGAAGCTGATATGGATTTCCGCCTTGTTCAGACTGTTTATCCACAGCTTGGTTCAAAATCTCGCTTTGCAAATCTTGTTCCTGAAGAAGCTGTAATCAACAAGATTCGCTTCTACAACAAGATCTGGGACAACGAAGAAACAGATGCAACTTATCTTCAGACTGCTGCACGTCCACTTTGTCTTCCAGCATCTTTGGATTGCTGGGGCGTTTTAAAGAACGTTTGTAACTAAGGCGGTGCGAAATGAAAAAGTATGTTGTTGCTGAAGGTTATGCCTTTACCGCTAATGGACATATTTATTCTGCCGGAGATGAAATTTCAGATAGTGTTTTTGCGGATAAAGTTTATTTTGCAAAATTGCTTTCTGAAAAAAAGATTCTTCAGGTTTCTGATAAAACAGAAGCTGTAGAAGAAAAGAAGGCAGAGGCTGAAAAGGTCTCTGCTGTTGAAGAAAACACTGAAACTGAAGAAAAACCTGTTTCAAAGAAATCTTCAAAATCTGCAAAGGCGGAATAAATGAATTTGCGCGTTCTTGCTGAAAAAGACCTTGCTATGACTTTGGAAAATTTTGGCGAGGGCGTGGAAATCACTTTCACTGACCTTAAAGAAAATGAACACAAAGTTTTCGGCAGGGTGGGTGATATTGGTTTTGGGTATGACACGGATGGGAATCAGATTTCTACTCGTGTGGTTCAGGCGACATGGAGACTTTCTTCAATGGTTAGTGAGTCTGGACAGTACTTGATACCGAACAGGGGATGGGCTTGTAGCTGGGTGGACTTGAGCGGTAAGCGATGGAATGCTTTTGTTACAAGGTGTGAGCCTGACAGGACTTTGGGCATTGGCAGGGTTTGGCTTAGTTTTGACTTGGAGAAAGAGTAGTGGCTGAAATAAATGAAAGATTGAATCTTCCTGATAACATCGAAGTAATTCGTGATCAGATTTCTGCAATTATTTTTTCTGAAATGAGAAATCAGTATGACCTTGCTGTTGCTGATGATGATCCTGTTGCTGACGATTATTTGACAACGGTTCTGGTTGAAAACGATGAGCCGTTACAGGCGGGTGGGGACAATGACCTTTTCCCGATTGTGAATGTTTCTGTTGATAATGTTAGACGAGATGGTGGAGCGAGTGTTAACACTTCTAACCGTGTTGCTTCGCTTAATTTGGACTGCTATCAGATCGGCAATACCAGCGGAAAGTTTGCTGGTCGTACGGCGATAATCAAGGCGTGGAAGCTTGCAAGATGCATTCGTGCAATTCTGGAAAGTGATCAATACACTTATCTTTTTTTGCGCGGAATTGTGAGCAAAGTAAGAATTAATTCTATGACAGGCGGTTATCCGTCCGGCATGGAAAATTCTGCTGTTAAAGTTGCTGTTGTGAGACTGACGGTCGAAGTTACTTATGACCAGAATTCTCCACAGACTACAGGACCGGGTTTGACTATTTTTCCTGTGGTTATCAGCGATGAAAACGGTCAAGTTGTTGGAAATGTTAAAGAGGAGTATTCATAATGAGTGTTTCACCTTCTGCAATTTCACGCGTAACTGGTGTTACGGTGAATTTTAAGAATTTCAACACTGGAAACGTGCAGATGTTGCAGCAGCGACTTGCCGTTATTGGTGTTGGTAATCATGGGGTAACTTATACTACGGAAAAGTATGAGTGCCAGGGTAATGCATCGGAAATTGGTGACAAGTATGGTTACGGTTCACCACTTTACCTTGCTGCGTTACAGCTTTTTCCACTTATTGGAAAAGGTGCTGGGTTCCCTGTAACTTTTTATCCTTTGGCTGAAGGAAGCGGTGCTGTTCAGGCAAGTGGAAAAATCGAAATTGAAGGAACTGCAACAGAAGCTGGTTCTGCAAAGATTGTAATCGGTGGACAGAAAGCAACTATTGCTATTGCCAGCGGTGACACAAAAACTGAAATCTTTGCAAAAATCAAAGATGGAATTGACGGTGTTCTTGCAATGCCTGTTACTGCTGCAACCGGTGATGATGCTTTGACTTTGACTTCAAAGGCTGCCGGAGAGGTTGGAAACCTTATTAAGACAAGAATTGAATGTGCTGTTAATGGTCTTACATTCACAGTTACTCAGTTGACTGGCGGTGTTAAGGATCCTGATGTTACTCCAGCTTTGGAAAAAATCGGGGAAATATGGGAAACTGCTATTCTTCCTTGTTTTGATTACAAGAATACAGACAGACTTGACACTACAATGCTTTATTGCAAAGGTCGTATTGATGACCTTGAAAAGAAGCCTGTTCTTTGCTATTGGGGTTGTACTGATGACTATGCTACTCGTACAGCGGTTACAGATGCTCGTCCTGATGACTGGTGTAATCCGCTTTTGGTTTCTGTAGGTTCTTCAGAATTGCCTTATGTTGTCGGCGCAAAATTCTTGGTTGATGACATTTTGACAACAGCAAATGAAAATCCTGCTCAGGGTTACAAAGGTAAAGCAGAAGGTCTTGAGGCTGGTGATGATTCATTGCAGGAAAATTACAATACACGCAATGCTTCTGTAATGAAGGGGTCTTCGACAAACATTAAATCAGGAAATGTTGCAGAGCTTAATGATGTTGTGACAATGTATCATCCAGCAAGCGAAGGAAAATATCCTTCTCTCCGTTATGTTGTAGACATCATTAAATTGATGAACATTATCTACAATGTCCGCTTGATTATGGAAGCAGATGAACTTAAAGGCGCTCCGCTTATTGAGGATTCAACTGTAACAAGCAATAAGACTGCAATTCAGCCTAAGACCGTTAAGACCTGGTTCCTGAATCTTGCTAAAAATCTTGCAGATAAGGCAATAATTCAGGATATAGATACAACTAAAGACGGATTGGAAGTTTCTATTGACAGCGAAAATCCAAAACGCTTGAACGTTACTTTCCCGGTTAAGTTGTCTGGCAATGTTGAAGTTACTTCAACTGACATTTATTTTGGCTTTT
>JAEDCT010000026.1 GCA_016294035.1 Treponema sp. | reverse complement strand
TCAACAAATCAATCAACAAATCAATCAACAAATCAATCAACAAATCAATCAACAATGTTGACAAAATCACTTTTCATATATATTATTTATCAACCCGTGTTGATAAAATGTTGATTTATCCGGGTCGTAAGATATATTTTTCGGAAAAAAATTATGAAGAACAATGTTACACAAAATGACGTTGCAAAAGCTGCGGGCGTAACCAGAAGCATGGTCAGTTATGTAATCAGCGGAAATGCAGACCGGTCTGTTGCTCCTGAAACCAGAAAGAGAATTCTTGAGGCAATTGAAAAACTTGATTACAGGCCTAACAAGGCAGCCCAGGCGTTACAACAGGGGGATATTGCTTTTGCTTCAAAAAGAATTGGCGTGATTTTATGTAATTCATCTGTTTTTCTTAGACCATATTATTCTGAGATTATTTCAGGTATTCATACTGCAGCCCATGAAAACAACTATAGCGTTGGATTTATCAGATTTTTTAGTGAACTGAAGGATCCTGTGTTGTTTAATAATTTAATCCATGAAGAGGAAGTAGGCGGTGTAATTCTTGTTGCCACTGATCAGGTTTTGAATTCAGAATCAGATTGGAATATCATTGAAAAAATTAAGAGCCGGCTTTCCAAAATTGTTTGTGTTGAATGGAAATGTGATGGCTTGAGCAGTGTTTTATTTGATAGAAGGGAAACTGCACAGAAAGCAACGGAATTCTTGTATAAAAAGAATTATAGGGACATTGGGTATATTGGCATGAATGATGATCGAATTGCCGGTGTTGAGAAGATCCTTGATATGTATAAGCTGGATTCCTCGCGGGAAAAATTTGTTTTAGGTGAAGCCTTTAACATGAAAGGTGGATATGACATTGCAATGAAAACTGAGAAGTTTCCGCGGGCAGTTTTATGTGGATCTGATGAAGTTGCAATCGGTGTGCTGAGTGCCTTGAACAAGAGAAAAATTGCTGTTCCAGGTGATGTTGCCCTTATGAGCATTGATAACATTGAAAGTTCTGCATATACAAATCCGCCTTTGACCACAATGAATGTTCAGAAGAAGGCAATGGGTGAAAGGGCAGTTGAAATGATTGTAAAGGGAACCTGCGGAAAGGGTGATGATGCAATTTCCATTATGCTTCCTGCTGGAATTGTGCAGCGGGAGTCATGCTAGGGTTTGATTCTTCTTTTAGAAAGTATTTGTAAAATCAATACTATAAATGTACGTTTAACTGACAAAAAAAAATATTTGTGGTAAAATTTCGATGCATCTTTGGAGGGTGTATCTGCTTTATGTATTTTAGACGGATTAGTTCAATTTTGTCTTTGTTTTGTGGAATGTTATTTGTTTTTTCATGTGGTAATTCCAGCACAAAAATTGTACTTGATGAGAATACATTGATTATTGAACCAAAAGAAAGTTCTGAAGACATGGGAAACAAATCACAGTCTTTGTGGACAAATGATGAGGGTGTTGTTGTAGTTTTGTTTGGGTATGGTTTTAATGAACCTTCTTTTACCAACAGCATTCTTCAAAAAATTAAGGATGAATTTGGTGTTGAAAACGAGAATGGTCTTGTATTGCCGGTAATTTTCCCGGATGATCTTCATAATCGTATTTCATCGTTAAATGATTTCCTGGGTGATCGTCAGATTCGAGGAATTATTTTACTCGGGGCCCCTGAAAGAACCCATATAGCTCTGGCAAAAATTCATAATGACTGGGATAATATGACTCCATTCAATATTTTTTCTTTCTTCCCTCAGGATGAAGCTTTGGGACAGGAAGGAACCTGTAATTTTGTTGTTGAATACCCAAGATTGCATACAGAGCTTTCAGAGGATTCAGGAGTTATTCAGTCTGCTGATCAGTCAGTTGAAATAATTATGAATTCAATTAGATATGTGGCACAGTTGCCGGGAAGTATTCCTTGTGATATGGATCTGCAGTTTCATGTACAGAATATTTTGAAGGGTAAAAAAATAAAACCCTATGTTGACAGTGAGACTGGAATAACTTCCGTAAATCATTTTTTAATCAGGGAAGACAAATAGTGAATTCACTTTTGCAGAATTATGCTTTGCTCATCGGTTCTTCTGAGAGTATTTCGGACTTGTCTAAGAAGGAAAATGCAAAGCTTCTTGTAATATCAGATTCTCATGGAAACTATGATTCACTGAGGCGAATTTTGCTTTTGAATGGTGAGTCTAGTGACGCCCTGATATTTTGTGGTGACGGAATTCTGGATTTGCTCAGGTTGCTGGATGAGTTTTCAAAGAACAATGAATTTTCAAAATATTTGCCACCAGTCATTGGTTTAGTTGAAGGAAACAATGATGAGGATAATTATTGTTTTGGTGATATGAGATATAAGATTCCCTTGGCAAATGAGATTACAGTTTGCGGAAAGAAAATTTTTTTTGTGCATGGTCATAGACACGGGCTGTTCAATGGAATAGAAGGACTTGAGAATGCCGTTAGAACTTTTGATGTTGATGCAGTATTTTTTGGGCACACCCATATTGCAGTTTCCACAATTGGTTCAAGGAATATCCTTTATTTGAACCCGGGAAGCTGTTCGCGTCCAAGAGGCGGCATGCCAACAAGTTATTGTGTTGTTAAAGTAGAAAAAGACAATCCTCGTTTTGACGTTACATTCTATGAGCTTCTTGCTTCTGAATCAAAGCCATTCATTCCATCTGATTATATTGCATCTAGTTTTTTTTGATTGAGAAATGAGTCTGATTAAAGTAAATCACGTTGAATTTTCATATCCTCATACAAACAGAAAAATTCTTGATGGAATTGATTTTGAAATTAATGTGGGTGAATATGTTGCACTTGTTGGGTTCAATGGTTCGGGAAAGAGCACATTTCTGCGTGTGATTTCCGGATTTCTTGAGCCAACAGGAGGAACGGTTGAATTTGCGGATAACCTGAGACCGGGAATAGTATTTCAGCAGCCAAAGGAACAGATTGTTGCCGGGGTTGTTGAAAGGGATACGTCTTTTGGACCTGATAATTTAAGGTGCGGGAAACACGAAAAAGAACTAAGAACCATTGAAAGTCTTTCTGTAGTTTCGATTCTTGACAAGGCATTTAACAGAACTTTTGAGCTTTCTCTTGGGCAGACTCAGAGACTTGCCTTTAGTGGAATTCTGGCATTGTTTCCTCATATTCTGATTTTGGATGAAGTTACATCAATGATTGACAGTGATGCCAGAATGCAGCTCATGGAGTTTATTTCAAACTGGCATTCAAAGGGACACACAATTCTTCATGTTACTCATGATCTTGATGAGGCATTGCGTGCTGACCGTGTAATTGTTCTTGAAGAGGGCAAAATTACAGGAGATATGAGTAAGTCTGAATTTGAGAAGAATACTCAGTTACTGGAGAGGCTTTTTGGAAAGGAATATGAATACGGAGAAAAATCAGCAGGAAAAAAAGTTGTTTTGAAAGTTGAAAATGCAGGCTTTGAATATGATGGGTTTAAGGTTTTCTCCAACGTTTCATTTGAACTGAAAAAAGGAACCCTTGTTTCGATTACCGGACCATCGGGTTGCGGAAAATCAACTTTGTTTGAATGTCTTGCCGGATTAAAGAGCCTAACCAGTGGAAAAATTCTTGCATCATCAAGACCAGTACTTTCTTTGCAGGAAAGTGAGGCTGCCTTGTTTGAGCCATTTGCTGCAGATGATGTTGCTTTTGGCCCGTCAAACAAGGGAATGAAAGGCAGGGAATTGTATTCGACTGTGAAAAAATCCATGGACATGGTAGGGCTTGATTACAAAAAATTCGGAAACTGTTCTACATTCAATCTAAGCGGTGGAGAAAAGCGAAAGCTGTCTATTGCCGGAATCATTGCCATGAATGAAGACATAATGATTTTTGACGAGCCAACTGCGGGAGCTGATTCAATTTCCAGGAAAAATATTCTTTTGATGCTCAAAAATCTGGCAAGAAGCGGAAAAACAGTTTTGTATTCAACTCACAGAAATGAGGAAGCTGATGTTGCAGATGTAAGCCTGAAATGGAATGATCTTTTTGCCGAAA
Source organism: Treponema sp. (assembly GCA_016294035.1). Lineage (GTDB taxonomy): Bacteria > Spirochaetota > Spirochaetia > Treponematales > Treponemataceae > Treponema_D. The sequence continues at coordinate 24,453 of JAEDCT010000026.1, read as the reverse complement.
CTGAAAAATCAGAATTTGAAAATCTGCCAGAAGTAAAATTGCTTTCAAATGCATCTCTCCTTGATAAAATCTCAGGAATATCAAGAGCTTTTATTTCACCTCCAAAGATTGAACCTTCTCCAGTAAGCAGGTTGAATGCAGGTGTAAAGACATTATTGTTTTCGGTATTGTTTATTGTTTCACTAATTGAATTTAATCCCTGGCTGTCCTTTGCAATGGTGGGCGTGAATTTTCTGTATGCATTACTTGCAAGGTTTCCGTTAAAAAAATTCTTTATTGCATTTTCAAGATTACTGCCTTGGGTTTTGATATTCGTTATTCTTGAAATGGTTTTTGTTCGTTCCTATGAAGGTGACATAATTTACATGACATGGAATTCATTTGTCATTACTGACAGAAAAATAAATTTCATTTATAAGACTGTAGCTCGAGCTGCATCGATGATTCTTATTGTGAGTACGTATATTTATTCCACAAACGAACAGCAGGTTATGAACGGTGTCAGTGCAATGCTCAAACCATTGGCTTTATTGAAAGTTCCTGTCAGATATGCTGTAATTATTATAGGAATATTTCTTAGATTTGTGCCTTTGCTTCTTGATGAACTATCTGGAATCATAAAAACACAGCTTATAAGGGGAGCTCTTTCATCAGCAAAGGGATTGAAGAAAATCAAACTTCTGATTCCTGTGTTTGTACCTTTGGTGCTGCAGACATTCAGGAAGGCTCAGTATCTGGCAGATGCTCTTACGGCTCGCTATTTTTAGCTGATTGAATTTGCATTTTGCTCGTTTTTTGCTTAGATTTGAATTAATGAGGGAAAATAATGCTTAACATAAAGTCGATTATTATTTTGATTGCCATTGTGATGTATGCTCTGGTAATTGCGTTTCAAAGCAGGAAGGTTATTTTTACGTCTGTTGCAGCATTGCTGATTATTGTTTTGGGAATGATTTTTCCGGGAAAAATTTTTCCGCTGCCTGAAGACATAATTTCTCTTGAAAGTAATACTCCATCGGTTTTCTATGCACTTACCCATTCCTTCCTTGAAATAATCAACTGGAATGTTTTGATGATATATCTTGGCACAATGATTATTGCATCCCTGTTTATTTATTCAAAAGTTCCGGCAAAGATTGCTGATAAAATCGTAAACAAATCTTCAACATCATCAATTGCCATGGTTTTGATTCTGGCAATGACAGGTGTTATTTCTATTTTTGTAGAGAATGTTGCCACAGTTCTTATGATGGCTCCTATTGCTCTTGCGCTGTGCAATAAGCTTCGAATTAATCCTACGGTATTCATGATTGGTATTGCCGTGATGAGTAATCTTGAAGGCACTGCAACTTTAGTCGGAGATCCCCCATCAATGATTTTTGCAAGTTATGCAGGCTACAGTTTCAATGACTTTTTCTTTCATGACGGAATGCTTTCAATTTTCTGGCTGGTTCAGATTGGCATGATTGCTGGATGTGCATTTTTCTATTTGTATTTTGCAAGACATAATGGTGAAAAGGTCGTGGTAGACAGTGATGAAATTATTTCATGGGTTCCATTTTCATTTCTGATCATAATGATTATCGGGCTTGGAATGATTTCGATTGTAAGTGCACGCTATGAATATCTTAGTGGTGGTTTTGTCCTTGCTCTTGGAATCATTCTTCTTGCATGGTACAAGCTTTTCCAGCGAAAGACATTTTCGGAATTGAAGCAGATTGTCATTGATCTTGATTGGGAAACAATTTTCTTCCTGCTTGGAGTTTTTGTTGTGATCGGTGCAATTAAGGAAACTGGAATACTCTATGATCTTGCCCTATATCTTGTAAATATCACAGGCGGATCTAAGATTCTAGGATATGTAATTATTTTTGCAGTATCAATTGTCATAAGCGGATTTGTTGATAATGTTCCATACATGATAGCCATGCTTCCTGTTGCTGCAGAAATGGCTAGGGCAATGGAAGTAAATTCTGAACTTTATATGTTTGCTCTGCTTATTGGAAGTTGTCTCGGCGGTAACCTGACTCCTTATGGAGCAAGTGCAAATGTTGTTGCCATGGGAATCTTAAAAAAAGAAAACCGGCCATTGAATTTCGCCGGTTGGTTGAAAATTGGTGGAACTTTTACCGTTGTAACAACAGTTGTCGTATCACTTGCTCTCTGGTTAATATGGTCTTAGGCACAAACTGAAACAACTGCACCTGGTTCAGGCATTAAACCTGCAAGGCCATATGCTGGCTGTTCACTTGCTGCCATGATGGCATTCTTGATTTCCTGCTGATATGTTTTGATAAGCTCATCTTTCTGTTCATCACTCATTTCAGGAATTTCGCTTTTCTGTGTAAGTGAACTTTCTTTTTTCATTGTTACAAGCTGGTTGATCAATGTGTTGAGAATGCGAACACGATTAACTGGTACTCCCTGCTGACCCTTTGCAGCCGGTGTGCCCTGAACATAATCAAACTGAGAGTAAACAACGGCGCTTGGCTTAACTGGAACAACAAGTGATCCTGAAGAAGTTGAGAAAACTGTCTGATATGAAGCTGCGTTTAAGGTTATATCTGTTGAATACATAATGTTACCCTCTACTAAAATTTTCGGAATATGTTACAATTATCATTAGTGTTTTTTTGCATGGTAGGATCAGATGAAAAAAAAGGATAAGACTGAAATAGAAAATGAAAAACCAAAGAAAATGAAGCTTCATGTTATTCTATGGATAATAGCAGTTTCGCTTCTTGTGTTTATGGTTGCTGGGAATCTTGTATTGTGTTTTGCTGCAAAAAAAAAGTTTCAGAGCAATGCAGCTGCTTTCAGTGATTTCAAGGGGGATAATCCGCAGCTGGTTTTTGAGACTGTTGATTTCTACAAGTATTTGATTCATGGAAGTCCTGAAGGTGACAGCAATAAACTGGAACGGCTTGTGATATATAATGTTAGCGGGACTGCAGAATTTTCCTTCAATTTGAATGCCGTGAGCTTTGAACTTGATGGTTATAGAATCTGTGCTGTAATTGATGATTCGCAGGGATTTCCTGTTAATGTGAATGTTATTGTTCCGCCGGACAAGTGCATAAAGATTGATGAGATTGAACCTGAACCAATTTCTTCTGAGGAAGCTTCGGCTGCGGGAAAAGTTGTTGCTGTTGTCACGGGAACTTTTGGTTCTGTTATAGGTGGAATGGGCGGAAATGCAGTTGGATCTACAGTAGGAAGTTTTTTTGGACCGGTTGGAAATTTGATTTCAAAAACGGTTGGAACGGTTCTTGGCGGAGGAACAGGTGCAGTTCTTGGTGGAAAAGCTGGTTTTGATATGACAAATAATTTTTTGATTGAAAGAAGGCTTGTCAGTGAAATTCAGATGACACAGGTTGAGCAGATGATAGAAAATGCAAAGGTTCTTGTTGCCCTGGAGCTTATGAGTGAATATGACAATGTAAAAAGCTATGAATTATTTTCGCGTAGCAGTCATTCTGGAATAGATTTAACTGAGGAATGGAAAGAAGCAACGAAGAGACCATATCAGATTGAACTTGAAAGAACGCTGCGTGATCTGGTAAAGCAAATGGGATATAGGGATGTACAGATAAGATACAAATCTGGTGCAAGGGTTTTGACAGACAGAAATGGTAAGGAGCTGTAAGATAAAACCGCTAAAATAGCGCGGTTTTACCTTACCTAAAGTTTGCGTTGCAAACTTATTGTTTAAATGCTGTTTCTCATTACATTACGGAACAGCGTAAAAAGTCAAGAAGATTGTTGAAACAATCTTCTTGACTTTTTATGGGAGGTGTAAGATAAAATGAAAAAATTGCTCAGTATATTTTGTCCGATTTTTGTTCTGCTCATTTCCATTGCCATTATGATTGTCAGTTTTTTTTCTGGCCGGATTCCATATTTGAATCAGCTTGTAACCAGGGATTATCAGACAAATACAAACTTCAAGAATTGGACGAAACGAAGTGACATGAAAATGGCGAAATTTTCTGTTGATTTTCTTGTTCATCTTGAGGATAGGAACAGCAAGTTCATTGCAATTTATCCATATACAATTTCCGCAGGGTTTAATTTTAAGGATATAAAAAGCAGCGAGTCAAAAATAATTTTCCCAAAAATTGAGATATTTGAATCTGAATCTCAGGCTGCAAACATCATTCGAAGCGGGCGAAATGATGCAAAAGGTAATGGAATTTTCTCAAATAATGATGAAGATAAAATGCTTACTCCAGTGAAAATTGCACTTTCAAAAAAAGCCAGGGACTATGCATACGAATATAATATTGTGGACAGGGCAAAGGAAAGTACACGAAAGTTTTTTTCACGCTTTTACCCAAATGGAGATGTTCAGTTTGAATTTGAAAAAGACAAGGAAGAAACAGTAAGCATTCCCTCAACATACATGAATGTTAAATTCATTGTTGCTGACAAAACTTTTGAACGCATCGTTCCGGAAATTTTATGCAGGGATGATTCAATCTTCAGGATTATATCGAAGGATGGTAATAATACAGATGATGGAATCAAGATAGGATTGAATCACTGGATCAGAACTAAATCTTATGATGGTACTTTGAATGAAATAAGCAGAAAATCTGTTAAATGGATGCTTGATGCTTACAAGGATAATCCAGTTGCTTTTTTTTACAGGGATCCATATCGTCCCAATGAAAAATTTTTGATTGCAAATGCTTCAAATGGATATATTGATGCTGCTGTGTATATGAAAGACGGCGGATCATTTTTTCTTACGGCAGAAGACGGCAATGTAAGCGGAACAAAACTGCAGGAAGACATTGCGCCTAATCTTCTTTACCTTGCAATGAGTGCTGTTGAGGGATATGCAGAAAAATCGAACAAATCAGGCAACTACAGTGATTTTTCCCAGGCCTATGACAATGCGTGTTACAAACTGAATAAGATACTTGGTGAAAAGGCAGATGATATCAGTCTTGTTTATGATACTTCAATTGTTTATGACATTGAAAACATGAAAAAGGCCTATGGTGATGAATCTCAGTATTGTCAGGATGTTATTGAAATGGATGCATTGAATAATGTAATCAGAACAAGAAGAGTAATACCAACTGGCAGTGAAAGTTTTGATCAGGGGATTCAAGTCTTGAGTGAACTTGCAAAAAAAAGCAGGGACTCTCAGTATCTGGAACGTGTCCTGAATCAGTATAAGTCAAACAATAACTTGAGGTGCCATCTTGAACAGTATTACATGACTCTGGCAGAAAATGGTTCTTGTGATTTTTCGAGGGGACAGGTAGAAAAGTGGACTGATGATCTGCTTGAATTTGATTATTTGACTCGAGAAATAATCAGGGCTTGCACACAAAAAACCTTAAGGCATCTTGTTCGAAGCATGAATTCAAGGGCCGGTGAGTCTGACAGGTGTATTGAAAAAATGGATCTGAATGACTGCTTTGTTTTCTTTGGAAAGACTTATGAGGATTTTATTGAAGGCAAGCAAAAAGGATTTGGAACGATCAGAAATCAGATTAAGCATAATGCATCTTCAAAAAAATCAAATGTTGAATATACTGAAAATTTTTCCGATGACAATTTTTACGTGATTTATGAATACAAAGGACTCGGGAATATTTTCACACATTATGGACTTTTGGATTTGCGTCATGATGGTTTGTATTTCTTTGACGAGTTTACGGAAGGCTGGCCGGGATCAAATAAGGCTCCAGTATTCATTCCATATAAGAATATTGAAATAGCTGGAAGTGTAATAAGGTTTAACATTCCTGATTCTGTTGCTGGATTTTTGGATCAGAGTGAAGTGTTGAGAAATATTCTTTCAAGACTTCGGGAAATTTATATTCAGAATTCCAAGTCCACAAGAATAGCCTTTGAGACAGCTCTTGCAGAAGAATTGATTGGTCGAAAGTATCTTGATATGACTCGTCCGTATTATGGGTACGTGCAGAACTAACCTTACAAAATTTCTCATTACGGACAGCAAAAAGTTTTATAGGAATAAATCAAATGTTCTGTCCGTGATGTGAATATTAGTAGTATTGTTTTGTCCATTCAGAAATTCTGTCTTCTAGAGAAAGTTCCGGCTGTTCAACTGATGTGTTTGTGCTGTCAACGAGGAATGGCAGAATTACCCTGGACTTAAGGCTTTCCCATCGTGCCGGAAGAATGTTTGGCAATGAAATTGATTCTTCTGGAGGAAGATTTCCGAGAAGCTGTCTGTATGAAGCCGGGTAAGATTTTTCGTTTACTTCCTTAATTGATGAGAATCCATTGGCAATACCGAATTTAACTGTGTCCAGGTTCATGCTTTCATTTCTCTTGATGAGAGTTTCCTGGGTTTCACTTTTCATGAACCATGCGATGAATTTTTCTGCTTCATTTGTGTGTAGTGCATTCTTGTAGATTCCCATTGTGATCAGGTCCTCTTCTACCGGGATTTTCGAGTTCTGTTCAATCCATCTGAAGGAAATGTTTGATGACTGTGCATCGTTGAGAGTAAAGAAGTAGTTGCTTGTTGTGCTGGCTAAAAGACATCTTCCGGTTGTTACCTGCTTGTATTTAGGCATGTAGAGATACTTGAACTGGAAGTTTTGTTCTGTTGTAGTGTCCTTGTTTTTTTCAGTTGTCCAGTTTCTCAGGTTGTCTATGGTTGCTTTGAGAGCTTCCTTGTCATACATGAAACTGATTCCTTTTTCAAAGTAAGATGATCCACCCATTCTAGATGCAAGGTAAACAAAATCCGGATCCCATGATGGTGCATATCCCATGGAGGTGAAAGTTCCTGTTTTTGACTGCTTGTTGAATGATCCTGATACATTTTTGATCTGTTCCAGATTGAGGGTGTGTTCCGTTCCAATCAGCACTTCATTTTTTTTGTTGAAAATCATGAGTGGAAGATTAAAGCTGACTGGCAGCAAATATTGTTTTTCGTTAATTGATCCGTATTGTATGAGCTGGGAGTAGAATGCAGGACGTGAAAGAGTTCCTTCCTGAAACATGTAATCCAATGGCTGGAAAAATTTTCTTGTTGAAGAATTCTTGAGCCAGGATCCGATTATAATGTCTGGTTTAATTTCATCCTTTGCAGGTGGAAGGGCACGTGCAACTTCATCCTTGTATATTACGACAGCCTTAACATTGTTATGGGTGGCATTGAACAATTCTGAGTATGAAACAAATTCCGGGTGACTTGTCCAGATTATCACTTTTTTAGTTGCTTTTGTTTTGCATGACAGAAATAATGCCGGGATTGTCAGTGCAAGAGCTAATTTGCAAATTAATTTCATTGTTATAGATTACACTATTTTGAAATAAAAAAAAACAGGGTCACGCTGGAACTGATCCAGAATGTCCCTGTTCATGTTGAGAATCATAAGTGATTCCTGTGTTATTTGTTCATTTCTTCAGCCATGTCGTAGATTGCCTGGTAAACAATCTCGATTTTATTTTCGTCAAGGCTTGAGAATGCAACTCGCAGGGTTCGTGAATCAATCTGGATTGTTCCGATTCCCTTTTCGTTGAGGAGTCTCACGCGGAGTTCTTCTGCATTGATTTTCTTTGTATCAAAGGACATGAAATATCCTGAGTTGAAAGGAAGTGGTTCGATTGCAGAAGAAGTATGCTCATTGATGAATTTTCTTACGAGTGCATAGCGGCGTTCAAGAATTTTGCGGAATTCTTTTTTCTCTTCATCAAGCTTTCCTGTTTCATAGCCCTTGCGGATGAGTGTCTGTGCTGGTGTTGATGCACATGAAACAGATGATCGGATTGCAGCCATGAGCTTCTTTACAAGTGCATCATACTGGGCTTCTGTCATTCCCTTGCATCCGAATGTGATGAAACCTGTTCTTGCACCCCATGCAAAGTCTTCTTTTGTTGGTCCGTCAATTTTTGCAGCAAGAACGTTTTCATGAAGGTCACAAAGATATGCAAAGAGAGACTGAGGTTCAATGTCGTCTTCATAGTTGAGCCCGAAGTATGCGTCATCACACCAAACCATTACCTTTGTTCCGTTTTCTGCAAGATTTTTCATGATTGAAACAAGGCGCTGTGCCTCATCTCTTGTAGGTGAGTATCCGGAAGGATTCTGAGGAAAGTTGAGAAGAACGCGAACAGACCCCTTCTTTGCTTCTTCCTTGAGTGTTTCCTCGAGACCATCAATATTGAATTTTCCATCTTTGAACATCTTGAACTGAACAAATTCAGCATTGCGTCTGGCACTTGCAATAAGAACGTAGTTGTCCCAGGAAGGGTCTGCGGCAATGAGAGAATGGTTTTCATCAAGGAATAAGTCTGAGAGATATGAAATACCTGCTGTGAGTCCAGGAACTACAACTGGTGTTGAGATGGCTTTTCCTTCGAGGCGAGGATTCTTTTTGATTAATTCCTTTTTCCAGATTTCGCGGAATTCAGGATTTCCAGCAGTTGGTGCATAGGCAACGAGTTCTGCAGCTGTGAGATCCGGAGCAAATTTATGGATTGAAGGGAGCATGACAGGTTTTCCTTCAACAACCGTAGTACCAATTGTTCCGTTTGCAACTTTTCCGAGTTTCTTGGCTTCTCCACTCTGAGCAATAATGCCCTTTGGGAAGTAAAGTCTTGTTCCAACGTCTGAAAGCAACTGTCCGGCTGTTGTGCCTTTGAGTGCGTCGTTTAATTCTTGTGCCAATGGATTAATCATAATAAAATAAGTATCTAATTTTTGTACTTGATTGTCAATAATTCTGTATATTTATGCATTTTGTGAATGAAAATGAATTATATAAAGGATTTTTCTGTTATCTAGTTTTTTTGACTGATTTCTAGTATAATTCTTTCAATTAATTGAAAATAATTGGGGTAATATATGAACGTTATTTCAAAATTTGAACTTGATGAATGCACAAATTATATAGCCAGGTGTCGTGAGGAAGTTTCCAAGCGTGTTGTCGGTCAGAAAGAAGTTATTGACGGAATCATCATGGCAATGATAGCTGGCGGGCATGTTCTTCTTGAAGGGGTTCCAGGTCTTGCAAAGACACTTGCCGTAAAGACATTTGCAGATATTTCAGGACTTGAGTACAAGAGAATTCAGTTTACTCCAGATCTTCTTCCAGCTGACGTAAGCGGTACATTGATTTATGAGCAGGGAAAATTCACTGTCAGAAAGGGACCTGTTTTTTCAAATCTTGTTCTTGCTGATGAAATTAACCGTGCACCGGCAAAGGTTCAGTCTGCACTTCTTGAAGCCATGGCTGAGCATCAGGTAACAATCGGAGAAACTTCATACAAGCTTCACGAACCGTTTTTTGTTCTTGCAACACAGAATCCTATCGAACAGGAAGGAACATACAATCTGCCTGAGGCAGAACTTGACCGATTCCTTCTGAAACTCATTGTTCCGTATCCGACTCCGGAAGAAGAAATTCAGATCGTAAAATCAGAAGGCAGGGCCAGCGATATTGCTGTGAACAGAGTTTTCTCTTCTTCTTCACTTGAAAAATGCCGCAATGCAGTTGATGCCGTTACTGTTGATGACAAGATGCTTGCTTATATCGTATCAATTGTGAACGTAACTCGTGCAGATACAAATCATCATGATGAAAAGAAAATTTCCCTTTCTGCATCAAATCACAGAAGTGACATTCAGAAATACATATCATTCGGGGCATCTCCACGTGCAGGAATTGCATTGCTCAGATGTGCCAAGGTCCATGCTCTTTTTGAAAACAGAAGCTTTGTTCTTGCTGAAGACATTCAGGCTGTTGCAAAACCGGTATTGAGACACAGACTTGTTTTGAATTATGAGGCAGCTGCAGATTCTGTTACGGCAGATGATTTGATTTCAAAGATCATTGATTTCATGCCTGTTCCATAATTTATGCAGGTGATCAGATGAACAAGGACAATCTTTCTAGGCGTGCATATCTTCTTCATTTGAATGCAATGTCCCTTGCGAACGGAATGCGCAGCGGAACATTCAAGTCTCTGTACCGTGGTCAGGGAATTGAGTTTAACGGCGTAAGAGAATACCTGCGTGGTGATGATGTTCGTGCAATTGACTGGAACGTTACTGCAAGAATGGGAAAGCCTTTCGTAAAGATATTTGAAGAAGAACGTGAGCTTGATGTTTTCATAGTAATTGACAGGTCTCTTTCAATGGCAACTGGTTCTGGAAAAAAGAACAGACTGGATCTTGCTTTCGAATGTGCAGAACTTTTGACTTTTGCTTCATATTTGAATGGAAGCCCTGTTGGCTGCGTGATTTTTGACGGGCAGATTAATTTTTCATGTGAACCAAAATCCGGAAAGAATCATGCATTGCTGGTGCTCGCCGAGTTGGACAAGAAACGTGAGAGTATTGAAGGCTCTGCCATTGATAATGCCTTGCGCGGTGCATCGAAGCTATTGAAAAAAAGATCTCTTGTTTTTGTCATATCAGATTTCCGTGCTGAGGGATGGGAATCCAGTTTTGGAATTTTATGCCAGAAAAATGATGTCATTGCTCTCAGAATAACGGATACTCTGGATGAAAAGCTTCCTGAGTTGGGATCAGTTGTGTTCAAGGATCCGGAAACTGATTATGAATGTGTTCTTCCCACATCAGGTGGAAAATTTAAAAGAAAATGGTCTGAGAATTTCCAGCAGATGACATTCAAGTGGAGAAAGAATTGCATTCGTCATGGCGGGTTTCCATTTGAAATCAATACATCGCAGGATGCCACATGTGAACTTATAAAGTTGTTCTGCAACAGGGAAATTTTTTCTTTAGGCTGATATATGAAAAGAATCTTTTTGTTGATTGCATTGTTTTTGATTCCTCTTCAAGTTTTTTCGCAGGAAGAAAATTCTGATACAGAAGAAGCTCCTGTGCAGGTCATGGTTCCGAGAGATGTTTTTATTGGTGACTCGGGACAGATTCAGTATTCATTCAGAAGCCCCATCGACTTTTTCTCATTTGCTTCTCCATCACTTATCAATGATGAGGTTCTCAATCTGCAGCTTGCACCTGAAGATTTCCTTGTTGATACGGAAAGTTGTCTTGTAAAGCAGTGCTCTCTCATTCGAAATGGAATAAACTATAACTTGTGCATTACAATAATTCCCTGGATTACCGGTGAAATTAAGTTCAAGGAATTCAATCTCACAAAAATCTGCAGGATAAAACCAAATGAAACCCAGGAAGAAATAGAGGCCAAGGAAGTTGTGGAACAGGGATCAGATTTTCCCGTCATGCTTTCTTCAATAACGATTTTATCTCTGGCTGAAAAGCTTAACGAGCAGAACTTGAGAAATCCGAAGTCACCATTGCTGATGCCAGGAACAAATTACATCATTCTTGGAATCCTTATTTTTCTTGTGGTCATGCTGTTTGTGTTCTGTCTTGTTGTTGTCAAATTCCAGCAGATCCTCAGGCATATTCATATTCTCAAGGCAAGCTATTCTTCAATGAAGAACGTTTACATGACACGCAATAAATTCCGAAAACTTATGAAGAGCAAGGTGGATGATCAGACCTTTGCTCAAAGGTGGCAGAGAATCATGAGACTATATCTCAGATACAGATTCAATGAGTCCTTTGATTCCGTGACTGGAAAAATGATCACTGCAAAACTGGATAACATAACAGGCGGATTCCTCTATGAAATGGTTCCAGAGGCATTTGATGAATTGACATCTCTTTTTGTAAGAACTGATTACATTCGCTTTGCTTATGGTTCAATTGATTCAAGAACAAACAAAGCTGGCTTTGGCGAGAACGAAAGACAGGAACTTGTGGAAAGGTCAAAAGCTATTATTGATTCTTTTGAAAAGGGGGAAGAAGAATGATTGAGTTTGATAATCCGTCGGCATTTCTTCTTTTGCTTTTGATCCCGATTTTATATTTTCTTCGCTATCTCAAGCTTCTTTCCAGACTTTCACTGCCACTGACTTTGAGCAACTGGAATGGTGAAAACTATAAATGGAAGAGCAGGGGAAGAAGCCTTGTGTCGTTCATTTCAAGATTGTGTGCAGTCCTTTCCTATGTGTTTATGGTTATGGCTCTTGCAAGTCCTGTTACTCATGAACAGCAGAAAATTTATTCCACAAAAGGCTCAGCAATTGTCTTCGTTGTTGATGTAAGTCCATCCATGTCGGCTCGCGATATTGGTGATCTGAGCAGAATTGAATCTGCAAAAAATGCCATCAGATATCTGGCGGAAGCAAATGGCGGTGCTGAACTTGGCCTTGTGGAAATGGCTGAAAGTGCGGCAATCATTGTTCCTCCAACCATGGATAGAGTCCATTTTTATGATCGTCTCAACAGCATTTGTGCAGGTGAACTTGGAGACGGAACTGCTATCGGAACCGGGCTTAGCTGTGCTGTCTATCATCTTGCATCATCAACGTCACCAAAGAAAAGTATTGTCCTGATTACTGACGGTGAGAACAATGCGGGAACAATTCATCCCCACACTGCGGCAAGGCTAACGAAGGAAAAAGGAATTTCTCTCTATGTCCTGGGAATTGGAACTCGCGGAATGGTTCCGATTGAGTACGCAGATCCTAAAACAGGCAAGGTTTATTCAGGTTATCTTGAATCAAATTTTGATGATACATCACTTACACAGATTGCAATGGAAGCAAACGGAAAATATTACGGGGCTGAGTCTACTCAGGCTTTGTTCCAGTCCATGTCTACCATTGGAACAGATGAAAATGTTATTCAGAGCTATCACATCAAGAACAAGGATTCTTTCAAGTATGAAAAGTTTGTTGCCATTGCCTTGATGCTGTTTTTTTTGTTTTGGGTTTTGCGCCGTTTAGTTTTGATGGAGGTGCTATGAATCTGATTGTTGGTCGCCCGTTGTTTTTTATTGTTCTCATTCCTTTGTTCCTTGGATTGTTCTATTCAATAATCAGGTTCAAGAAGATCAGACAGTATTTTGCTGATACAGAAAAAGTCAGGGACAAGAACTATACGAGAATTGTCAGGTGTTTTTTCATTAGAACGATGTGCTGTTTTTTTGCCGTGTTCTTTTTGGTTTGCTCACTGGCAGATATTTCATGGGGAACAAATTATATTCCTGTTCAGAGAACTGGAAGTGCTGTTTCAATGGTTTTTGATATTTCCTATAGCATGGAAGCTCAGGATTCCTCTGGTGGCCTTTCAAGATTGAAAGCTGCAACATCCTATGCAATGGAACTTCTTGACAACATGAACAGGAATCAGGTTTCTGTGGTTATTGCAAAGGGAAATGGAACAGTTGCAATTCCAATGACAGAAGATTTTGAGTCGGTAAAAACTTTCCTTGAAATTCTTTCACCAAAGTTAATGACAAGTCAGGGGACAAGCCTTGGATCTGGAATAAGAGCTGCTCTTTCTTCGTTTCCATCACAGGTTTCACTTAATTCATCAATCTGGCTTTTTACTGATTGTGAGGAAACAGATTCAAGCCTGCAGGCTGCTTTGACAGAAGCCGTAAAATATGGAGTCAATGTTTTTGTAATCGGATTTGGATCAGAAAATGAAACAGAAATTTTTGCCGGTGACGGGAAAACAAAAGTTAAGACAGCATTACGTACAACAAAAATTTCGGAAGTTATTACTTCGATAAAAAACAATCGTGCTCTTTCCCGAAAGGAAAACCATAACTTTGCAGTAGAGTATATTGATGCAAGTGAAATTGGTTCTGCCACTAGACTTCTAAAGTCTTTGAAGCAGGATTCATCTGAAATGTCACTTTCTTATGAAATTCAGGAAGTAAAGAGATACAGGTTTTTCATTGGGCTTGCAATTCTCTGCATGATTCTCTCATATCTTCTTGGAGAAGGGAATTTCTCCGGAGGAAGAAAAAAGCTTTTTTCTACCATTGCTTCCTCTGCACTTATTTTATGTTCCTTTACTGGCTGTTCTGGGAAAATGGTTTCCGGGTCAAAGATTTTTGTCGGAAAGATGAACTGGGACCACAGTAACTATCAGCAGGCCATTGCCAGTTTTCTAGATGTTTCAATTGATGAGTCTCAGGATAATGAACTTGCCAGAATCTATGCAATCTATGGTTTGGGAACAACATATTTGATGCAGGGAGAAACTGAATCAGCTCAGAAAAAATTCAGCGAAATATATGACATTGCTCCGGATAATATTAAGTTTGCAATTCTATATAACTCGGGTATTATTGCTCATCGCAATGGCAGGTTTGAGCAGGCTGCAGATTTTTTCAAGAGGGCATTGTATATCGATGGCTCAAGTGCAGATGCAAAAATTAACCTGGAACTTTCAATTCGTGAAGGAAAAATTCATGTTCAGAATGCCGAGGCAAACATGATTCCGGTTTCAGAAACCAAAGACAATGATTCTCTTGAGTCAGCAATATTTACAATTATCAGAGAGGAGGAACAGCAGAAATGGAAAAGTCTTCAGACAAACGAAGAAAATACATCAAAGGACTACTAGCTTCAGTTTTAGTTTTTGCATGTTCTGCTTCATTCAATTTATTTTCTCTGCCGCCATCATGGGCTTATATGTGGAGCCTTCGTTTTGTTCCGCAGCAGGAAACCTTGTTTACTGCAACTGACAATGCTTTTTCTGTTGATATAAAGAATGTTACGCCGGATAATATTCAGATTTCCGTAAACTCTTTGCCTGATAATGTTAGTTTTGTTTCATCAAAAAAGGAAACTGTCATGGTTGCACTTGAGGAAGGTGGAATGACATCTGGTACAAGACTTACTCTCTGGATGAGGTTCAACAAGACTGGTACATATAAGATTAATCCAATTGACCTTACAGTTGAAGGCGGGTTTTACAGGATTCCCGTGGAAAGTGTTGTTGTTTTGCAGAATCCAAGATTCATTACGCCGGAACTTAAGGTAACATTTCACGAAGAAAAATTTGATTTGAACAAATACACAAGAAAGGGATTTTCGGCAACAACAAATGATCATATCAGGTTTACGATTTCTGCGCGCTATGCAAGATCAATAAATGATGTAATCTGGGATATTCCTGAAGATTCAATTTTTAAGGAAACCAAGCGCTATGATTTTGTTTCTTCCAAGGATGCAACTAATGTTTCCATGGAGTTCAGACCTGTTGTTACATTTGACTGGCATCCGCTTAAAAATGGCCGAAAGCTTTTGCCGAATATTTATATAAATTGTACCTCATTTAATGGAAGCGATACTGAGATTAAGTGTCCAAGATATGTATTCAACGTCCAGACTGGAATTCTTGAAAAAGATGATAACGAAAAAAAATATGTGAATACATTTCCCTATGCCTATTATGAGGAAGACAATTCAACTGACAATAATAAATCATTTACATATACAAAAGATCAGATTCAGAAATTGTATGAGCTTCACTGCAAGGAAAGACATACTCTTCCTGTATTTTCAAATGCATATATTGATCGTAAGAAATTTGAGAAGGAACTGAGTCTGCCTTCATCAGAGCGTGAACCTAGCGTCCTGCTGTTCAAGTGTCTTTTGGGATTCTTTGTAATTTTCCTTGCTGCAACAATTGTCTGTTTTGCAAGAAAAAGATATTCTCTTGCCATTTTCTTTTCATGCTTTCTGTTCTTCTTTGGTGTTTTTTCCGGAATAAATGGAATCAAGATTTCTTCTGTTACCGGAATTTATGAAGGTGGTGAAATGAGTCCTATTCCTGAAAAAAATATTCTCTCAACTGTAACCATTCAGGAGGGAAGTGTTGTTTATATTATTAGAACAGTCGGGGATTGGATGTATATTCGATGCAACAATACTTATGGCTGGGTTCTTGCAGAAAATATAAAGGTGATAAAATAATCGGAAGCTGGTGGGACAAATAATGGATTTTGGTGATATTCTTGAACAGTGGGATCAGAAGCAAAAAAAGATTCCTGCAAAACAGAATCAAGTTTCTCATAAAAAAGCTAATGCTCCAGAAAAAAAATTAACTTATGATGATTTGATGGAACAACAGGGAAGGATTCGAATCAATCCCATGGACATGTGGCTAAACAGATTTGGTGTCGTTGATAAGGATAAAATCAATGAGTCCATTCAGAAGCAGGCACAGTTTCATGATATTGATTATCTTAAGAAAATGCCTCCTGATGCCACAATTGATCTTCATCAACTTACAAAAGATGAGGCCTGGTCAAGATTGAATCATTTTGTCACAGATTGTGTTTCGCGCGGCTTCAGGAAGATTCTCATCATTCATGGAAAGGGAATTCATTCAAATGGTTCAGATCCTGTTCTGGGGCCAGCTGTAAGATTATTTATTGAACAGGACAAGCGTCTGGGAACATCAGGGCATCCGGACAGAAATCATGGTGGCAATGGTGCAACCTGGGTTTTGATAAAGGATAGTGCAAGAAACTAATAGGATTTTATGGAAGATTTGTACAAGATACTGGGTGTTGAAAAAACTGCATCTCAGGATGAAATAAAGAAAGCCTTCAGAAAACTCGCATTGAAATACCATCCGGACAAGAATCCTGGTGACAAGGTTGCTGAGGAAAACTTCAAGAAACTTAATGCGGCATATTCAGTTCTCGGAGATGAGGACAAGCGCAGGCAGTATGACATGTATGGTTCTCAGTCTTTTTCTTCTGGTTCATCATCTGGACCTGGAGGAACAACTGGAGATCCTTATGAAGATTTTTTCAATGATTTCTTTGGCCATAATGGTGGAGATTTCAGGCGATATACTTATACATACACAAATCCGGAGCATGACAGGAATCCTGAAAATCCAATTTCCATAATAACTTTGATGCTCAATGTGGCACAGGTTGTGTTCTGCGGAATGGGACTGTTAATAATCGGGCACTATGCACTTGTGTTCAGACTGCTGTTCCTGTATGGGTTTGTCAGGGGAATCCAGAAAACCTACAAGACATTGAAACATCTTTTGAAATAAAAAACCTGAATTCCAGTTGTCTGAAATTCAGGGATCCTGCTCATTGTTGTATTGATGATATTGCCTGATTCTATTTCAGGTCTATTGGATTATCTTTCGCGGAAAATGATTCTGCCACGGTTAAGATCGTATGGTGAAAGTTCTACTTTAACGCTGTCACCTGGGACAATACGAATGTAGTGCTTGCGCATCTTTCCACTCAGGTGACCAAGAATAACATGTCCATTCTTAAGTTCAACACGGAACATTGTGTTTGGCAATGCTTCTTTTACGATACCTTCAACTTCAATAGCTTCATCCTTATTAGCCACGATTCCTCCAAAATTATTTTCGTGAAACAGAAAACAATAAAAAATTGTTAGTTTTTCTTTACGTCCAAAATAATTTGATTTTTTATAAAAATATACGTATACTATTATGAACAAAACTTTAGACACTGTCAATATTTTGGTTAGTGGTGGGGTAATAATGAAAAAAGATTTTTTGGATAAACAGAAAAAAAAGTTAGTTGCAGAAAAAAACGAGATTCTTGAATCTCTTTCTGGAAGAAACGAGCAGATGTCAAAACTGGTAGAAACTCTTGAGTCAGGCGATGATGTTGATATAGCTTCTGATACAATTGATAGAACTTTGTTCAATTCTCTTGGTGAAGCTGATCAGCGCAGACTTACAATGATTGATCGTGCTTTGGATAGAATCAGGCAGGAAACATACGGGCTTTGCCTTGCTTGTGGAAAGAAAATTCCCGATGCAAGACTTGAAGCTTTGCCTTATGCTGCCTTGTGCATTGACTGCCAGACGCAGGAGGACAGACGTCACCGCTAGTTAAGTAAATAATCCGTTTTTTATGGATTCATTTGATTTCTTGACTTTTTAATGAGCCGGCCTGGAAGTACATTATTTCCTTATAGCCGGCTTTTTTTATGTACTCATAGCCTTCTTCGAACCACACATCAAGACCATTGATTGTATGGGCATCAGAATTAAGCGTTACTGGAACATTGAGGCTGTTTAGTGTTTCAAGAAAATATGGGCTTGGATAAGGTTCCTTTTGGCCGCTTCTAAGGATTCCTCCGGTATTAACTTCAACACAGATCCCGGCTTTTGAAAGTGCCCTGGCTGTTGCCTTTACTTCACTTTTGTACCATTCTTCTGTTTCATCAAAAAGCTTTGTGCTCCCGGCATTTTGTTTTTTTATCAAATCAGGATGACCAATAAATGTGAAGCTTCCTTTTTCAATCATTTCTCTTTCAAGTGCAAAGTATTCACATACAGCAGCTTTGATGTCACCGTCAAAAAATGAATTGATTCCTTTTCTAACATCATCAAATGAACCATCGGCTTCAATGAATCCCTTTTTTCCTGGAACAAAATGAATGCTTCCAATCAGATAGTCCGGAGAAAAATCACTGTAGTTTTCAAATGAAGGACAACAGACTCCGCTTATGTAATCTGCTTCAAATCCGGTATAAATTTCAATCTTGTCTGAATATTTTTTTGCAAGGCTTCTTATTGAATCGGCATATTCTTTGTGAGAGTTTGATGGAAGATGCCAGTCACTTGAAAATGGAAACATGGAATGGCTTGAGAATCCAAGGATGTCAAAGTTTTTTTCGATGGCACAGAGTATGATTTCCTCAGCCGTGTTTTTTCCATCACAAAAAGTTGAGTGTGTGTGATAGTTTGTTTTTATCATATTGAAATCTTCCATTTTTCAATAATGTTCTTGAAGTCAATAAAATCAATTGCAAAGTTTATTCGTGCGGCTTCAAGCTTAACCTTGTCCCTTATTTTTGCTGCATCATTCATTTGCTTTCCAAGGTTTGCAAATCGCGTTGCACTTACCGAGGCACTGCTTCCCTTGAGTGTGTGTGAATACAGTTCAAGTTTCTGGAAGTCTGGAGATTCCTTTACCAGTTCGTTCTTTAGATTGTTCAGGAGAATTTCTGCCTGCTCAATATATTCATCCATGAGTGAAATTGCAAATTCAGTATTGTTTTCCGTGGTTTCCATGAAGTCTTCAAGGTCCCACATTTCTGATGACAAATCCTTTACGTATGAAAGTGAAATGATGTCTTTTGCATTTGGAACGATGAGGAATGAATTCCATTTTTCAAGTATTTCCTTGACTTGATTTTTCTTGAAAGGCTTGATCAGTATGTCATTCATTCCAATCTGCTTGTACATTTTGAAGTCATCAGCATCATTGTTTGCGGTACAGGCTATGATGATTCCCTTGTATCCAAGATTTCGTGCTTCGATTGTTGCGTCAATTCCACTCTTGATTGGCATGAAAATATCCATGAATACAATGTCTGTTTCCGGATGGGCTTTGATTTGTTCCACGGCTTTTTCACCGTTTTCTGCAAGGTGAACAGTGGCTCCGAATTTCTTGAGAAATGTTTCAAGAATTTTTTTGTTGACTGGCTGGTCTTCTGCAACGATGATTGACAGAGTGCTTGCAATCTGGGCATTGAGAATTGAATCAAGTTTTATCTGCGTTGACTTGTCCAGGTTGTTTTCTGACAGGCTAGTTGATGCCGGTTTTCTTGAGAATTGTTCTTCGATCATGGACTTTAGGGCATTGTGCTTAATCGGCCTGTACAGGAACGAATTGAAAGAAGTCTTAATCTGATCTCTGAGCCCGGAGTTGATTTTCCCTTCAGGTATTAGTAGAACAGAATACATGTGTGAGCAGAATGGATTGTTTTTGATTTTTTGTGCTATGGCGTAGTCCTTTTTTGTGTTCATTGTGCTGATGTCAATGAATGTCATTTCATAGCTTTTTCCTGAAGTGGACATTTCTTCGATTTTTTCAGAAGCTTCACTAAGGGATGAGACAACATCAACATTTGTAAGTCCAAAGTAAGCGAGCTTTGTCCTGAAGGATTTTATGAAAAGCGGGCTTACAGAAGAAATGAGAACTTTTGTTCCCTCTGGAATTAGTACCGGCTGGTTTTCCTCTGTGTTTTCATCGTACTCTGCTATTTCAAGTGGAATTGTAAACCAGAAATTTGAACCACCGCTTGGATTTGGAAGAACTCCGATTTTTCCTTTCATTAGCTGAACAAGATTTTTTGAAATTGAAAGTCCCAATCCGGTGCCGCCATTTTTTCTTGCAGAACTACCGTCAATCTGATAGAAGTCCTTGAAAATAAGTTCGTGCTTGTCCTGTGGTACACCGATTCCGCTGTCTATGATTTCAAATACAATCTGTTTTTCCCGTTTTGATACGCGTACAAGAATGAATCCTTTTTCCGTAAATTTTGTTGCATTTTTTACCAGGTTAAGAATAATCTGCTGAACACGGACAGCATCACCCATGATTGAGTGAGGAAGAGAATAGTCAATGTCTGTGATGACTTCAAGACCATTTGAAAATGCTTCAACGCTGATCAGGTCAACAACTCTTTCCGTCAATTCAATTACATCGAAGGGGCTGTTTTCCAGCTTGAAATTGTCTGCGGTGATTTTTGTGAAGTCAAGAATATCGTTTGCAAGTCCCAGGAGCGCGTTGGCACTGAATTCAACCTGATGAATGTATTCTGTTTGTTCTGGGTTTAGTGGTGTTTCCGAAAGGAGCTCAAGAGTTCCAATGATTGTTTGAAGTGGAGTCCTGATTTCATGCATTGTACTTGCAATGAATCGGCTTCCAACTTCTATTGATTTTGAATCCATGGCTTATTCCTATCCGTTTGAATGCAAGAGCTGGATTACCTTTTCAATGATAACATTTGGTTTCTGAGGTTTTACGATATAACTTTTTGCTCCGAGAGAAAGGGATTTGATTACGTATTCTCTGTCAGCAGTCCTTGAATAAACAATTATTGGAGTCTGGCAGTTTTGTCTCTGGAGGGATGCAAGAATATCAAAGCCATTCATGTCTGGAAGGAAAATATCCAGAACAATTACGCTGTATTCATTTCCCTGAGAAATGGCTTTCATGAATTCAGTTCCAGTTGCAAACAGGGAAGTTTCGCTGCTGATTGATGAGAAAGAATTCTGAAGGAGCTTTCTGATTACAATGTCATCGTCAACAATTGCAGCTGAGAGAATCGATCCTCCTCCGTCTTTCTTTGTATTGTCTCGTGATTCAACAAAGTCCATGGAATCATTTTTTGAATCATCAGAACTTAGAACCTTGTCGTAAATAAAATCATTGGTTCCGTAGTTTGAATCCTGATTCAATACAGATCCGATAATTGAAGTCAGATTGTCTGAAACTTGAATTCCCGTGTATTCCGGATGACCCTTGATAAGTTCCCTTACGAATTTATCAAATGAAAGAATCTTGATGTTTCTGTTTGGAACTGTTTTGTTTACTGAAACATTGTCCAGCAAAAGTTCAAGGTTTGCTCCATCTATGAATGACAGCTGCAGGTTTGTGAGCATGAGAATTATCTTCGGATTTGTCAGCTCATGTTTTTCAATGATTGCGGCAAGCTTATACTTGAGCAGAGAAAGTTTTTCCCTGTTAAGCCCCATTGCGATTTCAACAAAAATCACGTTTGCATTCAGGTGCATGTCCAGAATGCATGGAGTTGTATCCATTGAGAACACAGCGTGCAGAATCTTTCCGACTGATTCAAAGAATACTTCAAATTTGATTGGCTTGTTGAAATATTTTACTACATTGTATTCGACTAAAGCGGCAATTTTTTCGCGAGGTTCAGTTGGACCAGTCAGGATTACTGGAATTTTTTTTGCATTTGGATCGGTTCTTTTTTTCTCGAGAAGATTATACAAATCATCATCCAGGCCATCTTTCAATTCAATGATTATGAGATCCGGAAGAAGAGTAATAATCTTTGTGTATGCTTCACGACGTGGGATATAAGTTAATGAAACCTGTTCTGTTGTGAACTTGTCTTTGAGAAAGTCGCAGAACATCTCCGAGCCGTCAATTAAGAGTACCGATTTCATAATTTACATATTACTTCATTGAATATATAATTTCAACAGAGGTTTATATATGAAGAAAGTTTTAGTTTTCCTTGCAAATGGATTTGAAGAAATAGAGGCTCTTTCCCCGGTTGACTATCTTCGTCGTGCCGGATGTGAGGTTGTTACTGCTGCAACTGGAACTTCGAACAGAACTGTTGTTGGTGCCAGGGGAGTTTCCGTTGTTGCTGACATGACTTTAGATGTGTATCTTTCTGGAATGACAGAACTTCCTGATGCAGTTGTTGTTCCCGGTGGAGTTAACGGATCAAAAAATATTTCTGAGTGTCAGGCTGCCCTGACTGTGATCGGTGAAATGAATGAAAAGGGAAGAATCGTGGCTGCAATTTGTGCTGCTCCTGCTGTGGTTCTTGGTAAGACAACTGTTCTCGCCGGACGAAAATGGACTTGTTATCCGGGATATGAAGAAGAAGTTCCGGAATCAATCAGGGCAACTCATGTTCAGGAACGTGTAGTTGAGTCAGAAAACCTTGTTACTTCTGCCGGTGCGGGAAGTGCAGAAGAATTTGCCATGAAACTGGTTTACATTCTTTGTGGTGAGGAAGTCTACAATAAGGTTAAATCCGGAACTATTCAGAGATAGATATTCCGCTTACAAATGTGTGCTTGGAGTAGAGAGTAAGGAATTCAACCTTGTTCTTTACATCCAGCATTTTATACAGCTCGACCATTCTTGCCTTTACCTTGCTTTCTGACATATTGTTCATTTTTGCAATCTTGTCGTAATAGTCGCCCTTTGCAACAGCATTAAGGAATTCAATATCCTGCTTTGAGAATTTTAGCGGATCAAGAACTTTTTCTTTGTATTCAGTTGTTGTGTCCGGTGCAATTGCCGGGTATATGATGGAAATAAGTATTGAAAGAAGAAAGACTGTGGCGATAATATGCATCATTGAAATAACAAAAACAATATCTTCGTTATTTTTTGCCTGGAAAATCAATGCCAGAACCGGACAAACCAAAATAAGTGATATTTTTGTTTTTCTGTGATTTGAGAAAAAACCCAGTTTCTGCAGTAAAGCTATGGTAATGGTAAAGCATAGGATTCCTAGTATGTTTCCATCATCAATAAAGTTTCCGACTCCATAAGCGTAAAGAACCAGTGCATAGATCCAGAAATTCATGCAGTTGAAGATGAGATAGCAGAATCCAAGAAATGCCAGAAAGTTTATTCCAAGGCTGATGAATTTCATGACAGGACTTTCATCGTACTGTCTGATTTGAAAGAATTGAAAAATACTTACGACAAAACAGGCAGCTGTGAGTACAAATCCAACAGCAGCAATAATTTGCCATGTTTTTTTTTCGTTAAACTTCAATTTTGCCTCTCTTAAAACTCTCTTTTATTTGAAAAACATAAAATGAAGCTGGTGTTTGCCTTATTTTGTGTCTCTTGTTTCCATGAGAACTTTTGTTATTTCAGCAATATACATTGTGTGAAAGTCATTCTTTCTGTAATTCTGATTGCAGATTTTTTCATCTGTGAATGAGTTAGGATCCATTTCCTGGGCATAGAGTTTCCTGCAGAAAAGTACAACACGGCCTTCCTTTACCCATGGGACATCATTCATGAAATCCAATGTGAGTTTTGCTGCTCGGAATTTGTCTTCGTCACGTCCTGAGTGGGATCCACAGTAGTTGAGGGCATTTCTGTATTTTTCAGGGAGAACTGTGAGGGAAAATTCATCGGTCTGATCTATAATTTCTTTTGTATAGCGGGTAGGTCTCAGGTAGATTGTTGCAACCGGTTTGTTCCAGAGAATGCCCACACCACCCCAGCTGGCAGTCATAGTGTTGGCTCGACCGTTGATTACGTTTCCGTCTTCATCAATTTTTCTGGTGCAGGCTGTTACAAGCATCCAGTCTTTTCCAATCATTTTAAATGGATTGTCTACAAGTGCTTCAGGACGAACTGACTTTAACATAAGCAACCTCAGGATGGTATAAATATCTTTTGTGCTGGAGATGATCGGACTTGAACCGACCCCTTTGGTCGTCGACGTCCTGTCGACTCCCTGCGGGCCGGCTGCGTTCGCTGCCGCAAACATCCTGTTTGCTGATCCTCCCTGCCGGTCGGCGCTCACTGCGCTAGTCGGTTCAAGAATCAGGCTGGAATGTTATGCATGTCTCTTCATGACCTTTTTTTTTTGGAGATGATCGGACTTGAACCGACCCCTTTGGTCGTCGACATCGTGTCGACTCCCTGCGGACCGGCTGCGTTCGCTGCCGCAAACATCCTGTTTGCTGATCCTCCCTTCCGGTCGGCGCTCACTGCGCTAGTCGGTTCAAGAATCAAGCTGGAATGTTATGCATGTCTCTTCATGACCTTTTTTTGGAGATGATCGGACTTGAACCGACCCCTTCGGTCGTCGACGTCCTGTCGACTCCCTGCGGGCCGGCTGCGTTCGCTGCCGCAAACATCCTGTTTGCTGATCCTCCCTGCCGGTCGGCGCTCACTGCGCTAGTCGGTTCAAGAATCAGTCTGGAATGTTATGCATGTCTCTTCATGACCTTTTTTTGGAGATGATCGGACTTGAACCGACCCCTTCGGTCGTCGACGTCCTGTCGACTCCCTGCGGGCCGGCTGCGTTCGCTGTCGCAAACATCCTGTTTGCTGA
>JAEDCT010000049.1 GCA_016294035.1 Treponema sp. | reverse complement strand
ACTTCTATAAAGTAATTAAGCACACAAAAGAACGAACAACAGAAGTAAAGCCGTTCAATATTTATGGAACACTTGGGCTTTCAACAAAAGTACAGAAAGAAATGTATAAAATAACTCGTCTTAAAATGCCAACAGAAATTCTTAAAATGGATTTTAAGAAAGATTCTGCAAATACAATTCAAATAGTCTGCGATAATGGTTGGACACTTTCGTTTAGAATTCATAATGCAAGTGAATGGATTGAACCATCTCTTAAATTTGATATTCAGCTTGTTGGTGTTCCAAACAATCTTGGTTCAAGAATTGAAGCTTGGTAGTAAAATATAAATAAATCATAATTTTCAAAGCCGACAAAAGTTGGCTGTGAAGTAGTTTTACTGAATCTAAGACAGATACTAAAAGAACTTAGACAGTTAAAGCATGACAGAACAAAAGAAATAAACAGGATTCATGCAGTATTTCTTGAATGCTGAATCACGGAAATACAAATCTTCTTTCTTTGCTGATACTTGCTGCATGGTCGCATGTAAGAGCAAAAGGAAGCGGAGCTTTGAAAGGAAACTTTGGATGAAGAACATTCTGATGAATCAGAAGAAAGATATAATGTAATTGATTGTGTAGAACGGATTTTATTTGTGGTCTATACAGAACGTGGTGAAAATAATATCCGTATTATTTCCGCCCGAAGAGCGACACCCAAAGAGGAGAAATTATATTATGAAGACAAGCAAAAATATTACAAAACTCACGAGCACAAACGATAATTCAATCTGCTTCTATTCAAAAATCGAATCAATAGGTTCAAACCCAAATCTTGAAGAAAAATCCCGTGCTTTCCATGCATTCAGCATAATGTCCTCAGGTTTATGAGCATCAGAATTACAGATTACTCTTGCAGTTGTCTGACTTACCATTTCCCAGAATTCAACAAAAGGATACTGATATCTCATTCCATTTTTTGTGTTGAAGGGATTTCTCGACATACCAAGCCCGTTTATTTCAAGTGGAACATCAAGATCAACCGCTGCATCTATCAAGGCCTGACTCCAGGCTTTTGACTGCTCATCCCACTTTCTGTACCCCATCATAAATAAATCCGGATGAGCCAGAAATGCAAAATTTCCACTTCTAAGACCGTCAATTGTCTGATCAATATATTTGTTAAAGAGTGTTGGGCTTTCAATTTCAGGTGCATAAATATGTGATGAACCATCTGTGACCCAATGTGAACCAAGAATCAGGTAGTCTGCTCCATAAGTTGATTTCAACTCATCATACCAGTCGCCATACAATGGTTCCCATTCACACTCATAACCTGCATATACAGGAAATGAAGACATCTCCTTGATTTCAGAAATTTCCCGAATGTAATCTGCTGATTCTTCAACTGACATTCTGATATTTGGCCAATAATCAAAAAAACTATCCAAATAAGGACAATGATCAGAAAATCCCAATGCAAGACAACTTTCTTTTACAGCCTGTTCATAATATTCTGCTGGAGATCCCTTCGCGTGATGGCAAAGCTCTGTATGTGTATGAAAATTTGAAATCTGTCTCATATAATAATTATATAACCTCATTCTTAAATAAAAAAGACCCTCACGATATTACTACCGAAAGGGTCTTTTCAACATTAGCAACAACTATCCGCGAGTTTCCCTAGAAACCCGCTGGAGCGCCATGGACGGCGCGTCTAAACATAGTAACAAATACCTGCGAGTTTCGCTAGAAACCCGCTATTAAAAAAATACAGGATGTATTTTTTTAATTACTTCTTTGTTGTTTTCTTTGCTGCTGGCTTCTTAGCTGGAGCCTTCTTTGCTGTAGCCTTAGCTGCTGGCTTCTTTGCTGCTGTAGCCTTCTTTGCAGGAGCTGCCTTAGCTGCTACCTTCTTTTCTGCTACTTTCTTAGCTGGAGCCTTAGCTGCTGGCTTCTTTGCTGTAGCCTTAGCTGCCTTAGCTGCCTTAGCTGCTTCGATTACTGCCTGTGCACCTGCAAGACGAGCTGCTGGTACGCGGAATGGAGAACATGATACGTAGTTAAGACCAAGAGCATAGCAGAGCTTGATTGAGTCTGGGTCACCACCATGTTCACCACAGATTCCGAGGTGGAGGTCCTTGTTTACAGAACGTCCGCGTGCTTCTGCGATTTCGATCATGTCACCAACACCAGTTGCATCAAGTGTTGCAAATGGGTCCTTGAGGAGAACTTTCTGATCAAGGTAAGAATCGATGAACTTAGAGTAGTCGTCGCGTGAGAATCCGTATGTTGTCTGTGTAAGGTCGTTTGTACCGAATGAGAAGAAGTCTGCATATTCTGCAATCTTGTCAGCGTTACAAGCAGCACGTGGGAATTCGATCATAGATCCAATCTGGAACTTGAGCTTTGTTCCGCATTCCTGGTTAACAGTTGCAATAACTGCTTCAGCCTGTGCGCGGATCTGCTTAAGTTCTGCGAATGTTGTTACGTTAGGGATCATGATGCGAACGTCATGCTTGAGACCTTCTTTCTGAGCCTGAGCTGTTGCACGAGCAATAGCTTCAACCTGCATTTCGTAGATTTCTGGGTATGTGATAGCAAGACGGCAACCACGATGTCCGAGCATTGGGTTGTGTTCGTTGAGTTCAGCATACTTCTTGTTGATTGTTTCTACAGATACACCAAGCTTCTTTGCAAGTGCTGAAGCGAGTTCTGGAGTTTCTGCCTGTACGAATTCGTTGAGAGGTGGGTCAAGAAGACGGATTGTTACAGAGCGTCCTTCCATTGTCTTGATGATATTGTAGAAGTCCTTCTGCTGAAGTGGGAGGATAGCCTTGAGGTTAGCCTTGCGAGCTTCTGTATCTTCAGAGATGATCATCTTCTGGAATGAAGAAAGCTTTGGTTCTTCAAAGAACATGTGTTCTGTACGGCAAAGACCGATACCAGCTGCACCAAAGTCGAAAGCCTGCTTTGCTTCGTTCTGTTCTGCGTTTGCGAGAACTCCGAAACCTGTAACCTTCTTTCCAGACTTTGTAGTGCGTACTGACTTAGCACGGATTTCATCTGCCCAACCGAGGAATGTCTTGAGGTCGCCAGAAACAGCAGCTGGAGTTACAGGAATTGCTTCACCGTATACTTTACCTGTTGAACCGTCGATAGAAATAACATCACCCTTCTTGAATGATTTTCCACCGATTGTAACTGTATCTTTTGATGTGAATACTACATCTGCACAACCACAAACACAAGGTGTACCCATACCACGAGCAACAACAGCTGCGTGTGATGTACGTCCACCTGTTGAAGTAAGAATACCCTGTGCAACGTACATACCAGCGATATCATCTGGAGATGTTTCCTTGCGAACGAGCATTACCTTCTTTCCAGCCTTGTTCCATTCAACAGCTTCTTCTGCTGTGAATACGATTGCACCACAACCAGCACCTGGAGATGCGTTGAGAGCTGAAGCGAGTGGCTTTGCATTTTTGATTGCGTTCTTGTCGAACTGTGGATGGAGGAGCTGATCAAGCTGATCTGGCTTAACGCGGAGAAGAGCTTCTTCTTTTGTGATCATCTTTTCTGCTACCATGTCTACAGCCATCTTAACAGCTGCTGGACCTGTGCGCTTACCGTTGCGGCACTGGAGCATGTACAGTTTTCCTTCCTGAACTGTGAATTCCATATCCTGCATGTCGCGGTAGTGCTTTTCGAGGCGGTTGCGGATCTTTGTGATTTCTTCAAAAATCTTTGGCTGCTGCTTTTCCAGTGCAGAAATGTCCATTGGAGTACGGATACCGGCAACAACGTCTTCTCCCTGAGCGTTGATGAGGTATTCTGCCATGAAGTGGTTTTCACCAGTTGATGGGTCACGAGAGAATGCAACACCAGTTCCTGATGTTTCACCCATGTTACCGAATACCATTGCCATTACAGTAACAGCTGTACCCTTAATCTTGTTTTCATCAATGTTGTTGAGCTTGCGGTAAACGATAGCACGTTCGTTCATCCAAGAACCGAATACGGCACCGATAGCTCCCCACA
Source organism: Treponema sp. (assembly GCA_016294035.1). Taxonomy (GTDB): domain Bacteria; phylum Spirochaetota; class Spirochaetia; order Treponematales; family Treponemataceae; genus Treponema_D. Next base: position 2,050 of record JAEDCT010000049.1, on the reverse strand, counting down.
TCTGTTCCTGAGGATCCTGTGGGAAGTCCTTACCCTTTTCTGCCTTGTACATAGCCTTGTACTTAGCTACAACTTCCTGGAGGTCTTCTGTCTTAAGCTCAACGTCTTCTTTAACACCGCGAGCCTTCTTTACAGAGTCAAGGATTTCTTCAAATTTGTCATGATCAACACCCATAGCAACGTTACCGTACATCTGGATGAAGCGGCGGTATGCGTCCCATGCGAAACGAGCATTGTTTGTCTTTGTTGCAAGTCCGATAACTGACTTGTCGTTGAGACCGAGGTTGAGGATTGTATCCATCATACCTGGCATAGATTCAGCTGCACCTGAGCGAACTGAAACAAGGAGTGGATCCTTTTCGTCACCGAGCTTTTTGCCCATAGACTTTTCAAGCTTTGTGAGGTACTTCTGTACTTCTGCTGCGAGAGATGCAGGATACTTTCTTCCGAGCTTGTAGTATTCCTGACATACGTCGATTGAAATTGTGAATCCTGATGGAACTGGAAGGCTCAAAGGTTTCTTTGCCATCTGAGCAAGGTTAGCACCCTTTCCACCGAGGATGAGACGCATTGACTCGTCGCCTTCTGCATCACCGTCACCAAAGTAATAAACATATTTGGTCTTAGCCATTAATGTCCTCCATATATATATGTGACTAAAAATTATACAAGTAAATTTGTCTGTCGTCAATTAAACAAATAATTCACCTGCACAAAAACTAACAAGGAAAAATATTAGTGATGGAAAAGCCTGATGCCGTTAAATGCCATAACCATGTTGTACTTGTTTGCACATTCAATTACGTTGTCATCACGAACCGATCCGCCTGGCTGAGCAATTACCTTTACACCACTTCTGTGAGCACGTTCAATGTTATCACCAAATGGGAAGAATGCATCTGATCCAAGAGCAACATCTGTATTCTTTGCAATCCATGCCTTGCGTTCTTCACGAGTAAACACAGCTGGTTTTGTATTGAAGAAATTCTGCCATACGCCTTCTGCAAGAACATCATCATAATCATCACTTGTGTATACATCGATTGTATTGTCGCGGTCTGCTCTCTTAATGTCTGCCTTGAAATCAAGACCAAGAACCTGTGGAGCCTGACGAAGCCACCACTTGTCTGCCTTGTCACCTGCAAGACGTGTACAGTGAATGCGTGACTGCTGGCCGGCACCGATACCAATTGCCTGTCCGTCCTTTACATAGCAAACTGAATTTGACTGTGTGTACTTGAGAACAATGAGTGCAATGATAAGATTATCTTTTTCTTCTTTTGATAAACTCTTATTTTCTGTAACAATATTTGAAAGAGCATTTTCATCAAGCTTGATAAAGTTATGCCCCTGTTCAAATGTTACTCCAAACACCTGTTTCTTTTCTGTTGCGGCTGGAACATAATCAGGATCAATCTTGAGAACGCAGTATCCACCCTTCTTCTTTGCCTTGAGAATTTCAAGTGCATCATCATCGTAGTCTGGAGCAATGATTCCGTCTGAAACTTCTTTCTTGATAAGGAGAGCTGTTGCCTTGTCACACTTGTCTGACAGAGAAATAAAATCTCCAAACGAAGACATACGGTCTGCACCACGGGCACGGGCATATGCACAGGCAAGAGGTGTAAGTTCAACATCATCTGTATAATAGATTTTTTTAAGAGTATCACTTAGTGGACGGCCAATTGCAGCACCTGCAGGAGATACGTGCTTAAAGCTGGTTGCAGCAGGCATTCCTGTAGCTTCCTTCAATTCCTTTACAAGCTGCCATCCATTCAATGCATCAAGCAAATTAATGAATCCAGGCCTTCCGTTCAATACTTCTACAGGAAGCTCTCCATCTTCCATAAACACACGGGCCGGTTTCTGATTAGGATTACATCCATACTTCAATTCCATTTCTTTCATCTGATACTCCAATAAACAAAGAAAAATTATTTATTTATTCTACAAAAAAAATTTAATTTGATAAACTGATTGTCAGTAAATGCCAGACCCAGGGCTTCCGCATTATATATTTTTTACAACTTTTTCAAGGCATCCTTCGTGT
>JAEDCT010000048.1 GCA_016294035.1 Treponema sp. | reverse complement strand
ATAATCTTCTCGCCCGGTTTAGCCCCCTGCGACTTAGCAAGCACACCAACAGAAGCCATATTTCCAGTCCCTTCAACTTCCATCAAAGCAACAAGATCATCTTTCAAGGGGGGGGCATCTTCACCGCTCGGCGCAAACTGATCACAAAACTTGTTTTCGCCATAATGAGCTTCAACAGTCTGCACAATCTCTTCATAGTCCCCGGTTTCAGTTTTTACAACAGTAGCAAGCACACCCATCAGTCTTTCTCCCACGGCAACTTCTCAGGAATCGTTCCGTTGATTGAATCCGGCAACATCAATTTAAAAGTAGTCTGCACACCTTCACTGTCAGACCGCTTTATTTCTATTTCCTGAACCTGAAATTTTGTTTCCCTATAAATCATTGCACTTGGAGCATAGACAGAAACAGACATTCCTTTAGAGAATAAATCGCCGTCTTTGTCCTCACAACCGTAAACAGTAAGCTCATAAGAACAGCAGTTCACGAACATCTGCCCGGCCTTTGCCTTAACCGCCTTTTCAAGCTCCGTTTTCCCTTTAACATCCTCGCAAACAAAAGAAGTCGGACGAAAAACACCTTTAGAAGTCAAAAGCTTATTCTCATAAGTAAACTGCAATGCTTTCTGACCTTTTTCAGTTTTTGTAAACCCAGTCAAATGAGAAAACATTTCCTGCTGCTTGAAAGAAACCTTGCAGGAAACAAAAGGACTTTCCCCTTCCTTAAATACAACTCTCGTAGACTCTTCAGGAACTTTCCAGAAAACAAGATTTCCGTTCGTATCATTCGTGAAGACAAAATTCCTCTGCTCCGCAAGTTTTTTCAAAAACTCAAGAATCTTTGTCCCAATAGAATACTCAACCTTATCAAGTGCCGCCCCAGGATTCTCAGAAAACAAAACCTTAACACCAAAAGGAGCGCAAATGTCTTCAGCAATCTGCTTCAGTGTCATACCGTTGTAACTCGGCGGATATTTTGTAACCGGAATACAACAGTCATTAAGAACACCACAAATCGGATAACCCTGAATATTGATAGTACGAGAATCAGGCGAAACCTCTGGAGCAGAAGTCAAAAGCCGACCCAAAAACAAAAGTTTGCGCTTAAAATAAACTGCACATTCCTTAAAAGTGAAAGGCTGCAAAACCTTACCCAGATTCTCATCATCTTCCCAAGGAGCAGAAAAAGAAAAAGCATCAAGGGAGTCCATGGACATCTTGACAGTATATCCGGTAAAACCGCCGTACAACTTCCCGTCAATAAAAATAGAAAATTCATCTTCTGCAGCGTCTTCTGGATTTATTGATTTTGAAATCAATTCAGGAGTTTTTTCAACAGTTTTTTCAGGCTCTTCAACATCTGAAGGAATGACAAGAACATCCCCGGGGTAAAGAAGCGGAACACCATCATAGGAAGTTTTTCTGCCTGTAAGCTGAGGATTAGCAGCAAGAATTTTTCTCCAGTTCTTGTAAGTACCGTATTCTTTTGTAGACACCTTAACCAAAGTGTCACCCGATTTGACAGTGTAGCTCCTAGACATAATAAGCCACCTCACGTCCCATCGGTATTACTTCGATTTCATTGTAATTCAGGTTATTGTCAACAATAAATTCATCAAGTCTATTAAGGTTTCCGTAAAGTTCATAAACAAGCTCTACAATCTGCCTGTCTTCCCCAAGAATAATTGATTTTCTGCTCGGCAAAGAAAAAGAACTGTCAATAATATGCTGAATGGAATTAGACACCACATCTCGCATGGAGTCATACCCTTCTCCAGTCTCAACAAAATAATCTTTATCAACATTTTTCTCTTCGTATTCAATTACTTCATCATACAGCTCTGCAATGTCTGTAGCTGCCTTTACCGCTTCTTCACGGCTCTTGAAAGAAACACTTGAACTAGAATCAGTAACAGCAACACCACCAGCAACAGCAGTCACAAGACTGTTAAGCATAAGACGAGTTGCCGCCCACTGATTTTTTGCATTTGTTATGTTTGCAGGATTGTTCTTGAAATCAGAAATAATCTCACGGATAGCAGAAGCATAAGCCTCAATTTTTTCACCGGCAGTAATTAAAGTAGTAGCCGGAAGCCTGATAAGTTTAACAGTTTGAATTGCCACATCATCAGCAGCAGTAACAAGACTATCAATTGAATTGAATAACTCAAACTGAATGTTTTCCCATTTTGCAGCAATATTTTTTTCAGCCCTTGCAATCTTCTCAAGAGAATCTGTTGCAATCCTAAGGCCTTTCTTGAACATATTTGCTGCCCAGACAGCATCCTGAATTCTGTCAGAAACAAAATCTTTCACATATTCCAAAGTTGATTTTTTCTCAAAATTTTCAACATCGGATTTTATTTCGTCAACAGAAACAATTTCAGAATTGATTACAGAAACGTCAATTAAAGTCTCTGCAAATGTAACACTAACAGAAGACACATTGATGCCGGAAACAACATCATCAGAATGAGAAATAGAACCGGTAGGAACAACCTTATGCACGCCATACAACGGATGAACAAGCTCGCCATATCCGCGTTCTTTAAGACCTTCCTCAAATTGATTAGCTTTAACCAGGCAGTTAAAACCATAGAATTTACAGGAAAAAGAAAATTTTCTTCCACCAAGTCCAAGAGGAACAACAAGCGCACCATCCCTATCAGGGAAAGTAAAAGTAGCAGTCTTTAGATCAGTTTCACTGCTTAAATTTGAGTCGTATTCAAAATAGAATTTTTTCCCGCTTGGAGAAGTATAGCACGCTTCTCTAAGGTCATAGGTGCTGGCCATAATCATATTATGAACCAGCATTATTTTTTCTGCTATTTACTACTTCCAGGAAGCAGAAGAAACACTCTGAACTGTAACATTCGGAGCGTTACCGCTTGCAGTTCCTTTAAGACCTTTATCAAGCGTAACAGTAACTTCTGTTGAAGTATTGTTATTATTTTCTGTCACACTATACGCCGTTCTCTCACCTTGAGTAACAGGAGCCGTAACATTATTCTGTTTTGCCATAAGCGACTGTACAGAAGTCGGAACGCTCGAATTTGCAAGTTGCATTTTTGCGACGTTATCCATCGCACCAAATCCATTTAAAGCATTTTGTCTAAAAGATTCCAAAGCTTTTGCTTTTTTGTTAAAAACATCTCCAACCAACGGCAATTTTGACAAAACTTCAAAGATTGACTGCAAAGGATGTAGTATAGAAGACAATATTGTTCCGCCCAAAACCTTAATTCCATTCACAAAACCGCCATCAGTGAATGCAGTTTTTATGGCTTCCCAATTTGAACGAAATTCCATTATTAAGTTAAATAGCCCCCCAAACGGTACCATAAGACCAAAAATAACATTGCCCCAGGTTTCCCAATGTTTAATACATTCGTAAACCAAAAAAATTAAAGCAGCAACAGCAGTAATAATCAACCCAATCGGATTTGCATTCATAACTACATTCAGTGCCGCCTGAGCAATAGACATTCCTTGTGTTGCAGTTTGAACAGCCTTAATTGCGTTAAAAAACGCCATCATTTTCTCAATGACTAAAGCCGCAATAACAGCACCCTTATATATCCCCCATGCAATCACAAGCGCACCTATTACATCGCGCATATTCCACAAAGTCTGCACAAACCCAACAATCCCTTCCACAATTCCCGGAATTGCCTGCATAATCTGAGTTAATGCCCCGGCAATTGGAGCAACATCAAAATTCTGAACATAAGTAATGAGATTAGCAAGAGCATCTTTTGCCCCACCTGCTTCAAAGGCTTTACCCAAAGAAAGCTGCTTATCCTGCCATGCAGATTTTAATTGCTCAATCATTCCGGCAAAAGACTTCATCTGAGCATTAGCAATCGTTTCTGCCGTGCCACCAGAATTTTCAAGCGTCTTTGTAAACTCCGCAAGATTTTCTGTTCCAGCCGAAAGAAGCACATTGAAAGAAGAAATTTGTTCTTTTCCAAAAATATCTTTCAAAAGTGCCGCTTTTCTGTCGTCAGCAACACCTGCAAGATTCTTCTCAAATTGCTTCATAATTTCTGTTATCGGCTTCATGCGACCGGAAGCATCAAAAACACTGATTCCCAGTTCTTTCAAGGCATCCGCACCAGCTTTAGCAGGAGCAGAAAGATTGAGCATTATATTCTTGAGTGCGTTACCTGCCATTCCGCCCTTAATACCAGCGTTCGCCAAAGTTCCAGCATAAGCAGAAAATTCTTCAATCGTACCGCCTAAAGAAGTAAAAGTCGAAGCACCCATCTTAACAGACTCAAACCACATATTCATATCAAGATTTGCCATATTTGTAGTTTTTGCTACAACATCAGCAATTCTATTCATATTAGTAGAAATCTGGTCCTGGTCTTCAGAAACAAGATTAAAAGCACCCATTGCATCAGTCGCCATGTCAACAGCAGAAGTTAAATCCAAACCAACAGCTGCCGCAAGGTTCGTTGTACCCATGAGCATTCCCATAGACTGCTCGGATGTCAATCCCGCCATGGCCATCTTATCAAGCGCGTTTGCCGAATCCACGGCAGAAAACTTTGTCAACGCTCCAACCTCACGGGCAGAAGCCTGTAATTTCTCCAGCGTCTGATTATATTCTGCAGAAGTTACATCAACATCTTTAAATTTAGAACCCGCCTTTGTCACGGCATCTTCAAATTCAACATAAGTCTTAACAGAATCAACAACAGTCTTTCCGGCAAGAGCCACCCCCGCAGCAGCAGCAACACCAGCCATTGCCTTCATTGCCCTTCCTGCCGCCTGAATCTGCATTTCTGTTTTTCTCATATCAGCAGAAACTTTCTTAGCCATAACAGAAGAACTGCCCGCAATGCTTTTCATCGGGCCCGAAAAATTATCAATCATTTTGAAAATCGTTGAGATCTCATATCTGCTTGCCATTTTTCTTTCTGTTCTCCTTAGCCTGTTTCTGAATCTGAATCAAACCGTCAATAAGCGCGTCATAAAAAAAATGTACCTGAAAGATAGTCAGCTCCCACGGAATAATCGGAATATGATAATCCATGTAAATCTGCCTGATCATAACAGGTACACCTTCAATAGCCGTAACTTTTTTACGGCAACCGTTAGACGCAATTTCAACGGTTATATGGATAAAAAAAGCTGTACCACAGCCTTGAAGAATGAATAGTCACGAAGGTCAAGTTTTGGGAAAATACCCACATCAAGACCAGTCATGGCACTCATAGCACCGTTAAGGCGGTGAACATTCTGAGTTTCCTTGTAACCGTCCATTCCTGAATATATAGCTCCAGATGGAGCACCAATTTTCACATTTCTTCCGACAAGTCCTTCAGCAGCAGCACAAGTTTTAATTGTGTATTCAATAGAATTTCCGTCGACAACACAGCGACCATCAACAATCGCCTTAATGATAGGGGCCTTCAATCGTTCAAAGTCTGATTTCTCTTCTGTGTTCATGCCATCCATATCATATTCAATACCAAGCGCATCAGCCCAGCTTTCAAAATCCCTGTTTGCAGTTTCCTTAGATATTTTTGTTTTTGTTTCTGTATTTTCCATTTGTAACTCCATAATGCGTGTCATGCTGAACTTGTTTCAGCATCTTTTTTTTCAACTTTCTTCTAAAATAAAGGGGCTTTCGCCCCTACAATTGGAGTTACACCATGGCTGGTGCAACTCCATTTTTCACAAATTAAAGCTCTTCAATGTCGCCTTCAAGGTTAAGTTCAATTGTTCCCTCGCTTTCATCGCAAGCAAGTTCATCAATAATCTGAACCTCACCAGAAATAACAACACCAGAAACTTTAGTTGCAGTAATTGCAATTAAACCATCCCCATCCTGAAGATTCTGCAAAAACTGTTTGTCCTGCTTCATGTCATCAACAATAACATTCAAGCCTGTAATATGCCCTGGATGCCATTCTTTCTTGTTATGGAAAGAACCGTCACCATGCATAATAGTTTCATTTGTTTTGCCCTTGAGCAAAGTTTCAACTGAATCATCAGCTTTAGTTGCAAAACGGCGGCCGCCGATTACAATAGATTCAAAAGCACCTGTTGCCATCTTTTACCTCCTATTTTCCAACGTAAAAGCCAAAATAAATGTCAGTTGAAGTAACTTCAACATTGCCAGACAACTTAAC
>JAEDCT010000010.1 GCA_016294035.1 Treponema sp. | reverse complement strand
TCGATTGACTTTTTACGCTGTTCCGTAATGTAATGAGGAACAGCAGTTCAATAATTAAGTTTGCAACGCAAACTTTAGGTAAGATAAAGCCGCGCTATTTTAGCGGTTTTATCTTACAACTCCTATAAAAATTTCCACGATAGTATCAGCGCACAAATTACATGATGGCGTTAATATCCTTTTCACCAGTTCTGATTCTGATTGCAGTCTCAGCCGGCAAAACAAAAATCTTTCCGTCACCTGCAGTGCCAGTCTGGTTCACATTGACTACAGTTTTGATCAGGTGATCCAGATCCTCATCACGCACGTAAACCTCAATCATTCTTTTTGCAGAAAATGAATAATGAGCATGGGACTCTTCTCCAGTTACTGCAGTGTAATGACCTTCCTTCTTTCCGCGACCAATGATTTCCTTTTCACTGATTGCACCAAAGTTTGCCTTCTGGAGGGCATCCCTTGTTTCAAAATATTTATTTGTTCTGATTATGATTATTACCTGCTTCATAAAAGCTCCCTTCGATTAGAGTTTCTCTTCGCCGGTACTGATTGTCACAGCCTTATCAACTGGAAGAACAAATATCTTTCCATCACCAAAAGCACCTTCCTTGGAAGTTCTTGCAGACTCAACAAGAATCTTTGTAACCTTATCAAGATCCTTGTCTTCGATTACCATCATGATCATCTCTTTTGGGATCTCATCATAAACAACGTCTCCTACCTTGAGACCACGCTGTCTACCTCTACCCAGAATGCTGATTCTCGAAGCTGCACTAAATCCTTCTTTATTCAATGCTTCCAGAACTTCTGCTGCCTTCTCTGGACGAACTACTGCCTTTACCATTTTCATAATCGATTTCCTCCGGTATGTTTTATTTTTCAAAAATATAAATCTTGTTTGTTGTAGGCTTGAATCCGCTACATGGATTGTTAATCTGAGGACAGTTTGAAATCAAAATCATTGTGTCATTGATTGCCTCAAATTCGATGTAAGATCCTGGTGCCGAAATTCCATCCAGAAACTCAAATGTATTGTCTGGAAGTTTCAGGATCTGAGCAAAGATATTCACGTTTGGAACCAGATCAACCTTGCTGTACTTGTCTGCATGATCCGCAATGTTATCAAGGAATGTGTCCCTGCAGGTTCTCATGTGAAGTGTGTGGTGACCATAGCGGACTGTATTGCTCTCACATGCACAGGCACCACCAAGTGTATCCTGGCAGGTACAGGTATCTGCTACAATCTTCAGAAGTTCCTTTCCACTTTCTGTCACAAGAGTTGTTCCTGCGTTAATGTAAATATTCTTCTGTCTGACAATTGTCTGAGTTGAGCTGTAATGATCTTCCGGATTGTGAAGGTCATAGCAAAGAAAATCCAAACCCTGATTTCCAAATGTGTCTTCGATTCTCAGCACCTGTCCCTTCATCAGTGGTTTCATGTATCCAAGACCTGCAGGAATTGATTCTGTGTAAACTGCATCCTTTATGTTTCTATTACTCTGAACCTTTTCAAATGAAATTGACATATTTACCTCCAATCAATTATTTTCCAAGAAGAAGATTGTATTCCCAGGTATTCTCAAAAGCTCTTCTTGTATACTTTGAAGAACAAACACAATAGTCTGATGCATCAACAGGATTTGCATTTGAAATATCAATCTGAATTGGCACAGACGGATAAGTTTTTGATGGATCCATTGGATTTGGCGTATTTGACAAAACCATGTAAACATCCATTTCAGTTCTTATTGCAACAGTCATTTCCTTCTTGCAGTTGTCAGGACAAAAGATCATGTTGCCTTTTTCATCAGCATCAATCTTTGAAAAGAAGTTTACCGGTGGCATCAGGTCACGCTTGCTCATTCCGTTTTTTGTAAGTTCATTTATGAAATTCTGCTGACCGTTTTTAAGATATGCATTTCCCTGTTCTTCATAAGTTGTCTTTCCATATTTCTCATCTGTCATTGCAGGTGTTGTATAGCCTGTTACGCTGTCATGCCATCCGCAGGTATCATCAACAATTGAAGCCAATGCACGGCCCATATCACTGATAATTGCATGTCCTTTTGTAAGGAAAAATGTATGCTGAGCCTTCATTGTATCTGGGGCATTGTAATGCTCTGAAAGGTTATAGAAGTTGTACATAAGCATGGCAAGATTTGCTCCGTCACCCATTGCAGTAAACCTGATAATCTTCCCCTTTCCAATACTGCCTGACCATCTGTCACCAGGCATAAGAGTTTTGCTCCAAATCACAGAGTTTGTATTCATTTCATACCTCCAGAAAAAAATAAGGCGTATGAATTCCAGCTGCAACAAGTGCAATAAGCACCCACTGAAATTTCATACGCCTTTGTATTTTTCGAATGTTGCACATACTGTACATTCTTTTGATTTTTGTGACATTCCATTAAAGTTTGATTTTACCAGGACAATAATAGAACTTTTGGTCACCTGATATTTTTACTTTCCAGGACTTTACACCCAATCCTGAATCTCTTCACAACCGTTCACGGCAAGGCTTTCACACAAAAATCCCTTTACGACTGAACCATCTGCCAGAGTAATGTTTCCAATGCTCAAAGGCTGATTTACACGATCCATGAAGATTCCAAGTTTTTCCTTGGAAATCTCATAGATTTCAAGAGAAATGGAATTACCTTTCTTGACCTTAACAAGTCCTGGCTTAGACGGAATTGTATCAAGCTTGTACATTTTGTATTCACTGGAAGTAGTGTCATTCCTTACGAATTTTGCACCAAGCTCAATCAACTGGCTTTCAAGGGAGAATCCTTTTTTGTGCAGTCCGCATACGGCAAGTTCCACAGATTCAGTTGAAAGGAATTCCTTTGCAAGGGCACTCAAAAAATTTTCAGAATCATGAAGCGCAAACAAAGTTATTCCAAAAGGATATTTCCTGTCACGTGAATTTTCTGGAATTGCAACAGCTGCAAGATCAAGAAGATTACAGTGATTTGTATAGAGTCCCATCTGACTGTTTGTCTTGATTGGGTCTTCCCTAACCTGATCACGGGTAAAGCTTCCTCCAGCAGTAGGCATTATCATTACGGCACCGTCAAGAATTTCCCGGGTCTTGTGCTTGTACATCTGAAGCTCATGAATGTTTCCAAAAAGCTTTGCAGCAGTATTCTCTGTCTTTCCTCCAGAACGGAGAATTGTTTCAGTAACATGGAAAGTCTTTCCCGGATTTGACTCAACAAAGTCCTTGAGATCTTCCCAGCGTTCTGCAACGTAAGCTCCTTCATAAAGAATGAGGGCAGCCTTCTGGAACATTTCATAGCTGATTTCTTCAACGCAAACCTTACGATTTTTTGCGAGTAACTTTATTCTTGAAACTGCATTTTCCCATTTTTTCTGATATGAATTTTTCCATTCACCGTAGAACACCGGCAGTTCAGAAGGCAAATAAATTTTCTTTGGAAGAACATCTCCCTTCTTTTCAATTTTTCTTGACCAGATACAGTCTGTGTCGTAACCGCGGGCAACAGAATCAACTAATTCAGACTCTTCAAAAGATCCCGTGAAAACCGTCACGCAATCCAGACTTGCACAGGCAGGAACGACACCCTTTGTTGACCAGGAACCAAAAGGAGGCTTGTATCCAATCAGGGAATTCAACATGGCTGGAACACGTCCGCTTCCTGCAGTATCAGTACCAAGAGCAAATGCACAAAGGCCAAGGGCAACTCCAACTGCAGAACCTGATGATGAACCTCCCGAAATCATTTCATCCTGATAGGCATTGTGGCACTCACCATAAGGAGATCTTGTTCCAACAAGTCCAGTTGCAAACTGATCAAGATTTGTCTTTCCAACAGGAATTGCACCTGCTTCAATAAGTTTCTTTACTACAGTTGCACTTTCTTTTGGAGTGTAGGAATACTCCGGGCAAGCTGCAGTTGTAGGAACATTTGCAAGATCAATATTATCCTTGATTGCAAAAGGAATTCCCCACAAGGGAGTCTTTTCAGATTTTGGGGGAAGACCCGCAACATAGGAATCAATAAGATCATGTGAAGGAGGAACAATCCAGATATTCTTTTCAATATATTTCATGCTTCTCGAAATGATCTCATTGACAACATCTGCCGGAGTAAAATCACCAGATTCATAGACAGACTCCAGCCACTTTATTGACAGCCGCTCAGGAAAATGTTTCATATTAACCTCTCACAAAAAAACTCTAAGAAACTATTCTGTAACCTTGTCCCAGATTACGCACTGAACCGGAGTCGGATTATATGCATTGCAGGGATTGTTCAGCTGAGGGCAGTTTGAAATCAGAATCATTACATCTTCCAAAGCCTCCATCTCAACATATTTTCCCGGAGCAGAAACACCATCATCAAATTTATAGTATCCGTCTTCTGTAATTGGAACATTCATAAAGAAGTTGATGTTTGGAGCAAGGTCGCGCTTCTTGATGTCGTACTCGCAATCAGCAAGCTGAAGCATGAAACTGTCACGGCAGGCATGCATGTATTCCTTTTCACGTGCATATCTGACAGTGTTGCTCTGTCTTGAACAAGCGCCTCCCAAAGTATCATGTCGCCCGGTTTTGTCTGCAGTAATCTTGAGAATCGGCTTACCGCTTTCTGTTCTCAAAATTGAACCTGTAGTAAGATAAATATTCTTCTGGGCAACAATTGTTGGAACTGCACCATAGTGATCGCTTGGATCATTCAAATCATAGAAAGTCGTGTCAACAGCCTGGTTTCCCTTGAGGTCAATAATTCTGAATGACTGACCCTTCTTGAGAACATGCATCCATCCAAGTCCTGCCTCAACTTCTTCAGAATAAACTGCATCCTTAATATCCAGTGTTGAATCCTTTTCAATAAATCCGTACATAAAATCCTCCAAATAAATAATCAATAAAAAACTCTGTGCTGATTAAAGTCCCAGCAAATTGTAATAGTCCCAGGTGTTTTCAAATGCACGATAGTTTTCGTCGCGGAAGTTCACGCAATAATCTGTGAGATCAGTTTTTGGTGCATCATATACTTCCATCTGAACAGGGACTGACGGATACTTTTCTGACGGATCAAGTGGATTTGGAGTGTTTGAAACCACAACAAGAACATCCATTTCTGTTCTCAGGGTAATAGTGTCACCCTTCTTGCTGAAATCCGTAACATAATGCATTGAACCGTCTTCCTTTACATAAACCTTGCTGAACAAATTCACGCATGGAACAATGTCTCTCTTGCTCATTCCATTGCGAACAAGTTCAATCTTGAAGTTGTCATATCCACAGCGGTAAAAATCATTTCTCTGAACCTGATATGTTGTCTTGCCGTACTTTTCATCAGTCTGAGCACGGGTTGTTACTCCACTAATGGAATCAATCCATCCAGTTGAATCTTCCACAATTGATGCAAGAACTCGACCGTTGTCACTCATAAGAACATTGCCTTTAGTTAAATGTGCAGTAAACTGAGCCTTAAGAGAATCCGGCATGTTATAGCGCTCAGAATTATCTCTCATGTTGTAGAGAAGAATTGAGACGTTGGCATTATCACCAAGTGCCTTAAAATGAATGTACTTCTGACGACCAACACAACCTGACCAGGCCTCACCCGGCTTAAATTCCTTGTTCCATATTCTCTGCATAATCAATGCCTCCTGACTAATTTGTTTGATGGTGAAAATATAGACAAATTAAGCAAGGCTGTAATCAACCATAAAAATTATTTCCTTTTCAACTTACGTTCGTTTGAATAGAACTAAAGTAGAATTCAAAATCATTATTCCCGGTGATTATGATTGGTGGAAAATTTATTAAACTAGCTGCAAATCAAACAGGAGCATAATATGGAAAAAGACAGTGCACTTATTGTCATTGATATTCAAAATCAATTTGTTAATGATTTACCTGAAGAAATGAATGGAAACTCAGTTGTAAAAAATGCAGTCAAGGTAATTGATTCATTCCGCAAGCAAAAACTTCCAGTTATTTTTTTTCGCGAGGTTCACAGAAAACAGGTTGTAGACTTTGGCCGTGAACTTGATGGTGACGAAAAAATTCACTGCATTGAGGGAACAAAAGCCGCAGACTATCATCCCCTGATTGTTCCAGAAGATAACGGAAAAGAATTTGAAATGATCAAAAGACGTTACAGCTGCTTTTTTCACACGGACCTGGATTTGCTATTAAAAGGGCTTGGAGTAAAAAAACTTTATGTCATCGGCCTGCTTACTGATGTTTGCGTTCACTACACATGTGCTGATGCACACCAGAATGATTATTTCGTGAAGGTTGTCAGGGAAGCAGCTGGAGGTTCATCACTCAAGGCGCACGATGCTGCACTGGAAGCAATTGAATACCTTCAGCACGGATCTGTAATTTCCATCAATCAGCTAAACTAAATCCGTAAATATACCTTCATGGACAGTTGAAAGAATTATATAAAAATACGGGAAGGAAGGCATCGGATGGCAAAAACACTCGCAAGACGGAATGATAGTTTCCATGCCGGCTTGCGTGTGTAGCGACGCTAGCTTATTTCAAGTTCTACTGCGCCACGGATGGCGCTTTAGAAGAAGAAAAAGCGAGAATCATGAAAACGATTCTCGTCGCGACAGGATGTCGCAACTGACTGGTAGTATTTTTATAGCTAAATGGTTGTTCTGTCCGTGAGGGGATATTCTCGAATAAATATATTGCCCCCTTCAGCTTTGCTCAGGATAACAACTGCCATTCTGGGCAAAGCATCTGGAACAAAATCAGACTACCCTGTCACAGGCACCGTACAAAAGTTCCTCGTATCCAAGATTTGACTGTTTCAATTCCTGTGGAAGCAATGACTCGGCTTCACGGGCACTTTTGTTTGCGTACTTCACGCCTTCCATTATTGACTGCATTTTTCTGAGCCACAACTCAAGCATGTTTCTTGGAATTGGATCAGCATGGCTTTCTACATAAACCTCAGCATCAACTGAAAGAATCTGCTCTGACATCATCCTGAATTTTTCAAGGTCATAGAACCATTCATCCTGCTTTCTGTCCATGTCAGGCCACAATATGTCCCCTATAAAAAACACCTTGTCCTGCTCCACGTAAACTCCCATCTGACCATCGCAATGACAGCTCATTATGGGAATATACCTGCAGGTTAAATTTCCCAGATCAAAAACTGCTTCAGTGTCACAGGTAATATCAGGCACGCGGAATTCAAAAGGCCGAAAATCATTCAGCTTCAACTCGCAAAGCATGTTGTTCCGCGTAAATTCCGGAATCCGGTTTACTTGATATGCACTTTCAATTCCATCAGCATCCCAGACCATATCATTCATGCGACCGATTTTTTCTGCAGTTACAACAGATGAAACCACCTTGCCGGAATAAAAAAAACTGGAACCACAAACATGATCCCAGTGATTATGAGTCAGAAAAAGATACTCAGCATTACTGATCACAGCTGATGGAAGAAGCCCAAAATGACTTTCAGAGTTTCCACCATCAACTATAATGCTGGTTTCCGAACCGGAGATAATTCCAATGTTTGGGCGGTCATTATCTCCATACGGAAGAATTGAACAGTGCTTTGAAAGTTTTACAAAGTCCTGTTTCATGGCAGTTCCTACTTTTTGATTACAACTTCTGGATCAATCTGTCTTGAAATGATGCTCTTTCCAAAATAGAAGTCAGAAATATTCTTGACTGCCATATATCCCACAGCATCCGCAGCAAGTCCTGTCTTTGAATCTGAACTGCTGTAGAGCTTTACTGTTGGAATCATTGCTGCAACTTCCTCAGCATCAGTATCCAGATATTTTGCCGTGATTCTATAAGCCTCATCCTTTGTTGCAGGATCATTTACAAAAGAAAGTCCCTTGTCATAAGCCTTCTGGAATTTTTCAACCCAGTCAGCATCTTCATCTGATGTTTTCACAGCCATAACATCAACAATGGCACCAGGAGCATCTACACTTGAAAAAATAATCTTTCCTGAACCATTTGTAACGGCATTTGAAAGATATGGTTCCCATGTTACTGCTGCATCAAGACTTCCAGACATGAAGGCAACTCCTGCATCAGATGAGTTCAAATTAAGAAGATTCACATCTGTGTCCTTAAGTCCAGCCTTGTTCAATGCCTGAAGCAAAAGATAATGTGTAGTCTGCCCGATGGAAACTCCAATTGTTTTTCCTGCAAGATCCTCAAGCTTGGTGATTTCATTTTTTGCAAGAATACCGTCTGCACCGTAAGACTCATCAACAATCTGGAATACCTTCAGCTTATTTTCTGCAGTCTGGCTTTCTGTAATCAAAGCAGCATCAAGTGTCGTGTAGGCAATCTCTGCATTTCCAGTAATCAGGGCAGTACATGCAGAAGTTGATTCCTCATAGTTCTGAAGCTTGAAATCAATTCCTTCCTGGGCAAAATATCCTTTCTCAAAGGCAACATAGAAAGGAGCATTTCCAACAAAAGGATTAGTTGCAAACCTGACTTCCTTAAGATTCTGAGCCTTGGATTTAGAACAAGAAACAAAACTTACTGCAGAACATACTGCAGCGATCAAAGCAAATACCTTCAATGTAATTTTCATAATACACACTCCAAGTAAAAAGTTATGTGCATTCTAATAATTTGACTGAAGCCATTCTTCAACAAAAAGTCTTACCTAGTATTAAACTTTAGTTTACTCCCGGAAACAAGAAAAAAATAAAAGTCTAATGAATAAAATCAGATGGAAGAAAGTTCCTTTTCAATAAGCAGAGGAATTTCTTTTTCAAGAATTTTTTTCATTGCCTGATTGATTTTTTCCCTCCCAACTGATGCATTTCTCAGGAACAAATCAGCAGGATGAACGCCAAGAGCCGATGCAATTTTGACAATCGTATCAAAGGAAGGTTTTGTGCGTCCTGATTCAATCTGGCCGATTAACCCGTTAGTAACATCAGTCTGAATGGCAAGCTCACTCTGAGAATACCCTTTCACATCACGATAAAACTTAATATTTGACCTGAAAATTTCAAAATATGAATCCATAGCACTTAATCAAACTATGTATTCTTAAAAGATATTGTAGTGTGCCTAAGAATTTTGTATTATTTACGTAGCATAACTAAGAATTCTAATATTTTTATTAGTTTCACTAAATTTCTTGAGGGTACCATGAAAAAACTTATTCTTTTAATTCTGTCAGTCATTTCTATAAGCTTGATTTCCTGTTCAACAGATTTCCAAACTAACTGCTGTAACGGATATCAAATACGCGAGAAAAATTTCAACTATCCGCACAAAATCAGATTCAAGATGCAGAAAAACAAAAAAATCATTGTTTTTGGTGACTCAATATCTGCACCAAGTGATTTTTCATGGATAAACCAATTTGAAAAGAAAACCGGATGCATCGTAATAAACAAGGCAGTTAATGCAACCGGATACACATTTAGGCCATATAACTATACTGAAATAACAACGAAAACAATTCTTGATTCGGACCTGGAAGATATAGATTACGTTATTGTTTTTGGTGGATTAAACGACATACAATTTAACAGGATTCCGGAAAACATTGATGTTGCATTCAGACGATGCTGCCACAAAATCAGGACAAAAAAAGTGATCAGCATAATTCCACTTATTATTCCAGACCAGGACAACTATCCGTTATATTTTGATGCAAAGACAGCACTACAAATCCGGCAGAATTTCTACAAGGCTTCAGATGACTATGGCTTCACAATAATCAACGCTGCCATGTTTGATATTGAAAGAAGCGACGGTCTGCACCCAAGCGTGCATGGAGGAATGCAGCTTTGTGATCAGATAATCCAGGCACTGAAACTAGATTAACCAGAAGCTGAAACTTAGTTTTCCATCCAAACCATTTTTCAATATCCCAGGTCAGAATAATCCATAAGGTCAAAGGCACTGAAAATTTCAAAATCTTTTGGATTGGCGGTCCAGATTGTATCTATACCGTGGCTCATGTAGCAGGATGCCATATGAGTATCAATCAATCTTTTTCTCCCAAGACCATATTGTTTAAGCCACATCTGAGCTCTTCCAAAACTCTGGTCATCCGGATAGATTATTTTTATTCTGTCCAGATCGCACCAGAACCAGCTCTGTTCTATGGCCTGCTCCATGGTCATAGGGTTTGAGAATCTTTTTGGATCTGTCACAATATGTTGAAATTCCAGAAAGACATTATAGAAAATACACAGCTGCCTGTTTGTATTTTTCCATGTGTTGAACAGATTCAATGCTCCTTCATGTCGTGGAGAACCGTTCATTGTCAAATCAACAAGGAAGCATGTATCAATACCTGTCATCAAGCATTTCTCCTCTGAAATCATCATTTATAAAGTCGTTTTTTATTTCCCCTGAATCAAAGGGCCTAAAATCATCCAGAGTCTTTTTCTTCTGCAATTTTTCCAGATAAGAAGTCATAGCATCCCTGATCAATGCTGCGGCTTTTGTTTTCTGTTTTAAAGCAATGGTCTGATAGAGAGAATACACTTCATCTGATACATATAATGTCAACGGTTTCATATGTATATTATATGTATGTTTTTTATTAATTTCAACGAGAATATCCCCTCAGGGACAGAACAATGATTTAACTATAAAAATACTACCAGTCAGTCATCGAATGACAAAACCGCTAGCTAGCGTCGCTACACACGCAAGCCGGCAAGGAAACTATCGTTCCGTCTTGCGAGTGTTTTTGCCATCCGGTGCCTTCCTTCCCGTATTTTTATAATAATTACTTCCACTGTCCGTGAGGAGATATTTCCGAATTTCAATGTATATGATGAAGATTTTTTGATTGTTATATGCGTGGGTACAAAAAAATCCCCGCCGGAAAAATCCAGCGGAGAATGGTTTGACCCGCTTTTGTCGGGTCGAAACTGATTTACAGGGTTGCAAAAGCAATCCCTGTATGTTTGTTTTTAGACCGCAGTCACGCTAGTGAGTGCCGGCTCTGAAAAACTAAGCATTAAGTCTTGCTTACGTCCATGTCAAGGCACACGACAAGTCGCTTAAAGCCTTGACACGGCCGTTTTGCGGGTATTCACAAAGCATATACCCGCAATCAATATCGTCGAGAACTATGCGTTCAGGCGAGCTTCGATGTCATCCAGAATAGCTGTGAGTTCTTTTGGAAGGTGTGAACCGAACTTTGGATAGTGGTTTTCACGAACATCCTTAAGTTCCTTCTTCCATCCTTCAACATCAACCTTGAGGATTTCTGGAAGAGTCTTCTTGTAGTAATCTGCAAGACCATCAGTATTGATAGAACCTTCTTTTGGCATGAATCCGATTGGTGTTTCAACAGCATTGTCCTTTCCGTCACAGCGGTCGAAAATCCAGGCAAGAACACGTGAGTTGTCACCGTATCCTGGCCACATAAATCCACCTGGAAGGTCTGCATTGTTTTCGTCCTTGCGGAACCAGTTAACGTAGAAGATCTTTGGAAGCTTGTCCTGATCCTTTGCTGCAGCACCTACGTCTATCCAGTGCTGGAAGTAATCACCCATGTTGTATCCACAGAATGGGAGGATTGCGAATGGGTCACGGCGGATCTTACCAACATCTGCTGCGTTGATTGTAGAAGCTGCTGTGATTTCTGAACCTACGATAGAACCGAGGAATACACCGTGGTTCCAGTTGCGTGACTGGTGTACGAGTGGAACTGTTGATGGGCGGCGTCCACCGAAGAGGATAGCGCTGATAGGTACACCCTTTGGATCTTCCCATTCTGGAGCGATACATGGACACTGTCCTGCTGGTGCTGTAAAGCGTGCGTTTGGATGTGCCATTTCTTCACCCTTAGGAGCCTTGTCCTTAGGGAATGCTGGGCGTGTGTTGCCCTTCCAGTCAACAAGGTTACCCTTTGCTGGATATCCGATTCCTTCCCACCAAACATCGCCGTCTTCTGTAAGGGCACAGTTTGTGTAGATTGTATTCTTTTCTGCAGAAACAAGAGCATTCTTGTTTGATTCTGCTGATGTTCCTGGTGCAACACCGAAGAATCCTGCTTCTGGGTTGATAGCATAGAGACGGCCATCTTCACCAAACTTCATCCATGCAATATCATCACCGATTGTTTCAACCTTCCATCCTGGGATTGTTGGGATGAGCATAGCGAGGTTTGTCTTTCCACAAGCTGATGGGAAAGCACCAGTTACGTACTTAACCTTTCCTTCTGGGTTTGTGAGCTTAAGAATAAGCATGTGTTCTGCAAGCCAGCCTTCCTTGCGAGCAAGAACTGTTGCAATGCGGAGTGCAAAACACTTCTTTCCGAGAAGAGCGTTTCCGCCGTATCCAGAACCATAAGACCAGATGAGTCCTTCGTCTGGGAACTGTGTGATGTACTTCTGGTCAACTGGAGCACATGCCCAAACACCATTGTCCTTTGCACCGTTGTTAAGTGGCTTACCAACTGAGTGGAGACATGGAACGAATTTAGCATTTGCATCTGCATTGAAGATATCGAGAACCTTCTTTCCAGCGCGTGTCATGATATCCATGTTAAGAACAACGTATTCTGAGTCAGTGATTTCTACACCGTTCTTTGAAATTGGTGAACCAAGAGGTCCCATGCAGAAAGGAATAACATACATTGTACGGCCATGCATACAACCCTTGTAAAGTCCCTTCATTGTTGCCTTGAGTTCAGCAGGTGCGATCCAGTTATTTGTTGGACCTGCATCTTCTTCCTTTACAGAAGAAATGAATGTTCTTTTTTCAACACGAGCTACGTCAGATGGATCTGAGCGGAAAAGGAAGCTGTGTGGCTTCTTTGCCAATGGAGTTGCAAGACCTGCATCAACACATTTCTGCATCAAGCAGTCGTATTCTTCGTTTGAACCATCTGTAACAACTACGTTGTCTGGTTCACACATAGCAACACATTCTTCTACCCAAGCCTTAATTCCTGGGTGTTTGATGTCATTAAGAGTAAGAGACATAAAAAACTCCTGTAACTTAAAATCAGAAAAAAGAAACAGCCGTAATTTACAACGTAAACGGTAAATGTTTTCTTGGCCGAAATTTCTCCCGGTCCCTGATTCTATCTTTATAAATATAATATTTTTTAATCTGATTTTCAATCACAATGGCAAAAAGGTTCCTGAAAATCACATGCATATCATCAGAAATCTTACTTTTTCCAGAATGACGGAACAAAGAACACGAAAATGGTGAAGAACTCAAGACGCCCCGCAATCATGGCAAAACAGTACCACCATTTTACAAATGCCGGCAAAAAACCAAAATTTGCCGAAGGACCAAGAACCCCGTATGCAGGACCAACATTTCCCACCATCGTTATGGAACCTGTAAAAGCTGAAAGGATATCCAGTTTTCCAATAGTTCCAATAATCGTGGTAATCAAAATCAATCCCAAATAAAGAGTTAAGAAGCTGGCAATGTTGTTGACCAGTTCCTTTCTTGCATTTCTCTTGTTCAATCTCATGGCAAAAACTCCATGGGGATGAAGCATTTCCTTGAATTCAATGTGAAGTGCCTTCAACAAAACAAGCCATCTTACAACCTTAACTCCTCCCGATGTAGAGCCTGAGCATCCGCCAATAAAAAAAAGTATAAAAATGATCATCTGCGAAAAGGCAGGCCAGTCAAGATAATCAGCATTTGCAAATCCCGTTGTGGAAAGGATTGCGGCAACCTGAAATGAGGCATAGCGCAAGGCCGTGGTGAATGACTTGAAAACTGAAGTAAGATTCGAAGCAATAAGCAGGATGGCAACCACAATAATCAATATGTAAAATTTCAACTCAGAATTATCCCTAATGTCACTGAATTTTCTTGCTATAAGATAATAGTACATACTGAAATTGACTCCAGCCAGGAACATGAATACAGTACAAACAATCTCAATTGCAGGAGAATTGAATGAACCTATGCTGGAATTGCGTGTTGAAAATCCACCGGTTCCAAGAGTTGAAAATGAATGACTCAATGCATCAATAAAATCCATTCCAAGGCACTTGAGAATAAGGGTTTCAATCAATGTAAGTGCAAGATAAATAAGCCAGAGGATTTTTGATGTGGTAGTAATTTTTGCAGTAACCTTGCCCTTTTCCGGTCCCGTAGTTTCTGCCTTTACAAGCTGGAATCCTCCAACTCCAAGAATAGGAAGCAATGCAACTGTAAGAACAACAATTCCCATTCCGCCAATCCAGTGAGTAAGACATCTCCACAAATTTATGCTGCGGGGAAGTGTCTCAATCTCAGAAAGGATTGTTGAACCAGTAGTTGTAAATCCGGAAACACTTTCAAAAAATGCATCAGTAAAAGAAGGAATTGCCCCGGAAATATAAAATGGAAGAGCCCCAAACAAGGAAATGCAAACCCAGGCCAGTGCAACAACCACAAAACTGGCACGAATGCTCAGCCTGGACTTTTTCTTTCGGGTAAGGAAAACAACTGCAATGCTCACAACCCAAACGCTGATCATGGGAATCAGGAATGAACTCAAGACCGAATATTCACCGCAATAAAGGGCAGTGGCAACAGGCACCAGAAACGCAATTCCCGTCAGGGAAAGAATGAAACACAGAATCTGAATTATCAAATAAACCATCTGTACTACCTACTTGCTGAACTTTTCAAGAATCTTCTTGTCACCAGTTCTTTCAATAAGAACAACATGATCCCCCACACCAAGAACCGTATTTCCAGATGTAAGCTCATAATGAGAGTTTCCAGGCTTCTTGATGAGAAGAACAAGATATTCTCCGGGACTTGCAATATCCTTCAGAGCCTTACCAATAAACTTGCTTGAGGACGGAAGATCACATTCTACGATTTCAAATTCACCATTTGATACTGTATGGATTCCAGTAACGCTCTTTCCATGAAGATGACTGATGATTGAATCAACTACAGTGTCACGAAGGGGAACGGCAACATCAACACCAAGCTTTCGCGCAATGTTTCCGAACTGAGCCTGCGGTACCAGGGCAATGGTCTTTTCCACCCCAAGAGACTCAAGATATGCAGACACAACCATATTCAGCTCATGGTTATGGGTTGCACAGATAATCAGATTATACTCATTGATTTTTTCTTCTTCGATGAAAGCCTCATCCGTTACGTCAGCATTCATAATTGTGGCAGTCGGAAACCTTTCCTGGGCCTGGTCACAAAGGTCCTTGTCTGTGTCTATGATTGTAATTGACTGACTTGACTTTCTGACCCCGGAAAAAAGCCTTGAAAGAAGAGACGTCTTGTCCTTTTCGATGATTCTGTCCGCAACAATTGACCCGATTCGGCCAATGCCAACAAGCCCGATTTTCTTTATTGCATCAACCTTTATTCCACACAAATCAAGCATTGAAGCCACATTTCCGGCAGATACAAGAACTCCGATTCTGTCTCCTGCATGAAGAACCGTCTCTCCGCTTGGAAGTGAACTTATGATATTGTCTGTATCTGATTCCTTTGTTTCAAGATAGACAACAAGAAATTTTTTGTCTGTGAGAGTCCTTATGGACTTGAGTGCCACTCCATCCAGTGCACTGCCCTTCTGAACTTCCAGAGCCGTAATTTCATATTCATTTTGCTCACCAAATGAAACCACATCACTGATTGCACCATGCTCAACTGCAGTCACAATAGCATTTGCAGCTTCAACGTCAGGATGAATCATATAATCAATTCCATAAAGCGGTCTGTGATTATTTGCAAAGGTTTCAGCATGATGCTTTGCGGCATCGTTTGTGTTTACATAGTATGCATAGTTTCGGACGCGGGCAATCTTCAGCAGGTTCGGATAAACGGCATCAACAAGAGAACAGGTAATCATGTTTACCTCATCGCTTCCCGTAACTGCAACAAGTGCATCTGCCTTTTCTATCCCGGCATCCTCAAGATTCTGAAGATTATTTCCATCTGCAGCAACCACATTGCAGTCAATTCTGTTTGCCGCGTGCTTGATTACTTCATCATCATTGTCTATGAGGGTAACAATGTTTTCTTCATTAACAAGTCTTTTTGCCAGCTGAATTCCAGTGAATCCAGCACCAATGATCATAATGTTCATAAATTAAATTATACCAAAGTCATTAGTTCAAGTCGAGCAAAAATACAATATGTTTGAATGGTGTTAGACAGCCGGCAGAACATTCAGTTACCACAAAAAACTGCCAGCCGTTTCAATAACCGAGATTTCCATTCTATATTAATCCAGTGAAATGCTTCCGATTTCCTCTTCCTTGTGGAAATTCTTTTTCTTTGATCCGGGATATGGATTCTTGGGAGTTCTGGTGTACAAATCATCCTCATCATCACTGATTGAATAGAATTCCTTTGTCTCAGATTTTTTTTCCGTCTTTTCCGAGTCCTTGGCTGAAGCACGGGATTTCTTTGGTGCCACCATGAATCCAAACAGGCTTCCGCAAATTCCGGCTGCCATGCAGATAAACACAGGAATATTGCCCTGCATGAATACTGAAAACCCCGAGTTTTTTGCGGCAACCTGAGAATTGCACATCTGCAGTGAAATATAAAGAATCAGAATAAGGGAATATGTCAATGGAATCTGCTTTTTCGAGACTTCAACCAGTGATGCAAGAATAATCATCATAAGAACTATTTCCCTTGCACCTGTAAGTGGAAAAGGAGAAAGACATGCCGTAAGAACACCGGAAACCAATGTGGTGGCAAAGAACATGAGGCCAAGAATTGCAGTTCCGTAGCGTTCCTCAAGAATCTTTCCAAAAACAAGGACAAATGACACATCTACAAAAAGATTCTGCCATGATGAATTGCCGAAAATATGAAAAATCAGTCCCAGATAGCATGCAGGCGAAGAAAAATCAAATCCTCCGGAAGTTTCTGGAACCGGGGCGCCCTTGCACACAAAGCACAGATCCACAAGTTTTCCCTTAAAAGCAAAGCAATCCAGAACAAAAACAACGAATGAAAGAATGGCAAAACTAAGTACCAGCGGAGAGTCATATTTTAGTGAAAATGATTTTTTTCCCATGTCTTAATTTTAACCTATACTTGTCTTTTTCACCACATTTTTATTATATTTGTTTGAATGGTCACTTGATCATCTATTATAACAATTTCTTACCATAATAAATCTAGTTATATTTTAGGAGTTTATATGAAACACGAATTCCAGACTGAAGTAAATCAGTTGCTAAAACTGTTTATTCACTCACTTTATTCAAACAAGGATATTTTCCTTCGTGAAATTGTTTCCAACGCTTCTGATGCATTGGACAAGCTCAAGTATCTCACAGTTTCCGATGACAAATTCAAGTCAATTCCATTTGACCCAAAAATCGACATTTCATTCAACGAAGAGGCAAAAACCCTCACAATCCAGGACTGCGGTATTGGTATGAATGAAGATGACCTGAACAACAACCTGGGAACAATTGCCCATTCAGGAACAAAGGCATTCATCGAGCAGCTTTCACAGAGCGGAAACGCAAATTCAGATCTCATAGGACAGTTCGGTGTCGGTTTCTACTCTGCATTCATGGCAGCAACAAAAATCGACGTCTACACAAGAAAAGCCGGTGACTCAGAAAAAGCCTGGCACTGGAGCTCAGACGGTACAAACTCATACGATATTGAGGAACTTCCTTTGGACTCAACAAAAGCCAAGCTTTACGGCCTGGACAGGGAAAACTCATGCGGAACAGCCATCGAAATCCATTTGAATGACGACTCCAAGGATTTTGCCTCAAGATGGAAGATTGACGAGCTCATCAAGAAGTACTCAAATCACATTGCATTCCCAATCTACCTTCACTACACACAGACAAAGTACGACAAGGACGGAAAGGCAGAGGGAACTGAACCAAAGGTAGAAAAGGTAAACTCAGCAAGCGCACTCTGGAAAAGATCAAAATCAGAACTCAAGAAAGAAGACTACAACGAATTCTACAAATCACTGAGTCACGATGGGTCAGATCCTCTCATGTACATTCACACACACGCCGAGGGAACACAGGAATACACAACACTCTTCTACGTTCCGGAAGTTGCTCCATTTGACATGTACCAGGGAGACTGCAAGAGCGGACTCAAGCTCTACGTTAAGAGAGTTTTCATTACTGATGATGACAGGGAACTTTTGCCAGCATACCTCCGCTTTGTTCGTGGTATCATCGACTCAGAAGACCTTCCACTGAACGTTAGCCGCGAAATTCTCCAGCAGAACAGAATTCTTGAAACAATCAAATCAGCATCAGTAAAAAAGCTCATCAGTGAATTCAAGAAGCTCTGTGATAAGGGATCAGAACTTGCAGTCAAGAAGGAAGAGGAACTTTCAGAAGACGAAAAGACAAAGCTCAGGCAGTACAAGACTTTCGTTAAAAACTACAACAGGCCTATCAAAGAAGGACTTTACTTTGACTACACAAACCGCGATGACATTGCAGAAATCGTAAGATTCAAGTCTACAGCTCCAGAAGGAACAGGTGATGACAACTGGACAAGCTTTGCTGGCTACGTTTCAAGAATGAAGGCTGAACAGAAGGCCATTTACTACATTGTTGGAAATGACGAGAAGAATCTGCGCGCTTCACCACTTCTCGAAGCTTACAAGAAGAAGGGATTTGAGGTTCTCATTCTTTCCGATGAATTCGATGACCTGGTAATCACTGGATACGGAAAGTACAAGGACTACGAAATTAAATCCGTTAACCGTGCCGGCAGCGACGAGGAACTTGGAGTTGACAAGGAAGAAGCAAAGAAAAAGGAAGAAGACTTCAAGCCTGTTCAGGAAAAGATCAAAAAGGCTCTCGGCGACAGAGTAAAGAATGTTGTTCTTTCAAAGAGACTTTCAGACAGTCCGTCATGTATTGTTGTTGACGAAAACGATCCTACACTGCAGATGGAAAAAATGATGCGTGCAATGGGACAGTTCAACGGAAGCCACGTTAAGCCTATTCTTGAAGTTAACGGCGACCATCCGATTGTAAAGAAGATTGAAGGCTCAACTGACGAGACTTTCATTTCCAACATCAGCGAGGTTCTATTCGACCAGGCACTGCTCATGGGCGGAGAAGAACTTGCAGATCCTTCAGCCTTCGTTAAGGCCTTGAACGCCCTCATCTAAAAAAAAGTCATGGCCCCGGGGAAAATTCATGTTCCGGGGCCCGCACGGACAAACAATCATCTAAATAATAAATACTACAAGTCAACGATCAAAGTCCTGCCGCGCCATACACGCAGGTCAACTGAAAATTGCAATTTTTAGAGGTAAAATATATACTTTTCACATGAGCAATAAAGTTTACATTATCGGACACAGAAATCCAGACACAGACTCGGTAGTGGCAGCAACTGCCTACGCAAGGCTCAAGCAGCTTTTGGGCAAGAAAGAATATGTTGCAGCCAGAGCAGGAAAACTGGCACCGCAGACAGAATACATATTCAAGAGATTCAAGCTCGAGGCACCGGAATACATCCCGGATCTCATTCCACGCACTGAATTCTACATGAACACTAACTACGAGACTGTTGATCAGGATGTTCCCCTTTGGGAAGCAATCAGCACAATGATCAACAAGAACGCATCTGTTCTCCCAATCGTAAATGTAGACGGAACATACCAGGGACTTCTTAACTACAACGCATTTGCCCTCAACTCATTCAAGATTCTCAATCCGAAACGCGACGACATATTCCTTACAAGTCTCCAGCTGGTTGAAAAAACACTGAATGCAACTCCAATCGTTCAGTTTGACGAGGAAGACTGCTTCAAGTGTACCCTCATGGTTGGCGACGACGACCCGGAAACCTTCAAGAAACTTCTTTCAGAAAAGCAAAGTGAAAACATCATTGTAATCACAGGCGACAGAGAAGACATCCAGAAACTTTCAATCGAAGCAAAAGTACGAGCCCTCATCATCACAAGCGACTACGTTGTAAGCAAGGATCTTATTGAGCTGGCAAAGAAAAACAGGGTTTCAATCATTTCAGGACATGACTCAACCGTTGCAACTGCCATGCTCATTGAATACTCATCGCCTGTAAACTCAATGGTAGAACGCGCTCTTTTGCCGGTTAAGGCTTCAGACTCAGTCCAGAAAATCCGCCCGCTGCTTTCCTCAAGCCCAAGCAGATGCCTTCCGGTTGTTGACGATGACTACAAGGTAATTGGAATCATTGGTGAAAGTGATCTTCTCCACGACGCAAACATCCAGGTAATCCTTGTTGACCACAATGAACTTCAGCAGGCCGTTGAGGGAATCGAAAACTACAAGATTCTGGAAATAATCGACCACCACAAGGTCAACACAATTACAACAAAAACACCAATCGATTTCATCAACAAGACAGTTGGTTCAACAAGTTCAATCATTGCAAACCTGTACCGTGAAAACCGTGTTTCAATCCCAAAGGACATTGCTGCAATTCTCCTGTGCGGAATTCTCAGCGACACACTCATTCTCCAGTCAGCAACAACTACTGAATACGACGTGCTCACTGCCGAATACTTAAGCTGCATTACAAGCCTGGACATCAAGGAACTGGGCAACGACATCATCAAGAGCGGAAGTCACATTGGCGGAAGGTCTGCAGACGAAGTTATCCACCAGGATATAAAGGAATACTCAGAAGGCAAATTCAAGTACACTGTCAGCCAGATTGAAGTGGACGGAACACAGGAAATTCTTGAAAGGAAAAAAGAATTCCTGGACAAGCTGGAAGAAGAACGCCACTCAAGCGGAGCACTTTTCAGCGCACTTCTTGTAACAGACATTACAAAGCTCAGCTCAATCATGTTTCTTGCCAACGACGAAAAGATGGACTCATTCATCAATTTCCCAAAACAGGAAGACAACATTTACTACATGAAGGATGTTGTTTCAAGAAAAAAGCAGCTCATCCCTCTGCTCAGCGAACTTATTGCTGAAGTGTCAAAATACTAGGCAAGAGCTTCCATTCATTACACCCGGTTTTCCTCATGCACACGTCGGGGGAACCGGTTACTTTACCAGACTCACGGCGATCTCTTTTCCCAAAATTGCATTTATTATTGATTTCCTATATACTGACTGCTATGAGTGAAACAAAACGTACTGTTGACGAAACAACATTAGAAAATCTTTTATACCTTTCTCGTCTTTCTCCAGAAAGCACAAACATGGAGACTTTGAAAAAACAGGTTGATGACATCGTTGGATACTTCGACATTCTCTCAAAGTATGACGACTCAGAAAACCCTTATGATGCATACCCTACAACAAAGGCAGAAGCTCTCCGGGAGGATGAAATTGTTGCAGGCCTTGAAATGCACGATGTCAAGAAAATCAACGAGGGCAACTTCCTTGACGGCTATTTCCAGGTTCCAAAAGTTCTTGGAGAAGGTGCTTAGAATAACTCACAGTGCAAAATCCATAATTAAATGGAGCATGCATTTATTCGCTAACCCGCTTTCCGTGGTTTCATTGCTGACGCAACAGCTTCGCTGCCACTACAATCGGGGCTAGGATTTTACAGGAAACTACTATGACAATTTTAGATACAGTAAATAAATTGAAGTCAGGAGAGATCACATCCAGGTCTCTCGTAGAAAGCCTCAAGGCAACATTTGAAGCCGACAAAAAATCGGAACTTCCACTTAACGCATTCCTTGAAATATTTGAGGACGCAACAGCAAAGGCAGAAGCCTGTGATAAGGAAATTGCAGAAGCAAAGGCAAAGGGTTCACTGGACAAGCTCTTTGAAGAAAAGCCATTGCTCGGAGTTCCTTTCGCCTCAAAGGACAACATCAATGTTCGCGGACAGAAAATCACTTGCGGATCAAAAATTCTTGAAGGTTATGTTGCACCATACAACGCAACTGTAATCAATCGTCTTGAAAAGGCTGGAGCAATTCCTCTTGGACGCTGCAACCAGGACGAATTTGCCATGGGATCATCAACAGAATACTCAAGCTACGGCCCAACAAGAAACCCGGCAAACCGCCAGTACGTTTCAGGGGGTTCATCAGGTGGAAGTGCGGCAGCAGTTGCATCAAACCAGGCCGTATTTGGAATCGGAACAGAAACTGGTGGATCAGTCCGTCTTCCTGCAAGCTATTGCGGAATCTATGGTCTCAAGCCAACATACGGAGTTCTTTCACGATGGGGTGTAGTTGCATACGGATCATCACTGGACCAGGTTGGTATTCTGGGACACACTCCAAGAGACATTGCACTTCCACTGTACGCAATGGCAGGCGAAGACTTCTATGATGACACATCAGCAGATCTCCCATGCAAGGAAGACCTCAAGAATCTCAAGGCATACACAGACTTCTCATCACTCAAGATTGCCGTTCCAAAGCAGTTCGCTGAAACAAAGGGTCTTGACGAAGATGTTGCAAAGGTTTTCGAGGAAACAAAGCAGTGGTTCATAAGCAAGGGAGCAAAGATTGAAATCGTAGATCTTCCAATTCTCGACGCATCAATCGCATCTTACTATGTAATTGCACTTTCAGAGGCAGCTTCAAACCTGAGCCGCTTTGACGGTATACGCTACGGAAACCGAATCGACTCAGGAAAAGGATACGATGAGCTTTACGTTGAAACCCGCTCAAATGGATTCGGACCTGAAGTAAAGAGAAGAATCATCATCGGAAACTACGTTCTTTCTGAGCAGTTCTCCGGATCAACATACAAGAAAGGTATGAGCGTTCGTGCAAGAATCCAGAAGGAAGTTGCAAAGCTCTATGAATCATACGACCTTATTCTCTGCCCTACATGTCCTACAGCAGCATTTAAGCTGGGCCAGAAAGTAGATAACCCTCTTGAAATGTACTTAAGCGACTTGTACACAGTATTCGTCAATCTTTCCCGATGCACAAGCATTTCAGTTCCTGCAGGAAAAAACAGAGACGGAATGCCGGTTGGAATCCAGTTTGCAGGCCCAATGTTCAGCGAGGCAAAGATCCTTTCCATTGCACAGGCATGGGAAGATGAAAAAGGAAACAACTAGTCTGGCATTAAAACCGCAGGTCAGCAAAATGTCCTGCGGATCATCCAGGTTTTACAAAGCTTACTGCAGGCACCATGGAATTTTATTTCCCTCTGGAAACCTAAAATTCCCGGCAGCACAGTGAATAAGGTAACAGTCAAATGATAACAATCCTACCTGAAACTACAAAAAATCCCATAACCAAAATCGGGCTCATGGCAGGTGTATGCTGGAATGGAGACACCACAAATCCGGAAAAAAACTACAAGCGCGGAATGGACTGCATTCTCTGTGAGCACGGAAGAACCTTCGAGTATCCGGATGTTGAGCTTATAATCGATGGATACTCAGCCCGCTGCATTCGTGAATGGTACACTCACATTGGTGGAAGTCCAACAAGGCTTCAGTCTTCAACCCGCTATGTAAAATGGGAAGGTTCAAGTCTATCTGACAACATTATTGTTCCTCCATCAGTTGAAAAAGCATCAGCAGATAATCAGGAGGCCTCAAATGCATTCCAGGAATTTGAAAAGTCATTCATGAATCTTCTGGCATCAATGGAAAAATCCGGAGTACCAAAAGAAGACATTGCAATGTTCTATCCTCTTGGAATGAAAACAAAAATCGTTGACAAGAGAAACATGAGAAACCTCATTGAAATGTCACACCAAAGACTATGCACCCGTGCCTACTGGGAATACAGAAAACTCATGAAAGAAATTTGTGAGGCACTCTCCCAGTATTCTGAAGAATGGAAATGGATTGTTGACAATCTCATGAAACCAAAATGTGAAGTGACGGGATTTTGCAAGGAAAAGAAATCCTGCGGCCGGAAACCACAGAAGTCACCCAAGGCTTAAAAATGGTGGCGCTCTTTTTTACGATACTGTTTTGCTGGTTAAGATAACTGTCATTGACTGATTGATAAATGCATTTATCTTTTTTATAATAGGTAATAATTTTTATAGGATTAAATATGGCTATCGAAAAATATGAAGTTGTAATCGGATGTGAAATTCATACTCAGTTGCTTACAAAGACAAAGGCTTTCTGTGCCTGTGAAAACCGCTACGGTGGAATGCCAAACACACGCGTTTGCCCGGTTTGTCTTGGGCTTCCAGGAGCAATGCCACGCATTTCAAAGGGCTATGTTGAGCTTGGAGCAGTTGCAGGACACGCCCTAAACTGTAAGATTGCACAGTTCACAAAATTTGACCGCAAGCACTATTTCTATCCTGACCTTGCAAAAGGTTACCAGATTACACAGTACGATATCCCATTATGCTCAGACGGATATGTTGATCTTCCTCTGAACCACTATTCAAAGGATGAACAGCCAGGCGGACCAAAATGCCGCGACAAGAACTTCAAGGGCGACAACTGCATCATCGACAACAAGTACCGCCGCATTCGTGTTGAAAGAATCCACCTTGAGGAAGACGTAGGTAAGTCCCTTCACTTGCAGGGTGCACACTCATACATTGACTATAACCGCTGTGGAACTCCACTCATCGAAATCGTAACAAAGCCAGACATGACTTCCGGTGATGAGGCAGCATTGTTCTTCCAGACTGTACAGGAAATCCTTCGCTACGTAAAAGTTACAAACGGAAATCTTGAAGAAGGAAACATGCGATGCGACTGCAACATCAACCTTAATGTTTGGGAAGATGGAAAGCTTTACCACACGCCAATTTCAGAAATCAAAAACCTTAACTCATTCCACTCAATTAAGGCAGCCTGTATTTACGAAGCAGCTCGCCAGCTCAAGGAATTTGAGGAAGACCGCCAGGAATTCAATGCAGGATTCAAGGTAACAATGGGATGGGACGAAGCAAAGGGACAGACTGTAGTTCAGCGTACAAAGAACTCATTTGTAGACTATCGCTTTGTTGTTGAGCCGGACATTAAGCCTTTCACAGTCAGCGACCAGCTTATCCAAAGGGCACTCTCAAAGGTTGGAGAGCTTCCTGAAGCAAAGAGAACAAGACTCAAGAAAAACTTTGGTCTCTCTGATTTTGATGCAGAAACCCTCACTTCAAGCAGGGATCTTGCCATGTGGTTTGAGGATGCAGCAAAGAATGCAAAGGATGTAAAGAAAGTTGCAAACCTCATGCTCACAGAACTCCTTGCCGACATGAACGCAAAGAAACTCACAATCAAAGATGTAAAGATCACGCCAGAACATATCACAGAACTTGCAAATGCCATTTCCGAAAAGAAGATTACTTCTGCACAGGGAAAGACAGTATTTGCAAAAATGATCGAAACAAACAAAATGCCATCTGCAATCATCAAGGAAGAAGGCATGGAAGTTGTTGCAGATACAGGGGCAATCGAAGCTCTGGTAGACAAGGTTATTGAGGCAAATCCTAAGGCTGTTGCCGACTACAAGAGCGGAAAGACAAATGTTGTCGGATGGCTCTGCGGTCAGGTGATGAAAGAATCCAAGGGAAAAGCAAACCCTGGAATTGCAGCAAAACTTGTTGGTGAAAAACTGGCAAAACTCTAGGCAATCAAATGTCCTTTTACGATTCCTTTGACGTTGCAATCTGCGGTGGTGGCCATGCTGGTATTGAAGCATCTCTGGCATGTGCCCGCATGGGACTAAAAACAGTTCTTATTACTCAAACAATAGATTCCATTGGCAGAATGAGTTGTAATCCTTCCATTGGTGGAATCGCAAAGGGAAACATAGTTAGAGAAATAGATGCCCTGGGTGGTGAGATGGGAAAGCTCATTGACCAGACAATGATTCAATTCCGAATGCTGAACAAAAGCCGGGGGCCTGCAGTTCAGGCTCCAAGAAGCCAGGCAGATAAACTGGAATATTCTAAACTTGCCCGAAAAACTCTTGAAACAACTGCAAACCTGTCCACACTGATGGATACGGTTGTTGATATTCTAACCATTGAAAGTTCAAGGGATCTTCCACAAGGTTACGACAGTTCCGCAGAAATCAACTCCATCCCCGGAGAAAACCGCGGTGCAAAGACAAATGAATTTCTTACATCTGCAGCAAAATCAAATAAACGCCAGAAAGTAATCGGTGTTGTCACAGAACGCGGTAGAGTAATTCCAGTAAGATCAATCGTCCTTACAACAGGAACATTTTTGGGTGGCAGAATCTTCATAGGTGAATACGATGCCTATTGCGGAAGACTTGGAGAAGCCGGCGCATTTGGTCTCACAGAAAGTCTCAACCGCCTTGGATTTACTACAGGCCGACTCAAGACAGGAACACCTCCAAGAATTCTTTCACATACAATAGACTTTTCAAAGCTCGAACTTAACGAAGGCGACTCTGAAATTATTCCTTTCAGCTTTGACCATGAAAGAGTCGAAAGACCTCTGGTTCCATGCCATTTGGTTTACACAAACGAAGAAACACACAGAATCATCCGTGAAAACATCGGAAGGTCACCACTATACTCAGGAAAAATCAACGGAATCGGTCCCCGCTACTGCCCATCCATCGAAGATAAGGTTATGAGATTTGCAGAACGTGAGCGTCACCAGCTTTTTGTTGAGCCAGAGGGACTTGATACTGATGAAATGTATCTAAACGGATTAAGCTCATCTTTGCCTGAAGAAGTACAGGATGCATTCCTAAGAACAATGGCAGGTTTTGAAAACTGTACAGTCAGCAGGCCTGGATATGCAGTTGAATATGACTACGTTGAGCCAACCCAGCTTTTCCCGAGCCTTGAAACAAAACGAGTTGCCGGTCTTTTTAACGCAGGTCAGATTAACGGAACATCCGGATACGAGGAAGCTGCCGGTCAGGGACTTGTTGCAGGAATCAATGCAGGACTCTACGCCCGTGAACACATTAAGCTGTGCGGTCCGCTATGCAAAAGCGATTCGCAAATTCCATCATCACCTGCATCTGCCGAAGCAAATCATTTCATGCCAAAGCCAATATTTTCCTTTGATGAAAAAAAGCATTTTGCAGATATCTCTGAAAGAGAAACCAGGGCACTGAAAGAAAGACTTGAAAAAACAACATCAAATCTTGAGTCAATTCCTGAATACAATCCACTTGTACTTGGAAGAGACGAAGCATACATTGGTGTTCTCATTGACGACCTGGTAACCCTGGGAACAAAAGAACCCTACAGAATGTTCACCGCCAGAGCCGAATACAGACTCAAGCTCAGGCATGACACCGCAGACCGAAGACTCCGCCAAAAAGGATTTGACATTGGATTGATTTCAAAAGCCCAGCTTGATTCCATGAACTTAAAGTACCAGCTTGTTGATGAGGCAATTGAATTCATTACAAAACATCCAAATGCCCAGAATGAAAAGAACTATTCTGAACTGATTTGGACTCTTGCCCAGGAAGACTACAAATACAAATATTACATTGAAAAGCAGGACACGCGAGTTGCAAAGATGCACAGGATGGAAAATGCGAGAATTCCCGTTAACTTTGACTATTCAAAAGTTGTGGCACTTTCAGCAGAAAGCCGCGGTAAGCTTGAAAAAATCCGTCCACTGACTCTGGGACAGGCCTCCCGAATCTCAGGCATTAGAAACAGCGACATTATGCTTCTGATGGTTTATTTGAAATAATTTAAAAAAATCTGAGATTTCCTATTGACACAATTTAATATTTTCAATAATATTTACTTACATTCAACAAATGAATGTGGTCCTTTAGCTCAGTCGGTAGAGCAACGGACTGTTAATCCGTGTGTCACTGGTTCAAGCCCAGTAAGGGCCGACTAAAGAGTACTTAGTTTTCTAAGTGCTCTTTTTTTTTGCTCCAGAAATTTTTTTTTCATCACTGAACAAAATTACTGCAAGTCCATTTTCCCCGTTTCCATGGCAAGAATTATTTTCTCATGTTCAATTGCAGTTTCCTCGATGCTTTCATCATAACCTGTCAGGGCAGCAAAGGGACTAAACTGGGCCGCACGCTGACTCATGGTTAAAGGAGCATGAGTCTTTGATTTGGGAGGTGTGCAATTTATTATCTCATCATAGTTCTTTTCTTTCATGCCTTGTGACCTCCAATCTGCCCATTTCTTGTAATCTGCATTGCACCATCTTGAAGATTCATTGCCTTGAGCATGGCATTTTTTCCATACTTATTTTTGACTTCAATAACCATCTTCTGAAGATTGCGTTCTTTTTCTTCCCGCAGCTTTTCCTGCTCCGTCACCTTCCTGTCATTTTCAGTTTCAAACAACTCACCCTGAACATATCTATGGCAGGCCTTATAAGTTACCTCATCAACAACATTATTTGCACAAACATTTAACCGCCTGACCTTTAAATTTCTATCTGCAATCTTTTCAAAAATGTATTCAGCAGAATCAGCCAGAACACTAGTAGAAGAAGTTGGATGATCAAAACTCACGCCACCATGCACTGGTTTTGGCACGGGCCGTCCATAAGGATCACAGGAAAGATGCTTCGCCTTTTCAACGCACTGGGCATCATAACCAATAAAAACGTAAAACTGACTGCACAATAGATTTTTCTCAGTCAAATCCAGACTCAGAGTTTCCGCCATTTCCCTAATTACAATCCTGGCCTTGTCAAAATCATAAGCACTTTGGAGCACCTGCCCCTGGCTCACGCTTGATCTTTTTGACTTGTAATTTTTTATTGCATTCATTGTGCATGGTTCTATTCCCCAGGCATGATCAATCAAAAGCTCTGCATTAATGCCGAATTCCTTGTAAAGTAATTCCTGGTTAAAAACATCATTGGGGCTTCCTAGAGAAACACGTGCCAGATCCCCCATTGTCTGGATTCCAAGACGATTCAGGTGTGCCTGGATTCCAGGTCCAATTCTCCAGAAATCAGAAAGGGGCTTGTGATTCCAGAGTTTTTTTCTAAATGATATTTCATCAAGTTCAGCAATACGCACACCGTCCTTATCCGCAGGAATATGCTTTGCAACTATGTCCATTGCAATTTTTGCCAGATACAGATTTGTTCCAATTCCTGCAGTTGCAGTTATATGAGTTTCATGCAGAACATCCTGAATCATTTTCATTGCCAGTTCACGGGGACTCATGCTGTACATATTCAAATAAGGACTTGCATCAATAAATACTTCATCTATTGAATAAACATGAATATCTTCTTTGGACACATAATTCAAATAGATGTTATAAATTTGTGAGCTGACCTTAATATATTTTGCCATTTGAGGCGGTGCTATTATGCAATCCAATTCATATTCAGGATGACATTCCAAAACCGAATTCAAATAAGTTTTAGATGAAAATGGCCTTTGATGTATGGCCGATTTTCTTCTGCGATTTACCTCAGATATTTTTTGTCTTGCCTCAAACAGTCTGCACCTGCCAGGAAGTCCATGTTTTTTCATTGACGGAGAAACAGCAAGACAGATTGTTTTGTCCGTTCTAGACTCATCGGCAACAATAAGATTTGTGTCCAACGGATCAAGATTTCTTTCGGCACATTCAACAGAGGCATAAAAAGATTTCAAGTCAATGGCAATATAATATCGTTGCATGGAAAATAAACTAGTTTACAACCCTAACCTTTGAACCAAAATCCTCAGACTTGGATACCTGAATTTGTGTCATGATTTCCTGCTGCAATTCCTTTACATGAGAAATGACTCCAACCATTTTGCTTGAACTGAGTCTTCTCAAAATTGGAATCACCACATTTCGCGTTCTGTCATCAAGTGTTCCAAAACCTTCATCTATGAAAATTGAATCCAGGTCAATTCCACCACTCTTGTCATAAATTGAATCAGTAATTGCCAGAGCAAGACTTAATGATGCCTCAAAAATTTCACCACCACTCAAAGATGAAACTGGAAGCTCAGTCCCCTTTTCCATATTCAGGATTGAAAGACTTAATCCCTTCTGCCCCTTTGCATTATAAACAGAAGAATTGATATTGAAGGTGTATTGGCCGTCAGAAAAATCATAGAATCGCTTACCGGCCTTTGTAACAACCTCACTGAAGAATGCAGCAAGATACCAGAGATCAAAAGTAACTCCAGATTTTGGACGCATGTAATCAAGGAGAAATTCATAGGACTCCATTTCTTTCAGAGATTTTTTTCTTTGTGCCATCAATGAACTTAGCTTTTCAAGTCCCTCTGAAAGAATCCTAAGCTGAGTCTGAGCTTCAGTAAGTCTGGCATTGGATTCAAGAAGAACTGCTTTCTTTTCATGAGCAATTTTTTCATTTTCACAGAATTCTTTTTCAATTGTTTCCAGATTCCGCGTTTCACTAAATGATTTTAACTGACCATCAATAAACAAAAGTTTTTTCTCGTATTCTGCAATTTTATTTTCAAAATCATCCATTTCGTCCTGAGACAAATGCAATCTTTCAACATCAGATGGGGAAGCTGCAATGTCCTTGATATTCCTAAGCAAATCACTTTCAACAGAAATAAGTTTGCTGAGTTTTTCCGATGATGCATCAATGCTTTTCCTGCAATCTTCATTCTTCGTCTCAAGAACTGAAACTTTCTTTTCTGCAGTACTAAAATCATTCAGGATAGAATTTTTCCTTGCTTCATCCTGATCATGCTTCAGCTTTATTTCTTCTAGCTCAGATTCAAGCTCTTCACGGCTAACCTCAGACTTTTCATTGAAATTTCTTATAAATTCATTGTATGAACTGAGAGCTGCATTATAATTTCCGTCCAGCTTTTCAACAGTAATTTTCAGATCTCCAATACTATCCAGAACATTCTTATATTCTTTTTTCAGTTCAACAAAGACAGCTTCCTCAGAATTCAATCTGCTGATATTTTCATCAAGACCATTAATTTCTTCCTGAAGCTGCATAAGTGGTGCTGCCTTGCCTGTGGATTCAATCATTTTCTTTTTTTCATCCACCATGGTTTTAATCTTAATAATCCGGCTTTTACTTTCGGCCAGGGAATCAGAAAGTTTTTCCAGATTTTTCTCAGCTTTATCCAAGTCAATTTGTGGAACATAATCACAGCTTTCAATTAAATGAGGATGACAGGTTGATCCACAAAGAGGACACGCTCTGCCTTCCGGAAGTTTTTTTGCCAGTTCAATAAGTTTTAGACTGGTGTCGTAAATTTCCCTGGAAACACGTTCCTTTTCAATATTTTCCTTTTCTGCGTCAATCTGCTTTTCCAGTTCAGTGTATTGGCTGTTTTCAGCCAGCAGTCTTTTTTCAAGTTCCTTAACCTGTGAAGTTAATTTTTCAATTTCATTTGATCTTTGAAGTTCAATATCAAGAGAATTTTTTCTTGTAATAAGGAGCATTCTTTTTTCCTGAAGTTCTCCAAGAATTTCTTCAGGTGTTTTATTGTCCCTGCATTTTGCCATTATTGCCGAAAGAACTTTTTCTTCCTTTGCAAGCTCATTTCTTTTTTCTTCCAGATTTAAGGCAGCTTTTTCGACCATGGATTTTTTTTCATCACGCTCTCCAATTTTTGAAAGCAGGTCATTTTTTTGCTTCAATACAAATGAAAGCTCCTTAATTGAACTTTCCAGTTCCGGGATCAATTTCTTTTCTCTGGAACAAAATTCGAGTTTTTCTTTTGATTCCTGAAGATTCTCAGAAATTTCCTTTCCCTGTAAAATAATCGCTTCGTGTTCTGATTGAGCATTTTTCCTTTCACATATTGCATCGAACACGGGAAGAACCCTTTTGCCTGTTTCAAGCTTTTCCTTAAGCTCACTGATTTTTTTTGAATCCTGCTCAAGGGCACGCTTTTCCTGCTCAAGAGACTGCTTTCTTTTTGCATTTTCCCGCTCAACCTGCAATTGGGAGATTAGCAGATTCTGTTTTTCAACTTCTGAGTTCTGAACATTAATCTGACTTGTGCATTCTTCAATCTGATTTCTGTATTTTTCCAATGATAACTCAATATCTTCTATTGTTCTTCCGTCAAGGATGCTGTTAATTTGAGCTTCAACCGGTGCATTTTCATCCTTTACCTTTTTGTACTCAGCACTAATTTTATCCAGAACTATGTCAGCAATATCCGTGTGGAAAATTTTCTGCAGCGTTTTTTTCTTGTCTTCATCAGATTGCCTTATGAAATCAGAAAACTTATTCTGCGGAAGAAGAATCACCTGCTTGAATTCCTGCAAGGAAAGCTTTATAAGGTCTTTTTCAGGATCCAGATTGATTTTTCTGAATTCCTTTGACTGACTGTCTAAAACTTCCACCTTCTTTTTTGTCACTGCATTGCTCGTTCCTTTTTCAGAAGGAGCGACTTTCAATGTTCTTGACACCCTATATATAATAGAACCCAAACTAAAGGTAAAAATTACCATGGTTGAATCATCCTCTGTGCAATTATCCCTGCGCAGGCGAGACTTTTCCCTGTCACCGCAGGATGATCCATAAATGGCAAATGTCATGGCATCAAATATGAAGGACTTTCCACTTCCAGTTGAACCTGAAACTATGAACAAATTCCTCTGCAACTGACCAAAATCAATTGTTTCTTCAACATAGGAGCCAAAATTTCTAAGGTAAAGTGAAATTGGTCGCATTCTTATTCCTCCGCCTGTGAATCAAGAGATTCCTTCCAGATCCTGGAGAAAATATTTCGTGCTTCACCATAAATTTCAGTATCATGATTAACCTTATCTTTATGAAGTTCATCAAAAAAAGCATCAAATAGCTCTTCCGGGGTCACTCGGGCTTTTCGCACAATTTTAGACCTTTCTTTTAGTGAAGTTTCCATCATCTGGTCTTCGATTGTCTTTTCTGGCCTGAATGAAAGCACCTTGAAATTTTTCTTGATGCTGGACCTGGAATTTTCCGGCAGAACTGGATCCTTATAAACAAATTCCAGGTAACATCCATTGTATTTTTCCTTCAAAAGTTCAGTTACGTTTTCCTGGAGATAGTCATTCACAAAATCATTTATTCTTAAAACAGGATGCAAGGGCTTGAATGGAATTTTTTTAACAGACACATTCGAACCTTCTATAGTCACATCCAGAAAGCATGTTTCAGGATTGGCGTCAAAATAGTAAAGAAGAGGTGCTCCACTGTAATAGACATTAGATTTTGAAGAGCATTTTTGGGTCTTGTGAATATGACCAAGTGCAGTATAGACAAAATCAGAAAACAACCCGGCATTCACGCCCTCAACAAACCCTACTGAATTAGCGTCATATTCGCTTTCAGAATGACCAAGGGCAGTTACATGGGTAGAAAACACAATTGGAATTCCAGCATAGTTTTCTGAATGAAACTTTTTGATTTTATCTACAGCCCAGGAAACAATTTCCTGCTGAACATTGTAAAAACTATCACCATCACACAGTTCCCGCATGAAAGGAAACTGATAGACTGCAAGTTTCTCGCCGCCCTTTTCAAGAATAACCGGTTCAAGAAGATTTGTTTCATCAACGCTGATATAAATTTTTTTGTCTCGTATCAAGCTTCGTGGATAGCCAAAATTTGTTGAATCATGGTTACCTTTAATAAAAAACATTGCCAGGTCTGGGCATATTTCGCTTATTTCATGAAGAAAATCACCAAACATATTGAATGCCTCCCGCGGAGGATTCTCACGGTCAAAAATATCACCGGAAACAACCAGTGCATCATAAATGTTCTGGGCAAGATGATTTTTTATCTGAGCAAGGAAATTCTTCTGATCCTCAATCAATGAATGATCATGGAATGTCTTTCCAAGGTGCCAGTCTGCAGTATGAAGTATTCTAAATGACATAATTATAGTATACAAATATCTTGTATACTTGTCAAAGCAATTTGATTTTTTTGTTGATTATTTTTTGTAATTTTAAGTTTTGGAAGGATAATCTTGAAAAGAAAAAAAATCCCAGGAATTGCTTCCTGGGATTTAAGTGCTAGTTAGGCACTAAAAGTCGCTTTTGACAACGTGATTAGAAGTAAACTGAAACTGCTACTGGGATTGCCCAAGCAAAGTTGTCTTCTGTTCCGTCAACAGCACCGCCAGATAATGTTCCACCGTTTGTTACACCCTGGAATGCAACTCCGATGTATCCGTTAGAAGAAACGTTCTTCTGGAGTCCAACCATGAATGATACTGTTGGATCACCTTTTTCATCTTCATAATCTTCAGTAGGAATAAGAGCGCGAACGTCTGCAACTGCGTTGAGACCATCAGCCAATGCATAGTCTACACCTGCACCAACTACGATGTCTGCATCAACATCATCATACATCTGGTATACACCTGATGCTGAAACCTTCAATGCATCGTTGATCTGGTAAGAAGCACCAACTGCAATCTTTGTTGTTGCAGCATCTGGTGCTGCATCGTCCCAAATGTTTGCTACTACACCAGCGCAAACATAAAGTCCGTCAACTGCTGTGAGGTCGAATTCTGCTTCTACAGTCTTGTCATCACCCTTTCCGATGTACTGAGCCTTGAGCTTACCAATTCCGTCGATTGTGTATGCAAAACCACCACGTGCTGCCTTGTATGCATCTTCTGCGAGCACAGATGTGCCGTCATTAGCGAATGGAACCAAAGCCTGGATGTAAAGAGCATCGATTGGTGTTACTTCTACCATGAGACCTGTATCACCGTTTCCAGACATGATGAGTCCTTCACCAGTTGTGTTCTCTCCACAGCGCATCCAGTTCCATGAACCATAGCAAAGGTCTCCACGGAGTGTGTTGTTATCATACTTACCAACAGATACCTTAACCTGTTCAACTGGCTTTACCCACATCTGAGCTTCATCACCAGCTGTAAGGTCCATTGCTGCACTGTTGTACATTCC
Source organism: Treponema sp. (assembly GCA_016294035.1). Lineage (GTDB taxonomy): Bacteria > Spirochaetota > Spirochaetia > Treponematales > Treponemataceae > Treponema_D. The sequence continues at coordinate 53,111 of JAEDCT010000010.1, read as the reverse complement.
CATTGCGAAACCTGCGTTTCCATCTTCTGCTACTGCATTAACGTTAAGACGAGCTGTACGTGCACTTCCTCCCCATGAGTTTGACATTGCAACAACAGTATCATCTCCATTAGATGCAACTGGTGCAGCAAGAACGCGCAACCATGCTCCAAATGTAATTTCTGCGAATGCAGATGTTGCCAATGCTGCTACTACAGCAGCTGCGACTAGAGTCTTTTTCATCTCTTATAGCCTCCTTATTTTTTGCGGTAACATACGCTACCATATCCTAATTCTACAACCTCGTATTTTAGTTGTCAATATTTTTTTTAAATTTTACTTGATATTTTTCTTCATATTAATAATGCAGTTTGAAATAAAAAAAACTCGAAACTTTACAATCGTCATATTCTGAATTATCATAAGACCAACGATTGTTAGCTTATATTTCGGGGGAAAATTTTATGGCAGATCATCTTACAAAAGACGACATAATCAAGGCTGTCCTGGATACTTCTTTTCTTCTCTCTGCAGGTGCTGCAAGCCTTTCAGACATTGCCGGCGCACTCAACATAAAGAAGGCTTCGCTATACAATCACTTTGAAAACAGGGATGACTTGTTCGAAAAATCTCTTGACTCATGCCGCGAATACTACAGGGAAATCAGTTTCATTCCATCCGACATTGATTCAGTAGCAAAGAAATATCCTGCTGCAACGGTATTCAAGGGAATTGTCACACGCTACGTCAGGATGCATGAAAAATCTCCACTGTTCCAGATTTATACTTTTATTGAAAGCCAGAAATACTTCAACATGAAAGCTGCCGAAATTGTTCAGGAAGAAGAAGAAAAAATTCTGTCCCAGACAAGGATTGTTCTTGAAACACTGCTTAAGGTTAACAAGCTTAAGATCGGTGAACAAATGATTCCTTCTGCAGCAAAATGGTTCTGCTCGGGATTCAAGACAATTATGGAAAATTATCTTATTGAAAGAAAAAAACTGATTGTTTCAAATCCACGCGACGGTGAGGGAGAATTGTTCAGTCTTCCACCAGACGAAGAAGGCATGGAAATGATCAACGCTTTTCTTGAAGATTTCTGCAAGATGATTTGATTTCTAGAATACCACATCACGGACAGAATGAAAAATTACATATAAAAATACCTACCACTGTCCGTGAAGGAATACTTCCGTTTAATTTCTAGAACTTTTCCAGTAGTTTCATTTTTTCTTCCAGCTTGATTGAGTAATATGGATCGCTGGCCCATGTTCCGGAAAGCCCCCAGATATCCACAGACTTTCCTCGTGGCCGTACATACTTATACCTGGAATCAATGCATTCATTTACAAGGACTTTGTCTTCAGTTGTTCCATAGGCGTGAAGGTGCTGCACATGAGCTCTTACACCAAGCTGTTCTGTTTCAAAAACAAGCCCGCGGTTCTCCTCGTTGATTGAACCAAGTCCGCAGTAATTGTGCATTTCCGGAGTAACAAGATTCCCGAATTTAAGATACCCGGTTTCATGGCACATTTGAATAAAGGCAACATCACTGTTAATTCCTTCGGTTGAACATTCTTCAATGTAATATGATGCCAGAGTAAAAACCATTTCACGGTCACTGTCGGGTCTCTGGCTCATGAAAAAAGCCGTAAGCTGTTCAGCTGATTTCAATCCCACGCCTTCAATGGTTCTTGAAAGTTTTGGATGCCTTGATGAAACACAAGATGCAAAAAACAGAATAAATACCAAAAGAATTACAGATAGTCTTTTCATAAGAAGATTCCTTACTTTTTTCTCAGCCCTTTATTGTTGTCCCTATGTATCTATTTTCGTTCAACACGGCCACGCTCCCTCGCCGGGGGGCTCGGGCTTTCGGCCGGGGAACGCTCCACGTTTTCGCGTTCCGAATTTTTCTCAGCCTTTTATTGTTGTTCGATTATAACTATTTATTTTCGTTCAACACGGCCACGCTCCCTCGCCGGGGGGCTCGGGCTTTCGGCCGGGGAACGCTCCACGTTTTCGCGTTCCGAATTTTTCTCAGCCTTTTATTGTTGTTCGATTATAACTATTTATTTTCGTTCAACACGGCCACGCTCCCTCGCCGGGGGGCTCGGGCTTTCGGCCGAGGAACGCTCCACGTTTTCGCGTTCCAAATTTTTCTCAACCCTTTATTGTTGTCCCTATGTATTTATTTTCATTCAACACGGCCTCAATATTCTCGATGTTTTTTCCGGCGGCACAGATTACTTTTAGACCTAATTCCTGGGCTTTTTTTGAGGCAATTGGATCAAATGGACAGTTTTTACCTGGAACCCATTCATCACCTACCATCTTGCGGAAGTCAGACCATGATATCTCATCAATTGGCTTTGCATCAGGATTTTTTCTTGGATCATCAGTATAAACCTTTTCGATGTTTGAAAGATTAACAACTGTGTCTGCGTTGAATTTTTCTGCCAGGAGAACGGCATCATTATCTGTGGAAAATCCAGGTTTCCATCCGGCTGCAACAAGGACACGTCCCTTAAAATCGGAAACGGCTGTAGGATCAGTAACAACATCCTGCTGGCACAATGGACCAAAACATGTCTTTAGAATCTGAGCATTGAGACGAGTTGCCATAATACCAATCCAGTCACATGCATAGTTTGTCTCGTCATCATTTGCAAATGAAAGGCTTGCCTTCTGGTCTGCATCAAACTGGGAAACAACATTTCTGTATGCATTCTGGTAAACACGAGCTGGAGCTCCGCCACCTGCAACAAAAATCAATCGGCCATCGGGATTTTCCTTGAGCCACTTATTTGCCATTCTGCTGAACTTAACGAGCAAATCAACATCAACTCCATCAGGAGCAATAATAGAACCACCAACTGACAATACCTTAGTCTTCATTTATATATATCTCCAAAAAATAATATGCAATATTTTTCCGTATCTTTACAAAAAACACTTCTGCCCGTGAAGGTATGTGTTCATTTCTTCCAAAACAATTTTAAGGCCTAGTAAATTCCCAGGATTACCGGATTGTTCCAGAGTGAACTGTAACTTGAAACTTCATCACTGGCCTCTTCCCAAATTGACTGGAAAGCATAGCTTCGTGGCCGGTACACAATCTTTGTATTATGTGCTGACTGACGAATCTGCTTCCAACCGCGGCTAAAGGCAATGTGCTGACTGTCCATGTTTCCAAAATAGTATTCACCTGGATTATCAATTGCAACAAAGGAATTGAATTCAAGACCTGCACCAAGAGCTGGATCAACAGGAAACCATCCGTAGCGTTCAAAATAGACTTCAACCCACCAGTGAGGTTTTGTAGTTGAATCACTTTGAATGAGAATTCCGGCAACTGGCATGGCAGCAACTCCGCCTGCACGGCACAGTGAAGCATACATTATTGCCATGTCATAGGCATCACCGCGCTTTTTCTTGATTATGTCCTTTACTTCAACATCACCTGAACGCAGCTTATCAACAACCTTGTAGTTTTCTGTCATGTACTTGTAGATAAGATAGGCCTTGTCATAGGGAGATTTTGCTTTTCCAATAATGGCTTCTGCAAGTGAAGAAACAGATGGATCCTTTGCCGGAATAATAGGATCAGAACTGGTTGCATTCATATACATAATGCTGTTTTTATCCCTGTACTGGCCTACATTCTTTCCCTTGATATTTGACTTAACGTCATAAGCACTTACAACATAACTCTGAGTAAACTTCTGCTTGTTGTTCCTGACCTTTCCCAAATTGATTTTGTAAATCATGTCATCACAGTCGTCTCCAATAAAAGGTTCCGGAATGCATTCATTAAGCTGAACTGATGGCTGGAAAGATGACACTGCAGGCTTTGGAATGTAAAGGGAGATTACCGATTCCTGACCGGCAACATTTGTCTCAATGTCAGTTGATGTCTGGATTACGTATGTTCTGCGGCCTGAATAAGTTTTCTGGCCGTTTGGAAACTTAACTTCAATTTTTTTTGAAACACTTGAACCGCGGGAAGTTTCAACATACACAGAACCAGAAGCTGCACCATCGGGAACACGGACGCGAATCTCAGAGTCGTTCCAGGATTCATAGTCCATTTCAGCAACACTTGCCTCGATAAAATTCTGCCCCTGATCCTTTGGACTTACAGTTGCTGAAATTCCATCTCGGTTGGCAGTAAAGAAAACCCTGGAATTTCCACGTCCACCACCGAAGTTTGTTCCCAGAATTGAAATAATCTGCCCAGGACAAGCAGTGTCAGGAGTAATTGAACTGATAACAGGAATGGTAACGGCCGGATCAGCCTTGACGGCAACAGGGATTCCAGTGGAATTTGCAAAGAACACAGGCTCCGACTTTCCGGAAGATGTTCCCACAAACACAAGTCCGTCCTGAACATTTGACGGAAGAACCAGTCTGATTTCCTTGTCCGACCAGTGGGTGTAACCGCTGGCAGTAATTCGGGAACCGGCAATCTCTACATACGAAGATTCCTTTTCGGTACCAAAATTATGCCCCGTAATAGTCATTTCATCTCCCGGAAGTCCGATGAGAGGATTCATTGATTCAATTACAGGCTTTCGTTTTATTGTGCGCGTGATAATTCCAAAAAAAACAATTGCCAGAACAAGAAGCAGCAACCAGGTTACAGCTCTGACAACGGGAGACCGGCGAAAATGATATTTGAAATATTCCAGAGGATGCAATTTATTTTCCTACATCAAAAAGAACTGCTGAAGATGCAGGAAAAGAATCACCCATTGCATTTTCATGAGATGAAGGAATATTAAAGACATCGTATCCGGCAAAATCTGCATGGAAAGATTCAGAATCAAATCCATTTGATACCATAATTGGATTCACAGTATTTGCTACAGTGCCAAAAGACATATCCTCGGCAACATTCTTTTCATCCAAAGCCGGACCAAACTTCAATGCATTAATTCTGCTGTTATACTTAACACGACTTGTTACTGAAGGAATTGCAGACCTTGCAACAGGCTGGAATGAAGTATAACTGTTAACCTGAGGTGAACCTGACGGCATGATGAATGCAACGGCTGCGGCTGCGGCAACTCCCACAACAGCATATTTTGAAATTGAAAAGATTTTCTTTCCAAATGAGTTTTCTTCTTTCTTGAAATTGAGAACCTTCCTGTATGAAAGACGAGCCTGCAATCTTCTGTAGCTATCTTCAAGCTCAGCTTCTGTGAGGGAGATTGATTTAGAATCCGCTGCAAAAATTTCATGAACAACACGAAGCTTCTTTAGTTTTCTGGCACATTCCGGACAATTGGCAATATGCTGTTCATATTCATTCTTGAACTGTTCTGGAAGTTCTCCGTCGAGATAAATTGAATGGATATCTGTTTCAGGGCAAGTAGACATCATCTTCTCCTATTAGTTTTGCTAGTTGTTCTCTTGCACGGAATACCCTTACCTTAACATTCCCCTCTGATATTCCAAGCTGCATCCCAATTTCTTTATAATTCATGTCCGCATATTCACGCAAAACAAGAACTTCCCTTAAATTTTCGGGCAGTTTGTTGAGAGCCTCAAGTGCAATCTTTTTTGATTCTTCCTTGAGAAGTTCTTTATCACTGCTTTCCGAATGCTGCCTTACTTCATACAAAGCCTTGTGATAGGCATTTGCTTCGCGAATCTTTCTCTTGGCATAGTTCAATGAAGCATTCTTTACAACGCGGATAAGCCAGAAAGTTGCGTCATTCATTGAAGGGAAAACCATTTCCTTTTCATTTGCCTTGATATAAGAATCGTGCACAAGATCCTCAGCGGCTTCCTCGTCATTCACGATTTTGTAGGAAACCTTGAACAACAACTGCATTGTAGCATCATAGAGTCTTCTGAAGTCCTTTTCATCGGCACATCTTATTTCCGAAGAGGCCTCTTTATTAAAACTAAACACTTTATCCTCAAATTAGTTACAGGAATTTTTACAAAAACTAAGCGCGTTTCCATGTTGGACCTGTTGGAGTGTCCACAATAGTGATTCCCCGTGCAGTTAGCTCATCCCTGATCTGATCGGCACGAGCAAAATCCTTGTTCTTCTTGGCCTGAGTTCTTTCTGCCACCAGTGCATCAATTTCTGCAGCCTCCGGATCTCCCTCATGGGGATTCACGCTGGCAGACTTTTCTTCTGCCTCAAGAACTGAAGCAGCTGTTTCAAGAAGCTTAAGACCGATTACAGTATCCATTCTTGCAACAAGCTCAATCTTTTCCGGATTTTCAATGGCATTGTCCTTTACAACCTTCTGAATCATACTGAGGGCAACTGGTGCAAGAAGATCATTCTCGAGGGCATCCTTGAATTTTCCCATGTACTCACATGCCTTTTCAGACATTCCTGTTGTGTCAGCAGCCTGCCCCTTTCCATACTTTTTTTCAGAAGCCTTCTTCAGAACATGAGACTTATCTGCAAGCTTTGCAATTCTTCCGGCAAGAGCCTCACGGGATTTCTTTGCACCATCCATGGCATCCCAGCTGAAAAGAATCTGCTTTCTGTAATGTGCTCCAAGAAGGAAGAAACGATAGTCCAATGCATCGTATCCTTTATCAATTAATGACTGAAGGGTCAAAAAGTTACCGCTTGACTTTGACATTTTTGTTGCACCCTGAAGAACAAGGAATTCATTGTGAAGCCAGTAATTGACCCAAGGTCCCTGTTTTCTGTCTTCTTCTGAGAAAGAACCTTCGCTCTGTGCAATTTCATTTGTATGGTGAACGGGAACGTGATCGATTCCGCCCGTGTGAATGTCAAAATGCTTTCCAAGATACTTCATGCTCATGGCAGAACATTCAATATGCCATCCAGGATATCCTCTTCCCCAGGGTGAATCCCAGGTCAAAGCCTGATTTTCAAATTTTGACTTTGTAAACCAGAGAACGAAATCCTGAGGGTTCTTTTTGTTTTCATCAATTACAACTTCCTTGCGGCGGCCTGCACCTTCCTTAAGTTCGTCAAGGTTCAGGTTTGCCAGATCACCGTAGTTCTTGTATGTGGAAACATCAAAATAAAGGTTTCCGCCAGCCATGTATGTGTGCCCGTTTGCCTCAATTTTCTTGATGAGATCAATCATTTCCTGAATGTGGTCAGTAGCCTTGCAGACTACATCCGGGCGAATGATATTCAGGCGGTCAATGTCCCTGAAAAATGCATCTGTGTAGAACTGTGCAATTTCCATTACTGACTGGTGTTTTTCTTCTGCAGTCTTCACCATCTTGTCATCACCATCATCTGAATCTCCGGTAAGATGTCCAACGTCAGTAATATTCATTACATGCTTTTTGTCATATCCGAGGAAAGTAAGGGTTCTGTCCAGAGTGTCAAGAAAAACGTATGCTCTCAGGTTTCCAATATGGGCATAGTTATAAACAGTTGGTCCGCATCCATAGAATCCAACATATCCGTCCCTGATTGACTTGAATTCCTCAACTTTTCGTCCCATAGTATTGTAAAGTTTCAATGCCATATTTTCCTCCGGGCAAAAATAAACCATACCAGCCGTCGTAAAAACCATCAGACCTTACGGAACAAAAGCCCTCAAAAATCATGACGGCAAGGAGATTCATTTGGATTGAGCATTTTCAAATACTCTTCTATAATAATATTCTAAATGAGTAGCATATTTGAAATAGTTGAAAATATCAATAAGTGTCAGTTTTTCTCGGGTTCCATAAGGCAAAATGAACCTCTTTCTCAGAGAACTACAATGAAAGTTGGCGGCAATGCTGATCTTTTTATTTGTCCCTCAGACAGCAATTCCGTTGTGATTGCAACAAGCATTCTGAAAAAGAACAGGATTCCTTTTTTTGTTCTTGGTGGTGGAAGCAATGTAGTTGCCCCGGACAATGGATTCAGGGGCGCAATCATTTCCACGGAAAACCTCAATGGAATCAGTCATGAAACGACAGATAATGCTGAAAAAATCACATTTGGAAGCGGAACACCTACAAAAGATGCCGTTGAATATACCTGTTCCCGGGGAATCAGTGGACTCGAATGCTTTGCGGGTCTTCCAGGAACATGCGGCGGTGCTGCTTTCATGAATGCCAGATGCTACAATGCTGATTTTGGAAATCTTATCGAAAGCATTTCATACATTGACCTTGACTCAGTGACAGAAAACTACGAGGAATCACTGGAAAAATCAGTCAGAACATACTCAAGCAATTTTGAAACTGACTGGAGCTACAAAAAATCACCATTCACAGGCAAAAACACAGTAATTCTTTCCGTGAAGATGAAATTTTCACTTGCAGACCCATCCAAGGCCGGAAACCTGGAAAATGAATGCAGAAAATACATTGATGACAGGGAATCAAAGGGCCACTTCAAGTTTCCAAGCGCTGGAAGTGTTTTCAAGAACAACAGGGATTTTGGGCAGCCAAGCGGAAAGCTCATTGACGATGCAGGCCTTAAGGGAACTGAATTCGGCGGAGCCCAGATTGCTCCCTGGCACGGAAATTTCATTATCAACAAGGGAAATGCAAGAGCCTCGGACATAGAAGAACTCGTAAGGCTGGCAAAATCCAGGGTATGGGAAAAAACAGGCTTTAATCTTGAATGTGAGATAATCTTCCTATAAAATTGGAAATGACAGGTTTATTCTGAAAGAATATCATCATGAACTGGACACGAGGCATCTGAAAAAAAAATTGTTTTCAGATGTTCCATTAAGAATCTGCTTCAGCATGCCGAAAATAGAATGATTCCCTTGGAAATTAAAAGGTGGTAAATTTTGTTACAGCTATCGTTTGTAAATTTCAAGCCAAGCTCATATATTCTTGTTGAAGGAACAGAAGCAACAGACTATTTCTTCATCATTCAATCTGGACACGTAAAGTGCTACAACGAAATTCCGATTGCAGGAATTCCCCCACTTACACTTGGTCCGGGAGACTTCATTGGCGTTATTCCATGCATGACAGGTCAGCGCCAGATTCAGAACGTTGTGTCTACAACTCCGGTTGTCGCAATCATGGTAAAGAGGGCACAGTATCCTGAACTCATCATGAAAAACACTCCGGTAGCCATGAAGATTGTAAGATCATTTGCCCGTGACATGAGACACATCAATGACCAGCTCACAAAGCTTACTCTCAACAAGACAAATGTTTCCACACCAGAACAGATTTTTGCCGCCGCAGAATATTTTGAGAACATGGGAATGTATATGGCTGCAGCATACGGATATTTCCAGTACATAAGGGAATGCCCGTCAGGAATGAATGTTGCCACAGCACAGCAGAGATTCGGCAGACTCAAGACAAGAGCAATGCCACCATACATTGAGGCATCGACAGATTCAATCCGCACATACCCAAGAGGAGCAATGATCTTCTATGAATGCCAGCACGGATCTGACATGTACATCATTCAGTCTGGATCAGTACGCATTTCAAAGGTTGTTGCAGGGAAGGAAGTTACACTCGCACTGCTCAAGAAAGGCGACTTGTTTGGAGAAATGGCCCTCCTGGAAAACCTTCCACGCTCGGCAAATGCAATTGCAAACGAAGAAGCACGTCTCATGGTTGTGAACAAGGAAAACTTCAACCAGATGGTTACAACCCAGCCACAGATGATCTCTAAGCTTACAACAATGTTTGCAGACCGTCTTTGGACAATGCAGAGACAGCTCACAAACACCCAGCTTCGCGACACAAGAGAAAAACTCATCGATATGATTTCTCTTCAGCTTGAAAAACAGAAAATTCCTTTCAGTAAGGAAACTTATCATACAGGATTCACAGTTCAGGATATCATGAACCTTTGCGTGATTCCACAGAGAGACCAGTACCAGGCAATGCAGCTTCTTCAGACTGACCAGTGTGTTCATATTGTTAGTGGAAGAATCGATGTTCCGGATGTTGCACAGCTCATAAGGCAGGCTGCATTCTACCGCAAGCAGAATTCAAAGCATGTTACAGACTAAAAAAATAATGGCACTTGCTGCCACAGTATTACTAGCATTCTCACTTTCCTTTGCACAGGAATCACTTCCTTCAGGATACAAGAACATTAAGTTCGGCATGACTGTTGATGAAGTAAAGGATGCCCTTTCCAAGGACTTTAACTTCGGATTCCGCGGAGACAGGGATGTTTCTCTTCTTCCCGGCGAAAACAGAACCCTCATTGAAACTGATACCTCAAGGACTGCACCATATTCATTCCTTGACAGATGCTTTTTCCAGTTTCAGGACGGAAAGCTCTACACAATCACACTGAACCTGAAAAAATCCAAGACCGACCATTACTCGATTTTTTCTACACTTACTGAAAAATACGGGCTTCCAGATTATCTTTCCCCGGAAAAATCAGAATGGAGAGATGATTCAGTCATTATGACTCTTGAAAGACCCCTCACACTAAAATACACGGACAAAAAAGTTTTCGATGACCTCCAGTCCAAAGCAATGGTTAGAAAAAGCGCACAGGAACAGGCCCACGAAGACTTCCTCGATGAACTATAATGAAAAAAATGAAAAAACTATTCTTTGCAATAATTGCAGCAGCTCTCATTTGCCCCCAGTTTGTTTCCTGCCAGCAGAAAACAAAATTTAATCTCCCTGTTGAAACCCTCGAAATCGTCAAGGCAGATTCAACAAGTGTTTTCGTGAAGTCAGAAATTGCATCAAAAGCTGAGGAAAGGAATTTCGGATTCATGGAAAGAAAGAATATCCCGGATGGAACAGGAATGCTCTTTGTTTTTCAGAAGGATCAGGTACTTTCGTTCTGGATGAAGAATACACCCCACCCTCTCTCAATTGCATACATAGATTCCCAGGGAATTATCCGCGATATTTACGACATGACACCATTCAGCCTTGCACCAATCCAGAGCACAAGATCAGTCCGCTATGCACTTGAAGTTCCACAGGGATGGTATGAGAAAGCTGGAGTAAAAACTGGAGACAAAGTACTTTTGGGCAACAGATGATTCTGCCAGAATGCCCTAATGAAATTCTGCGGTCTAGTTTGAAAGCCTGTCGTATTCCTGCTTTGCTATCTTGTCATTGGGATCAAGATCAAGAACCAGCTCAAAGTATTTTCTGGCTTCCTCCAGATCACCGGTCTTTTCACTCAAATATCCGAGATTGCTCAAGATCTTGAGATTTTCGCTGTTATACCCGAGAGCCTTAACGAGAGTTTTCTTTGCAGCATCAAGATCACCTGTTTCCATCTGGCAGATTGCAAGCTCATTCAATGAATCAGAATTTTCATCGCCACCGTCACATTCCTGAGCCTTAAGGAAAGCCTGCTTTGCATCCTCAAACCTGCCCATGCGTCTCAAAGCCCATCCAAGGAGGAACCAGGCATTCCAAACATAAGGATTGTCGCGGATAAATTTTCTGATTTCTTCGAGGCCCTTTTCTTCCTGTCCCGATGAAATCAACTGATATGCACGATGGAACTTTTCATCTTCAAGATGCCTGTTGGAAATAACGTCTATCATTTCCTGAGCTCGCTCTTTTTTGTAGATTCCATTTTCACCAAGAGTTTCATCCTTTTCATCGGAGAGAATTGCCAGGTATGTTTCAAAACAACTCTTGGCCTCAGAAAAATTATTCTTTTTAAGATAGAAGAAACCGGCATTAAAATATGCATCCGGCATGTCCTCTTCTATACAAGCCTTATAGTTTGACAAAGCAAGTTCATCATAGGCATCGGCATCATCGTGAAGTTCCATTGACCTGAAACTGTCTGCCTTCTGGTCAAAAAAAAGTGCCATGTTGAAAGTGATTGCCATATCCTTTGGATCAAGTCCCTTAAGGGCAAGCCAGATTTCCTCTGCAATATCCCAGTCCTCATTCTTTGTCTTGAGAACTGCAGCCTCGCAAAGCTCTGTCTTGATATTTGGACGGCACTGTGTGATCATGTCGCGGTAATACTGTGCGTTTTCGTTTCCAGAATCATAAGCAAGAACTGTGAGAATACCTGAAAGAATCTGCTCTTCGGAAAGCTTGGAAAAATCCTCTTCAATTGAGGCATCCTTTTCTTTTTTCTGCACCGGAAGCTCAATATTCGGATCAATCTTGAAGGCAGCCTTAGAAAAAGACGTTCCCTCTGGAACCTTTATGAAATAAATCGAGTCTAATGAATTTGTTATGCTCATTTTGTTTCCTTACTGAGCTGGTGTCTGAGGAACCTGAGAAACAGGAGCGGCCTGTGCTGTCTGAGCAGCCGGCTTTGAGTCTGCAGGTGGGACTTCTTCAACTACATCTGCAAATTTCTGGTTCAACTCAGTCTTTCTCATTGTAGTGATGAAATTATTGATACGAATCTTGTATGCCAGAGAAACAGATGCCTCATCATACTTTATGCTTGCCTCAATAATATCCTTGCGACCCTCAATAAAGCTTGCATTAACAATAACACCCTTCAAGTTGATGATTTCATGAGGATCTTCAAATTCAAACTGAAGTGAAACATCCTTATTGATCAGGAACTGTGCCAGTCCGAGAAGAACAATCTTTGCACCGCCGAAAGACAAATCCTGCAAGATACAGTGGCGTGGAACTCCCTGAACCGTAACGGACATTTCCTTCTTTGGAAGACCAAGCTTTCTCATGGTATCCTGATTAATCGGGATTCTCTCTTCCTTTCGCTTAACGGCATTAATGTTTGCATCAAGAAGATTACCAATCATCTGGATAAGATCATCAGGCGGACGCTGGGTAAACTGCAGTGTGAGAACTGCAAGTTCCGAGCTGTTCATATACTGTTCAATGAATTTTACCTTTGAAGCAACGAAGAAACTGAAAGTCTGCCCATCAGGCTGATAAAAGCTGAATCTAATGCTGGCAGATGCCGGTTCTGCACCAAGACCCTTCTTTGAAAGAGCCTGGTATGCACCACTCTTTATTCCAAGAATGATCTTAGCCTGTGTAAATGATGTAGAATTAATAATGCAAGGCCACTGAAGCCCACCGCTCTTAACGTAAATCTGTCGTGGATCAACCTTCAATGTATGCATGATTTCTTTTGAGAATGTAACTTCAGTGTTCTGATATTCTTCGTAATAACGATTTAATACCTGCGCTGTAACAATTGCCATAAGTTTCATTATAGATTAAGAATACAAAAAATACAACAAAATATAGGTTTCCCGCAAAAAAAATCCCCCGAAACCTGGAGATTTTTGAGTTTTTTTCAGGTTCCGGGGACAATTTTTTATAATTCCGATTAGTACAAATTTAAGCTGTTTAATCAGGATTCGCGGTGATCAAATACTCGTTTTGTCTTCTTTTCGCTTCTTGGCAAGGTTCCAACAGGAACAACAGAAACTTTTGGATTTACGCCGATTTTTGACTTAAACAGGTTTGCAATTGCCTTTCCCGTATCCTCAAAGTTAACGCGGCCTTCAACTTCAACCGTGAGAACCATTACGTCCTTGTTGTTGTCATCATCATGACCGATGGCAATAGAGTATTCACTTGTGGCACCGTCAATCTGGTGAAGAACTTCCTCAACCTGGGCAGGGAACATATTTACGCCGTGAACCTTGAACATGTCGTCGCTGCGTCCCTTGATAATGTCAAGACGCGGATAGCATGAACCACAGGAACACTTTTGAGGAATGATTCTTGAAAGATCATGTGTGCGGAATCTTAAGAGAGGGGCTCCTTCCTTAACCAGAGTTGTGATTACGATTTCACCTTCTTCTCCGTCTGCCACAGGCTTTCCGGTTTCCGGATTGATGATCTCGATGAAAAGATAGTCATCCCAGTAATGAATGTACTTTTCCTTCTGACAGTTGATTCCGATTCCAGGTCCGTAGATTTCAGTAAGTCCGTAGATGTCATAAAGCTCAATTCCAAGTCCGTCCTGGATGCTCTTGCGCATCTTGTCAGACCAGCGTTCACTTCCGATGACACCCTTTTTAAGTGCAATCTTGTCCTTGATTCCGCGCTTTGTTATTTCCTCTGAAAGAAGAAGAGCATAGCTTGAGGTTGCGCAGATTACAGTTGACTGAAGATCCTGCATCATCTGAAGCTGCTTTTCAGTGTTTCCAGGCCCCATTGGAACTGCCATGGCTCCAAGCTTTTCACAGCCTGCCTGAAAACCTATGCCTGCCGTCCAAAGTCCATAACCCGGTGTAATCTGAATGCGGTCTTTCTTTGTGATTCCAGCCATTTCGTAGCAGCGGGCAAACTGAATAGCCCAGTCGTCAACGTCTTTCTTGGTGTATGGAATAATTACAGGCTTTCCTGTTGTTCCGCTTGATGAATGAATTCGCACAACATCTTCATCAGGAACAGCCTGAATTCCAAGGGGATAAGCGTTTCTCAAGTCATCCTTGGAGCTGAATGGAAGCTTCTCAAAATCCTCCTGTGACTTAACTCCAGTGATTCCCATTTCCCTGTATTTCTTTCCATAATAACTATCACCAGCAATAAGGCGCTTTACCTGTGCATCAACAAGTTCAATCTGTTTCTGTGTGAGTTTCATATATTTTCCCTCTTGAAAGTGTTTCTCTTAATAATAACAGTATAACAGATGTTTCATATTTTTGAAACTTCCAAAGCCCTTAGATTGAGCTCCACAAACTTTGGCTTAACTGAAAGCCTGATTGCCTCAACAACATCCTCTTTGGTGATTCCGGCAATTCCTTCCCTGAGAGCGGCTCCAAGAAGAATTGTGTTGACAACTTTTGCAGATCCAAGTTCACTGCAAATTCGGTCCGTATCAACTGCAACTACCTTTCCAGCAGTTTCCTTCATGTAGTCAATCATGGTCTTTTCATCAAATGACTTTCCGGCAAGAACTGCAGTCACCGGGCTAATGATCTTGTTGTTCACGACAACAGTTCCACCCTTCTTGAGATAGCATATATTTCGGGCGGCCTCACATAATTCAAAGGCAATTATCATGTCTGCACTTCCAAAAGGAATCAATGGAGAGTAAACGTCATTTCCAATCCTGACATGACTGGTTACGCTTCCACCGCGCTGGGCCATTCCAATTGTTTCTGCAGAATGAACTGAAAGTCCCGCATGAATTGCAGCCTGATCAAGAAGCTTTGCAGCAAGAACAGTTCCCTGTCCACCGATTCCACATACCAATATATTTGTCATAAAAAACCTCAACTAACAGTTATTATCATTTTTAAAGTCTGCGCAAAACAGTTGCTGGCAGCTGATTGCATTTACCGGGCAAACCTGAGAACACAGGCTGCATCCCGTACACATAGTTGAATCAATTGTTGCTTTCTTTGAATCAAAGTCAAAGCACAATGCAGGACATCCAGTTTCGTTTACGCATTTTTTGCATCCGATACATTTTTCAAGATTCACTTCTGCCGGCTTTTTTCTGAACTCCTTGAATTCTTCCTTTGAAAGAAGGGCAATACATGGTGACTTGAAAATAATTGCGCTCACTCCATCATGGCTGTCACATTCCTTTACGGCTTCAAGGGCTGTCTTCTGATCAAAAGGATTTACTGTAAGAACAGGTTCAACTCCAATAGCCTTGAGGATTTTTTCAATGCTGATTTTTTCAGTAATGTCATCCATCATTGTGAGACCAATTCCAGGATGCGGCTGATGTCCAGTCATGGCAGTAGTTGAATTGTCGAGAATACAGATTGTCTGTCGGGACTTGTTGTATACTGCATTCACAACGCCCGTGATTCCTGAAGCAAAGAATGTAGAATCACCAATAAAGGAGAAACAGTGACGGTCATTTTCTGCGTGGAAGAATCCCTGGGCCATGGTTATGTCTGCACCCATGCAAAGACATGTGTCGCACATATCAAGAGGCTTTGCATTTCCCAGTGTGTAGCATCCAATGTCGCCGCAGAACACGGTCTTTTCATTTTTCATTGCCTGCTTGACTGCATAGAAAGATGCGCGGTGTGGACAGCCGGCACAAAGCACAGGCGGACGAACAGGAAGTTCAGGAGACTGTAATGCAGACTGATCTTCAAGGTCAATGCTCAGGAAGGAAGCGATGAATTTTTTTACGAGTTCTACTGAATACTCACCAGCTTCAGTAGTTTTCTTGTCATACTTTCCGTGAATGGTGCATCCAAGATTTTCCTTTCCCTTTAACTGAATCAAGGCATCCTCAATAACAGGATCCAGTTCCTCGATTACAAGAACATGACTCTTTGACTGCAGGAAATCCTCAGCAATGAATTTCGGGAATGGATATGGAGTTCCAATCTTGAGAACCGGAGTATCTTCTTTTCCGAGGAGAGCCAGTGCTTCCTTGACGTAGGCATAGCTTACACCACCCGTTACAATTCCAAGATTTGAATCTGGATTTGAATTGTTTTCAATCTTGTTGTAAGGCAGCTTTGAAAATTCCTCTGGCAGTACATTTGTGTTTCGCTCAAAAATAATTCTGTGGTTCATGTAGGAAGTTCGTGGAAAAATTACCCAGCGCTGTGTGTTCTTTTCAAAGCCGGGAATTTCACGGGCCTTTGGCAGTTCCGGAATATCCATGCTCGCATATCCATGGTCAACTCTTGTTGTGGGTCTGAACAGAACCGGAGTGGAATATTTTTCAGAATACTCGAATGCTTCCTGAATCATCTCATAAGCCTCTTCAGGACTCGACGGATCAAACACAGGAAGCTTGGAGAATTCACCATAACGGCGGGTATCCTGCTCCGTCTGGCTGGAAATTGGTCCCGGGTCATCGGCAGAAACAATTACCATTCCTCCTTTAACGCCAACATAGGCAAGGCACATTACCGGATCGCCGGCAACATTGAGTCCGACCTGTTTCATTGTAACAAGAGTTCTTGCTCCGGCATAACTTGCACCGGCTGCAACTTCTACGGCAGCCTTTTCATTTACAGACCATTCAACATAGGTTCCTGTCTGCTTTCTGTATTTTGCAACATACTCTATGATTTCTGACGATGGTGTTCCAGGATAGCCAGAAACCAGATTGACACCAGCCTTAAGGGCTCCAAGTGCAATTGCCTGATTTCCCATGATCATTTGATTTGCCATATATTCTCCTATAAAAAGTCAAGAAGATTGTTTCAACAATCGATTGGCTTTTTACGCTGTTCCGTAATGTAATGAGGAACAGCAGTTCAATAATAAGTTTGCAACGCAAACTTTAGGTAAGATAAAGCCGCGCTATTTTAGCGGTTTTATCTTACATCTCCCATAAATAAAAATGGCATCCCATATAAAAACACGAGATGCCGCTAGTATTTTTTTCAGTTACTGATTTTATGCGTTTGTCGAGTTCCAGCTAACAGTGCGCAGAACATCACCGAATACACCGGCTGCAGTTACTCCAGCACCTGCACCGTATCCCTTGACTGTAAGAGGAATTGGTGTGTAGCGGGCTGTATTGAATACGAATGCATTTTCTCCACCGCGAACTGTGTACAATGGATCATCCATTCCTACTTCAAGCATTCCGACAGAAACCTTTCCGTCCTTGATTGAAGCTGCCATGCGAAGAACCTTGTTTTCCTTCTTGAGGGCAGCCATCTTGTCATCAAAGTACTTGTCCAGTTCTGGAAGTCTCTTGAGGAATTCTTCTGTTGTTCCTTCAATATTGAAATCCTTAGGGAATATTGAACGCATCTCAATGTCTTCAAGTTCAATTGACATACCTGCTTCACGAGCAATGATGAGTGCCTTGCGTGCAACGTCTGTTCCCTTGAGGTCGTCACGTGGATCCGGTTCTGTGTAGCGCAGTTCCTTTGCTTCTAGGACTGCCTCACTGAACTTCTTGCCTTCATCAAGTTTTCCAAAGATATATGAAAGTGAACCAGACATGATTCCGTTGAATCCTGTAAGCTTGTCTCCAGACTTGAAGAGATTCTGCAGTGTGTCAATGATTGGAAGACCTGCACCAACGTTTGTTTCGTAGAGGAAACGCACGTGCATTTCATTTGCTGTCTCGCGAAGCTTGTGGTAGAACTCCATGCTCATTGAGTTTGCCCTCTTGTTTGGTGTGGCAATGCTCATGCCGGCCTTGAACACATCAAGATATCTTTCAGGAAGATCGTAGCTTGCTGTACAGTCAACGAAGATTGGGTTGAGAGGTTTTGTTTCTTTTACGAACTCAAGGATTTCATCAAGATTTGTTTTCTTTCCGTTTTCCTTAACCTGATCACGCCAGCCTTCAAGATTGATTCCGTCTGCGTTGAAAATCATTCCGTCGATATTTGCAATTGCCATTACGCGGATATCAATTCCCTGTTCAAGAAGAGCCTTCTGCTGCTCACCAATCTGATCAAGCATAGTGCCACCAATTGTTCCGGCACCGAATGCATAAACCTGGATTGACTGAACTGTATTGAAGAAGAACTGATGAACAACACGAACAGCCATGTCTCCGTCTTCTGCCTTGATAACTGCAGAAATAGAACGTTCAGCAGATCCCTGGGCAATGGCAAGAATGTTGATGTCACGGCTTGCAAGAGAATCAAAGAATGTTCCTGCAACACCACGCTTGCTTCTCATTGCATCACCAATGATAGAAACGATTGCACAGTTGTCTTCAACACCAATTGGATTTATGAGCTTTGTTGAGATTTCAAGGGCGAACTCATTTCTGAGAACATCATGAACCTTTGAAGCAAATGCCTTTCTTACGCAGAAGGAAATAGTGTACTCAGAAGAAGACTGGGTAATAAGAAGAATTGAGATTCCTGCATTTGATACAGACTGGAAAATTCTTGTAGCCATTCCCTTGCGTCCCTTCATTCCGGAACCACTTACGGAAATCATTGCACAATCCTTGAGACAGGAAATACCGCGGACAGGACCTGTCTTGTCTTCTGCATAAGGTCCCTTACCAATGCAAGTTCCTCTTGCTGATGGATTATGACTATTGAGTGACCAGGCTTCAATTCCCTTTGCTGCAAGTGGAGCAAGAGTCTTTGGATGAAGAACCTTTGAACCGAAGAATGAAAGTTCCATTGCCTCTTCGTAAGTCATGTTGTCAACAAGAATTGCATCCTTTACAACACGTGGATCTGCAGTATAAACACCGTCAACATCTGTCCAGAATTCAACCTTTGATGAACCAAGACATGAACCAACGATTGCTGCAGAAAAATCTGAACCATTGCGTCCCATGAGTCCCATTACGGGCTTAGAATCTGTTCCGCCAATCCATGAACAGATAAATCCAGGGAACAGAAGAATCTGAGCTGAAGGAACTGAACCATCGCGGTAATCGGAGAATGCATCAGCACAATATGAATAGTCTGGATCACCTTCTTTCTGATCACCAGTAGTAAAAATAAACTTGCGTGAATCAAGAAGCATTACGCTCTGCTTTTTTGCAAGAAGAACTGCCTCAACAAGAGGAGCACACATAAGCTCACCCATACCCATGATACGGCAGTAAACTGTTGAAGGGCATTCAGCAAATACAGCAAGCCCGGACAAAAGCTTTTCCAGTTCTGAAAGATGAGCCTCAATCTTTGCCATTACAGACTGTGTATCAAAATCAGAAAGAATGGACTTGAGTTCTGAACAGATTTCAGCATGAACATTACGAAGATCACTTACAAAAGAAGATGCGGTCCCGCCAACAATACACCCGTCAATAGCAGCCTGCAATTTGTTTGATACGCCTGCAACAGCACTGACAACAACACTGATCTTGTCTGTCTTTGCACGGCCAATCATGATTTCAACACTGTCAAGAATACGACGAGCGGAACCCATGCTAGTTCCACCAAATTTGAGAGTTAGCATAAAAAAAATCCTCTTTAATATGTAATAATTTGACGTCTATTTTAACATATTAGAGAGGATTTGTTCAATTAGAGCAAAATCTGATCTGGTTCTAGAGACGGCTTACCAGATTGTTGATCCAGGATGTGAGAGCAAGGGACAAGGTTTCGTCATCCAGGCAGTGAATGAGATCCTTTGTCACAGTCAATGTTTTCAGAAGAAGTGTGAGTCCAGTATCAGATTCCTCTGCTTTCTGGGTAAGATTTTTTTCAGCCCTGAAATTTGTTGCCGATGACAGGAGTCCTTCCCTGCCTTCAAGCTTTGAAAGAATATAGTCCATCTTGATTCGGGTCTCACTTTCATTGAAAGAAGATCTTGTTTCATCAGGAAGATAATTGCTCATGTACTTGAGTCTCTTGAAAAGGCTTTCAATAGAATTTCCCTTGATTTCAGGTTCAACGGCCATAGGAACGGCAACTGGTGTTGCAGTCACGTTTATCTTGTCAGCCATTGATTCCATTGCCGATGCCATTTTTTCCAGAAGTTCATGGTCACTGTTTTCCTGGCGTTCAGCAAAGTCCGGGCGGCGCGGCTTTGGAAGCGGGTTTTCGGCTTCCTCGAAAGTCTTTTCTGCATCGAAATCATCTTCTTCAACTTCAGGCTCAGGCTTCGGGACAGGCTTTTTCTTTGGTCTTGGAACTTCCTTAAAGATATCCTCAACCTCTTCTTCCGGTTCTTCCTCGTATTCAGGCTCACTCTTTTTCTTTGGCTCTGGCTTTTTAGGCTCTGGTTCAAGTTCTTCCTTTTCTTCTTCCACATCCCAGCCGTCATCAAGAGACACAGCCTTGTTGTCATTCATTGGACCGTGGAAATCTTCTTCGTTTTCAAAAACAGGAACAACTTCATCATCACGCAATGGAGCAGTTCCATTGTTAAATGGATTCTGTGCAAAGAAATCCTCGGCCCTTGTATTGTCCTCAACAAGATTTGTACCATCTTCCTCGATATCATCCGGGGAAACAAGATCGTCAAGAGTCTGCGTATATTTTTCGTTGTCAGTTGCCTCAATTTCTTCATCCAGGCGTCCGTCTTCAAAAATCATGTCATCAGTGATTTCGTCCTGCTGCAAGGTCTCAAATCCGCTTTCAAAAGGAATCCTGTCCTCTGCCGGCTTCTCAATTTCATTGTCATGGTTTTCAAGTTCTTCTGAAGTTACCTCAGGTTCTTCTCCAGCCATTTCAGAAGCATCAACAGTTTCTTCACGCTCACATACAACGCTCTCTTCTTTCTGAGAAAGTGGAGCCATGAGGAAATCATCATCAACATCACCAAATTCCTCATCAGGAGAAAGATTTGTGTTTATGTTTCTTCCGCCATAACTAAGCATTCTTTCATTAACTCGGTCAATGCTGTTCACTGCGTTCTTGTTATTTGAATCAATGAGCTGGATTTTCTTGTAGTTTGCAACAGCAGACTGATAGTCACCCATGTCCTCATAATTTTTTGCAAGATACTTTATTCCTCTTACGTTCTCCGGATTATTTGAAATATACTTGAGATAAGACTCTTCTGCTTTGCCATAGTCACCAATCTGGTTGTAGCGTTTTCCTACATCCTTGTAAAATTCTGAATAAGCCGGATTTACAGTCTTTATTTTTTTCATGCATCCAAGAGCTTTCTTTTCATCCTTGACACAAATGTAATACTGGCTCAAAAGGTTAAGTGCATGAACATCATCTGGATTCTGACTTACAATCTTCTGGATTTTTTCTCCGGCCTTTTCATACTGACCAACAGAAAGAAGAATTCTTACATGGTGTCGGATAATCCTGTCGTCATCTGGAGCAATGTCCTCGGCCTTTTCCATCAACCTAAGTGCATCCTCATCTCTGTCAGTTGCCTCATAGGTTGCTGCAAGTCCAGACAAAGCCTGAACATAATCTGGAGAATAGGAAAGTGCAGAATTGTATTCTGACTCTGCGTTCTTATAGTCATCCTGGTGATTGAATACATCACCAAGTTTTGTGTGCATGACAACATCCTTTGGATTAAGATTTATTGCATTCTGCACGATTTCACCTGCAGATTTTGTCTTGTTCATTCTGAGGAGAAGATCAGCATAGCTTTCAATGGCCTCAAACCAGCCTGGCTTTGTTCTGAGTGCTGACTCATATTCCTGCTGGGCCTTTTCAAAGTCCTCGATTTTCTCATAGCTCTTTGCAAGGTTCAGGTGAAGAACCGGATGATTAGGGTCAATCTTTAAACCACGCAAATATGAATTTATTGCATCCTGATGCTTTTCTTCAAGCGCATATATTGAACCGATATGATTGAATGCAAGAACATCACGGGGATTTTCTTCAACTACAGTATTGAAACACTGGACTGCATCATCATACTTTCCCATGATCTTGTATGTGAATCCAAGATTATAGAAGCTCTGAACATTTCCCTCGTCTGCAATGATGGCCTTTTCAAGAACTGCAACTGAAGCATCATAATCCTTCAGTCTTCGGTAAATTCCACCAAGAGCATTGAGTGCCATGGTATTTTCCGGATCCTTTCTTATGATGTCATTGAAATAGTCAGCAGCAATCTTGTCATTGCCGTTCTTAGTATAAAGATTTCCAAGTTCAGTGAGATAGTCAATGTTTTCCGGATCACTCTTAAGAAGTCCACGGTAGATTCTCGCAGCCTGATCAAAGTCTCTTGCAAGTATGGCTGCCTTAGCTCGCTGAATCATAGTATCATTAGACAAATTTTCCATAATTTTGATTCTCCCTGGACTTTCTATTTTCTTGGTCGTGCGTAAACTTCTTTTGAAAGATCGCCCATTATTTTCGAGTCATATTTTGAGTATGAGGCAACTGCGAAGTAATAAATTTTTCCGTTCTTGAGTCCAGTAACAGTTACCGAATTCACATTTCCAACATCTACCGGAGACACACCCAAAGAAGATTCCCTTCCAAGATATTCACTGGGACGATCACCATAGAAAATATAATATCCACCGACAGTATCATCAACTGAATGAGACCATTCAAGAGTAACCTGCCCATCTCCAGGAACAGGAATTACAGTGAAAGGTGGCAGCGGTGACGGAACTTCCTCGTACACAATTTTCATTTCAGTAACTGACGGAGAATTCTTTCCGTTTCCATCCGGATAAAGTTCTGCGGCAATCTGGAAATACAGGCCCCGCACATTTTCAATGTCTTTTTTGTTCTTTACCGGAATCCATTCAGGATAGCTGTCTGTCCAGTTGTAGTAGTTATCTCCGCTTCTCACAAAAAATTCAATGTCAGTCTGTGCAGGAATGTTCACAAGAGCATCAATTTTCTTGAGTTGAGTTTCCGGTGAAAGCAAAATTGGTTCAGTTTCAAATCGTCCGCCATCAGTCTTGTAGGTGTCATGTCTCAATGTCTCTGCAATTTCGCTGACTGAAGTTCGCTGGATTCTGAAATCATCAATCATTCCAGTATATTCCGGACAAATATCAATTGCAGCCGGAACACCGATTACCGGATTGTAAATTGATCCGCCGGTTTCATGTCCGCTTGTTGTAACATATTTCAGGGATTCCAGAAGTCCGTTGATTCTGTATTCAAGAAGACCTGTATCCTGATCAAAGCTGATTGAATGATGCATCCACTGATCCGGTACAATTGTCCTGTAACTTGTGAGAGTTATTTCTCCACCGTTGTCTACGTATCCGTTAAACACATTTGTGAATCCCCACTGGAGATGATTATTCGTAAAGCTGGCAGTTATCATCTGATACAGCGGATAGTTTGCAACAGTCCTTGATGATCGCCATGAAAATACAATTTCGCCGTTTTCTGCAATTGCAGGTCTGAGCCAGAACTCAATGAGGAATGATCCGGTCGAACCTGACTTTCCGAATATTGTTTCTGAATTACCGGAAAGACTAACGCCTCCCTTTCCCAATGCCAGACCGGAATATTTTCCCATGTATGACTTTGAGCTTGGAACTATGGCATTTGTAACAACCTTGTACTTTCCTGATTCATCCTTTACAGTTCCACCCTCAAAGTTAACGAGAATGTCCGTATCTGAATCAAGCCTGCGGGAATTAGTTGCAAGAACCATTGCCCCGTAGCCAAACTTTCCCTTTCCCAGAACAACACCATCCATCCTGGAAAGTCTAGGCCAGCCATCCTTTCCACCAAGAACAAGAGTCTTGTCCAGGGCAAATGCACTATTCAAAAACAAAGTGAAAACTGTTAGAATCAATAAACTAGTTTTTTTGAACATATGAACGACCACAACACAAATAATGATATATCTGATTCTCTCACTACCAGGGAAAAACTGCACCAGACGGCACTCAGGGCACCTGACCAGAGCGGCGTTTACCTTTGGCGTAATGAAGAACAAAATGTAATCTACGTCGGAAAGGCAAAGAGTCTCAAAAAGCGTCTCAGTTCCTACTTTAGCGGAAGCAAGGACATCAAAACAAGACTTCTTATCAGCCATGCCGTATCAATAGAATACATCACAACAAGCAACGAATATGAGGCATTTCTTCTTGAAAACAACCTCATAAAAAAATACACACCCCGCTACAATATTGATCTTAAGGACGGAAAATCCTATCCAGTCCTGAAAATCACCAGGGAAGAATATCCGAGGCTTTTCAAGACGCGCTCAATCATAAAGGACGGAGCCATGTACTTCGGACCATTTCCCGACGCAGCCGCTCTAGACACCTTCATAGAAACTCTCTACGAAATTTACCCAATACGCCACTGCAGGCATTTCAAGGAAAAAGCCTCACCCTGCATGTACTACCACATTGGAAAGTGTCTGGGTCCCTGCTGCAAAAAAATCGGGAAAAACACCTATAATGAATTTATCGAAGAAATTTCAGCTTTACTTGAGAATAAAGGCGATGAAACTGTCAAAAAACTCCAGTCAGCAATGAAGGAAGCGGCCGGAAACCTGAATTTTGAAAAGGCAGCAAGACTCAGGGATGGCCTTAGTGCCCTTGATGTTCTCCAGAAGCAGAATATTGTCGAGGGATTTGATGGAGATGACAGAGACTATATTGCCCCTTGGCGCGAAGGAGAACTGGTAAGCTTTACTGTTCTTCAGATCAGAAACGGCAAGCTCATGGGCAGGGACAACTTCAGGACCATTACAGTCAACGAAGACACGGAAATTATTCCAGAATTCATGAGTGCCTATTACAGCGAGAAATCTCTCATTCCACCGGGAATATATGTCATGCAGGAGGAAGGAACCCAGTTCATGTCCAGATGGATTAAAGAAACCTACGGCATTGAAACCAGAATACACCTGGTCAAGGCTGAAATGGAAAACTACAGCCTGCATTCAGCTGCTATCAACATGGCACAGCAGAACGCACGGGAAGACATTGTACGCAGACTGAGGGAACGTGGTGATTTTCCTGCAATGGAAGAACTGAAAAAAACACTGGGACTTCCAAGGCTTCCTGTCAGAATCGAGGGATTCGATATTGCCCACATTGGAGGGAAATTTCCGGTTGCCAGTCTTATCAGTTTTCTCAACGGTAACCCGGATAAGAAAAACTACAGGTACTTCAGGCTCAAGACAACCGATGGCCTCATAGATGACTTTGCCTCAATGAAAGAAGCTGTTTCCCGACGATACACAAGGCTCCTTAATGAAAAAAAGGAATTGCCGGATCTGCTGCTGATTGATGGAGGTATCGGACAGGTAAATGCCGTTGACGAAATAATCCAGGCCCTTGGACTTGAAATTCCAATTGCGGGGCTTGCCAAAAGAGACGAGGAAATCTGGAGACCACACACATCAAAGCCCATTTGCCTTCCAAAACGAAGTGACGGTCTCAGGCTCCTTCAGCGTGTCCGGGATGAAACCCACCGTTTTGCAACAAGCCGAAACCAGGAACTCAGAACAAAGGAAAACACAGTTTCACCATTCACTAAAATTCAGGGAATTGGCCCAAAGCGGGATGCAATGCTCATGATGAAGTTCAAGACTCTGGAAAACCTGTCGCTTTCTTCTCCGGACCTCATTTCAAAAACTCTGGGTGGAATCAAGATTGAGACGGCAAAGTCCATACTTCACCAGGCTCGGGAACTCTATGAAAAGCAGAAAGCCGTAAAGGAAAAAGAAATGCTTTCTCTTGATGCACCTGGAACAACGAAGGAAAAAGCCGCAAGATACAAGATGAACCAGGATCTTGCAAAAGCAGCCCTGGAAGTTGCCGAAGACGATCTCTAAACACGGCCTTCACTTGATGCGAAAATATTCCCCAACAAACAGCGTTATGCCTTTTAAGGTACTTGCGTAAATATTTCTGGAGTTATTGCGAAATAATCTAATCTTTTTTTTCATCAACTATCAGTTCATACACATAAAACGCACTCTGACCGTACAACCCCATAGTGTCGTCCTCTAAAAGTGGTGCAATGGGGGACTCGTAAATCGTACGCAAAGCTTCGTCTTCCGAAAGAGCTTTGTTTTTCATCAAGAGTTCTGCAATCTGCGGAATTAAAATCGTTTTTACAAGATGATGCGTGTCTGCCATTAAAAATCCCTCCAGTTCACGCTTTTTACAATATAACTTTCTTTGAAAGAAATTGCTTCCAATGCCTTTTCCGTGCAGAAGCAAATCTGGTCGTTGATTTGTTCAAAGCGAAGCCGTTCAACCGCATCTTCTTTGCGCATGATTCCTGCAAGCACATATTGCACGGTTTCACCAACATTGTCGTTCGCGATTTTGCCAGAAACGATGTCGAATCCATGACGAAATCCCGACCTTTTTCCTGCGTGATAATCATAGGTTTTTCAATTGCCATGTATGAACCGTGATACAAAATCATTTTTCGCTTTTATCTCCAAACCACTGGTCAAAATAATCCATCAAGAATTCTTTTCCCATTCCGTGCAAATCTTCGTAATCAGTTTCAAGATGCTTTAGCAATCCCGATTTATCAAATTGCTCAAATACTTTTGACGAGGAATCGTTTTTATATTCAGCAT
Organism: Treponema sp.; assembly: GCA_016294035.1. GTDB lineage: Bacteria > Spirochaetota > Spirochaetia > Treponematales > Treponemataceae > Treponema_D. The sequence goes on along the minus strand of JAEDCT010000010.1, from coordinate 26,441 downwards.
AATTTTCTATACAATAGGTTTTAAATGAGAGTTCAGACATAGACTATTCCTCAAAATAAGCAGGCTTTTTCCCAACTTCTTTCAGTATCACAAAATTTTCCTGCAAAGTATCTGCATAATCCTCGTAATTCAATTGTCCGTCATCTTCTTCAAAAATACAATTCGCATTGAAATCGGAGGAAAAAATATACAACGGCACATTATTATAATCCCAATTTTCAGCAGTGTACGCAAAAGATTTCGCCTCGTCTAAAGTCCTGAAAATCTCATATGTTGAACCACCGTCAATGCAGGCGTATTCAACACAATATAGTTTTATTATATTCCTATTTTTCATATTTTGCTCCAATTTAACGCAGATGTATGATAATTTAGCTGAACGGATTTATTGTCTTTGCCAATCCCAAATCCACGCAATACTGATAAAATGCAGACCGTGTTTTGAATCCGAATTCTTTTACAAAATCCATATCAAATTTTGCAAGCCCATAGCCGATGAGATTCATAAGGTCTGAATATTTATCAAACTCTGTCATGCGGCATTCCTTTTAGAAAGCGAATTTAATTCTTCGAGCGACACCTATTACAAGCTCAACTCTTTTTAAATTATCTTTTTTTTTCCACAAATCTATTTGAGAAAATAATATATCCTTTGTTTCTTGCTTCGTAATATCGCCACAAATATAGCCAGTGTCATATTTACATTTATTATTGAATTTTTGGATTTCCAATCTACGGGGAATGAGTTCATTTGTAGCAATACATTCATATCCAGCCATTTTAAAACCAAAACAGCCAACACCTGCACTGCTAAAGAGAGTAATATAAGTTAACTTTTCTGTATTATTAGTCCCACGCATAAATTGCAATTTAGCAATTTTTTTTAAAAAATTCTATATTCTAAAACTACTAAATATTTTTACAGGAAAACCAGCGCCCCAGTGGTCCATCCGCCTAACATAAATTACATTGTTCTACTGTTTCGTGAAGATATATTTCCACATCAATATAAATCCTCAATGATCCACTTGATTCACTCATTGAATTATTAGTTGTTTTCATATATGATAGATTCAAATTTATTTGTATTTTATCTTACGGAGATAACTTATATGGGAACAAATTATTTTAATGCAATTCCATGGCGCGTAGCTCGTCAGGAACTGGGTCACTGCCGCCAGATGGCACGTGAAGAATTCAAGGACGGAACAAAGGCTCTTCAGGGAAAGAAGATCGTCATCGTTGGATGCGGTGCACAGGGTCTCAACCAGGGCCTCAACCTTCGTGACAGCGGAATGGACGTTTCATATTGTCTCCGCAAGGAAGCTATCGAAGGAAAGCGTCAGTCTTACAAGAATGCAACAGAAAACGGTTTCAAGGTTGGAACATACGAAGAACTCCTTCCAACTGCAGATGTTGTTGGAAACCTTACTCCAGATAAGCAGCACCACGAAGTTGTAAAGAACCTCATGAAATACATGAAAAAGGGTTCAGCTCTCTGGTACTCACACGGATTCAACATGATTGAAGAAGGTGAAGAAATTCGTGATGACATTACAGTATTCCTCATGGCACCAAAGGGACCAGGTACAGAAGTTCGCAACGAATACGTACGTGGATTCGGTGTTCCAGAACTCATTGCAGTTCACCCTGCACATGACCCGGAAGGTCGCGGAATGGCACTTGCAAAGGCTCTCGCTTGTGCAGAACGTGGAGAAACAGCTGGTGTTCTCGAAAGCTCATTCATCGCAGAAGTTAAGTCTGACCTCATGGGAGAACAGACAATCCTTTGTGGTATGCTCCAGGCAGGAACAATCCTCAGCTACGACAAGATGGTAGCAAACGGAATCGACAAGGGATATGCAGTTAAGCTCCTCATGCACGGATGGAACGTGATTTCTGAAGCCCTCAAGTGGGGTGGAATCACAAACATGATGGATCGCCTTTCTAACCCTGCAAAGATTCGTGCAAACGAACTTTCTAAGGAAATCAAGAAGATTTGTGCTCCACTGTACCAGAAGCACATGGACGACATCATCTCTGGAGAATTCTCTAAGACAATGATGGAAGACTGGGCAAACGGTGACAAGAACCTTATCGAATGGCGCGAAAGCTATGCAAAGATTCCTTTTGAAGTAGAACCAGAAACAACAGAAGAAATCACAGAACAGGAATACTTCGACAAGGGTATCCTTCTTGTAGCTATGGTAAAGGCTGGATGTGAACTTGCATTCGAAACAATGGTTGATGCAGGAATCAAGGAAGAAAGCGCATACTACGAATCACTCCATGAAGTTCCTCTCATTGCAAACCTCATTGACCGCCGCCGCCTCTATGAAATGAACAAGGTTATTTCTGACACAGCAGAATATGGTTGCTACCTCTTCGCTCGTGCAGCAGTACCTCTTCTCAGACCATTCATGGACACAGTTTCAACTGCAGACATCGGTAAGGGAATGGAACTCAAAACAGTTGCAGTACCAAACACAACATTGGTTAAGGTTAATGAAGAAATCCGCAACCATCCAATCGAAGCTGTTGGTAAGAAGCTCCGTGCATACATGACAAGCATGAAGCCAATTGATGCAGCAAAGTAATTGAGCATTAGCTTGCAACAACAAAAGCCGGTCGCTTTATTGGGATCGGCTTATTTTTTATTCAGAGGTAATACCATGAAAAAGATTATCAGCGGAAAAGTTCGCGAAGTATATGATCTTGAAGACGGAAGAATGGTTATCGTAACCACAGACCGCATTTCTGCATTTGACGTTATTCTCCCGACAATGATTACAGACAAGGGAAAGGTTTTGAATGCACTTTCAAATTTCTGGTTCTCAATGACTGGAGATATCGTCAAGAACCACATGATTTCTTCTGATCTCAAGGACATGCCTGCAGAATTCCAGAAGCCGGAATATGAAGGACGCACAATTCTCGTAAAGAAGCTCAAGATGATTCCATACGAAGTAATCGTTCGCGGATACATGTTCGGTTCAATGTATGAAGCATACAAAAAAGGAGAGCCATTCCTTGGACACAAGTTTGAAAAGGAATACCAGCAGGCAGAAAAACTTGATGAACCAATCTGTACTCCATCTACAAAAGCTGCAGAAGGACATGACATCAACGTTACTCTTGAATACATGAAGAATGATCTTGGCGAAGAACTGGGATCAAAAATTGCAAACACAGCAATTGCCGTTTACAAGAAATGCTATGAACATGCATACAAGAATGGAATCATCATTGCAGACACAAAATTTGAATTTGGTCTCGACGAAAATGGTGAACTTGTTCTTGCAGATGAAGTTCTTACTCCAGACTCAAGCCGTTTCTGGGATCTTTCAAAGTATCAGGTCGGTGGAAGCCCGGCAAGCTACGACAAGCAGTTTGTCCGCGACTGGCTTAAGAACAACAATCTTGCTGGAGATCCAAACATCAAATCAATTCCAGCTGATGTAGTTGAAGCAACAAGCAAAATCTACCGCGAATGCCAGACTAAAATCTGCGGAAACTAAGAGTAACCATTTCAAACTTCAGTGGTTATAATATTAAAAGCCTTTGGAAAAACCTTTAGTTTTTTTGAAGGCTCTATTTTTATCAGAATAAAATATTATTTGGAGGCGAATATGAAAAAATCCCTACTTGCTGTTTGTTGTGCATTCACAGCACTTTTTGTTTCCTGCGCTTCTTCAGGCGGACAGAAATCCATCTCAAAGAATTTTGCCGACGCATGCGGTGACTGGAATCTAGTGTCTTTCGTGAAGGAAGGAGAATTACTTGAAGCACCAGCCATGATTTCAATGTCTCTCGACCCACAGGATGCAAATTCATTCTCAGTCTATGGAAATTTTGGAATCAACACATTCCGCGGATCACTGGCATCAGCTTCAAACGGACAGCTTCAGGCAACAAGTTTTTCATCAACAAAAAAAGCCGGAGCAAAGGATGTATTGGATTTTGAAAACAAATTCAGCTCTTTCTTTGTTACTGCAAAAGACTTCAGCTATTACAAGAAGGGTCCTGTTGAGTATCTCAAGTTTACAGATGGAGAAAAATCTTCTGCAATCTTCACAAAGAACTCAATTTATGGTTCATGGAACGTAACTTCTATGAAGATCAAAAATGGACTTTCAAGTGTAAATGAAAAACTCACGATGACATTTACAAGCGGCAAGACATTGTCTGCATCAACTGGAATCAACATTGTTTCATTCTCATGGGAAAATGACAGCACAAGCCGCAAGATGACCATTGCCTCTTCTGGAATATCAACACTGGCTTCTGGATCTGACAAGGAAATGGCTACAGAAAGACAGTTCATTGACTGCATAACAAAATCAGTTGCATACAGGCTTTCAGGAAACGATCTTGAACTTCTTGATTCATCTGGCAACATAACACTTATTCTTGAAAGACAAATCATGGGCGGAAAATAATCTGCACACATACAAGTCATCTTTGAACATAACAGAGATGACTTGTATTTTTTTACATGAAAGAAACTCTTGAAACACTTCTCGTAAGACACAAAATAACAACTCACAAAAGACTAAGACGACTGCTTCAGACACACATTCTTTGCATTAACGGAGAGCGGGTCTTTTTACCATCATCAGAAACAGACATAAAAAAAGACATCATAACACTCGATGGAAAAAAACTAGATTTTCCAAGTGAACTGTATTTCATGATGAACAAACGGCAGGGAACTCTATGCTCAAGGAAAGACACAGTCCCAGATGACAAAAGAAAATATGAACTTGTATACGATGACATAAAAAAAGAGCATCTGTTTCCAGAAGGGCTTCCGCCACTGCACACCGTTGGAAGGCTTGATGCCGACACAGAAGGTCTTCTTATTTTCACAACCAATGGAATTCTTTCACACAGACTGGCTGATCCAAAATATCACGTTGACAAAACATACCATGTGACTCTGGAAAACCCGGTAACCACTGAAGAACAGATCCAGTACAAAAACAAATCCCTTGAAGGCATATTCATTCCAAACTTCAACAGCGAAAAATCTTTTTCATCACAAAGCGCTGAGCTTACATGGATTACAAATTCAACATGCACCCTCACAATCCACGAGGGAAAATTCCACCAGGTTAAGAGAATGTTTCAGGCCTTGGGAAACAGGGTAACTGCACTTAAAAGAATTTCAATGGGAAAACTGAAGCTGGATGAAAATCTCAAGAGCGGAGAATACAGGGAACTAACCGAAAAAGAAATAACCATGCTCACAGAAATAAATGATTTTTAAAAATCACCCTGCCACATAAATTATCAGGCGAAGAAATCAATTTTTAATATCATAAAATCAATATTTAATGTATAATGACAGCATCTTCACATTAAGAGGTACAACATGAACAAACATCTATGCAGTAAAAATTTTCAGGCTTTTTTTGACACCCTGATTGCCGACAGTTTTCCTTCAGCAAATCTCATTCACGAAGAAATGAAAAAACAAATTTCAATCGTTGCAGAGGACATAAACCTTGGACAAATGACCGCAATTTATGTTGCACCTCAATCACAATCAAATCCAGCTCCCATTCATGAAGTTTGCAACTTCTATGTTAGCCCGGAAGGTTTCAATGATGATCAGATTTTTGAAAAATCCTACGGCACAGGCGAAAACGGATCTGTTATGTACTCAGTAAACCCAAAGAAGGGAGTTACATGGGACGAACAGGATTTGCGTGATGCTGAAATGATTTCTGACATAACATATCTCTTCTCTTACAGAGCAAGACTCATTGAAAAAGTTAAGGAAATGAAAGATCTGATTGAAAGCAAGTTTGGACCTCGCCCACAATAAAAATCAGCAGACAATAAAAAGGCTGCCTGAAAAATTCAGTGTGAATTTGTCAGACAGCCTTTATTCTTTAGTTCATGCAAATAAATCCATAAATAACCTATTTCAAGTCAGACAAATCCTTGAAAAACCTTTCTCCCACATATTTTGGAATCATGAATGCCCACCTGGTTTCGGAACAAGAAGCCAGCATCTGTTCTTCATCCTTGGCTGAATAAATTTTTACGGTAATTTCCCTGTCTGAAGTCTTTAAAACCACAGTACACTTAAGCTGTGATTCATCAGGTACAAAAGAATCTTCCTTCCATGAATCAACAAGCAAATTAGAAACAGACTTGATCCAGGCAGAAACTTTTGACGAATCTATTTTTTCATCACTTCCGGCAAGGCTCCAGGTTGATACAGTCAACTCTCCTTCTCCGCTGACATTCTTGACTACAGCATAGTTTGTTGAATCAAACACTACACTGGCTCCAGTAACATCTGTATCAGAAATCTTATACACAGACTTTGACCTGATGTCATCAGCTGAACTTGAGAAAGTGTTTGCCAAAGCTCCCTGCGCAAGAAGAATATCTGACTTTCCTTCAAGCATGATATAGCACTGGTTTCCTGTGGATGAATTTTTTCCAACACTAATTGAACGCACAAGCTCATGACCGCAATATGCCTTAACCTGAATCAAAGAGCCTTCGCTTAATCCATATCGATCCATGTCAGAAGAAGAGCTTGCTTTTCCAAGAACTTTTATTTCCTTTACCGCATTCACAAATTCACTTGCACGGTTTTCTGAAACAGGATATCTGGCATCTGAAAGAAACCATTTTCCATCTTCACGCTCAATTCTGTTTTTTCCTGATGGAGATTCAATTTCAATTGCAGTTATTTCCTTTTCAATTTTATATGATTTCACTGTACTTCTTCCAGTAAACAAAAGCTGCATCACATAAACCAATGCAAGAACTGCAATACTGGACAACAAAATAATTTTTCTGGTTTTAATCGATTTCATATATTGCGCTCCATTACTCTTCATTCTTTTTTACAAAATGCCGCGGATCATCAGGATTATACTTCATGCGGATTTCTTCTCTCCTGCGTTTTCGTGCAAGAAGAACAGCAACACCGCAAATGGCAACAATCAATGCAAGTCCAAACTGGTTGAACATCTTTGCAGCAAATGCAAGTGGTCCATTAACATCAATCAATGTATTCAATGCCAGATTCTTTGTTCTCATGAGACAAAAATCCTGATTTCCATTCATATAGTCAACGGCATTAAGAACAAAATATGCAATTGGTTCTGTAGAATTCTGCTGCAGAATATTTGGTCCGGTAATCTCAGATGATGTTGCAACAAAAATCTTTCCATTCTGAAGACTCTTGGAAAGATGACCTTCACTAGAAAGCTCACCTTTTGTTTCAGAAGTTTCTTCCACCGGATTTTTATCAAAAGCACTTTCAAATGATCCCTCAACAAGAGCACAAAGATTTTCGCTGTGCATTTCTGATTTGTCCTGAGGAGCAGAAAGTGTCATTGGATTAAGAACAAAATTTTCCTTTACAGTCCATGATCTGTCTGACGACTTTGCAAGAACAGTAACATTTTTTCCTGAATCCTTCTGTGCATTTTCAACATTCAAAGAAGAAGCTGCCATGAACAAAACATACCCCAGGTTTCTGGAAATAACACTCTTTTGGCTCAAGGACTTTTTCTGCATCATCGGAACATAATAGAAATCAAGTTTTCCGTACTGAGGATTCATCTGTGCAAAACAGCGCTCATCAAGAACATAGTTTTTCTGAGGCTCGATTCCGTACTTTGACAAAAGCTTCTCAATGCCAGTATTGATTTCATTATACTTAACATCCGGACCAAACTGAGTCTGGAACTGTTCCTGTGTAAACGGATCAAGGAAGAGCATGAGGTTTCCTCCAGCAAGAAGGAACTGATCAAGCTTGTAAAGTTCCGCATCAGACATTTCAGTTTTTGGACCATTTATAATCACGCACTGACATCCAACAGGGATATTTTCTTCTGCAAGGTTCACATTCTTGAGAGTATAGTTTTCCCGCAGCAGGCTCTTGAATCCAGAGGCACCATTCTGAGTGTCCTCAACATCACGCTCTCCATGACCTGTCACATAAGCAACAACTGAAGTTTTTGAAACCATTCCCTCAAGTGAAAGACAGATATTTTCCTCAATGTTATCAAGTCCTGCAATTCCGTATGCAATAAACATATTCTGCAGCTTAAGCGGAATTACACGGAACTTGCTGCCCATTTCAAGAACAATTCCAAGTGCACCTGTTGATTTTGTTCCATCCTCATTATTCCATGAAATAGTCTGAATTCCATAGCGCTCACCAAGACTGATACTTTCCTTTGTATCAGGATTCTTTACCTGGAACACAATCTTGTTGTTATACTTCTTGTTTGCATTTTCGTATGCTTCCTCAACAATCTTCTCAAGGTCACGGATATTTGCAATCTGGAAATTATCAAAATCCGCAGTCTTATACAAAGTCAAAACAGGAGTATCTGAAAGACCTGAGAAAATATTTGTGTTGTAAACAATTTTATTGATGGCTGTTGTAATCTTATATTCAAGACCATCACTTGATTCAATTGCATCCAGAAGTTCAATCTGATCAGCATAGGTAAGAACAATACCCATGAACACATTCTTAAATCCAACTTCATTGTTCTTGATCTCACGGATCTGAATCTGATTCAAACCATAGGACTTTGCAAGTTTCTGGTTTTCCGGTTTTTCAACATCAAAATATTCATAGCTGAAATTTGAAGAAGCCTTGTTCTTGTATTCAACAAGAATATCCTTTACATACTGCTCAACACTTGAATATGGAGCCTGAAGATTCTTGGAAAAGAAAACCTTTACGCTAAGCGGTTCCTCAAGATGCTGCACAGACTGAATGCTGGACTGTGAAAGTGAGTAGGACTGAGGCTGAGTTATATCCAGTCTGAAGAATGCCTTTGAGGCAACAAGATTCAAAAGAACAAGTGCAACCAAAAAAAGAAAAACATCACTTGAAGGACTCTTAATCCATGAAATAAATTTATTAGTAGTTTTCATTTCTTATCTCCTTCTTGCGTTATGAACCTGATTTGCAGTCAATGCAATAAATCCGGCTGTAAGCGAAACAAAATAAATCAAATCGCGGGAGTCAATGATTCCCCTGGAAATGGAAGTAAAGTGACTGTTGGCAGAAATAAAGCTGATGAAAGAAACAACCACACCAGGCAAAAATGGTCCGAAAATCGAAACACCAGTAAGTACAATACAAACCGTAAAGGAAATGAAATAAGCAACAATCTGATTTTTTGTTATTGATGATGCATAGATTCCAATGGCAGTAAATGATGATGCAAGAAGAACGGCGCCCATGTATCCGCCAAACATTGGACCAGCATCAACTTCTGACTCTGAGAAAATCACGCAAGTCAGCACGTAGAACAAAGTTGGCACCAGAAGAAGAATGCTTGAAACAAATGCACCAAGAAATTTTCCAACAACAATATCCCTTACAGTAACAGGAAGTGTAACCAGGGTTTCCATGGTCCCGCTTTTCTGCTCCTCACTGAACACTCTCATTGTAAGTGCAGGAATAAAGAAACTGAAAAGAATCGGAAGATATTCAAAAAAAGATCTCAACTCTGCTCTGTTTGCAAGGAAAAATGTTGAGAAGAAAAGAAGTCCGGAAAAAACAAGGAACAATGCTCCTGCAATATATGCTACCGGACTGGTAAAATAAGCCGTAAGCTCACGCTTCATTATTGTTTTCCAGGGCTTTTGATTTTTATTCATTTGATGCTCCCTCCCCCTTTGTCAAAGTTCTGAACACATCTTCAAGACTGCTCTTATGCAGCTGCATTTCATACAAATTATAATTCTCCCTCACGCAAACACGGGCAATTTCCGGCCTGAGTTCTTTTTCACCTGCAACACTGAGAGAAGCATAAACCATTGAATTTTCAGTTCTCAAAGAAACTGATGAAATTCCGTCAATTCCGGAAAGCACGTTCTTTACTGAATCCTCACTTGCACCATCAACACAAAGTTCAATTACAGCTGACTTTCCAAAATTATTCTGAAGCTCAACAGTCGGATTATCTGCAATTTTCTTTCCGCCGGAAATAATGATTACCCTGTTGCACAAGGCTTCTACTTCACTGAGAATATGAGTTGAAATAATGACAGTTCTTGTCTCGCCAATTTTCTTGATAAGAGAGCGGACCTGCATAACCTGATTTGGGTCAAGTCCGGAAGTTGGTTCATCAAGAATAAGAATTTCAGGATCACCCATAAGCGCATGGGCCAGACCAACACGCTGCTTATTACCACGGCTCAAATCCCCAATATTCTTATGCATAACTTCCCTAAGACCACAAATATTAGCCAGATAGGGAATTCTTTCCTGAGGATCACATCCCTCAAGCTTTGCAACATATTCAAGATAATCACTTACAATCATGTCTGCATAAACAGGTGCATTCTCAGGCATATAACCAATTTTCTTCTTGGCTTCAACTGGATTCTCTACAACGTCAATTCCGTCAATCTTTACAGATCCCTTTGAAGGCTCAAGAAATCCAGTAATCATTCGCATTGTTGTTGTCTTTCCAGCTCCGTTAGGACCAAGCAGTCCAACAATTTCACCCGTCGGAATGGAAAAACTAATGTCATTTACTGCGCAAAAGTCCCCAAAAAACCTGGAAACATTTTCCACTTCAATCATTTTTATTCCCCTAAATTTAAATCAGTTTACAGGTATTTCAGGAAGATTTTTTTCCAGAAATTCCCATAAGTAATATTCTTGAATATACTATTTTTTCTCAATTTTTTAAAGATTTGACTGACTTCATCCCACCGAATTGAAAACTAATTCAATTATAGAAATTCTTCAGTCCATCCGGGGATAATTCCTAAAAAAATTTGAAAATCTCCAAATTCTGTATTAAAATATTGGAGAAAGAATATAGAAAATTTTTTTCGGAGGAATTATATGGACCTTTTGGATGCACTCGAACAGCTGGGAGTTGATATTGATTCGGCTCTGTCACGCTTTATGGGAAACCAGGATCTTCTAGAAATGATGTACAAGAAAATCCCAGATTCATTTGAGCAAAACAAAGATGTCATTCCACTCATTGAGACGAAAAAAATTGATGCCGCAATTCAGCAGGCACACACACTTAAGGGAAACACTGGAAATCTTTCCATAACACCTCTTTATACTGCATACACAGAAATCGTGAATGATCTTCGTGCAGGTCAGACAGCATCAGCTCTGGAAAAAGCAAAGGCAATTCAACCAGCACAGGAAAAAATTCTTCAGACTATCAGAAGTTTTATCTGATTCAACAGCCAGGATTACAACACATGTCATTCAACGTAATGGGAGAGATTTCAGTCTGCATTCTTTCCATTGTACTTCTTTTTAATGTTATCTCATCCTATTCACTTAATGAAAAATCCAGCAGGTTTTTCTTTTACTGTGTTCTAAACGTATTTGTCTGCACTTTATCAGATATTACTTCAGTATATACAATAGACAACTACAGGACGGTTCCACTTTGGCTCAACAATGTGGTCAACATTATATTCTTTCTTTCAGTGGGAACAATTCCGTTTTTGTTTTCAATGTACTGCTGCAACTTCATTTCACACACAAAAAAACACCAGAAGCTGTTCAGGATTCTTTCCATAAATCCAATCATTTTTTTTGGATTGATTGTCATTACTAATCCGCTTACAAATCTTATTTTCTCATTTGACCCGGAACTGGGATACGTGCGCGGTCCCCTAAAGCACCTGACATACATTATAACATTTTACTACGCACTCATTGTTATTTTTGTTGCACTCAAGCACAGAAGCGAAATTTCCAGAAGACTGATTTTTGTATTCATGATTTATCCTCTCATTGGATTTTCAATTAACCTGATTCAATTCTTCAATCCGGAACTGATTTTTACCGGAACATCATCTTTTGCCACACTGCTGCTTATGTATCTTGCAGTACAGACAAATTTCACGGAATTTGATTTTACATCTGGACTTCCAACTGAAATTACACTCGCACATCTTGTTGCCAGAAAAAAAGATGCCTACTGCATTACATTCTTTTCAATAGAAAATTACAACACAATCTATGAAACACTGGGTTCAAAAATTTGTGACAACCTTTTGCTGGACATTGCAAACAAGCTCACGGACATTTTCGGAAAAACAACATTCCGAGTGGGAACAAAATTTGCCGTAATAACACCAGGATCAAAGGACATTCAGAAAAAAATCTCACGTGCAATCAATCACTGTGAATACTACAACACGGATAAAACTTCAAGCCGAATCGAAATCATCGCATCTTCAGTTTGTGTTCCCGAACATGCAACCACATATAAGGAGGCATTCAACATTGCAAACACTCTGATTGCCAAAATCCGAAACATAAAGGGGCAAAAATACATCTGCTGTGACGACTCATACATTTCAGAAATCAGAAGAAAGAAAGCCATCTTTGAGATCCTTGAAAAAGAGCTCTGCCCGGAATCAACTCAGTTCCAGGTATATTTCCAGCCGATTTTTTCCATTTCAGAAGGCAAATTTAAGTATGCAGAAGCATTGTCCAGGCTCAAGAACACGGAATTGGGTGACATAAGTCCTGCAGAATTCATTCCGGTTGCAGAAGAAAAAGGTCTCATTGAACGCCTGGGTCAGATTACATTCGAAAAAATCTGCAAATTCATAAGTGAACACAAGGATACAATCCATGCAGTTTCAGTAAACTTCTCCGTTTACCAGATGACAAACCCGAATATTGTTGAAATCGTTCTGAATACAATCAGCAAATACAAAATCAAGCCGGAAAACATCATCATGGAAATCACGGAAAGCATTTTTATTGATGACTTTGACCTTATCCGCCAGCGAATGATAGAACTGTCAAATGCGGGAATTGTATTCTATCTTGATGACTTTGGAACCGGGTTCAGCAATTTCGCTAACGTTATAACCCTTCCATTCTCAACAATCAAAATCGACAGGTCTTTCGTTCAAATGATGGAGCAAAACACTGAAATGGTTTCTCTTATCGATAACCTTATCAAGACATTCAAGGAAAGCGGTCTCAAGATTCTTGTTGAGGGTGTTGAAAATGACATTCAGGACAAACTCGTTAAGGATGCAGGAACTGACTATATTCAGGGATTCCTCTACGCAAAACCAATATCACAGACAGAATTACTGGACTTCCTCAAGTAATTTTTCTGTGCTAAAATGTTGCCATGAAAATCAAGGCAAAAAAAACATCACTTTCAGGACACATTCAGGTTCCTGGATCGAAATCACATACAATCAGAGCACTTCTTCTTGCTTCACTTGCTGAAGGCACTTCAAGAATTCACAATCCGCTTCCAAGTGCAGACTGCATTAGCACATCAAAGGCAATTCCCCTTGTTGGAGCTTTTTTCAAGGACGAAGGCAACGGAACCTGGACTGTAACTGGTGCAGGAAAAAACATTCATCTTCCAGAAAATGTCGTTGATGTTGGAAACTCCGGATCACTTTTGTATTTCATGTCACCAATTGCAGCAACTTTTGAAGGCTGGTCAATTTTTACCGGAGACGAAAGCATCAGAACTCGTCCTGTTGCACACATGGTAGATGTTCTCAACCAGATGGGAGGAGAAGCACACATTGCAATTCCAGGAAAGACAACTTGTCCAATGGTCATCAAGGGACCGGTAAGCACAAGGAACAGGATTGTTACGGAAGGTTCTGTTTCAAGCCAGTATATTTCAGGTCTTATGATGGCTGCCACAAGAATGAAGGGTACACTGAAAATTGAACTTACAAACCCAAAGGAAACTCCATACCTTACAATGACAAAAATCTGGCTTGAAAGTGTTGGAGTAACTGTTCGAATGAGCGATGATTTCAAGCACATTGAAATTGACGGCCCCGTTGACATTAAGGCCTTTGAAAAGACAATTCCAAGTGACTGGGAAGCCGTTGCATTTCCTCTCATTGCAGCCCTGATTACAGACAGCGAAATCACAATTGATGATGTTGATTCCAGCGGAACTCAGGGTGACGACGCAATCGTTGATGTTCTCAAGAGCATTGGCGCAGACATTCAATGGGACAAAACAAAAAACACCCTCACAGTACGCGGAGGAAAAAAATCAGCAGACAAGATTGGACGACTTTCAACAGACAATCTTCCAGGCAAGGAACTTCACGTTAACCTTTCAGGATATCCTGACGCAATTTGTGCAGTTTCAGTTGCAGCATGTTTCACTGAAGGAACAACCTATATTGAGGATATAAGCGTTTGCAGAAAAAAAGAAACTGACCGCATTGAAGTTCTCAAAAAGGAACTCACAAAACTTGGAGCAGATGTTGAGGATGGTCCTGATTTCATGATTATTCACGGTCATTCTCCACTGAATTCTGACGGAACAAAAAATCCAGACTTCAGGCTTCATGGAGCAGAAGTTGAAAGCTGTCTTGACCACAGAGTTGCCATGAGTCTTGCATGTCTAGGTCTTGGTCTTGACGATGGAAATGAAGTCATCGTTAAAGACGCAGAATGCTGCAGTGTAAGTTTCCCGGGATTCTTTGATGTAATGAACAACATCAATGCAGGTTTTGAGCAGGCATAAATGACTTTTAAAAGATTTGATCCAAGAAAAAATTTCTCTACATGGCTTGAAAATTTCAAAAATGCCGTGGTCCAATTCGGGGATGAAAAAGCAATAATTGACCCTGCGCAAAACAAAACCTGGACCTACAAGGAAGTCGATGAAATTTCAAACAAACTTTTCCATGCTTTCAAAAATTCCGGCCTCAGGAAAAATCAGGTGGTAATGGGTGCATTCCGAAACTGTCCTGAATTTGTATTCACCTACGTTGCTGCTAGAAAAGCCGGAAGTATTTTTCTGGCCGCAAATGCATCACTTGCAGCAACTGAAATGGCAACACTGATTGACCATAACAAACCAACCATTCTGCTTTATTCTGCAAACATAACAGATGTAATTGTTGATGCCCTGAAACTTTGCAGACAAAAACCAAAGCTTTCCGTACTTTCAGACAACATTGAACGCTTGAGGGTGCCACAAAGCCACATTCAGTTTGAAGATTACATCAAAAGTCAGAGTTCATCACCTGCTGCGCCCATAAGAACAAAAATCAACAGAGAAGTTTTGAGACTGTGCACCAGCGGAACCACTTCACTTCCAAAGACAGTTCCACTGACTGAACTAAATGAAGTATATTCATGTCTTGATGTCATATCAAATTTCAATCTCAAGGCCGGGGATATTTCCCTTCACATGACACCATGGTTCCACCGGGGAGGTTGCCACGCTGTAGGAATTACACCTTGTCTGTACACGGGAGCCTGCGTAATTGTTCTAAGAACTTTCTGCCCCAAGACAACTCTTGAACTGGTTGAAAAATATTCTGTGTCGTTCCTTATTGGAGCCCCGGCAAATGCAAAGATAATTTCAAAGCAGCAGAAACTTAACAAAAAAAATCTTTCATCCCTGAAAGGACTTGTGACAATGGGATCAGCACTTTCCCGCCAAGACTGTTTGTTCTGCTCAGAAAACATAACACACAATATTTTCAACGGATATGGAACAACTGAATCATTCTGGAACACAATCCTGTTTCCCGGTGACATTCAGGAACACGCCGGATCATCAGGAAGGGCAACAAAATTTGATGAAGTTAGAATTATATACACCGGTAAAAAATTCCCGGCATCACCAGACAACACTGTTCCAAAAGACAATGTTTCGGAAGGCGAAATAATAATCCGGTCACCCCTAAAAGCCTGCACAAGATATTTCAGGAATCACAGGGAATCAAGAAAAAAAATCCACAATGGCTGGCTTTACACTGGAGACATCGGCACATGGGACAAAGATTCTTTCATAACGGTAAAAGGCAGAATTGATGACATGATGATTGTTTCCGGAGAAAACATTTTTCCGGTTCAAATTGAAGATGCCATTGAGACTAATCCAAAAGTCGCAGAATGCATTGTAACTTCTGTTCCAGACAAAGTTCGAGGCCAGGCTGTAGCCGCATACATTGTTCGTAAGGACAATTCACTTTCCATCAATGAAATTTCCGATTTCTGCAAAAATTCCAAACTTCTTTCACGGTACAAGCATCCCCGTTATTATGCCTTTGTTGATTCCATCCCGCGAACATCCACAGGAAAGAAAAACCACAGACAAATCAAGATTCAGGCAGAAATTGATCTTGCTTCCGGAAAACTGAAAAAATGCTAGGACTCTGGCTTAACCGGTGAATTGTTGCGGAATAAATCCTTTTATGCTACCATTTGGCCATACACTAATTTATAGAGGCTTTATTTTGTTATTCTATTTTGGATCTTGGCTAAAAAATTACTGGGGCCCTGCACGACTTCTTCAATCTCACGCAATTCTCATTGGACTTTCTCTTTACATTGGTTTCTTTATTACAAGAGTACTTCTTCCAAAATTCTACACTCTCCTTCCAAGTGACAGAGGCCGCGAATTCACCCTTTCAAAGGAAGTTTCCAAAGGCAAGCCAACAGGATCCGGAGTTGTATTCATAACAATATTTTCAATCCTTGCTCTTATTTTCACACCATTTGATTATCTCCAGGTTGGAATAATAATACTCACATGGCTAATGATGCTCACCGGCTATCTTGATGACAGAAGCACTAATGGATGGGGCGAATACATCAAGGCATTTCTTGATTTAGTCATTGCAGTTGCAGCATCACTTCTCATGTACAAGTATCTTTCAGATATTTCTCCAGACGGAAAGCTTTACTTCTGGATTCCATTCTTCACACACCCAATCTATGTTTCACCATGGATTTTCATTTCGGCAACAGTAATAATGCTCTGGCTTTCCGTAAATACAACAAACTGCACTGATGGTGTCGATGGACTCAGTTCCACACTTGTAGTTGCAGCTCTCATTACCCTGGGAGCAGTTTTCTATCTTATTCTTGGCAATGTTGATATTTCAAAATACCTTCTTGTTCCACATCTGCAGGATGGTGCTTCATGGGCAGTATTATGTTTCTGTCTTGCCGGAGTACTCATGGGTTATTTGTGGCACAATGCATTTCCAAGCTCAGTTCTAATGGGCGATGCCGGATCACGTGCACTGGGATTTTTTATTGGTGTCTGCGTAATGATTTCCGGAAACCCATTCATGATTTTTGCAACATCAACAATTATTTCAATTAATGGAGGAGTTGGTCTTGTAAAAGTTGCACTAAAGAGATTCCTTCATATTTCGATTTTTGAAAATACAAGATTCCCACTTCATGATCACATGAGAAAAAATCTTGGATGGTCTCCAACTCAGGTTGTAATCAAATTTCTTATCATGCAGCTTTTGATTACAGTGGTGATACTTGGCATTTTCTTCAAGGTTCGATAATTTTTGGATTTTATGGAAAGAAGACGAGTCGTTATTACCGGTCTGGGATGTATTTCTCCGGTTGGGAATTCTGTTGAAGAAGCATGGAAAAACATCTGCAATGGTGTTAGTGGTATATCAGCCATTACAGCATTCGACCCTAAGAACATAGACTGCAAGATTGCAGGGCAAGTCAAAAACTTTGATGCAACAACTTTCGGCATCGAAAAAAAATCTCTTCGAAAAATGGCTCGTTTCACGCAATTTCTTCTGGCAGCTTCGATTCAGGCAGTGAATGATTCTGGATTCACAAGAGAAAATATTTCAAATGAAAAAATTGCTGTAATATCCGGAAACTGCCTTGGTGGACTTGATGCACTTGATGACGGCTACAAAAAATTCCTTGATCCGGAATTTGGCCCACAACGGATTCCAACATTCACCACGCCTCTCATGATTTCAAATGAAGCTGCGGCAAATGTAAGCATATACTTTGGCATAAAAAACAAGTGCTGGACAATCAATACGGCATGCGCATCAGGAACAGATGCCATCGGTATCGCCACAGACATGATCAGATCAGGAAGAATCGACATGTGCATTTCCGGTGGAACAGAATCTACGATCACGGAATTTGCAATCGGAAGCTATGGACAGCTACAGGCACTGAGTACAAAATTCAATGACAGCCCTGAAAAGGCATCCCGCCCATTTGACAGGGATCGCTGCGGTTTTGTTGCCTCAGAAGGTGCATGTGTACTTGTCCTGGAAGAGTTGGATCATGCCTTAAAACGAGGTGCCAGAATCTATGCAGAAATCTCCGGCTATGGATCATCATCCGACGCAAATCATATCACAACGCCTCTTGCCGATGGATCTGGAGCAGGCCTTGCGTTAAGGGAAGCAATTGATGATGCAGGAATTTCACCCGATAAACTGGAGTATTACAATGCACATGGTACTTCAACATCAATAAATGATCTGAGTGAAACAAGAATGCTTAAATCTGTTCTTGGTGACCATTCAGATAGAATCAACATTTCATCGACAAAAAGCATGACCGGACATTTGATTGGAGCTGCAGGTGCATTTGAAGCAATGTTCTGTGCCCTTGCATTGCGCGATGGATTCATTCCACCAACAATTAATCTGGACAATCCTGATATTGAGGGTGGATGTGATCTTAATTACACTCCAAACACGGGAATCAAGAAGGAAATAAAATATGCAGCCAGTGCATCCCTTGGATTCGGAGGACACAACAGCTGCATCATTCTAACTAAAATATAAATTACTATCGGCGGCCAAATGCTTCGAGGTTTGCAAGGCCTCTCTTGAACTGAGGGATACGTGCACAGGCTGTTGTATTCAAAGGACTTGTTTCTCCCCGCTTCAAGAAATGATATGCGACACCTGCAATCATGGCACCATTGTCACCGCAAAATTTCAACGGCGGAAAAATGCAGTTCAATTCTGAGTGTTCAGCCAGCATTGCCCTTAATCTGGAATTAGCAGCAACTCCACCTCCGGCAACAACTGTAGTTAATCCTGTGTCTTCGACAGCACGAAGCAGTCTTGAAATCAAAGTCTTGCATGCAGTTTCCTGGAAAGAAGCCGCAAGATTTTCAACAGTATTCTCGAATCCCTTATTCAGAAATGAGTCAGCCTGATGGATTACGGCTGTCTTTAGTCCACTGAAGGAAACATCATATCTGTGATCACCCTTATCTAGCTTTGGAACCGGGAATGAGAATGCTTTTGGATTACCCTTTTGTGAAAGCTGATCAATAATCACTCCCCCCGGATATCCCAGGTTATAGAACTTGGAAACCTTATCAAAAGCCTCACCAACGCTGTCATCAATTGTTGTTCCAAGTACTTCAAGATCATCAAAAGAATTTACCCTGGCAATAATACTGTGTCCTCCCGAAACCAGAAGTCCCAGATACGGATATGAAATTTCGTTCTGAAGGTGAGCCGCATACATGTGGCCAAGCATGTGATTTACTGCTATGAAAGGCTTGTTCACCGACCAGGCAAGAGTCTTTCCAAATGTGAGTCCAATAAGAAGAGATCCCATAAGCCCAGGACGATTTGTTGCAGCTATGGCATCCACATCCTCAAGCTTCATTCCGGCTTCATTCAAAGCCTGCCTGACTACCGGGAGAATCCATTCTGCATGCTTACGGCTTGCAATTTCTGGAACTACACCCTTATAAATCTGGTGAAAGGGAATTTGCGTCGCAACCACATTGCTGATTATCTTAGTGCCATCTTCAACAATAGCACATGCTGTCTCATCACATGAACTTTCAATTCCCAAAACTATCATTCTATTGCTTCCGCCTTAATCAGCAAACTTTATTGTAAGAGAAAATCCACCCTTAGGTGCAGATGACTGTCTTTTAGTATCAATTGATGCAAATGAACCAGAAGTTGTTGTAACTGCCTCTTTCTGTGCCAGAGTCGAAACACCATCAGAAGAAACTCTCGAAGACATGGCTTTTTCTGCTGCCGGGCTTGACTGCTTTCCAGTCACTAAATCTGTCTTACTTGTCTGGCCGGCAAAAACAGGAGTTGACCCATCATTTCCAACATCAGATGCAGATGTAAACACTGTTGACTTTGGCGTCTGTTCCTGGGAATCTTTTCTTTCTTCAGCAACTGGAGATGCCTTGCCTGACGGTCTTGATTCCTTTGGGCCAAAACCAACTAAGCCGGAAGAAACAGAAAGTTTGCCGCGTGAAGTCATCTTGAATTCCGTTCCACGAACACTAGCAGTTGCTACCGGCGATCGCACCTTGAATCCGACAGCCTTTCCACCTTCCTTGTTAACTGAAGCAGAAATTGAGCCACAGGAAATATAAAGTTCCGTATTATCCTTTGTTTCTGATGAAATAAGCTCATCAATTGTAATTCTGGTCAAAGGTCCGAGAGTAAACTTAGACTGATTGAAGGAAACCACAACAGAAGATTTGAATCCAGTTGAAATGACAGTTCCCTTATCAATTGTATCTCCAACTGACAATGGAGCCCAAATGCTGCCTTCCTGAATCTCTGCCTTTCCAGTTACCGAAACAACCTTTGCACCTGCAGCAAATACTGAAACTGCAGCAAAAGAAACAGCACATAAAGCAAAAAATCTTTTCATCTTTTTCATAGTTCTAGTTCTCCTTTCTCATTAGAATGCAAGTGATGCAGTAAAAGCAACTGAAGATTTTCTATTGTTTTCATCATCTGCCAGATATGTCATTCCGGTCAACTCAAGAGACAAATCTGTAAATGGCTGATAAACTGCGCTGACACCAATCTGGGTTCCATTGTATTCAAATGAATCTTCCGGTGCGCACATTACCATATCAAGGCCACACGATAAAAGAAAATTATCCATTGGCTTGATTGATCCGCTGACTGATGCCTTTACAACTGATGAATAAACAGGTTCTTCCATTGATTCACATGCAGTCATCTTTGTGAAACCTACAAATGGCTTCAGTGATCCAGAGTCATTTGACGCATAAACTGCACCGGCTCCAAAAGAAAGATTCTTGTAATCAGAATAATAGTTTATGCGAAGTGAAGTAAGGTTCGACATGTCACCATCATTGAATCCCAGAGTAGAATTAAGACTGTAGAACAAAGAAGATGTCAATGGTCCATTAACTAACATGGTTCCGTAGAATCGGCTGTTGTCGGCATCTGTATCACTTGGTCCTTCAAGAGGAATGAATCCAAGGCCCTCAAGTCCAACTGTCTGGTTTGCAAAAAGATATGGAAATGTTACTGCAACACCAAATGCACCATATCCCATGGCAAAAGCATAATAATCATCAGATCCTTCATAGACACTGCCATAGCTGTCCAGAATTGAAACATTCTTAGAGTTCAGCAATCCAGTATATCCGCCGAATGCAGAAACCTCAAACTTTTTTAAACCATAGGAAACTGATGCTGCATCAAGGGGCTGACACAAAACAAATCCCGTTGAATCAGCCATGAAAAAACGACCAAGCGAGAACACAATTTTTCCAGAACCGGCATCAATTGCACCACCGGCCTTAAAAAGATTCAGGTCCACAATAATGCTGTTGTCTGTTTCAGTCTCAGAATCGAATGTTGCATCAAGTTTGTGCTCAAAATATGCTTCTGCCGCAAAATAAACCGATCCGTCTTCGTTAAGAGATGCTTTTACAGAAGGAATAAACATTTCTTTCTGCTCAAGAGCCGCATCACTGTCTGCTCCGTTGAAATTGAATTTTGTTGAATCGGAAACCACTGCACCAAAATCAACAGCATTCAATACTGATGCCATTAAAACCATTGACACAGCACATAAAACATTTTTCGCCATTTTCTTCATTAGTTTCCACCTTTTTCAATGCATTCAGAAAACAAGGCAAGAATATCATTTCCACTTGCACAATCCGATTCCTGGGAAGAAGAACTCAGCATTCCCAGTGCCTTAATCTGTCTGTAAGCATATCTTTTGTTTTTAAAAATTTTATACATTAGGCTTTCTTCAATTCCGAATGTCTTTGAACAAACAAAAGCCACATCACCAATAGTTGCAGCATCACTGGCTTTCTGGGATTCAGAAAAAAATCCCTTGTCCTTTAAGATTTTAAAACATTCTTCGGACGAAATTTTTTCCTTTGCAAGTTCCTGTGACACTGCAGAAAAATATGACAAGTCTCCCAGTGTAGTTTCTTTTTTTTCCAGCATTTCAGAAACTTTTTCAGCTGACTGTCCAAAACACATTCCAGCAAAACTGGAAAGCAACGCAACCAGAACAAATAATTTTTTCATTTGAATACTCTCCGTGGTTCCAAGGGCATCTGTATTGATTAAGAATCAGATAATCAATCAGCCCAAAATACAAATTTAATTTAATGAAAATCAAACTCTTCCATTATTCAATATTATAATTTACACTTAATTTTATGAAAAGCACATTTACTGAAAAATTAAGAAAAAGTTCAAACATACTGATTGTTCTGCTTCTTGGCGGAATTTTCAGTGCCTGCATTGCTTTCAATTTGTTTCAGAAAATCAACTACCGATTCTATGACATAATGCTTGGACTTACAAAGGAACCAGAAACCGACGAGTCAATTCTCATTCTGGACATTAACGACGAATCAATTACAAAAATTGGTGAGTGGCCATGGAAACGTGACATTCTTGCCGATGTTCTGATCAGACTCAAGGAATTTGGAGCAGACAGAGCTGTTTTTGATATTGAATACCTCTCACCTTCCGTAAAAGCCGTTGACGACAAACTCAACCTCATAACACAGGAATCTTTCACAAGGGGAGAGGAAAACATCAATGAAATCATCTTCGACTACGCATCATCAATTGCAAACGGAACAATTGATCCCTCAAAGGCCATTGACTATGCAGAAACTTACATGCAGGGAATCGATGAATGCCTTTCTGAAATGCACAAGGAAGTAACAAGCGGTTTCAACAAGGATAATGACGATTACTTTGCAAGGGCAATTCAGTTCTTTGGAAATTCATTTCTCACAGTTTCAACACGCGACATTTCCATCAAAAGATCTGAAGATGAAATTGCATATGTTCAAAACAGATTCCTCAAGGATTACGTTTCTGATCCGAACAACTACACTCAGGCAACAAATATTTTTTCTGCATCGGAAGAAGGAATTGACGTTCAGCTGGACTTTGTTCCTGCCCTTCACAGAATCATCACGAGGGCAAAGGGAATTGGTTTCACAAACGTTGTTGTTGACAAGGATGGTATTCGTCGACGCGTTGAACTTTTGAACTATCACGACGGGAAATATGCACTTCAGCTGGCTTTTTCTCCACTGTGCGACAAGCTTGATGTTCAGTCAATCGAAGTAAAAAAACAAAAACTGATTATGAAGGGAGCTCTTCTTCCCGGCAAAACTGAACGAGAAGACATTTCAATTCCTCTTGACCAGCACGGAAGAATGATCATCAACTGGCTTCACAATTATTACACCGAAACATTCAATCACGTTCCGATTTTCAGGATTTACAATATTGACCAGGCTGAACAGCTTTTACAGGAATCAATTGAAAAGATGATCAATGCAAACCTTACCACACTTTCAGTTGATGACATTGACTACATTAGATCGGCAGCATATTTCCTTACTGAATATGAAAAAATTCTTGGAGAAAAAAACAAGCTTCTCCTGAAATGCCGCGGATTCACAGATGAAGGTGAAGCAATCCGCGGAGGAATTTCCAGCGAAGACTATTCAAACTACTTTAACATGAGAAGCACTTACTTTCAGACAATGAAGGAATTTGCAGACTCTCTCAATGACATTCAGAACATTCAGTCCATTCCTGAAGCAACTGATTTCGTGAAATATGTAAATGGTTACATGGATGATGTTGAAATTCTGAAGGAAATTTTCAACGGCAAGTTCTGTCTTATTGGAAACTCTGCAACGGCTTCTACTGATCTTGGAGCAACTCCATTCGAAAAGCGATACGCAAATCTTGGAACTCACGCCAATGTCATAAATACAATCTTGCAAAAAAGCTTTATTGCCGAGAAATCTTCTTTCTACGGACTGGCAGCTGCATTTGTTCTTGTCTTAGTCATTACACTGATTACAAGAAATATGTCACCGGCAAAAAAGAACACAATCGGAATTGCCTACATCATAATTCCAGTTTCAGTTCTTGCCGTGCTAATGATTTTCTTCAGGATTTTCATTCCACCTGTGATTCCTTCCCTATTCGTGATTTCCTGCTATGCTTCTCAGGCCATCTTCAGTTTTGTCTCACTGGAAAAGGACAAGAAATTTCTCCAGACAAAATTCGGTGCCTATGTTTCTCCGGAAGTTGTCAAGGAAATGCAGAAAAACCCAGAACTTGCAGAACTCGGTGCACAGAACAAATTCATGACAGCTCTTTTCTCTGACGTAAAGACATTTTCAGGATTCACAGAAACACTCAACAATGCAGTAGGAGAAGAACAAGGTGCTGTTGAACTTCAGAAAATTCTTTCTGACTATCTTGGATACCTCACAAAAGCAATCATGGAACAAAAGGGAACCGTAGATAAATTCGTTGGTGATGAAATTGTTTCCTTCTTCAATGCACCGCTGGATGACAGTGAGCACGCATTCCACTCATGTGTTGCCGGAATCAGAATGCTACAGGCAGAAGCAAGATACAACGAGGAAAACAAAGACAAGCTTCCATTAAACAAAATGACTGGTGAACCTTTCTATCTTCACTCCAGAGTCGGAATCAACACCGGATACATGGCCGTAGGAAACATGGGAACTTCAGACAAGATGAACTACACAGTAATGGGAAATGCCGTAAACCTTGCAAGCCGTCTTGAAGGCACAAACAAGGAATACGGTTCCTGGATCATGTGTTCTGACGCGACATGGAAAGAAGCAGATTCAGGATCAAACTCCGGGCTACTCATTGCAAGAAAATTTGACTGCGTAAAGGTAATCAACGTTAACAAGCCTGTTCAGATTCACAACATTCTGGGACTAAGAAGCGAAATGCCAAAGGAACAGATTGAAGCCGCAGAAATCTTCAATGAAGGAATCATGCACTATCTTAAGGGAATGGAAAATCCCCAGGAAAAAAAGGATATTGAGGACATTAAAAAAGCCCTTAAATATTTTGAGCAGGCAGCTAAGTGCTACTCACAGGATTTGTCATCAAATGTTTTCATAAACAGATGCAGGAACTTTATTGACAACGGACTCCCGGCAATTTGGGACGGCGTATTCACAATGAAGACCAAATAAAATATTGAAATTCAATTCAAATAAAGAGCTTGAAGTTAAATAAAGCCTCAAGCTCTTTTTTACATTCATTACAAGCCGGATGGAGTAGTAATCTTATACCCCTTTGCAACAAGTTCCGGATACATTTCCCTAAGCAAGTCAGGAAGAATCTTTACAGACTTGTCCACGTGACCAATCATGATGCACCTGCCCTTTTTATTTGCAATTCCAATTCCGCGATAAATCTGCTTAATCATTTCATCACGATTTATTACATCATCAATAAAAACATCACGCTCGTAAATATCCATTCCTCTTTCAAGTGCAGCCTGTGGAGCCTGAGTCTGTGCTGTTGTTCTTGAATCAAGAAAATAAATTCCAGAATCAGAAACAGCATCAAGAACTGCACCAATTTTCATTGAATCAGCAGAAATCAGGGAGCCTTCATGGTTATTGATTCCCTTTACTCCACCGCCAAGTTCTGCAACATTTCGCAAAACCTGAGCATATATGTCACTCAAAGACATGTCCGGTTTGATTGCACCCTCACCTGGATTCATTTCCAAATTCATGGCCTGCATTGGCTGATGAAGAATAAGTTCCTTTCCGCTTGCCCTGATTTCCCGGGCACATTCTTTCGTATGGGACAGTTTCGGAAGAACGGCAACAGTCAGGGGGAAATTCAATCCAGTATATTTTTTCAGATTGGTTACATTCAAACCAGCATCATCAATTACAAATGCAATTTTTGCACCTCGGACTGCCTGAGGAATTTGAAATTTTGCAACTGGAACCGGTTTTTTTTCTGGTTTTTTTTCCTCAATTTTTTCTTCAACCGGCTTTGGCTTAGGCTCAGTTTTTGCCTGGTCCTGATTTTTTTGTTCAACTGAATTTTCTGGCCTGGTATTTTTTTTCTCTGGCTCAACAGCCTGAGGATTTTTCTGAGAAGTTCCAGTTTCTGAAGTATTTTTCTGAGGCTTTTTTTCTGGTTTTGGCTTCGAAGGCTTTTCCACAGGCTTTTCCTGAACTGACTCATCAGACGGTCTGGTTTCAGGAGTTTCTGCAACAACTGAATCTGAAACAACATCCGGATATTTTTTCTTTCCGAATGCAAGAGATAAAGACACAAACACAGCACACAAGAAAACAATTAAAGCCAGAAGAAACAGAACATTTCTTGAATCTAACTTTACCTTTGCTTTCTTAATCGAAAACTTTTTTTTCCCAGATGATCTTTTTTTCCTGCCCTTAGTAACCATGCTTACAATTTACAACAAATTCACATAAAAATCGAGAACCGCAATATATTGAAAACATATTGAAAACAAACACCAGGGCTTCCGCATTATATATTTTTTACAACTTTTTCAAGGCATCCTTCGTGTT
>JAEDCT010000047.1 GCA_016294035.1 Treponema sp. | reverse complement strand
CACCAATTCACCAATTCACCAATTCACCAATTCACCAATTCACCAATTCACCAATAGCACTGCTTATATCTCAATATATAGATTTGAAACAGTTAGACAGTATTTCCGTAAGGGAGTACTGTTTTTTTATTTTAGGGGTATTTTATGCTTTACAATCTAGTCATTGCTCCAATTGAAACAATTGTAGAATGGGTATTTACATTCATTATCAACAAGATACCGGGAGTGGGCGTTATTGGAGCTGTGATCGGTGTAAGCCTTGCAATAAATTTTCTGGCATTACCTCTTTACAATATTGCAGAATCCTTGCAGGAAAAAGAAAGAAAAATTGCAAAATCCCTTGAGGGTATGACAAAAAGAATAAAGCAGGTATTCACGGCCGATGAGCGGTTCATGATACTTGCAACATATTACAGGCAGAATAACTATCATCCAGTTTATTCATTGAGAAGTTCCCTTTCCATTATGATAGAAATTCCATTCTTTATTGCTGCATACCACTACCTGAGTTATAATGAGATTTTGAAGGGTGCGTCCTGGTGGTTTTTTGATGATCTGGGTGCACCGGATACGTTTTTCTCAATTGCAGGATTTCCCATTCATATACTTCCGATACTGATGACAATAATTAATCTGGTGTCGGGGGCAATCTATGCAAAAGAAGCTCCTGTCAGGGAAAAGGTTCAGCTTTATGGTGTGGCTTCAGTATTTTTTGTTCTTTTGTATAATTCTCCCAGCGGGCTGGTTATTTATTGGATTCTGAATAATATTTTTTCTCTTGCAAAGAATATTGTCATGAAAACGAAGCATCCGGGAAAAATTTTTCATATTGTAATAAGTGCCATTCTGCTGGCTTGTTCAATTTACTTTTTTACAAAAAACGGATCAATCAAGAAAAAGGCAATGCTTCTTGCATTTTCAGTTGTCATTGCATCAATTCCTTTCTGGAAGAGAAAGATTTCAGATTTTGTTTCATCAAAAGGAATTCTTGAGTTTAATGAGGCGGGAAATCTTTTATTGCTCATATTTTCCGGATTAGGAACGGCTCTACTGTGCGGATTTGTTCTTCCTTCAAGTATCATTGCAACAAGCCCGATTGAGTTTTCTTTCCTAGGTGGAACTGAAAACCCACTATCCTATATATGGTCGAATTTCTGGATTTTTGCCGGAATGTTTGTGTTCTGGCCGATTGTCATCTATAAGATGTTTGGAAAAAATGTAAAGAGCATAATGCCTTGTCTTTTGTTTGTAGTTTTTCTTTGTGCCATTGCGAATGCATTCCTGTTTAATTTTGACTATGGGAATCTGGAAATTACTTTTCATGTTGATTCAACTACGTTTCCCTCATCGATAATGTACAGCTTGGTTCCTGTTGTATTCTTCATTGCAATTTTGGCTCTGATTTTGTTTTTGAAAATGAAACATCAGCAGATAACAATAGTGTTTGTTTCAGTATCACTTTGTCTTGGAGAGATTTTGATTGGCACTATCAAGACAAAACATATCAGTGAAGAATTTCAGCTTTTTAGAAAAGGTAGAGAAAACAATACATTTGTTGCTGGTAAAAATCATATAGAACCTGTATATCATCTTTCAAGGGAACATAAAAATGTTGTTGTTGTATTTCTTGATCGAGCAATCGGTGTGTTTGCGAAACAAATATTTGATGAATATCCGGAAATAAAAAAGCAGTTTGATGGTTTTGTCCATTATCCGAATACATTAAGTTTTTCAAATTCGACAATAGAGGGATCGCCTCCTATGCTTGGTGGATATGAATATGTACAGGAGAACATGAATTCCCGTAGCTCTGAATTACTTAGTGATAAGCATAATGAATCAATACTTGTAATGCCAAAAATATTTGCAGATGCAGGATTTGAAGTCACGGTTACTGATCCACCATTGCCTAATTATAGATATAGTGGTGATCTTGAGAACCTGCGAAAGTATCCTGAAATCAATGTCAGTGAAGTTGAGGGGATATATTATGATTTATATGTTGAAAACAAAAGTCTGCTTTCGGTTCCTATAGATATGATCTGCAGAAAGGAACTATTTAATTTCTGTGTTATGGAATCTATTTATCCAGTTTTGAGATCTTCATTTCAGAATTTCAGATATAACTGGATATCATTGTCAGGATTTCCTCCTGAAGCCAGAAGTTTCTTTTCTCAGCTTTCAAATCTGTATTATCTCCCAGATATGACAGCGTTTGATTCAGAAGAAAATACGTTCACATTTCTGGAAAATGAGGCGACCCATGAGGTGTATGTAAAATTAAATGATGATTTTGAGACTCTATCGAAAGACCAATCGTCTGACATAGCATTGCTGCATTATCAGGCAAACATTGCTGTCTTAAAGCAGATTGGAAAGTGGCTTGATTATCTGAGAAAAAATGAATGCTACGACAATACAAGAATCATTATTGTTTCAGATCATGGAAGGTGGTTTGAAGTTCCGCCATATGATTCAAGATTGATTGGTTTTAATCCTTTGTTTATGGTAAAGGATTTTGATTCAAATGAGACAATAAAGGAAGACCTTGAATTCATGACAAATGCAGATACGTTGTTTTTTGCAAAAGAGGGATTAAATGTTTCTGATGAGAATCCGTTTACTCACAAAAAATTTGTGCAGGATAAATCAGATGGCATAAATATATTTAGGTGTGTTGACTGGAATGCAGAAAATTACAGGGGCAAGTATCAGTTCAATCTGGACATGTCAAATGCCTGGCATGTTTCAGAAAACATATTTGATAAGAGTAATTGGAAATCAATTACAGAATGGGAAAACCAGAAATCAAGTGTAAGAAAATAAATATAAATAATTAAGAACGGGAATATCCCCCTCACGGACAGTGGAAAGAATTATATAAAAATACGGGAAGGAAGGCATCGGATGGCAAAAACACTCGCAAGACGGAATGATAGTTTCCATGCCGGCTTGCGCGTGTAGCGACGCTAGCTAGCGGTTTTGTCATTCGATGACTGACTGGAAGTATTTTTATAGTTAAGTAATTGTCTGTCCATGAAGGGATATTCTCGATTAAGGATAATACCGGGTGTTTTTTTGAGTTAGGGATTGGAGTGGTAGCGCAGCAAGTCCGAAGGACCGCGGGTACCAAGCCACGCAAAGCCCGACCTGACTGACTGAGCCTTGCGATGGAAGGAAGGGAACTCCCGAAAAAAAAATCCTAGAGACCGAGCCAATTGCTTACGACTGGAATGGCAAAATATTGAGGAGCCACGACGAGAGCAAAGAAAGCAAGGCTGATTATGGTGAACACGAACATGAATTTCATGCTTTTTCCAGGATATTCGCGGGAGTAGATTCTCAAGTTGATGACGCTGGCAAGAGAACCAATGATTGAACAAAGGCCTGCAGAATCAAGTCCGTAGAGAAGACCCACAAGATTTTTTGTGAAAGGCCAGAGAACAATGGAAGCAGGAACATTGGAAATCAGCTGACTGAGCAAGATGGACCAGATGTATTCGTGATCTGAGACATGATCTGAAAGAAATTTTGCAATGTTGTGATTGTGACAAATTGATGAACTGAAAACAAAGAAACAAAGAAAAGTGAGCAAAAGAACGTAGTCAGTCTGGAGAAGAATCTGGCGGTCAAAAACAAGCAGTGTCACAAAAACGAGAAGAGTTACGTATGGCCAGTAAACAGTACGGCTTACGATTGTTGCAATTATGAGAATGAACAGGATGAAGTAGAGTGTTCGCTTGGCTTTTCTTGAGGAATCCCATTCAGGACAAAAGTCTGTTCCGGTTATTTCGATTTTTTCCCTTAAGTTTCTGCAGTATAAAATGATGATGAATCCGCTAAGAAGGACTGCGCTTGCAATCCACAGTGGAGACATCATCATCATGAATTCTGGTGCACTGATTCCGCTTTGACTGAAGAGAAACAAATTCTGCGGGCTTCCAAATGGAGTCAAAAGGCTTCCGCGGATAGCAGCGATGTTTTCCAGTGTCAGAACAGGCAGTATGAATTTTTCCTTGTTTCCGGCCCTGAATAAAATTATTGTCAATGGAACGAATATGATCAGAGAAACATCGTTGGTTACGAACATGGATGTGAAGAATACGCTGAAGACAAAAAAGAATGTGAGCGCAATCATTGAACCAAGTCTGCTTGTCTTTCGCAGAAGTGGTGAAAATATGTTTTCTTTTTTGAAGCCTTCAAGTGTGCTTAGGAGCATGAAAAGTGTTGCGAGAGTTTTCCAGTCAATTGATGAGAGGAGAGCTTTTGATGGCGGAGTTATGAATAATGATGCGATTGCGGCTATGAGGGCCACGGAAAGCATGAGTTCCTTTTTGAAGAATGCAAGTGTTTTTGCTGCAAAGTTTTTCATATTGAAATACTAGCATAAATAGATTTTTTTGTGAGCAACTATGCATTGGTTATTAATTGATGACGGGATGATTTAGTAATTGACATCAGTCTAATGTGTGACTTAAAATTGGTTTGTGTCCTGGAATTCGAGAAATTGATTTTGGGATAATGATAATTTTGGGGTACAAAGATTTATATGGAAAACAAAAGCATTCGTGAAGCTTATGGAGAGTATTTCAAGGCAATGTTGGCCAATTCTGTGGCAGCAGCAAAAATTGACAGCACAAACGTTTATCAGCCAGCAAACTTGAAGAACAAGGAATTCATCGACAAGCTGGTTTCTGATAATCTTGATCCATCAAGTTATTTCAAGAATATGGATAATTTTGTGGATTTTTTCAATCAGGTTAAGTCAGGAAAATCAGGGCTTCTTCTTTTGGAACATTATTCAAATACTGATCTTCCAGAATTCATTTACATGCTTGAACATAATTCTGATGGAAAGCTCACAGAATTTGCAGATAAGATTGTAGCAGTTGCCGGAATGAAGTTGAA
The DNA here is from genome assembly GCA_016294035.1 of Treponema sp. Taxonomy (GTDB): domain Bacteria; phylum Spirochaetota; class Spirochaetia; order Treponematales; family Treponemataceae; genus Treponema_D. Next base: position 1,445 of record JAEDCT010000047.1, on the reverse strand, counting down.
TGAGGCAAATCCAGCAGTTCGTGCATTTGCAGAAAGTTTTTCGCGTGTAGTTATTTATCCTACAAGAAGTTTGGATAAGGCTTCAGAAAAGGCTCAGTCAGAAGAAGAGAAAAAAGAAGAAGAACAGAAGGCAAGAAAAATAAACATGGCAGCAATGCGTGCAATGGATGACTGCAAGAAGCGTGGACAGGTGATTCTGGTATTCCCATCAGGAACAAGATACAGACCAGGCCATCCGGAAACAAAACGTGGTCTCAAGGAAATTGACAGTTATCTTCGTCTTTTTGATATTGCACTTTTTGTAAGCATTAATGGATCAGTTTTGCAGATGCAGCCTGGACATGAAGAAGACATGCTCAGTGATTTGTGCGTGAGAGATAAAGTTGTTTTCACTGCAAGCAAGGTAATTGAATGCAAGAAGTACAGAAAGGAATTCCTGGACAGCCTTCCAGCTGATTGTGAAGACCAGAAGCAGGCTATGATTGATCATGTAATGGAAGTTTTGGAAAAGCAGCACGAGGAAACAGAAAAAACAAGAGTGTAATAAACCAAAGTATTGACATACCCACCGTTTTTTAGGTATATTATTTCTACTTAATTACGACGCTGGGTAGAGCAGTTGGCAGCTCGTCGGGCTCATAACCCGGAGGCCGCAGGTTCGAGTCCTGCCCCAGCTAAAATAAAGAAGCCTTATCAGTTCGTCTGGTAAGGCTTTCGTATTTTAAATGCCATATCAGTCATATAGTATCAGGACTCGAAGCGAAATGAGCGCGCCAAAGGCGAAAAGGCGACAGGAAGTCGCCGTCAGCGAATGCAGCCGGCCCGGAAGGAGCAGACAGGAAGTCTGCGACTGTAGGGCGAGTCCTGCCCCAGCTAAAATAAAGAAGCCTTATCAGTTCGTCTGGTAAGGCTTTCGTATTTTAAATGCCATATCAGTCATATAGTATCAGGACTCGAAGCGAAATGAGCGCGCCAAAGGCGAAAAGGCGACAGGAAGTCGCCGTCAGCGAATGCAGCCGGCCCGGAAGGAGCAGACAGGAAGTCTGCGACTGTAGGGCGAGTCCTGCCCCAGCTAAAATATAAAAGCTTCAGTTAAACGCTGGAGCTTTTCTTATTTTAAATGCCATATCAGTCATATAGTATCAGGACTCGAAGTCGAAGGAACGCCGAGCAGGTGCGAGGAAGAGCGCACAGGAAGTGCGCGGAAGAGACTGAGACCGGCCCGCAGAGAGCAGACAGGAAGTCTGCGAGCGAAGGGCGAGTCCTGCCCCAGGTAAAGCAGATACCTTGCTAGTGATGCTAGCAGTTTTTTTTTGTTTCAAGACAAACACCAGTCAGAAAGAAGCAGGGCTCGAAGCGGAGTCTGCGCCGACCAGGTGGGAGCCAACAAATTTTTTCTTTAAAAATTTGGGTAGTGTACACTACCCAAAGGGATTGCAAAATCC
>JAEDCT010000009.1 GCA_016294035.1 Treponema sp. | reverse complement strand
CTAAATCCTCGATTTTGCAAACTTGAGAGGCACTACATATTGTTCTGTATGCCTACGCTGCGAACAATCCGGTACGCTACATTGATCCGGATGGAAGGGTACCAGTAAAATCAAATTTTATAAGAGGAATGAATGCACATTCTACTATCATGACTTTTTTGTCAACTAACTATGGTGGTAACCCACAATTATATCTGCCTAATCCATCAGGTGAGAAAAAGGGTGGTTTTTTTGTGGATTATGAAAGACAGAATACTCAAGGTCAAACAGAGTTTTATGAAGTAAAACCTATTTCATATATGAAAGGAAATAAAGGTGATTCACAATTAGCCAATTATATTATGAGAGATGGCGATGCAGTTAAGGGAACTGAAATTTTAAGTGAAATTAATGGTGTATCAATACCCTTTTTTTTAGACACTGATCATCCAAATTCTTATCTTACATTAACGACTGATGAAGTAAATCATCCTGGTATGATTTTCTATTCAATAGATAGTGGTAAGACTCAAAAACAAGAAAATCTTGATAGAGCATTAAAAGCATTAGGTATAGGACTTTCAGTACTTTCAATATTTTTAGGATGTGGAGCTGTAAATGTGAATCCTATACCTCCATTACAACCTGTCCCAGTAGTACCATAGGAGAAAATAATGACGGAATTAGAGTTTTATAAAACCGTTCAAAATGAAATCAGTGACTTTTTTTTTAATATTGGCTATAAGAAATGCAAAATAAAAAAAGGAAAAAGACATTCAATTTGTTTTGAAAAAGAAACGGAGAAATATACAATTCCTATTGATATTCAGTTTTTAGGGTTAATAAATGGGAAATATAGATTTTCAGTACATTTTACAACAGTTTTTATAGTGGAAAATAATTTTGATCCAAATATCCATTGGAACTTTAATGATGAATGTGATTTAAAAGCTAAAATATCATTATTAAAAGACAAAATTAATAATTCAGAATTTATCAAGCAAGTTGAAGAAAAAGCTGAAAAATATTTCAATTAATTATTTAATTTTTTCTTTATTTTGTATATAATCTCCTTTCTCCCATCAATTGAAATTGATGGGGGTAATGGTAGTTTTAGAAAACTAAACATGATTCGTGCCAAATATGCCAGATGTGAGGGGGGGATAAAATCTGACTACAAAAAACAAAATTATTGTGTTATAGTATATTTAAAAGAGTAAATTGGAGGTGAAAAAATGCCATACGATGTATTAGAAAAGACAATTAATTCATTGCCTGAAGCAGCAGTTATAGAGCTCACTCATTATGTACAGTATTTAGCTTCCGTTTATTCTACAAAAGAAAAAGATACTTCAGTTACAGCTAGAATCAATGAATTTCTTCAGAAGAATCCAGATGCATTTTCTGATTTCAAAACAATGGAAAAAGCTTCTTTAAGTTCTGTGAGGGAGTTAACAAAAAATGATTCGTGGTGATATTTGGTGGGTTGATTTTGGAGAACCTTTGGGGAGTGAACCTGGATGGCGTAGGCCTGCAGTGATTGTTCAGTCAGATGAGTTTAATAAAAGTGATATGAACACAACCGTAGTTATTCCTCTTACAACAAATTTAAGATTGGCTGAATTTCCCGGCAATGTACTTTTATCAAAACAGGATTCAAAATTATCGAAAGATTCTGTGGCAGTTACCCCTCAAATTACAGTAATAGATAGTATAAGATTGGTTGAACATGTGTCAGTTTTACCTATATCGTCTATGACAAGTATTTCTGAAGGAATTAGACTGTTATTAGCTTTGTAAAACATATGGTAATTTGTATGCCTACGCTGCAAACAATCCGATCAAGTATACAGACCCGGATGGAAGGGAAGACTTATTTTACTATGTGAAAATCAAAGGACAGAAAAATCCAAACGGTGGAAAATCTTATTTTTCGTTTACAATTTTTTATTCAAAAGATAGAAACGCTTTGAACAAACATAGAAATAAGGAATATTCAAACTTATCTCTAGATAAGAAAATGAGCGCAGACACGCCTTCTTTTACAGAATCAGATGAATTAGTTGATAAAACTAATCACGGACGAACTAACTCTCTTCGTGAAGCTGTAGTTTTGAGTAAAATTGATGAAGAAAACTTAAATCTTGATACAAAGAGCGATGATACATCTGTGCAATCAACAGATAGAATTGAAATTCTGTATGATGGTTCTCCACAGGTAACGGTAGATACAATAAATAAATATCTTGACGGTTTGAGAACAAAAGATGACTAACAGGAGTAATGACAATAATGAATAAAAAAAATCTTATTTTGCTTGTTGTTTTGTCTAATTTTGCATTTGCATTTGGACAGGATATTAATTATTTTCATAATTTGACCGAACAGTTGCAATATTCTGACTGTATTGCCTATAAACTTTATGATTATAATTCAAATTCAATTGACTATAGTCAAGGTTCTTTGTTTCGGATTCCTAAAAACGAAGATAATTCTAATTTCTTTGCAATTTTGGGAAAAGGATTTGTTAAAATAAAATCCATTGAAACAGGAAAAGAATATTATACGAGAGCTGGACATATTCTTTTTGATGAAGATTATAATTTACTTTTAATGCCAGGCTTTGAATTTTATCATAATGAATCAAAAAAAAGCATAAATAAAATTGAAATTTCCAGAGAAGGACTTTTAACAATATTTTTCATTGACAACACAATTCAAGAAATAAAAATAAAGGTTTTCATGCCAACAAAAGAATGTGATATAAAGTGTTATGGGAACAGATATTATTTTTCTGATGTGCAGGAGATGGAGCAAGAAAGCGAGTTTTTTCAGGGATTTGTAGAAATGTCAAATGTTAACAAAATTGGCGTTCTTCTTGAAATTCAAAGCCTTCTGCTAAAGATGGCTGAAAAAAACGAAATATCGCATATTGTGTATGAATATAATTTGCTTCTTTGCAAAGAATTGTTTGTTTTATATTCAACATCTGCAGAATACGATTTGTCAATTTCTTTTTCTGAACAAGCATTTGAAAGTATAAAACTTGTGGAGGCAAAAGAAATTTTACAAAGATTCATTTTAAAATAGTATTACATACACATCCCACATCTAGCGTTTTCACCCATTCTGAAAACGCTAGTCTTTATTCCTACAAATGCCAATTTGCAGGGGGAAATACATATACGTAAAGTATTCTTCCGATAAATAGATAAATCTTTATCAGGAGATACTTATGAATAATGAAATTATCAACAAAATTAAATCTCGTATGGCAGGTGAGCTTCTTCCTGAACAGCTTAACAAATTGTTTTGTGATTCCAAAAATCAAAGCTGTTTACAATTGTTCCTGCTCCTTCTTCTAATAAATATGCATTTAAAACTTTTATCTTAAACTCTTCTGTGTATTTAGAAATAAAAAAATGCACCTCCTGAAATTGAACTTTATTTGTCCAATTTTAGGGGTGTACTTCATTTTGAAGTTTTTTTAAGTTTTTCGCTTACTTCTTTTGATTTTCCGTATGGAAGCCTGAGACTGTAGGTTTCCTTAGGCGGAGTGCATCCTTTTTTGAGGGCTGGATTCAGAAACTGAAGGGTTTTGAGGGGAATGCCTGTTCTGCTTGAAATAGTTTCCAGCTTTATGCATCCCTTTATCTTGAGATAGCTGAAATTTATTGTTGGTGAAGATTCAGAAAGGATTTTTGCCGCACCAATTTCAATTGCACCATACAAGGCAGCATTTTCAACTATGTCAGAAATGGCAATTAGTTTTGGAACGTAGTCGCTTGCCTGTTTTGAAAGCAATCCCTTTTCAGCCAGGTACCAGAAATCCTTTCCAGGATGTTTTTTCAGAATCCTGCTGACAGCTCCTGCTCCCATATTGTATGCTGCCAGCGCAAGATTCCAGTCCTTGAATGTCTTGTAGTTTTCCTGAAGTTTTGAGAGAGCTGCGTCTGTTTCTTTCCATGGGTCAAGTCGCTCGTCATAGTAGTCATTTTTTTTCAGGTATGGACTCATGCTGTTTGCCATGAATTGCCATAATCCTGTTGCTCCGGACCTGGAAACTGCTGTGGGCTTGTAGTTTGATTCAACAATTGGAAGGTATTGAAGATACAGGGGCATTTTGCGTTCTTTAAGTTTTGCAATGATGTATGGCCTGTAGTTTGCTGATGCATAAAGAACTTCAGAAAGCCAGAGCCTTTTTTCTTCTGTAAGATACTGGTTTCGGAATTCAAGGGTTCTGGCCTTGAAAACACCATGGGCCCCAAAATCCTTTCGCTTTGGTTCTGCATATTTGTAGAGTTTTTGCTTCTGCTGTTCAGGCTTGGCTTCCTGGGCTAAAGAAATTGATGGAATCAGCTTTAGAAAGACAACTGCAAAAAATATGGTTCTTCTAATCAAAGTTTTTCACCATAGTAAATACCGGCCCATTCCCATCTTCCGTGAATTTCAGGATTTGCAGGAAAATTTACCTTTCTGAAATAAAGATACCAGACATTAACATAGTTACTCCATCCAACAGTTCTCAAGTATGCTTCTGTTGGGGAAGATGAGGCATCAAGTGTGTCGTTGCATCGGATTCTGTTTCCCCTCATGAAAGATGCAAGGGAGAAAGATTCCTGGGCATTAACGTCTGTTTCATCAGAACGCCATGTCATTGCAAAAAAGTTCACCTTTGACTTGTATTTTTCTAGAGCTTCTGAATTATATGTGTAAATCGCTTTTTTTACTGCCGCAACAAGATTGTCCAGACTTTCAAATGTCCAGTCCTTGGAAGAGTTGTTGAAGTCAATGAGCTGTCTTGCACTAACATAGGCATTTGGATATCCCGCAATCTGGATTGTTGAAGCGTCATCCTGGTCAATGAACATTTTCAGTGATCGAAGTGCCTGAGTCCATTCTCCTTCCTTTTCATATTCGATGGCAAGTCTGTAGTAAATCTCGCAAATACTTATGTCGTTTGAAAATTTGGAAATTAGCTGGTTAAAGTAAGAAATCCTGTTTGCAGAATTTTTTGAAATCTGGATCAGGTGCTGAAGACAGATAAAGTGAATGGACTGTCCCTGAATAATAAGGTCCGGGTAGTTGTTTATGATTCGTTCGAAATAATATTCAGCAACTTCTTCTGCATTTGTTTCAAGATATGCGGATGCCGTCATTAAAAGCCAGTAGGCATTGAATGAGTCGGTTGGATGCTTTTCAACCCATTCAGTCAAAAAAATCACCAGGGAATTGTAGTCGTTCACAGAAAGCATGTTGCTTGCAATCTTGTTGATTACAGCGTATCTGGTTTCGTTTCCAATATCATCTTTCTGCAATATGGAATAAAGCTGATTCTGCATTGTTTCAAACTGAGTTTTCTTGTTGCTGCAGGAAATAACATTCCAGGCAAGCATCAAGATCAGTAGTGATCCTATGATTTTTTTCATGCACATATTTTATCAGAACCAGGACCATAATTCAATGATTTGCATTTGTTCACATTTTGGTGTTCTTGTGCTAGACTTTCAATCATGATTGGAATTATTGATTACAACGCAGGTAATATTACGAGTGTGGAGCATGCGCTTGAATTTTTGAAGGCTCCTTATATTCTCTCAAAAAATCCGCGGGATCTTGAAAATGTAGACAAGGTTATTTTCCCCGGGGTTGGAGATGCAGCCTATGCAATGAATCAGCTCAAGAATACCGGATTTGATTCTTTCCTCAAGAATTTTTCGGCCAGTGGAAAGCCTCTCATGGGAATATGTCTTGGAAGTCAGATTGTCTTTGATTATTCAGATGAAGGAGACACTCCATGTCTTGGTCTGCTGAAGGGAAATATTGTCCATATGTCAAAATTTGATGAGCTTGAAAAGGATTCCCGAATCAAAATTCCCCACATGGGCTGGAACAATGTTGTGAGAATTAACGGTGGTTCGTCCCTCCTTGATGGAGTTGGAGAAAATGCTGACTTCTATTTTGTTCACTCCTATGTCATTCAGCCGGAAGACAGTTCAATAATCAAGGGGTATGCTGATTACGGGATTAAGGTTCCTGCAGTTATTTCAAAGGATAATATTACGGTGTTTCAGTTCCATCCGGAAAAGTCAGGTGCTGCTGGACTTAAGATACTGGAGAATTTTGCAAGATGCTAAAGAAAAGAATTATTGTTTGTCTTGATGTAAAGGACGGAAGAACAACAAAGGGCGTTAAGTTTCAGAATAATGTTGATATTGGTGATCCTGTTGAAATGGCAGCAGAATACTATCGCCAGGGTGTAGATGAGCTTGTGTTCTACGACATTATGGCCAGTGCAAGAGGCCGTGGTCCTATTCTTGATCTTATTGCCCGTGTTGCCTCTCAGGTTTTCATTCCATTTTGTGTTGGTGGCGGAATAGGAACATTGGATGATATCCGCTCAACGATTCTGGCAGGAGCTGAAAAAATCAGCTTGAACTCGCAGGCTGTTAAGAATCCTGATCTTATTTCTCAGGGTGCAAGGGTTTTTGGTAATCAGTGCATTGTTCTTGGAATGGATGCCGCCCGTGATGAAAATATGCCAAGCGGATACAGAGTTTACATTAACGGTGGAAGGGTTGCAACGGAACTTGATGCCCGTGAGTGGGCTTTAAAGGCAGTGAAGCTTGGTGCCGGTGAAATTGTTCTGAACTCCATTGATGCAGATGGAACAAGGCAGGGCTATGAACTGAACCTGACACGAATGATCAGTGAGGCTGTTGATGTTCCTGTAATTGCTTCAGGCGGTGGCGGAACTGTTGCACACCTGGCAGACGTGTTTAAGGAAGGAAAGGCTGATGCTGCACTTATTGCAAGTATGGTTCACTCAGGAGATTATACTGTAGGATCCATAAAGGATGAACTTCGAAAACTTGACGTTCCAGTCAGGCTGTAGAATAAAAAAACATTGACTTGAATATGCCCCAAAGACTGGATCTTAAATCCGGTTTTCGGGGTTCTTTTTTTACTGGACATAGGGTGAGTCAACTGTAATGACGCAGTTGATGTCGCATTCCCTTTGCCTGATTGCATGTGCCAGTTTTCTTTTTAGTTCCTTTACGCTGATCTTTGAGTCATGGGGACGCACAATGTCAAAAATCAGGTTGGTTTGCTTTTCGCCGGGAACAAGCCTTACGTCGTGAATAGTAAATCTCTCATCAATTTTGTGGGCTTCTTCCAGTGCAAGTTTTTTCAGCGGCCCAAGTCTTTCGTTGCCTGTGTCGATTGGATCCATGTGAATGACGGCATTGCAGTTGAATTTTTTTGCCAGTGCAAGTTCGGCTTTGTCGATTACTTCATGAAGTTCAAATATGTTTCTGTCTCCGGGAACTTCTGCGTGAAGCGAAATCATGAGTCTTCCAGGACCATAGTCATGTACAACCAGATCATGAATTGCAACTATGGGAGAATATTTTAGTGTTTCCTTTTCAACTTTTTCAACTAATTCTTTTTCAGGTGGAAGTCCAAGAAGAGGGTCGATGGTTTCCTTGCAGGATTTGATTCCGCTTCTGAAAATGAAAACTGCTACAATCAGTCCTCCGATTCCATCCAGGGGAAAATTCGTGAATCTTCCGGCAATAATTGAGATTATTACGATTGAAGTGGAAATCATATCTGAAAAACTGTCTATGGCAACAGCCTCCATTGAAGGGGATTTTATTTTTTTTGCAATGGAATGATTGTAGGTGTACATGTATAGCTTTATGAGAACCGATGCTGCCATTATTATTACTGAAAACAGGGAATACTCGATTTTTTTCTGGCTCATGATTGATTCAATGGATGTCTTGAAAAGTTCAATTCCCATGAGCAGGATGAGAAAGGAAACGATTAGGCCGGAAATGTATTCTATTCGGCCGTGTCCAAAAGGGTGTTCTTCATCAGGTTTTTTTCCTGCAAGCTTGAATCCCAGCACGGATACAAAAGATGATGCGGCATCTGAAAGGTTGTTGAAGGAATCTGCAAATATGGCGACAGATTTTGTTACCATTGCCCCAATCAGCTTTGAAACAAACAGTAATATGTTTAGAAAAATGCCAAAGGTACTGCAAAGAATTCCATAGTGCCTTCGAACTTTTTCATCCATATATTTTTCGTGGTTCTTAATGAATATTCTTGAAAGTAAAGTTATCATTCTTAAATTATACAATATCTTGCGAAAAATTAACATTTTATGAAAGATTATTTTCATTCCCTTGAGTTTTTATTGAGATTCCTATAAAATACAAGAAATTCTTATTTTTTAGAGGATATTGATATGATTTCTACAAACGAAATTAAAGTTGGTTCAGCATTCATGTTTGAAGGCAACCCATTTATCGTACAGAAGAAACTTGGTCAGAAGGGTGGACGCCAGGGAATTACAGTTAATCTTCGCGTAAAGAACATTGTTTCAGGAAGCACACAGGATCTTGGTATTGATGCTGGAGAAAAGTTCCAGGAAGTTGATCTTGAAGAAAAGACAGTAAAGCTTTCTTATATTGATGGTGATGATTTCCACTTCATGGATCAGGAATCATATGATGATGTTATGCTTGGCCGCGATGACCTTGGTGACAATGCCGGATACATTTCTCCAGATGATGATTATGAAGTTAAGGTTACATACTATGAAGGAAAGCCAGTTGGTATCAATCTTCCAACTCAGGTTGTTCGCACAATTACTTACTGTGAACCTGGTGTAAAGGGTGATACTTCTGGAAAGTCTTTGAAGCCAGCTACACTCGATACAGGAATTGAAGTTCGAGTTCCATTGTTCTGCAATACAGACGACAAGATTGTTATCGATACACGTGAAGGTGAATTTGTAGAACGTGCAAAGGACAAGTAATTTTTCCTGATAAATATTTTTGGCTTTCATTTACGGGGCCAAAATACCAGATCCCGTAGCTCACATGGATAGAGCGGTTGCCTCCTAAGCAACAGGTAGCGAGTTCGATTCCCGCCGGGGTCATTAATCCCATTGCTTAAAAAAAGTGATGGGATTTTTTTTTCCTTTTTGAATTTCTGCGACAAAACTATTTTGTATGCACATTCAAAAAAAATCTTTAATTCTTTTCTTTTGTTTTTGTTTTCTGGTGAGCCTCTGCTTTTCCCAGGAATCATGGATTGCCCAGGACAAATCTTCCGGACTTTCTGTTGGTGTTGTTTCTCGGGTTGAGAACATGAGGCACAGAATTCTTCAGGTTTCAATAAATGGAAAATCCTGCTGCGTGGATTCCTGTGCTTTTGTCACCAATACAAATGAATTTTTTTATTTTAGTGGAACAAAATGGTGCCTGGGAAGTTCCGTTGATTTTTCAAAAAAAATGATTCCAGTTCCCTTAAATGACTCCTGTTTTTCCGGGGTTTCATTTCACAGCGGATCTTCCTGGAATTCTGATTCTTCACTAAATCTATGCTTTCCAATTGATGAGGATTTGGGTCGGAGTACTGAAAATGGCTTTTTTCTTTTGAGAGTTACCTTTGCCGGTCAGCATGGAATTGTGGCGCTTTCCAGAAAAAATCAAAATGAAGAAACCAGGCTGGAAAATCTTCGTGAAAGTTTATCGAACTATTTTGAAACTTATGACTGGTATTCCACTCATGATGCTGTAGCTGATTATATTGCCAGAATCTGGAAGCATTCTTATCCGGTAAGGTTTTCTGTTTTGAGATCCGGTTCAGGAAAAAACAAATATTTGTGTGAAAGAAATTCTCTTGTTACCGCAGATATGGGAAACAAGCTGGCAAAGTCTGCTTTGGATTATTTTACGTCACATGTTTCCTATGTTCCTGGTGGAATTGATACCTGTGAAATTTATTGTGAGAAAATCAGCATGGCTAATAATTCTAAAAAAAATTCTTTCTGTACCTTTGTGAGTGGAGGAAACTTAAGTAAATTTTCCAGTTCTGGATGTGACAGTCTGGGGTTTCTTTTCGGCTCGATTTACAGAACAGGTTCATATTCCAGTATATATGGTTTTAATGATGAGATTAAAAATGTGTTTGAATCATACTCGAAAAATTTTATTTCATATTCCATGGTCAGCAAAAACTATCGAAAGAAATTGATTGATATAGATCCTTCCCTGAAACTGAATGGAAAACTTATTGATCAGATATTTTGTCCAATGCCGAATCTGAGTATTCTTCAGACGGGTGATGTTCTCTTGCGAAAGGAAAAACTGAGTTTAGGCGAATATGATTGCGCCATTGTTGTAAAAATTGATTCTCACAATCCTGGTGGAATTGAAGTTGTCTACATGAACAAAAAAACTGGAAAGTGCTCAAAAGACAGGCTTTTGAATATTGAAAAATACAAGGAGTATGTTCCTGCAAGACTTCTGGTTCAGGAAAATTTTTCCAGAAAATATGAAGTCCCGTCATGGGATGTTTTTTCATTCAATGATATTGATGCATCCCTTTGCTATGAGAGAATTTACGAACAGGAGCAGAGAGTGAATCTTGAAAAAGTGTGGCCGTGGATTCCAAATACTGGAGAATACCTTTGTCTTGAGAGTCCATATCTGAAATTAACGGGTAAATGCCTGGAAGAATATATGAAAGGGGCAGAGGCAGTAATAGAAGTATATGACAAAAATCATGGAAAGGTTAACCCTTTTACAGGAGTTGCACTGGGAAACAAGGTTGACACAAGCATTTCCATATACGCGGAAACCGTAAATGGCAGTCGTTATGAAATAGGTTCCTACTATTGCCAGAAAGAGACGTCAGAATATCTGGCAAAAATGAATGATGATATAAAATTGTTTCTAAATGCACACGGAACAATGTTTGTTGGAAAGAATTATGATTATTCACAGAGAATCTTGAAATTTTTAATATGGCCGGATGATGATGATGAATTCAATTATGGAAATGAAATTTGTTTGGTACTGAGAATTATTCCTAAAGGAAACTTAAGTTCTTTCTGTACCAGAAAAAATGATGAGTCCTGCAGTTTTTCCTATTATGATAAGAAATGTCTATGGCGTGCAAATTTGTATTACAATGATTCCTTTCCCGGAAACAATGTTATTGACTGGAATGAAGTTCATCCATGGGATTCTAATGATAATGAATGGAACAAAAAATTTGATTCAAGATCAGACATAAACAATATGGGAGGCCTTGCTTGCGGTGATGGTGGTCAGACTGTAGAGTTCATGCAGTTTTCATCCTACAGAACTGATGGGGATAATGTGTGTGATACAGTCAGCTATGATTACAACATAAACGGTATTCAGGCTTGGGACAGTCCTTTTGATTTTAACTACAAACTATTTAGCCAGATGAAAGCAACTGCCCAGCATTTTTCCAGGGAGTGCGAAAACAATTCGAAATTAAATGATCCATATCATTCGAGTAATTATTCATCATCCGTGGAAAAAGCCCTTTTCCCCATTGATTCAACAAGTTTCATGGATGGTTCTAAAACAACTATACTTAATCTGTCTGTGTGGGAATCTACTTCTGCTCCCGATAATTTGTGGAAATTTTACTGGAAGGATGGTTCTTTTCTCGACTATGTTCCCTATGTGCCGGGGCTTGGTTTTCATGAATATTCCAAGGGAAAGAGTTTTTTTTCCATGCATACAAGAGAAACAAGCGACCTTCTGAAAAAACTTAAGTTTCCTGCCGGGAAAAGTGCGGGTACTGACTGCCTTGGATTTGTTCAGCGTGCAACAAGCTATGCCGGAAATAAATATGCCTGGAATGTTAATAGTATTTTGCCTCGTGACAGGGCTGAAAAAAATCATGATCCTGATTCAGTTGAACGAACAGATAAACGAGGCTTGACGTTCCCGCGTTCTGGAGAAAACTGTGATCTGATTGTTGACTGGCAGTATCTGTTTGATTCTGATAATGTACCTTTAAAAACGTATTATTCATCCAGGGCAGGTAAGAGTGAGTCTGAAAACAATCCTTCGGAAACTAAATTTGAAAAGGTCCGCGAGGCATTTTTAATGATTGTGCCCGGTGATGTTATTTCTTATGGGGGTGAAAATCAGACTGCGGGAAAAATGGCAAGTCGAAACGCCTTAAAGAGAGGAGCTCACATTGGATTGATTTGTGATGTCGACAGGTTGAAAATAAAAAATGCCTGCACACTGGAAGAAATTCTTGATTCAATTACAGTTATTGAAAGTGTTTATTCCGGAACAATATTTGGTGTTACAAAGCGAACCATGCTCCAGGGATCTACCGGAGGAAATCACAATTCTCTTTGCAAGTCGGAAAACTGCTGGATTTCATACAGCAAAAGCGAATTCAGACCCTGGGAGATTTCACGGTTGAGGGTCAATGAAAAATGAGTATAATTGATTTTAATTTATAAATATTATATAGTAGATTTATCGGTAATGACGCCTGTTTTACAATGGAAGAGATCTTTTGTGAAGCGGGCTATTTTTTTTAATTAGGAGAAACAATATGGAAGTTTTTGAATCAATCCTGAATTCAATTGACAACGTTGTTTGGGGACCAGCTCTTATCGTTCTTATTCTTGCTACTGGAATTCTTCTTACATGGAAAACAAAGGGAATCCAGTTCAAGAAGCTTGGACGTGCCCTCAAGTCAATCATGATGAAGTCTTCTGGAGAAGAAGGTGAAGTTTCCAGCTTCGGTGCTTTGTGTACTGCACTTTCTGCAACAATTGGTACAGGAAACATTGTTGGTGTTGCTACAGCTGTTGCTTCCGGTGGACCAGGCGCTCTTTTCTGGATGTGGGTTGCTGCATTCCTGGGAATTGCTACAAAATATGCAGAATGTATGCTTGCTGTAAATTATCGTGAAGTTTCAGCTGACGGACATGTTCTTGGCGGACCATTCCTTACAATTGAAAAGGGTATGGGAAAGAAGTGGAAGTGGCTTGCTGTTTGTTTCGCTGTTTTCGCAGCAATGGCAGGACTCCTTGGTATTGGTACAATGACACAGATTAACGGTATTACAAATGCTGTTCAGGGTGTATTCGATCCTGGCAAGGCAAATGTTGCAGTTACAATTTTTGGAAATGATGTTACATGGTCTGTTGTTATTGCCGGTGCAATCGTTACATTGTGTGCTGCTCTTGTTATTATTGGCGGTATCAAGCGTATTTCAAGGGTTGCAACATTTATCGTTCCTTTCATGGCAGCTCTTTACCTTGTAATTGGAATCTTTGTTATCTTGTTTAACCTTTCAAGTGTTACAGCAGCATTCCAGGAAATCTTCCGTGATGCATTCGGTGCCCGTGCTATTTCTGGCGGTATTGTTGGAACATTGATTATTTCAATGCAGAAGGGTATTGCACGTGGTATCTTCAGTAACGAGGCTGGTCTTGGTTCTGCTCCAATTGCAGCATCTGCAGCTAAGGTTGAAGAACCTGTTGCTCAGGGCCTTGTTTCCATGACAGGAACTTTCATTGATACAATTCTTGTTTGTACAATTACTGGTCTTGCAATCATTATTGCAGGTATGAGTGGTGATGGTGAAGTATGGGGAAAGATCTGGGGGGCTACAGCAGAATGTGGAAAGCTCAGCATTTCTGGTGGTGACCTTTCAACAGCAGCTTTTGTTCAGCTCTTCCAGAATGTATTTGGATCAAGTGCTTCAATTGAAATGTTTGTTCGTGTTCTCATTATGATTTGTCTTGCATTCTTTGCTTTCACAACAATTCTTGGATGGGACTACTATGCAGAGCGTTCTCTTGAATACCTTGCAGGTGGAAGAATGAAATTTGTTATGGTTTACCGCGTTCTTTACATCTTTGCAGTATTTGCCGGTCCATATCTTTCATTGAATGCAGTTTGGACTATTGCCGACATTACAAACGGCCTCATGGCAATTCCTAACATCATTTCTCTCATTGCATTGAGTGGTGTTGTTGCCAAGATGACAGAAGATTATTTCAATAAATATCCAAAGCTTGATGCTATTGAACCAATCAACTGATTTAACTTTAACTGGCTTAATTGCATAAAAAAAGGGATTTCAGATTTTTTTCTGAAATCCCTTTTTTGTGTCCAGTGGAAATTACTTTCCGTCATTGATTACTGCTGGCTGCATTTCCTGAAGGAAAACTTCGTTGTCTGAAATGTTTGTTACAAGATATGTTGTTCCTGTAATTGTGATCATGTCACCTTTCTTTACAAAGTAAGAGAATGTGTAGTTTGCATCAGAAATTTCAATGAGTCCCTTATCCTTTGAAATTTCCTGGACTTTTGTGATCATTGCATTCTTTCCACCAATAGAATTGATGGTTGCTTTCTGTCCAACTGCGATAGACTGTGCAAATGTCATTGCACCTGCCAGACAAATAGCCAAAGCCAAAACTGATTTCTTCATAATTATTCCTCCGTTGTTATGGTAATAATATGCATGATGTATTAGTTGTAATGTATTGCATGGATTTTTTCCTGCTCTACAATAATTATAACGCACTATTTTATAATTGGTAACAAAAAAGAAAATATCAGTCATTTTTTTTTGATAAAGATTTTAAAGCCATTCTATAGAAACAATCCAATAGTTTTGATAGTATTTCTAGTATGTTTCTGGGAATATTAATGTTTCTGGCACAAAATTTACTATAGCAGAGGTTTTTATATGCCTACACCACTTGAGAATTATTTGTCTTCATGTAACGGAAAGCCAAATGCAGCTATGACTGCCTATGTTGCAAATCTTCAGCAGGTTGCAGCAGTCGGTCCGGATATTGCAGCTTCCATCGTAAATGAACTTGAAAACCAGAGAAGCCACCTTAAGCTTGTTGCTTCTGAAAACTACTGTTCACTTTCTGTTCAGTCAGCAATGGGAAATCTTCTTACTGACAAGTATGCAGAAGGATATCCAGAACACAGATATTATGGCGGATGTGTAAACATTGATGCAGTTGAAAACACAGCAGCACGTGAAGCAGAAAAACTCTTTGGTGCAGACTATGCTTATGTTCAGCCACACTCTGGAGCTGACACAAACCTTGTTGCTTACTGGGCAATCCTTTCTGCAAAAGTTGAAACTCCAACTCTCGAAGAACTCGGCGTAAAGTCACTCAACGACCTTACTGCAGAACAGTTCGACATGCTTAGAAAGAAGTTCGGAAACCAGAAACTCATGGGTCTCGACTATTCATGTGGCGGACACCTTACACACGGTTACAAGATGAACGTTTCAGCCCGCATGTTTGAATCTCATCCATACGGCGTAGATGAAAAGACAGGACTCCTTGACTACGATGCAATTGAAAAGCAGGCAATGGAAGTTAAGCCTCTCATCCTTTTGACAGGTTTTTCTGCATATCCACGCAAGATTGACTTCAAGAGATTCCGCCAGATTGCAGACAAATGCGGTGCTGTTCTCATGGTAGACATGGCTCATTTTGCAGGTCTCGTTGCAGGTAAGGTTTTCCAGGGTGACTATGACCCGGTAAAATGGGCAGACATCGTTACGACAACAACACACAAGACACTCCGTGGTCCTCGCGGTGCCATGATCCTGTGCAAGAAGGAATACGTGGACTACGTAAACAAGGGTTGTCCAATGGTTCTTGGAGGTCCTCTCGGTCATGTTATGGCTGCAAAGGCCATTGCTTTTAAGGAAGCAAATACTCCATCATATCAAGCATGGGCTGCACAGGTTGTAAAGAATGCACAGGCTCTTGCAGAAGCCCTCAAGTCATACAACATTCCTCTCCAGACAGGGGGAACAGACAACCACCTTATGCTTGCAGACGTTACAGTTTATGGACTTACAGGTAAGCAGGCTGAAGCTGCCATGTTTGAATGCGGCATCACAGCAAATGCAAATGCCCTTCCTTACGACAAAAATGGTGCATGGTGGACATCTGGTGTTCGCCTTGGAACTCCAGCCCTTACAACACTTGGCATGAATGAAGAAGACATGAAGGAAGTTGCTTCAATCGTTGACTTTGTTCTCAAAAACACAAAGCCTGGCGTTACAAAGGAAGGAAAGCCTGCAAAGGGAAAGATTGTAATCAGCGATGAAACAAAGGCTGCTGCACGCGAAAGAGTAAACAAGCTTCTTAAGGCTCACGTTCTCTATCCAGAACTTGATCTTGACTTCCTCAAGAAGGAATTTGTTAAGTAATTATTGATTGATATTAGCTGGCAGATAAAATATGCCGGGAAAGTTGAAATGGTTGACTTCACCCGGCATTTTTTTTTTGATTATTTTGTGAGTTTTTTCAGGCTTTTGTTGAAATCGATTGCTGACATGGAACTGTCACCCCTGAAGTTTTTCCCGTCAACCAGATCAATTAATTCGTTTTCAACCGATCCCATAATTGCATCAAAGTCCTTGTCAGAAATTTCTACATCTTCAATAGGACTTCTTGCATTTTCCCTGTTTCTGTAGTTTTCAGAATACTTTGTTTTCTTAATCTTTTCATTTTGGTCTGTGTATAGATTCCATAGGAAACGTGAGCATATTTTTCTTGTTGCAATGTCGGTCGGCTTTATGGTCTTTCTTTCCTTTTGAACATCAACTTCTGCAGATGCACAGTCAAGCAGTCCCTGGTTTACAAATGTCTTGAAAAGATTTTTTGCAGACAGCTGTTTGTCACCGGTGTATTTGAAAATCTGCACATTAGAGTTCTGTGTGAGTTCCATCATTTGAGAAATAGTGATTTCTCTAGCTACAAGAAGTGCCTTTGTGTCAGAATCCTTTATTTCTTCATCCTTGAGTTTCCATGCATTTTCGCGTAACGGAGCATAGGCTTTTGCATAGAATGGAGAAAGTGACATGAATGCCCGGTCAAAAAGTCCGCATGAAACACTGTATTCATTCTTTTCATAGTTTTCAATTGCTGCTTCAAGTACAAGGATTTTGTGAGCATCTTCATCGTCTGTAATGTCATTGCTGATTGAAGTCATTCCGAATCGTCTTGAAAGAACCTGAAGCTGAATGTCTGCCTCTGATTTTTCTTTTGCCTTTTCAAAATACTTCTTTGCAGATTCAGTGTCCCTGGCTATGAGAGCTGCCCTTCCCTTAATGGCATACAGCCTTGCTTCGGCAACTTTATCAAGGACAGGAGTCTTGAGTTTTTCATCAGCCAGTTTGAAAATCTTGATTTTTCGTTTTTCAAGTTTTTCTGTAGATTCTCCGCAGTATCTTGCAGAATCTGCATAAGCAAGATTTTCTTCAATTTGAGCAAAGAAAGTTTCATCCTGAGTGTCTTCTGCTTGAATTGAAATATCCTTTTGCAGCGAGGCACAGGAAACAAATGCAAATGAAATTGCAAAAAGTAATGCTGTGATTTTTTTCATTTCAGGTTCCATCCATAAATTTTCTTATCGAGAGAAAGAACAATACAGTCCTTCTTGTTATCACCATTTACGTCAATGAATGCAGGCTGTCCGCGTCCATTTATGGGATATGCAGACATTACTTCCATGTCGGTATTGAATCCATACAGAATGTTGTTGTCTCCGCACACATAGATTCCCTTGTTTTCTGAATCTGTCTCTGCGTAAATAAATCCTTCTTCTGAAGTTTCAACATCCGGAAGCTTGATTGTACAGATTTTTCCATCAACAGATATTTTGTGAATGTATCCGTCCGTTGAAATGGTATAGAAACTGTCATCAAGACTTACGATTCTGTTTTTGAAAATACCATCCAGCTGTTTTGGGAATCCTGGAGCCATCATTCCATTCTTGAAAATGCTTATGTCACCCCGCTGGTTTACGAATGCCGTGTAGCTTGTGTTGTTGTAATTTAAGCAGCATGGAGATGAACTTCCGATTCCATCAACGGTAATCTTTGCATCTTTCAGGTTGTGGCCATCTACGGTATATATGTTTCCTTCAAAACCCCGTGAGTAATATATTGTTGATTTTCCAGAAATTGCAGGAGCTGTCTTGAAATTAGGCATGTCATCATCAATTTTGATTTCTGTGATTTCTTTTCCATTTGAAGAGATGAAAATTATTTTGTCTTCAGTTGCAAATGTAAGTTCGTTGTTTGACACTGCGCACGGACTTGTTGGAATCATGTTTGTTCTTATTGGGAATCCTGAAATCATTTCAAGGTTTTTGTCAAACAGGTATACGGCTCCGTATTCAGTGAGTGCCCAGATTTGTCCCTTGTTGTCCATTTCTGAAGAACATATTGCAGTAGTTATTTTGTGAGGAAATGGAGTTCGCTTTACCTTAAGGGTTGTTGTGTTCAGTGAGCACAGAACAGTGTCTCTTTCAATCCAGTATACCAGCTTGTTGTCTGAACTTTTTAGTAGTGTTGAATCGTTTTTGCCTTCAAGTGAAACAGGGAATCCGGAAATGATTTTTGTTTCGTTATCCTGAACTGAAACAGCGTTAAGGGTAATCAGAATCTTGTCGTCTTTTATTGCCATTTCACATCGGCCTATGTTGTACAGTGCAAGTATTTTTCCTGCAAGAGATTTTTTTGTGATAAAAAATGGAATGCTTCTTTTTAGGTTGTAAAACATTGCTACTGAGTTTGATTCAGAAATATCTGAATTTGTCATGGCCCAGAATTCATTTTCATGAATTGACTTTTTTTCTTTCAGCTGCATGTTGATTTTTGAAAGGTTTACAGGTGAGAGAGAAAAATAAATGTAGTCTCCAATAATGTTGTAGTATGCCTTTGGAAGATTAACTCCAAAAAGTTTCAGGATTCCGGAAATGAAAGAAGGAATTCCAATATAAGGAATTCTTGTGTTGTTTAGAATCAGTCCCGTGTCATTCTTGATCAGGATTGATGAAGTGAATTTATTGAAGTTGGTCTTGAATTTTCCCTTGTCTCTGATTTGGAGTATGAAAACAGGATCACTTGAGCCTTCAATTCCTGCAACTCCAATTTCTGTACCTGCCCATGAAAAAACAAGGTCTTCAAGTGAAAGTGAGAACACTGTGTTGCAGGCTTTGTTTGCAGTTTCCCAAGTTGAATAGACATCCTGTGTTTTTGAAAGTTCTTCAAAAACTGCATTCTTGATTTTTTCAAGCGAGCACAGATTCAGTGTTGTGTAGTATTGTGTTGACTCTCCAAGATATTTAGGAATGTTTGAATCTCTTGATGTTTCCTCGAATATTTTAGAAATGGCAAAATCTGATTTCTCATGATTGAGTGGAATTTTTGTCTTAACTGTTATTTTTTCATCCGTGATCTTTACTGTTATGACTGACTTAGTTCCTTCTCCCAGCATTGAATGTGCAGATGCAAGCATGGAATTTTCCTGAAGAAATTCCTGTGCGAACTTTCTGGAATTCAAGGTAATCTTGAGAGGTTCTTCTTCTTTTCCTGTCAGGATGTTTTTGTCTTCTTCTGAATATTCATTTTCAGCGTAATTATCAAAGGCTTTTTTCAGAATGTCAATTGAATCAGTTGCAAACACAAGGTTTCTGAAGCACTTGATGTAGATTTTCTTTTCACCTGCATCAAACACCATTGCATTTCTGGCTTTACCTTCAACCTTCCTTGTGGACAGTCCCGGTACATTGAGGAATGGTACTGCAAGTGGTGCAAGTCTTGTTGCAGAGGAAAGAATTCCAAGTTCAGCAGTTGCAATAAAATTCATGTCCTTGCCGTTGCCATAAACAGCAGCGTTAATTTCCCGTGAAAGCAGTTTCTGAATTGCCTTGCTGTTTCTGAATTCTGATGATTTTATTGCCATGAATGTCTGACGTGCAGAACCTAGTTCAGAATCAGCCAAAACCATTTCTGCTGCCTTCAGGTCAAGAAGAGGATTTACTGTTTCATACAGTGAGTCTGTGTGGACAAAAACATCGTAATTCTTTGGATAAAGACTGATTGATTTTGCCTTGTTGAAGCATGAAAAGGCTATCCATAGTCCAATTGCTGCAAAAAGTGAAAGCAGGACAACAAGAATTATCTGCAGAATCTTAACAAATGGATTTGGTTTCTTTCCAGTGTTTGTTTTGTTGATTGTTTCTGAATTTTCTGTCTGTTCCATAATCGTGAATTATAACATTTTGCACTGGTTGTAACTATGGGTTGGTATTCCGCCGGTTTCAAATCTGGAATCAAAAACTTCATTGTTGAATTATTGAATGATTTAAAATAGAATTGATTCATGTTTTTCAATTATACGCTTAGAAATATAATTTCCAGAAAAAGCTCTTATGTCATCGTTTTGTTTATTGTTTTTACGGTGACTTTGCTTGTTTTGATAAATTCCTTGTTTGACAGCACTGAAAAAGGACTCAAGCAAAATTATACCAGATCTTTCACCGGGGATTTTTATATTCGTCCTGAGGCAGATTTCTCTTTGAGTCTTTTTGGTGATGAGACTCCCATGACAGGGGAGCTTTCATCAATTCCTGTCCTGTCAGATCATGGAAAAATATGTGAAATGCTTGAAGAAAAAATTCCAGGTGTCAGATATGTTTCTCAGGTTTCTGGAACCGCACTGGTTGAATTTGAAAATGTCCGGTATCCTGTTTCAATTTTTGGAATAAGCGGAAAAGATTATGTTGATTTAATGCCATCCATAAAAATTGAAAGGGGTGAAGCCTTCAATGAAAATGAGCGTGGCATAATGCTTTCAGAATATCACGCCGGACTTTTGGGGTGTGACGTTGGTGATGTTGTTCAGTTTTCAGTTGCCTCCGGTCTTTCTGCAAGAATCCGTGCTGCCAGGGTTACGGCAATTTATTCTTACCCAATTCAGAATTCCATTCTTAACAAAATGATTCTTTGTGATTATGTTACCGTTTCATCCCTCATGGACCTTGAAACCGGGCAAACTGGCCAGGCTATTGGTTCAAATGAATCAGATCTGCTTGATGATGACTTTGACATGGATTCATTGTTTTCTGATTCATCAGATTCAATTGGATCTGTAATAACGGAGGAATCTTCTGATGAGGAAATCGAGCAGAATAATGAATGTCTGTGGAATTTTATTGTCTGCAGAATTCCTGAAAACAAATCTGTAAGATCTGGTGTTTCAGAATTGAATTCCTGGTTTTCCCAAAACGGAATTAAGGCAGAGGCAAAAACCTGGCGTGATGGGGCTGGATCTAATGCTGTGTATTTATTCTGGATGCGGGAAATATTCAATGTTGGAGTTATTGTTGTCCTTCTGGCTGGTTTTATCATCATCAACAATACTCTGGTAATAAATGTGTTTAACAGAACTAAGGAAATTGGTACTCTTCGTGCTGAAGGAGCCTCAAGATTTTACATTTGTGGTCAGTGCATGCTTGAAACAATGATTCTTACTTTTGTTGCTGGTGTTCTCGGATGCATTTGTGGAAGCGTTCTTTCTGTGGTGATTTCCGGATGCAATGTTTCAATTACAAACAGTTTTCTTGTTGAACTTTTTGGAACAAGTACTCTATATATAGGGACAAGCCTGAAGGTTATGGGACAAGCTATGATCTTTTCTTTGGTTTTGGGAATTCTTGGCTGGATTTATCCGGTGAGGGTTGCTCTTTCGATTAATCCTGTTCAGGCAATGCAAGGAGAATAGAAATTGTTTTACTCAAAAATTGCCATACGTTCTTTGTTTTCAAAATGGAGGCAGTATGTTTCACTGTTTCTGGTTTGTTCAGTTGGATTTGGTTTTTCATTGTTTTGTCTTTTTCTTGTAAATGGAATGCTTGATTCTCTTCAGATGAAGGCGAAGGTTTTCTATGGAGGTGATTTTCAGTTTATCGGTGGAAAGGGAAGGTTGTTATTTGATGATGAAAATGAATTTCTGCCTGGCATAAAAAAAACTTTTGGTGATGATGTTCTTGTTTTTTCACGGCTTGATTATGATGGCCGAAATGCAGCACTGTATTTTGATGGACAGGAAATAAGACAGAAAGTCATAAAGGGCGTTGATTTTGAACTGGAAAAACCTTTGTTCAGTCAGATGAATTTTATATCCGGTGGAATTGATGGAATGAATGAAGGTGGAGGAATTCTTATTTCTTCTGCTGTTGCGGATAAAACCGGAGCAAAAACCGGTGATGCTGTTACTGTTATGCTTAAGACTGATTCTGGAATGACAAATACCATTCAGCTTTCGGTCATGGGAATTTTTCAGGACTCAAGCGTGTTTGGAATTTATACCACATATGTTTATATAGGTGATTTGAGAAAAGCCTATGCAGTCAGTGGAAACTATGCCAACAGAATTGGAATCTATCTGAATGGAAAAACGGCTTCCTCTGATGATTACAGGTCATATCTTAAAAGTCTTGAATCCTTGTTTAATATGTATGGATCAGTTTCTGACAAATATGTGTTCTATGACGACCTTCTGGGTAATAAATTTGATTCTGAGATATATGCATTGATTCCACTTTCTGCAAATATGTCTGAGCTAAAGATAGTAATTGATGCCATGAAACTTGTCTCGTTTCTAATAGTTGTGATTCTTGTTATTATTGTCGTTGTGGGAATATCAAGTACATACCGGGTAATTGTTATGAAGCGAATTACTGAAATTGGTATTTACAAGGCAATCGGAATGGAACGCAATTCAATATACAAGATACTCCTCACAGAATCGTCGGCACTTGTTGTTTTTGGCTCCCTCCTTGGATTCTTCCTTTATATCATTCTTGCTGAAATAATAGGTCAGTTTGATTTTTCTGTTATTCCATCATTTGATATTTTCCTTAATAATGGTAGTATTGTTCCATTAATGAAATCATCCTGGATTCTTGCTCTTTTTGTTTTTGTTCTTGTAACCACAGTGACTGCAGTTTTGTTTTCTATAAAAAAAGCAGTTAATGTTACTCCCGTACAGGCGTTGGCTGTATCTGAATGAGGTGTTTATGAAAAAAAATATTTTTGCATGTTTTGTGCTTATGATTAGCTGTGCTTTTGCATTTTCTCAAACTGGTGATGAAAAGCTCTTGAAGCTTGCAGAAGATAGGACTGCATTTTATGGAACTGATTTTAAGGGTACATATTCAATTGTTCAGAAAATTCCTGGCGAAGGTGAGCGCAGGACAGATGCAGTAATGTATCGTCGTGATTCAGAAAAAAAATGGACAATACTTGTTACAGGTCCGGCTCATGAAAAGGGAAAGGGATATCTTCAGTTTGATGGCAAGATATGGTTTTATGATCCTGTTGACAAGAGATTTACTTTTTCAAGTGCAAAGGATAAATTCCAGAATTCAAATGTGACTAATTCTGATTTTGCACCCCAGAAGTATTATTCAGACTACAATATTGCATCTGCTTCTGATGCTTTACTTGGAAGTTACAAGTGCAGAATGTTTGTTCTCAAGGCAAAGAATTCATCTGCCGAATATCCTGAAGTCCATATCTGGGTTTCAGTGGATGACGGTCTTGTCAGAAAGAAGGTAGAATACAGTTTGTCCGGACAGGTTTTGAGAACAACTGGAGTTCAGTCATTTCAGATTGTAAAAAATGGATCTGCCGAATATGCTGTTCCTGCAAAAATGGTTGTTGTTGACGGCCTTAAGGGAAAGAAAATTTCTGGAAAAATACAGTATGAACGCACTCAGGTAACAATTTCAAATGTTTCCTTTTCAAAGGCTGCGGATTCCGTATACTCAAAGCCATATCTGGAAATGATGAGCGCTAAATGAAAATTTTCAAGCTGGGTGTTGCCATAGTAATTGCCGCAATGTTTTCCGGAACACTTTCAAGTGCTCAGGATACTGATGATTTTGATTCAATGTTTGAGTCTTCTCAGGATGTTGTTGTTGAAGACTCATCTTCCTTAGTTCAGGATGAAAAGAAATCACCGCTGGATTTTTCATCTCTGTTTATTCCTCTTAAATTTTACGGGCATTTGGATACGGAAGTTGGCGTCTGGTACAATTACATAAGCAGTGATTTTGTTGTTCCCGGAAATGATAATGGACATTCTTTTTCAGGTGCCTTTGATTTTTTGAATGACTTAAGTTTCGTTGCTCGGCTTGACAATACTTTCACAATTCATGGAACGGCACGTACAGAATTCCCTCACATGTATTTTGACATGCATGAATTGTATTTTGATTATTGTCTCATGGACAGGGTTTACATTTCAGGCGGCAAGAAGGAAACAAAGTGGGGTTATGTAAGGCTTTTCAGTGATGCTGATGAATATGAAGATGTTATTGACGAGACTGGAGTTGATACTGTTCTCTATTCTGATATTGTGGCAGACAGTGTTGACGGAATTTCTGCCATTGTGACGATTCCACTGTGGACAGGTACTGTTTCTGCCATGGCCATGTACAAGGGCACTCCCGATGAAAACGGAAATCTTACAATGATTGATACTCCAGGTTCAAGGGATATATCCTATGCTGCATCATGTGAAATGATATTTCTTGGTACCTCTGTGAATTTGTTCGGAAGGTATTCAGCAAGGTCTTTGTCTTTTGGAAATGTGGTAGGTTTAGAGTTGAAGCATTCATTTGGGGATGTGGATGTTTACGGCCAGGGAATAGGATCTTTAGATGAAGATAATGAGGATTTTTCCAAATATGTTGGAACATTCGGATTCTATACGGTTCATGAATACAATAAGATTAAATTTGGTGTAAATGCTGAAGGTCAGTTTCTGTACATGAAAGACATTGATGACCTTAGAAAAAGATGTGCCGTGTATGCAGGTGTGAGCAAGAGATTTTCAAAGTGTACTGCTGGAACCGGCATGAAGTGGCAGCATAACTTTGATAATGAGAATCCCCTTGTGGAAGACGGAAAGGTTGAATTTGGAATTTATGTTAAAGGACTCTTCCCCCACGCCCAGCTGAAAAACGGAGTGGAAATATATTACCGCGATTCAGAAATAGTGAAGGTCAGGGGAGGAGCAACAATCAATCTTCTGGTTGATTACTAGACCCCATATAGTTTAACCGGACTTCTGAAGTGAATCACTCATTCCCATGCCTGGAATTTCGCAGACATGGGATTTATTATGCCTGAAGAATTTTCCCGTCAGAGATTTTTATTACATGATTTGACATGTTAACTATTTTTGAATCATGAGTTGAGAATATGAATGTGGTTTTCAGTTCTTCATTCAGCTTTTTCATAAGCTCAAGAATCTGATCACCGTTTTTTGAATCAAGGTTTGCTGTAGGTTCATCTGCAAGTATGACTGGAGCTTTTGTTGCAAGGGCTCTTGCTATGGCAACTCGTTGTCTCTGTCCTCCTGAAAGTTCAGAGGGTCTGTGGTTTTTCCACGATGAAAGTCCAACTGTTTCAATCAGAAAATCAATCCATTCATCAACTTCTTTTGATGACATTGTTGAAGTTGCGTTGGTTGGTCCTAAAGTCAATGGAAGCTGAACATTTTCCCGAACATTAAGTACTGGCACAAGATTGAAAGTCTGGAATATGAATCCTATGTTTTTTCTTCTCAGGTTTGTAAGCTTTGAATCAACTGCTGCAGTAAGTTTTTTCATTTTTGAAAGATCCATTCCGTCGTAGATGTTTGTGCCGTCAAGAATTATGGAACCGGAAGTTGGTAGGTCAATTAATCCAATCATGTTTAGCAGTGTGGATTTGCCGCTTCCTGATGGTCCTGATATGGCAGCAAAGTCACCCTTTTCAATACAAAAATTTGCGTTGTCTACAGCTTTTACAGTTACTTTTTCCATCTGGTAGTTTTTACAGATGTCCTTAATTTCAATCAATGCCATGATTCTATTTTACCATTTTATGTGACCTGTAGCAATCTTAAGATATTTTTTGATGTATTGTTTTTCCCGTAAGAATGCCCGTAGTGGTAAATGGACAAAAATCCTGCAATTAATTAATATATTGGTTATGAGTAATTTTCCATTGAACAAAGACCAGCTGGTCGAATTGAATAAGACATACAGTACTCCTTTTTATCTTTATGATGAGAAGGCTATTCGTGAAAACATGGCCTATTTTAAGAAGGCTTTTTCTGTTTTTCCTGTTTTCAGGGAATATTTCGCAGTAAAGGCTCTTCCTAATCCATATATTCTCAAAGTGCTTGAAAGTGTGGGTTGTGGCGGTGACTGTTCTAGCCTTCCTGAACTCATGCTTTGTGAAAAGTCAGGAATCACCGGCAAGAGAATTATGTTTACAAGCAACAATACTCCGGCTGAGGAATATGTTTACGCACAGAAACTTGGTGCAATCATTAATCTGGATGATATCACTCATATTGATTACTTGAAGAAATCTTTGGGTAAGCTTCCCGATACAATTTGTTTCAGATATAATCCGGGACCTCTTAAGGAAGGAAATGCCATTATTGGAAAACCTGAAGAGGCAAAGTATGGTCTGACTCGTGAACAGGTAATTGAAGCATACAAAATCTGCAAGGCAGAGGGAGTTGAGCATTTTGGACTTCATACAATGGTTGCTTCAAATGAACTTAATCCCGATTACTTTGTTGAAACTGCAAGACTTCTTTTTGAACTTGCTGTTGAAATCAAGGAAAAGTGCGGCGTAAGAATTGAATTTGTTGACCTTGGTGGTGGAGTGGGAATTCCTTACAAGCCTGGTCAGAAAAAGGTTGATCTTGAGTATGTTGCCACTGAATCAAAAAAGATTTATGACGAGGTAATTGTTCCTGCCGGACTTGATCCTCTTGAGATTTACTATGAATGTGGTCGTCCTATTACCGGTCCATATGGCTGGCTTGTAACAAAGGCAATTCATGAAAAGCATATCTATCGTGAATATATCGGAGTTGATGCAACTATGGCTGATCTCATGCGCCCTGGAATGTACGGTGCATATCATGAGGTTACTGTTGTGGGAAAGGAAAATGCTCCTAAGGATCATGTTTATGATGTTACGGGTAGCCTTTGTGAAAACTGTGACAAATTTGCAGTTCAGAGAGAACTTCCGGAAATTGAAACAGGTGACTACGTAATCATCCACGATGCCGGTGCTCACGGAAGAGCCATGGGATTCAACTATAACGGAAAGCTTCGTGCTGGAGAAATTCTCTTGCGTTCAGATGGAACATTCAAACAGATTCGTCGCCGTGAAACAGTTGAAGACTATTTTGCAACTTTGGATTTCGACGGACTCAAGGATTTTGAATAGGCTGCTTTGGGAGGAATCTTTATGAAGAAACTGATATTATCTGTATGCTGTGCAATGGCATTCTTTTTTTCATCTTGTGCCAGTTCATCAAAGACAGTTGTTGGTGGCATGACTGAAACTGATGCTGTTATAGAAACAGAAGATACAACTTTTGTGAATACAAAACGGGATTCCTCTCAGAAATTCTTTACTTCCTGTGTGTTTTCAAGGATTACTTCAGTTGTTTATGGAGAAGTTTCAACTAAAAAAAAGTCAGCAATCAATCTTTCTGATGTCAGGTACAATGAAATAACTTCTGAAATTATTGTTCCTATTCCAAGTGGAAGCACTTCCGATATATTTGATCAGGTTCTGCACGTTGAAGGAGTTCCTGTTCAGCCACCTGAATTTGCTCTTGCAAATATTGAAGAAAACACAGATGTGCTGGTAATGATTGAAGGTGAAATCAAGACAAACGGAGAAGATTATAATTTTGACCCAAGCACAAACCGTATTGTGTTTCTCAAGGAATTTGATCTGAATAAGACTTCGTATTTAATTTCCTGGGTAACCGAAGGTGGCTACAATAGCATTGTGAACAGGATTGAATCTCATGAGGAAATTTATAACAAGACTGTAAATAAATGGTTCGGATATTATCTTGATAAACAAATAATTGAAGGAAAATAATTTCTTTTTTACATAATGGATTTTCAGTTTCAGCAGCGACAGTTACAGTCTCAAATTCAAACCTTGAGTCAAAAGCAAATTCATGCTCTCAAGGTTTTGTCTTTGGGAACTGCAGACCTAAATGACCTGGTTGAGAAAAATCTTCAGGAAAATCCGGCTCTTAGTCTTTCTCAAAATAAGCAATACCCATACCTGGATTCAGTTCATATTGGAAGAACATCATCTGCCGGTGAAATGGAAAGCGAAAAATTCCAGAATATTCTTGAAGCTCAGGCAGATAAGCACGAGTCTCTTCAAAGTCATTTGCTTGGCCAGCTTAATTATCTGAATCTTTCAAAATCTGAACATGATTTGTGCGAGTCGCTGATTTACAATCTGGATTCAAAGGGACATCATTATGTTTCTCCTGCTTCTCTCCTGAAACGAGGGCAAAGTTCCGGCCTGCTTGAAAAATGCATTTCCATAGTTCAGCAGCTTGAGCCAGAAGGTTGCTGCGTTAAAAATCATGAGGAAAGTCTTCTTGTCCAGGCTAAGATGAAACCTCATCCGGATGAAATCGCACTTTTTATTCTTGATGGTCATTTTGATTTTCTGGACCCATTCAAGGAAGATAGAATCTATTCAAAAATCAAGGATTATATTGTTCAGCAGAAAAAAATGTTTGGAAACAGGAAAGATTATTCCCCGCTGCTTGAAATTCTTTCCGTTGAGTCAGTCAGGCATGCAATGAAATTCATTCATGGTCTGGATCCTTTTCCTGCCAAGGAATTCAGTGTTGATGAAAATCATGCCATTAAACCTGATGTTATAGTTGAAGTTTTGCCTGATGGTTATGAAGTTACTTTGAATGATGAAATAATAGTAACAGGTTCAAGAAAACTTAAGCTTTCATATATTTCTGACAATATTCCAGACCTTCAGCTGAATCAGGAACTTGTTGAATTGTCGGAAAAGTCAGCCGAAATTTCTGAGAACATCAGAAAAGCCAGGGATTTTATTGAGGCTATTGCATACAGGCAGCGAACAATGAAAAGTGCCATAAAAATAATTGCAAGAATTCAGTCTGACTTTTTTATTCATGGTCCAGGTCATCTTGTTCCCCTTAAGCTTCAGGATATTGCCGATGAACTTAAAATTCATGAGACAACGGTTTCAAGGCTTTCCAACTCGAAGTACATCCAGTGTGAGTGGGGCGTGTTCAGCCTTAAGTATTTTTTTACAAATGCTGTTTCTAAAAAATCATCAGATATCAGCCGTGATATGGTTCTTTCGGAAATAAAAAAAATTGTTTACGAAAACAAAAAAATAAGTGATCAGAAAATTTCTGATTTGCTCAATGAAAGAAAAATCCATGTTTCCAGAAGAACTGTTGCAAAATACAGAGGTCTTTTGAATATTGATTCATCTTATGACAGATAAAAAAAAGCCCGCATGTTAAATGCGAAGCCTGTATCAGTTTGTCATGTTCAGTTGTGTGACTGAATCTTTTCTTTTTCTTTTTTTACCTTCTGGTCCAGAATATCAATGAGCTTGTTTATTCCAGCAGCAAAGTCATAGTCATCACTTGTAACGTGTCCGTTTCCTCCCCATCTGAAATTCACTGTTGCATCAAAATAAAATTTTTTGTCCTCCTTAACATGGAGAATCAAGTCAATAATGAGACTGTCTGCATAATCCAGTTTTGACAGCTTCCTGTTGATTAGTTCTGCCTGGTCCTTGTTTAGGGTAAATCCCTGTGCTGATACTGATTTTGTCATGTTAGCCTCCTGGTTGTTTTGCTTTCCTTAATTCTGTTAAAACAAAAAAACATCAACACAACAATTATAAATCTGGATATTTTATTTTGCAAATTTTTGGTCATCAGAAAATAACTGTCTGGCATTAAAAAATTATATTTTGTCAAAATTGATTTTTTTGTAAATCGTCATTAAACTTGTTTCATGAGAAAAAAAACAGGGCTTCTGGTTTTTTTAATTTTTTTAGTCTCAGCCTCTTTGCATGCCTGGTCTACCGGCGACATGGTTCAGATTGTTTCTGTTCAATATACTTCAACATATTCACGTACAATAACCACAGAAGAAAATGCTCTCGAAACCATTTATTTCTCAAGCTGGGATAAGGGAGAGCTTTCTGCAGGCATACAGTTTTCCTGTGACTGTGCATCTTTTACTGGTAACATGTTTTACTGGATCTTTGATTTTAAAAACAAATTTGGCATTGAGGTTCTGTCAAATGCAATTAAGTTTCAGAATGTTTCCTGCAGGTTTTCGACCTATGCAGGTCCTCGCGGAGTAATTGTATTTACTCCAAGAATTTCCATGGGAAGCAGTTTTCTTTTTGGCTTCAAGGTTTCTCATTTCATTGATTCTGATATTGATTCTGTCTGGAAAATTGAGCCGTCATTTTCTTCCTGGGTTGACTTTAAGCTGAATGAAAATTCCTTGCTTACATTTTCATTTTCTTCCAGGGATTTTTTCTACCATCCGAATTTTTTTGCTCCTGTTTTTGCCATTGAGTTTACAAATTGTTTTGAATCAAATATTGTCTTGTTTTCAAGGATTGATTTCAGGTCAATTGACTTGCTGACAGTTTCGTCTTTTGTTGATGGGTATTCAATTCGTCTTGGTGTGGGGTATAAGTTCTGATGAAAAAAATCACTGCCATTCTGATTGCTTTTGTCTGTGCTTTCTGTTTTTCATGTTCCTTCGGTGTGGATGAATTTTTCTATCGTGATGATCAGGTCCATAAAAGATCAAGAAATGTAGTAGATGTTTCAGATTATGTGAATGCTCACGATCTTCCGTCTCATGGACGTTTTTCGGTTGCTGTCATAACTGATGTGCATGTAGGAGCTGAATCATTTTCAAAGGAGTCTGAGTATTTTCAAAGATATATTTTCTGGCTAAAAAACAAAATGGCGGAAAATGAGTCTCTTGGATTTCCTGTTCAGTTTGTTGTCTGCCTGGGAGATTTGACATACAACGGTTCAGAGACTGATTACAGAAATTATTCTCTGTTTGCAAAAGAAATTGAACGTCAGACAGGTTTGAAGGTTTATTCAACTGTGGGAAATCATGATATCTATAATTCAGGTTTCCAGTATTATCTTGAAAACATATATCCTCATGAATCAAGCTACCGGTTTGAGACAAAATGTGACATTCAGAATGTGAGCTGGTATTTTCTTGATTCAGCCAATGGAACTTTCGGGAAACCCCAGCTTGAATCTATAAAAAAAGAAATGGAAAATGATCCCAACCTGAAGATTGTGTGTAGTCATTATCCTATCTATGCTGGTGGTTACTGCTATTACACATTGCAGAACGTTGATGAGCGGGACTATTTGCTTTCTGTTTTTTCAAAAAATAATGTCAGGCTTTATATGGCGGGGCATTGCCATATTGTCAGGAACAGTTATGATTTTTCTAACAGGTTTACGGAAAAGGTTTTTGAATCAAGTGTAATAAATCACAACGCTGCTATTGTTCGCTATGACATTTCAACAGGACAGCTTTTTTGCGACCGTGAAACATATTAATTGGTGCTCACTCATTGCATCCACTTTTTATGTCATTTCTAAAATTGATTTTTTTTCTTATTGCCTGTAAAATTGAATCATGTCTCAGTCCAATGAATATTTTGAAACAGAAACTGATCCCCAGGTATTGATCGATACATTTTTCACAGAGTTTTCAGATTCCTATTCGCAATCCGATAAGGCTCGTATTGTCAGCGCATGGGATTATCTCATTGGAAAAACCCGGAACCTGAAGCGTAAGTGTGGAAAGCCCTATTATCTTCATCCCTTCCGTGTTGCAAGAATTCTTGCCCAGAAAAATCTTGGTGCTGACACCATTATCTCCTGTCTTTTTCACAATATTCTGGAAGTTGATCCTGGTTGCCTTGGTGAAATTGAAGATAAGTTTGGAAAAGATGTGAGTGTTATCTGCTATGGAACTGCAAAAATTACATCCCTGAATATTAACAGCACCTCAATTCACAATGCTGATTCAATCAGGAAAATGCTTTTTGCAATGGTTGATGATATTCGTGTTATTCTTGTTAAGCTTGCAGACCGACTTGACAGAATGAGAAACCTCAGGTCTGTTTCTCCGCAGGCACAGAAACTTATTGCAAAGGAAGTTCTTGATATCTGGTGTCCCCTTGCATCAAGACTTGGTATGAGCGAAGTAAAGTCTGAGATGGAGGATTTGAGTCTCAAGTATTCGAATCCAGCCGTGTTCCAGCAGATTAAGTCAATTGTTTCTCAGAAAAAACAGGAACGTGCAGAATATCTTGAAAATTCCGTAAGGAAAATCAGTGACGCTGCAAAGGAAATTGGCATAGACGTACAGATTTCAAGCCGCGCAAAGCATTTCTATTCTATCTATCAGAAAATGAGAAAACGAAATAAGGAACCTGGTGAGCTTTATGATCTTCTTGCATTAAGAATTATTTGTAATACAAACACAGAATGCTACACATTGATTGGTATTGTTCATGGTCTCTGGAAACCTTTGGAAGGAAGATTCAAGGATTACATTGCAATGCCAAAAGCAAACGGGTATCAGTCACTTCATACGACTGTTATGTGTGAGGGAAAGCCTCTTGAAATTCAGATAAGAACAAAGGAGATGCATGATATTGCCGAGCACGGAGTTGCCTCTCACTGGCTTTACAAGAAAGGTACAAACAAGGATCTGGTAAAGGCTCAAGATTTGAGTATCATCAATAAGCTCAGGGTCTTGAGGGATGAAGACCTTTCTGATGAAAATTTTTTCTCTGAACTTAAGAATGAAATTTTAGGTGATTCAATATTCGTGTTTACTCCAAAAGGTGATGTCAAGGAACTCCCAAGCGGCAGCAACGCCATTGATTTTGCCTATTCCATTCACACTGGCATTGGCGAAAAAATTGTTGGTGCCAAGGCTGATGGGAAAATAATTGCACTTACTGCTCCATTGAAGAATACCCAGATTATTGAAATCATAACTAATCCCAATGCCCATCCGACTCAAAGTCAGCTTCTTGCAGTAAAGACAAGCAAGGCTCATCAGAGAATCCACGCATGGCTGTCAGAAAATGATCCTACATTCATCGACAGGGATGCTGAGCAAAAGAAGGAGTCCGCTAATGCAGCTTTGGCAAGACAGCGTGAGCTAAAAAGGCCTTCAGACAAAAAAAGAAAATCCGCAGAAAAGAAAGATCCTGATTCAAGATACAGTGGAAAAATTCGCGTTGAAAATGATTCAAACTTTGTTGTGACTGTTGCCAGATGTTGCTGTCCGGTTCCCGGTGATCCAATTGTTGGATATATTTCTAGCAAGAGGGGAATCACAGTTCACAGGGCTGATTGTCTGACTTACCTGAGGATTCCATTAATAGAAAACAGATCAGTTAACGTTGAGTGGGATTTGCTTAAGTAGTGCCTGTGACTTTTTGTCTTATTTAATTTTTTTTTCTTATTCAGTATAATCAAGACATGGAAAAGATTGTTGTACTTGATTTCGGGTCTCAGTATGCTCACCTTATTGCAAAGAGATTCCGTGCACTCGGTTATTATTCTGAAATTGAACTTCCTTCCTGTGATGTTGAAAAACTCAGGGATGCAAAGGGAATTGTGTTTTCCGGTGGACCTGCTTCTGTTTATGATGAAAAGACTCCGGATTTCAATTCAAGGATTCTGGATCTGGATGTTCCGATTCTTGGTTTGTGCTATGGACATTATATTGTTCATCTTGGATATAACGGAAAGGTTGGAAAGGCAGAAGTTGGTGAATTTGGTTTTGCTCAGCTTAATATCAGAAAAGAGTTGAACTCTCCGCTTTTTAAGGGAATTGATCCTCAGCAGCAGGTTTGGATGAGTCACCAGGATGGAGTTCTTTCCATGGGTGATGGTTTTGAGGTAATCGGTTCAACAAAGGATTGTCCTTTTGCGGCAACTCAGAATCTTGCAAAGAAAAGATTCTCTCTCCAGTGCCATTGTGAGGTTAAGGATACTCCTTGTGGAAACCAGATTTTTGAGAATTTTGCCCAATATTGTCAGATGCCTAAAAACTGGGATGAAGATGCAGTTTTGAATCATATTATTGAAGATACAAAAAAGCAGGCTGGAGACAAGAATGTTCTTTTGTTCCTTTCTGGTGGAGTCGATTCAACTGTTGCCTTTGCACTCTTGAATAAAGCTTTGGGCCAGGACAGGGTTCTGGGACTTCACATTGACAATGGATTCATGCGTAAGAATGAAAGTTCGAATGTAGACAAGGCATATCGAGGACATAATTTTAATAATTTTGTTGTGAAGGATGCAAGTGAAAGCTTCCTGTCTGCAATTGCCGGATTGACAGATCCTCAGAAAAAGAGAATGGCAGTCGGTGAAAATTTTATTACGGTTCGTGATAATTTTGTCAAGGAACAGAATCTGGATGAGAACAGGTATATGCTTGCTCAGGGAACTTTGTATCCGGATATTATTGAATCAGGCGGAACAAAGAATTCACATACAATCAAGACACATCATAACCGCGTTGAAGGAATCCAGAAACTTATAGAAAAGGGGCTTATTATTGAGCCGTTGAAGGATTTGTATAAAGATGAAGTAAGACGCATGGGAAAGAAACTTGGACTTGAGGATGATCTGGTAATGAGACATCCATTCCCAGGACCAGGCCTGAGTATCAATGTTCTGTGTTCTGATGGAGTGCTTTCTGCAGATGATAAGGAAGAACTAAAAAAAGCAAAGGAAGAGTTTGAAGGAATTGAAATTACTGAATTCTGTGAAAACTGCAAGGCTTCATTGGTAAAGACAGTACTTCCTGTTAAGTCTGTTGGTGTACAGGGGGATTTTAGAACATACAGATTCCCTGCTTGTCTTGCATTTAAAAAGGATGAGAAGGGATTTTTTCATGTTCCTAAAGTTCGTGAAAAGGTTGAGAAGACTTCAAGCACAATTACAAATAGTGCAAGGTTCCTGAACAGAACTGTGATTAAGCTGTACCAGAAACCGGGAGTAAAGGATGAAGACCTGGTTTTGCAGAAGGGATATTGTACAAGAGAAAGGCTTGATCAGTTGAGGGAAGTAGATGATATTGTACTTACAGAACTTCATAAAAACGGATGGTATGACAAAATTTTCCAGCATCTGACGATAGACTTGCCTTATGCAACAAGTGATAAAAAGGCAAGTTTTGTATTGAGGCCTGTAGTTTCAGAAGATGTAATGACAGCCAGGTTTGCATGGTTGCCAATGGAATTGCTGGACAATATTGTAAAGCAGATTGCGGAACTGGATTTTGTGGACAGTTTGTATCTGGATTGCACAAACAAGCCGCCAGCAACATTTGGATGGGAATAATAATCGAAAACAAAAAACCATCACAAAGCGGTGCTTTGTGATGGTTTTTTGTTAACCAAGGAGGAGCAAATCACGCAAGTGATTTGCTCCGACCGATAATCAAACCAGGGAGAGTGAATCACGCAAGTGATTTGCTCCGACCGATAATCAAAACAAGGAGGGGTGAATCACGCAAGTGATTAGCTCCGACCGATAATCAAAACAAGCGGTGCTTTGTGATTTTTTTTGTTAACCAAGGAGGAGCAAATCACGCAAGTGATTTGCCCCGACCGATAATCAAACCAGGGAGAGTGAATCACGCAAGTGATTTGCTCCGACCGGAAATCAAAACAAGAAGGAGTGAATCACGCAAGTGATTTGCTCCGACCGATAATCAAAACAAGAAGGAGTGAATCACGCAAGTGATTTGCTCCGACCGGTAATCAAAACAAGCGGTGCTTTGTGATTTTTTTTGTTACTTATTTAATAGCATTATTTTTTTTATAGAGCATACTTGGTCTTCCGCCTGTGTTGTAGTTTATGTCTTCCAGAATGAAGCCTTTTTTTACAAGATAGTTAAGATAGTTGCGGATTGTAACTACGGATATTCCAAGTGCGTCTGCAATCATGTCAACTGATTGCCAGTTTAGGTTTTGATTAAAATAATTATGAATGTGAGATAATGTGGTCTTTTGAATCCCTTTTGGTAATATGTCTGCATCTTCTGATATTGAAAAAGTTGTTTTGTTTGAAATCAGCGAATCCAGGCTTTTCTGGTCAAGATTTAGATTTCCTTCCATGACGTGCATTTTATTTTTAAACTTTTGAAGAGAAACATTAAAGCGTTCATAAGCGAAAGGTTTGATTAAATAATCTAAAACACCAAGATGCATTGTTTCGTCTATTGTGGTTGTGTCGTTTGCAGCTGTTATCATAATTACGTCTGAAGAAATCTGTAATTCACGGATTTTTTTTAAGGTTTCAACGCCATTCATAACAGGCATAAAAACATCAAGAAGTATTAAATCTGCTTTCTGGGCTTTTAGAAATTCAATTGCTTCTTGTCCGTTACGGCAAGTTCCTGCTATTACAAAATCTGAGCATTTAAGAACATATTGTTCGTTTATCATAGAAACCATTGGATCATCTTCTACTATTAAGACAGAATAATTCATCTATTTATGAACTCCTACGAACATAAATTTACCATAAAGCAGGTTCCTGTTCCAACCTGTGATTCAACTGTAATTGTTCCTCCAAGACTGGATACAAGCTGCTTTGTGTGATATAGACCGATTCCTCGTCCTGGGCCTTTTGTGGAAAATCCGTTCTCAAAAATTTTATCTTTTATTTCCTCTGGAATGCCTGTTCCTGTGTCTTTTACGATAATCAGCAGTTCACCTGGTCTTGTGTATATTCCCAGCGAAAGTTCTTTTTCATTTTTTGATGTATCCTTGTTCATAGAGTCCAGTGCATTATCAATAAGATTTCCGGTTATGGTAACAAGAGCTTCGGAAGGTATAGAAATGTCTTCATTTTTTAAACACGAGCCTTCGTTCAAAATGAATTTTACATTGCATTCTGATGAACGTGCTATTTTTCCTACGATTAAGGCTGCGAAAGAAGGGTTTTCAATGGAATTCATAACTTTGCTGATTGTTTCTCTTTGGATTATTGAAATGTTCTGAATATAAGAAACTGCTTTATCGTATTGTCCAATCTGAATTAATCCCAAAATTACATGGAGTTTGTTTGTAAAGTCGTGATTGTTTGCTCTCATTGAATCTACAAGAAATTTTGTACCTTCAAAATCTTCTGTAAAGGCTAGAAATTCTTTTTTTATTTTGCGTGAGAAAAATCCTGAAATTGCAATTTCAATGATAATAGCGGAAAGAGTAACAATAAGAAATAATATGAGTATATGTGTAGTAATTGCGGAAATAGAAGTTTTAAGGCGGATTATCATTATAAAGCCGCTATAATTACCCTGGGAATCATAAACTGCGGCATAGGTTCTTAGTTGGGGTCCAGAAGGTCCGATATTGCTTTCTGTGTAATAATTGTTCTGGTGGTTTTTAAAATCAGGAATTGTTCCTTGATATTTTGTATTTATTAAGTTGTGATGTGTATGATATTTTCGGATGCTGTCTAATCCAATAATGGAGATGATATCTACGTCAGACAGGTTTTGAACGACTTTGTCCATATAATCGCATAAATCCTCTTGAGAAAAATCTCTGGAAAAAGAATAAAGCCTTGTAATAAGTTCTGCAGTATTCTGAAGATTTTGATTCAAAGTTTTGTTGTTGATATTCAGGTTGATAAAAAAACCGCCTATGCTTAAAAAAATTGTAATGGAAATAATAAGAATAAGCTGAGTCCGCTGAATAGCTTTGCGAATGGAATTGAGATTGCCGAGATTCTTTTTTTTCATATTTTAAGTTTATCATAAATAAAAAAATAAAGAACTTTTGTAAGTAAAAAAAATCTGATTAGTTAAAATAAAATTCTTTTCTTTCAAAAAATTGAGATTTTTTGTTTGATTGCTATGATGTTGTTGTAATAAAAAGATTGAGAACTGCTTGATAGTAGTGTTTCAGTCTGATTACTAAATAAAAACTATTTTATAAGTAGTTTAAAAGGAGTGTAAGAAATGAATTTAGCACATCTTTTGGAAGCTGGAATGCTGGTATGTTTTGGTTTTTCATGGCCTTTGAATGTAGTAAAGGCTTACAGGGCAAAAACTGCAAGGGGTACAAGTTTAGCTTTTATAATTTTAATAATTACTGGTTATATTGCAGGCATTTCTGCAAAGATTATAAACAATCAATTAAATTATGTTCTTGGTGTTTATTTTTTGAATCTGGCTATTGTTTCTGCAAATGTTTTTGTTTATATCAGAAATAAAAGGCTTGATAAAAAATCTTCAGGAAGTAAAAACATAAAGATTAAGAAGCTTGAGATAAAGGATATTGAAAGGGCTAAGGAAGAAATAAAACTTAATTATACAAATTCTTTGGATGAATTAATTAATGGAGAAAAATCTTTCGTAGAAAATAAGAACGCTGTTATTCTGTTTGGAGGCAGTCTGGATAAAAATATTCCGGTTGCAGATTTATCAAGAGAATATAATTTTAATTTTGATATTTACAATAAGAGCTGTGAAAATATTACGTTGCCTGCAGCTTTGGAATACTTTAAGGAAAATATTGCGAAAATGATTCCAGAAGGAATAATCATTCATCTTGGAGAAAATGATATTTCTTTATTCCAGAATGATTCTGCAGCTTTTGATAATTATTATCTTACTTTGCTTGATGAAATAAAGGCGGTGAATAAAGATTGTAGAATTGCGTTGATTTCTATAAATAATCCTGCAGGAAACAAAAAATTGGCACTTATGAATGCTCATATAAATGCAATTGCACAGACCGAAAAAGCTGTTTTTATAAATCTTGAAAATGCAAAACTTTGGAATCCAGAAGCTACAAAGGCTGCCAATGAATTTGCTTATGCAATGGGCTTAAAAATCAGAAAACCTCTTCGTGATGTAGCGGAAATATTTTATAGCTACGCATTTCATAGTATGAATGTAAATGCAAAAGAAACATTGGTTGGATAAATCTTTATGCAATCAGAGTAAATTGCTGTTTTGCAATGTCAAAAATTTTAACCGCTTCATAAATTTTTAGCAGGAGCGGTTAATTTCTTTTTGCTTCAAAACAAGGGGGGCTTTGTGATTTTTTTTGTTAACCTAAGGAATGGCCGCGGGAACAGTCATGACGGGTTATAGACAATGTATTTAACACGGCCTGACTCAACTGCCTTTTTTATTTGCCGTTCACGCTCGCTTAACTTGCTGTTTCCAGTCTTTACTTCAATGAATAAAATCTCGTTAATTTCTTTTCCTTCTGCGCTTCCTGGAAATGCAATGAAATCTATTGGTTTTCCGATGAATGTCACGTCTCCCGGGTTACATGGAAATTCCGGCAGGTAAGGTGCAATCTGTTCTGCAAATTGTCCGCCCAGAATAGCCCTGCTTTTTTTCAGAGTTTCTTTTTTCACTGATGATAGATTTTTCAAGTCAATAAGTTTCTGAAGAAGACGCCCTAGAATAAAACCTGTTATAAGGATGATTCCGCAAAAAATCAAAAATGTAGTGTTGTTTTCTGTTAGTGTTGAAATTTCCATAGATGGAATTTATTATATCAGTAACTAAATGTTGATGAAATATTTTTTTTATGGAAGGTGAGTTAATGAAAAAAATCCTGCTTTGTACTTTTTTATCTCTGTTTTTCGTTTATGCTTTTTCACAGACGCGGTCACAGACTTTGAATTCATCAGCATCAATTAATTCCAGCTTGTCCAATCTCAAGACTGACACTCCGGCTGTTGAGTTGAGATTCAAGTATTCAAAGGGAGATCTGTATAGAATCCTTTCAACAGTAAATGAAGATGTTTTTGTAAACAGAAGATATGATCACAAGGCAACAATAGTAAACCGCGTAACTTGTGAAGTCACTGATGTTGAAAAGGATGGCAGTGGTGTTCATGATGCAGTTTTCATGACATCGGAAGATTCAACTTCAATGCTTTCAAGTAGTGCCCTTCATTATGGTGAGGAATACAAGAGCGTTTTCACAAGAAGTCCTAAGGGTGTTTACAATATTTCGGACACTTATTTTATGCCTACAGTCCGTGATGTTCCTTCTTTTCCAGATAATAAGGTAAAGCCTGGAGACACCTGGAAAGCCAGTGGTCACGAGGGTCATGATTTAAGAAAGCATTTTAATATTGAAAAGCCTTTCATTGTTCCATTTGAAGCTGACTATAAATATCTTGGCGTTGATCCTGAATCTAATCTTCATGTGATTAATGTCCGATACACAATGAAACTTGTATCACCCCTTTCGATTGATGAATTCTATCTTCAGAATGTTCCTGTTACCACCATTGGTTACAGTGATGAATATATTTTCTTTGACAATGAAAAGGGATGTATTGATCATTATTCGGAAGTTTTCAGGATTCTCATTCAAACAACATCGGGAAATCTTTTTGAGTTTTCTGGAACGGCACATGCAGAGATTACAGAATTTGAAAGATCCAATACAAAGGACAATCTGGCTTCGGTTGAAAAGTCCATCAAGGATTCTGGCATTGAAAATGTTTCAGTAAAAAGCAGTGACAAGGGGCTTGTTATTTCCCTTGAAAACATTAAGTTCAAGGCGGACAGTTCATTGCTGCTTGATTCTGAAAAGCAGAAGCTTGATATGATTGGAAAAATTTTGCAGAAATTTCCCAATAATGATATTCTTGTAACCGGACATACAGCACTTGCCGGATCAAAGCGTGAACGACAGAAACTCAGTGAAGAAAGGGCAGAGGCAGTTGCTGATTATTTTGTAAAGGAAAAGGTCAGGGACAGGTACCATATTTTCACTCAGGGTTTTGGTGCTGCAGTTCCGGTTGCATCAAATGACACAGAAGAAGGCATGGCAAAAAACCGCCGTGTTGAAATCATTATTCTTGACAAATAACGCTCTGAATCAGATTCTTATTTTTCCCTGTATTTGACCTTTGTTGTTGATATTCCAATTTATTTTTCTTTTCATTATACTATTGGCATTATGTCTAGAGATGTTAAAGAATTATGCCACTGGGCAGACCAGCAGGCTGCTAAGATTATTAAGGAAAAGGGAGATTTGGATTCCTATACATGTGCATCTGGAATCACTCCATCAGGAACTGTTCATATTGGTAACTTCCGCGAAATCATTACAGTTGATTTAGTTGTTCGTGCAATGAGAGACCGGGGCAAGAATGTCCGCTTTATTTATTCTTGGGATGACTATGATGTATTCCGCAAGGTTCCAGGCAACATGCCAAAACCAGAAGAACTCGAAAAATATCTTCGCTATCCAATCACTTCTGTACCAGATACATTTGGTCGTGATGCCAACTATGCACGTCATCATGAGGTTGATATTGAAAAGCAGCTTCCACGTGTTGGAATTTATCCAGAATTTCTTTATCAGTCAGAACGCTATCAGGCACATCGCTATGTTGAAGGAATGAAGAAGGCTCTCCAGAACCGTGAACTTATCAAGGAATGCCTTAACACATACCGAGATGATGATCATAAGATGAAGGCAGAAGATGTTTATTGGCCAACATCAATTTTCTGCGGAAAATGCAATAAGGATACAACAGAAATCACAGGTTATGACGGAGAATACGGAGTAAGCTATAAGTGTGAATGTGGCTGCGAAGAAACTGTAGATATCCGAAATTTTGGTGGAATTAAGCTTGGCTGGCGTGTTGACTGGCCTATGAGGTGGAATGAAGAAAAGGTCTGCTTTGAACCAGGTGGAAAGGATCATATTTCTCCAGGTGGATCTTACGATACAGCAAAACTCGTTTCAAAGAAAATCTACAACTGGGATGCACCTGTAACAATGAAGTATGACTTTGTAAAGCTCAAGGGTGTTCCTGGAAAAATGTCATCTTCAAAAGGAAAAGTTATTTCTCTTGTTGATGCACTTGAAGTTTATCAGCCTGAAGTTCTCCGCTATATCTTTGCACAGAATAAGGTTGACCATGAATTCTCAATCAGCTTTGACCTTGATGTTGTTACTGTTTACGAAGCATACGATAAAACTGAGCGTCTTGTCTGGGGACTTGAAGAACCAAAGGAAAAAGATCCTGCAAAGAAGGAATCAATTCTTCTGCGTGAAAAGAGAATCTATGAACTTTCTCAGATTGAGCCTGGAATGCCGAAGGTTCAGCCATATCAGGTGCCATTCAGACTTTTGACAACTTTGCTCCAGACTTATGACGGGGATATTGATGCCGTAATTGCTTCCCTCGGTGATGTAAAGCCGGAACAGGAAGAATGTCTTCGCCGCCGCTGTGCATGTGCATGGTACTGGATCAACGAAAGTGCACCAGACTGCGCACCGGATTTCTGCTTCAAGATTCGTAAAGATGGAAGTAAAGCAGAAGACATCACTGGAGATATGCTCAAGGCTGTTCAGCGTGTTCGTGATGAAGTTGTTCCAAAGGTTGGAACTTATGCCCTTGATAAGGAATGCCAGCAGGCAATGTATGACATCGCTACAGAAATGGGACTTGAATCAAAGGCATTGTTTACGGCCTTGTACCATGCCCTTATCGGAAAGGATCAGGGACCACGTCTTGCAAACTTTATGAAGATCATCGGTAAGGAAAAGCTTGCCCAGATTTTGAGTGTATACTGATTGTAATGTGTAGAATAGGTTCTTGTGCTGGTTGCACGGGAATGACTGTTTTCATGACCCTCGGACTTGATCCGGGGGTTTTTTATTTTGGGGAAATTATTAATAAATTGTTATTTTTATCAGATTTTGGTAAAGTTTACTTCGGTTTATGCCGATAATAAGCCGGGGATGGTCTGTCTTTTTATAGGACACGCTGTCATATTTTTTTTACCTAGAGTTTGATGTATGAAAAAGAATGACTCCAATGCACTTGATTATGGTTCTTTTGAAGATCCAAAAGGAAATAAAGTATTAAGTGCCACAGAATTACGCAATATAAAAGACAAGGAAATTCTTGAGCTTAGGCTAGAAGTCAAGGAACTTAAGAAGCAGATTCCGTTGGGAAGAAAAAAAAGCCATGTTAACAATAATGGCGAGAATAATTTTGCTGAACCAGATACTGCAAAGAAAATTTCTCAGAGCGCAGTGCAATCCCCGGTTGCTCCAGTTTATGTTCAGCATTCAAATGCATTTTCCTTATCTCATTCTGAATCCTCAAAAACTCAAAAGGTAAAATTTTCAATCGGAGCAAAACTGATTACAATCATTTCCCTGGTAATGGTAATTTCCCTCATCGGTGTTACGACTCTTGTTTCATATTTTGTTTCTGCAGATACAAGAGTAAATGCTGAGGAAAATAATCTTACAATCAATACCAGAACTTCAGGTGAGTGTGAAAGCCGCATTAGTCTTGTAATGTCTGCCGTAAGTTATTTTGCTTCATCTCTGGAAAATATTGATGACCTCATGGAGATTTCAGAAGCAGTAAAATCATTTTTTGAAAACTACTCAGAAATTGGTTCTGTTGTTTATCCTGAAAAAAACAAGGTTTTCTGCAACGAAAAATTTTTTGCACTTCACGATGTTTCT
The DNA here is from genome assembly GCA_016294035.1 of Treponema sp. Classification (GTDB taxonomy): domain Bacteria; phylum Spirochaetota; class Spirochaetia; order Treponematales; family Treponemataceae; genus Treponema_D. The sequence goes on along the minus strand of JAEDCT010000009.1, from coordinate 49,409 downwards.
GAATCAAATATACTGGCTTATGTTTCAGCATTTCAGAAAACAATTCATCAGTCGAAGTCGGGTGTTGTTCATCTTGAAAATGCATCCCAGGTGTTTGGTTCTCCTGTGATTGCCATATTCCACAGTGTTGTAAATCATAATAATGAAATTGAGAGCGTTGTCACATTCTTTGATTCTGAAAAACTTAATGACAGTTTTTCTTCTGGAACAGTTAATTCGTCTTACTTCCTGAATCAAAATGGAGATATTCTTGTTCATTCGGATTATGATTATGTGATGAAGGGAAAGAATCTTTCCAGTGATCCGATTCTTGCAAAAATTGTTGAAAACGGATCAGCCAGTGCGCAGTTCTATGCATTAAATCAGGAAAACAAGCAGGTTATAGTTGCATGGAAAAAAATCAATTCTTCAGAAAATATTGTAATTACAACTGTTGAGCTTGATATTGTTCTTGAAGGAATCAGGGCTACAACAAGACGAAATATTTATCTGACAGTTGCAATTCTTTCTGTTGTAATCATAATTGTCTGGTTCTTCTCTAGAAGCCTGAGTGTTCCTCTGAGACTTCTTGCTGATGTTGCAAATGAAATCAACAATGCAAATTTCAATACTGAGCTTTTTGACAAGCTTAAGGTTAAGTCACATGATGAAGTTTCTGTTCTTGTAAGTTCCACAAAGAATGAACGTCAGATTTTGAATACAATTACCAGGCTTACAAATATTGGGGTTGTTCGATCCGTAATCAGAAAGGAAGTTGATTTTGATCCTCATTTGAAAGATATTACAATTTTCTTCAGTGATATCCGAGGCTTTACTGCAATTTCTGATGGGTTCAATTCAAGGTTCGGAAAAGAGTCTGGTGCTCAGATTATTGGCTTTCTGAATGATTACATGAGCCGCATGGTTCAGTGCATTGCAATTACCGGTGGTGTAGTTGACAAGTTTGAAGGCGATGCAATTATGGCATGCTGGGGTGTTCTCAGGAATGATAATCTTGCATTTGAGGATCTTCCTGATGATGATGTTGAAAAGCTTGCAAAAAAATATGAGCATGATCTTCACAAAAAACAGGATGCCTTGTCTGCAATTATAGCAACAGTTGCCATGAGATATTCTCTTAGAAAATATAATAAGGATGCCTTGCTTTTTACACAGGAAAATGAAGGGCTTCCTGATTCAACATATAAGCCTCAGATCAAAATTGGATGCGGTTTGAATTCAGGAAGGGCTACAGTTGGATTCATGGGATCCTGGGAAAAAATGGAATTCACTTCCATCGGAGATCCTGTAAATCTTGCAAGCCGAACAGAAAGTTCAAACAAGCCGTGTGGTACTGATATTCTCATAACTCAGGATACCTATGATCTTTTAAAACGTGATTTCATACGATGCGAGGAAAATGATTTTACTATTTCTGAGGAAAACCTTGAAAATGAAATAATAGTAGAAAAAATTCCTGTTGCTTTTGAAGTTAAAGGAAAAGGAAAACAGCATTTCTATGGTGTTGTAAATATGCCGAATTTTGACGTGAACAAATTCTATAGAAATGCTGATCCGTCATTCATTGCAGATGAAGATTGTCTTGATGTGGTTGGACCAGGTGGACCAAAAGATCTTCATGAGCTTAGAAAAGTCCTTGGAATTGCAGAACCTGATTTTGGAGGCGTAAACTTAGATGAGTCAGAAAACAAGATTGCCGTCAGCGCTTCTTAATTCATGCGTTGTGGCAGGTTTGCTGGCAATATGCGCGGTAAGCCTGTATCTATTTTTTTATGATTTAAATTCCTCATCAATACGCACAGATAAAACCAAGATTGCAACTGTCAATTATAAATATAAGGTTGCACAGCGAAAATTCAATGATCGTGTTTTGTGGGAACGGGTTCAGCAGAATTCTCCTCTTTATGATGGAGATACAGTAAGAACCGCAGATCTTGCACTTGCAACAATTTATTTTTCTGATGGTGCTGTTATTGAACTCAATGAAAATACCATGGTTCAGATTGCCTTGGGTAAAAATGGTGAGTTGAATGTTTCAGTTGGAAACGGAAACGTAGATATTGATACAACATCAAGTTTAACTTCAATCAATCTTAATGCATCGGATGGAAAATATTTTACTATTGAAAAGGGCAGTAAAATCTCTGCATCCCTGGATCAGTCAATGCAGAATCTTGGAATCTGCATGTCAGCAGGAAAGGCTGTTTTTGTTGATGCCAATGGTCTTGTTACAGAATATGGCTCCGGTGATTCCATGACAGTTTATGGAGACGGAAGTATTTCCAGAAAACCAATAACCGTTTCATCTGTTTCTGAAAACCAGAGAATTCTCATGTTCGAAAAAAACAAGGAATCGTATGTAAATCTTGAATGGTTTGAAAATGAAAATACAGCTGGAAAAGTAATTGTTCAGATTTCAAAGACAGATGATTTTTCAGAAGTAGAAGATACATATTACATAACGGAATCAAATAAATGTGACGTGCCATGCGGTGATGGAACAACATACTGGAGAATCTATGCTGAGGGTAAAGAATCTGAGGCATCTGAAGGAAAATTCACTGTTAGTTTTGCTGATGAAATTGTTCCTGTTTATCCGGAAAATGGGAGTCAGTTCAGATACTTTAATGAAAAACCAAAGGTAGCATTTAACTGGAAAGGAAATGATTTTGCTTCCAGATATAAGATTGAAATTTCACGTTATGAAGATTTTTCAGTTAATTATTTTACGAGAGAATTACAGGGAAAAAGCATAATTGTCACGAATATTAGTGAGGGAATATATTTCTGGAAAGTTACTCCATATTATTCAATCAACAGAATCGGCTGGTATGGTGAATCAAAGACAATGAAATTTGTCGTTTCAAAGCTGACAGATGTTCCTTCTCCTTTACAGATGTTTCCTGCTGATGGTTCAGGATTTTTCTATGATCAGGGAGAAACTAAGGTTAAGTCATTTTTTGCATGGAAGTCTGATGAGATTAAGTCTGATGATTCTCAGGTAATAATTGCACGAGACACTAATTTTACGGATGTTGTCAGAACAATTCCCGCATCTGAAAATTCTGTTGATGCGGAATTAGGATTGAACGAATTTAAGGATGGCGATTATTACTGGAAAGTTGTTCAGAATCTGATTCTGGAAGAAACTGGAAAAACAAAAACTGTTGAGTCTGAAGTAAGAAAATTTACTGTTGGAATGAGTAAGATTGAATCTGACAGACTTCTTCTTCCGCCGGATTCCTTTACCGTGGAAAAATCCCTTCTTTCCGGTTTGACATTTATGTGGAAGAATGCGTCTAAAAATTCCCTTTCGTCAAAACTTCAGTTTTCAAGTTCAAGTGATTTTACTTCAGTTGTCCTTGAAACTGATGAGGTAACTTCTGATTCAATAAAAAATATTTCATTGAATGAAGGAAAATATTACTGGAGAATAGAAAATTCATACAAAGATAAATCCGGGGAAACCAGGAAAAAATATTCTGATTCAAGGCAGCTGTATGTTGTTGGGGAATTGTCAAATCCAGTTTTGAAATATCCTTCTTCAAATGAAAAGATTTCCATCAGAAATATTACGTCTGTTGATGTTGACTGGAATGGGGTAGAAGATGCCGATTATTATAAGGTCAGGCTTCTTGATTCTTCCAATAATATTATGCGTGAGTATAATTGTGTTGAATCAACAAATCTTTCTATTCCTTCAGAAAATTCTCTTTTTGAATCTGGGAAATCATATTCTGTTTCTGTTCAGGCTTTTGCCAGAGAATCCAAATCATCTTCATTCAGAATGAGCCCTGTGACCACAGTTGCATTCTCCATGAAAACTCCATCTCCAGTCAGGCTTCTTTTACCTGCAAGGAGAGCATTCTATCCTGGACTTGAAGCACTTAAATATGGTGTGGATCTTTCCTGGACTGAAGAAGACGATCCTTGTGCAAGAAGTACTTTGTTACTTTGGAAAATTACGTCAGGAAACAGACTTTCTATGGTTAAGAGCTATGCCAATCCATCAAAAAAAGTTCATGTTCCTAGACTTGCTGAGGGACAATACAGATGGACTGTAAAGGCAGTTTCCAGGGATGGTTCAATTATTGACGCAAAGGATTCCTTTGATTTTACCGTAGGAGCAGTTCCAGTGCTTCCAAAGGCTGTTCTTGAAATTCCAGCTGGCTCTGAAATTATTGGTCCAGAGTATCTTAAGAAAAACAGATCTATTTATTTCCAATGGAGTCCTGTTGCTGGTGCTACGGATTATACATTTGATATTTACACTAGGAACGATGATGGTACTTTGAGGAAAATCTGGTCAAAACAGAAAATCAGGAATTCAAGTTTGAATTATAAAAAATTGTCCAGTCTTGATGTTGGAACCTTCTTGTGGCAGGTAACAGCCTTCAATCGAGAAAAGAGCGGCTTTGTTCTTCAGAAAGGAAAAACAGCAACAGGAATTTTTACGATTGATTTTGAGACTTCAGGAAATGTAGAGGCTATGGATCCAGGTGTAATGTATGGTGAATAGTTTGCGTTATGTTCTTAAGTCAGTATTAGTTTCTCTTTTTATTGTGCTATGTTCATCTGTATTTTTGACTGCACAGGAAACAAAATCGAAGTTTACTCAGCGGTTGAACTGGAAGTCAGACTTCAAGGCAATGGAATATCTTGTTGAAGTGAAGAATGAAAATTCAGATGAAATAATAGAATTCAAGACAGAAGAAAATTTTATTGAATTTACAATGCCATCTGGAAAATATTCATGGCGTGTTACTGCATATGATTATCTTGGAAGAAAATCAAAGATTACAAAATGGAAAGAATTTGAGATTCTTAAGGCCATGAAACCTGTTATTAAGGATGTTGAAAAATCAGCTCCATTAAAAAAACTTGATTCATCCACAATTGTAGAAATTCCACTCCTTTCTGAAAGTATATCTGATGCTGCCAAAGTTGAGCTGGTTGATGAAATTTTGGACAGGTGTATTTCAGGAAAAATTGTTGACGGCAAGGCTGTTTTTGAAAATGTTATTGAAGGTGACTATAAGGTCCGAATCACAAATCCCGGTGGTTTTTCATGTGAGTCCCAGGAACTGACTGTAGTTGATAATTCTCGCATTGAAGAAGAAATGCGTCTTGCAGAACAGAAACGTCTTGAAGAAGAAATGCGTCTTGCAGAACAGAAACGACTTGAAGAAGAAATGCGTCTTGCAGAACAGAAACGGCTTGAAGAAGAAAAGCGCCTTGAAGAACAGAAACGTCTCGAAGAAGAAAAGCGCCTTGCAGAACAGAAACGTCTTGAAGAAGAAAAGCGTCTTGCAGAACAGAAACGTCTCGAAGAAGAAAAGCGTCTTGCAGAACAGAAACGTCTTGAAGAAGAAAAGCACCTTACAGAACAGAAACGGCTTGAAGAAGAAAAGCGCAGGGCAGAAGAGGAACGCCTTGCAGAAATCAGGCGTAAAAAAGAAGAAAGACGCAATAGGCCGAAAAAAGATTTTTATGTTGAACTTGGTGCAGACTTGTTAACTGGAATAACCGACGATCCTCTTTCTAAAGTAGTTGAAGAGTTTAAGCCGGTTGTTGATTTGAAAATTGAATATTTGCCAAAAAAAATCGGGTCATGGAAACTTGGTGGTGAAATAGAATCTTCATTTGAATACCTGCTGGATGAAACAAATAAAGACTACGATGTATATAGATTTGTTGTTCCTGTCCTGGCAAATTTTTCCATTATGAAAGAAATTAAACCTGAAAAAATGTATGCTGGAATCCGAGCCGGAGGTGGTCTTTCTTTCCTTTGCAATAAATTTGTATTTAACAGTGATATGCGTTCTGATTCAAAATTTCTCCATGTCGGCCTTGCAGGAGATGCCCAGTTGTGTGCCAGGTATGTCATAAACCGCAGCTTCGTTGTTGAATTAAATTCAGCATGCAAATATTTTAGAATTAGTGGTGAAGATATTATTAGTGTCAGTGCAGGAGGGCTGTTGGGATGGAGATTCTAGTTCGCTTTGTTAAGTCTTTATTTGTTTTTCTTTTCTCATTGATTTGTCTTGTTTCCTGTAATTTTGATGAAATCTTTTTTTTCGGGGATGGTGATATCGATGACAGAACAAGTCTGGTCACATCATATATTCTTTATGATGAAAATCCTCAAGTAAATCCAAAAGCCAGATTTGTCACGGCTGATTTTGAGTTTGGCAGCCTTTTGAATCCAGATGCGATTTTCAGTAATTATTACTTGCGGCCAGGATATACTGCAACTGGATGGATGCTGGTTGATGATTCATATCATGATATGTCTGAGATTGAATTAAATGATGACAAGACAGTCAAGTCAATTGTTGTAAGTCCCTTTCCTGTTAAGTTGTATGCCACTGGCTGGACAGCCAATACAAACACACCCTATACCGTCAAGTATTATGGAGAAGATATCTCAGGAAATTATACTGTTGAGATTTATTCTGAGGTCAAAAGGGGAACAACTGATACTCTTACTGGACTTACATGTTCAGATCTGAAAAATATTTCTGGATATGACAGCTCCACTGCAACAATTGTAAATGTATATATCAGTGGTTGGGGTACAAGTGTAGTTAATGTTTATTGCGAGAGAAAGACTGTAACTCTGACAATTGAATCCGAAGCTGGTACATTCTATTATTGTAATGACTGGGAAAGCAGAACATCAGTAGAATTGACTGGTAAGTATAAGGATTATGTGAGCGGTTTCCCTTCTTTGATCAAGGAAAAATATTTTGTTTCCTGCTATGTAAATAAGGCAACTGGTGCTATTGTCGATAATCCTTATGTGTTCCCTTCGGAAAACTCAACCTATGTTGCAGTGTGGGAAAGTGATTCAAATCTGCGTGAATATACTACTAGATATTGGGTTTATGATTTTTCTCTGCAGGAAGTCAGTGTTTCTTCTGAAATCAGTGGAGTTTATGAGAATAAGCTGTATGGTAACAAGTCATACTGGACTTATGAAAGACTCATAAAAACGGAAAAAAATAAGTCATACATCGGAGGACTTGTTCCAGACTTTACGCCATTGACAGAAGCTGATTTTGCAAGCAGGGGCCTTGTCTATGATGATTATACGTTGGTTGTGTCCCAGCCTAGTTCATGGAATCCTCCTGCCAGATATAACTCAGAATATTTTGATGTTAGATGGGAAAGAAACAGAGTTAGTGTTCGCTTTGATTTTAACCAGGAAGACTCATCTGGCTATTACGTTATTTACCTTCCTGTAAACTTCAAGGGCATTCCTTTGCCACAGGCAGGAGAAATCAAGTCTTATTCAGGAGTGTATCTTACAGAAGTGTCTTCTCTTGGTAAACTTGTTGGATGGAAAGATTCTACTGGAAAAGAATATGGGCTTGGTGAGAAAATTGATATTGGAACAGAACATATTGTTTTGACAGCCGTTCGTGTTTCTTCAGAACTGAATGTTTCTCTGTCAAATTCAGATCATGACTTGACTCCATCACATTCAGGTCAAACTTTTTCTGTTTCTCTTGCCTCTGGAAAAACTGAAAAATCATGCAAGTGGTTTATGGATGGTACTCAAATTTCAGGTCAGAGTGCATTGTCTTTTGTCCTTGACAATTCAAAATATTCTGTCGGATATCATTCACTTATGATTGAGGTAACAGACACAGACAACAATGTTTATACTGCGACCTGGGAAGTTGGCATAACAAACTAGATGAGGGCAGATGATGTTTTTTAATTACATTCGAAAAAAACTAGTTACTGTTTTTGTAATTATTTCTCTTCCCCTATTAGTATTTCAGTCTTGTGTTGATTATGAGCCTATTGAGCCAGCTGCTGGAAATCAGGTTTCTGCATCAAATATGGCAGCCCTTGAAATATATGCTTTTGGATCAAGAACTGCACTTCCTTCTGGATTGTGTCCTGATATTTTTCTTATGACTGATTTTTCTCTGACTGGTACTCGTACTGGTTCCACGGAAAAAATTTCCAGAAAGTGGGAAAGTCAGACAGAATTGTTTGGTGATAATGTTCTTTATCTTTCAACTGGTAACTGGACCTTTTCATTATCTGCAAAATACACGGATGAAACTTATGGTATATCTGAAGAGTATGAGTCAAAGATAACAAAGGAAATTCTTTCGGAAGGTTCCAATATTGTTTCATTTGTTCTCATACCAAAATTGTCTACCGGTGAAGGTAGTCTCAATGTTGAAATTTCTTTTCCGAATAATGATGCTGATTTGTCCAATGCAATTAAGTGTGCCACAATTGATTTTGGTGTGTCTGGTGCCGGTGCAGTTGATGTGACTTCAAGTGTTGTTGAAGTTCCTGGTGACACTACCCGAAAGCATATCAAGATTGAGAATAAAAAGCTGAATGCAGGATATCACAGAATAACCCTCAGGCTTTACCGGGATACTGAAAAAAATGATTTGCTAAATGTGTTTACCTATGGTGCAGTTATTGCAAAAGGCTTTACAACGGATTTGACTGAATCAATTTCAGATTTGAATCAGAAATACAGGATTACATACGATGCCAATGGCGGTACCTTTTCAGCCGGAACTACGACTACTCAGGATTTCAATACTCTGGAAAATGTTACTTTGCTGTCTGGCTCAAAATGCACCAAGAATGGAATAGTTGCTGCTTCCTGGAACACAAAAAGTGACGGTTCTGGAACTTCATATACAACAGGATGGTCTGCCGGAGATATTGGAGCAAATATTACTCTCTATGCAATTTATAGTTTAACAGTTGCTTCTTTGTGTGAAAGCATTACTGCTGAACTTACAAGTCCTGCTTTTGATGGAACAATTACTTTGCCTTCATCATCTGACATGGCATTGACGCCTGATGATATGCTTCAGATTAGGGCTGCCTTAAATCCTACTGATCCTGCAACAGGCATTCCGCTGGATATTCCATTCAAACTTGATATGTCTGCCCAGACTTCATTGACTTCAGTTCCTCAGATGTCCTTCATGGCTTTGTATGGATTAACTGAAGTAAAGCTTCCGTCTCAAATAACATCTATTGAAATGGGAGCTTTCTATGGATGCAAAAATCTTTCCAGCATTTCCATTCCTGATGGAACACAGACAATATCAGACAATTCATTCTATGGATGTGAGAACCTCACAACAGTGAACTTACCTTCTTCGGTAACAACAATTGGTAACAAGTCTTTTGGAAACTGTAAAAAACTTCAGGCAATTGACCTGTCTAATGTTCAGTCAATTGATTCGGGTGCATTTATAAATTGTGAATCTCTTACGTCTGCCGATATTTCATCTGTTTCATCCCTTGCAAGCAATGCATCAATTTTTGCTGGCTGTACTTCTCTTTCAGAACTTACATTGCCTAGGAATTCGGTTATCAGTAATGTGTCTTCAATTGGAAATACTGTTTCACTTTCAACAATTAAGTATCCTGGTACATTAAAGGAATACATGGAATCTGATGCATCTTTGAAATGGTTTGTTCAGGGGGGAGCCTATCCTGCGGGAGGAGTTTCTCTTGAAGTTCTTGACAGTGGTTCCTATGTTCCTGTCCTTGATATTGACTGTAGCTCTCTTTCATTGTCTACATTCAAACTGGAAAAGCTTTCTGGAATGTATTTGAGTTCACTAAATTTGAGAGGTGTCACAAATCTTGCTGGATCTATTTCTGATGTGGTTGAAGCCCAGGTTGACTCAGTAATCATGGAGGGTGGCCTTGATACTTGCCCGGCAACCCTGCTTTCGGTGGTTCAAGCATCTGACATAAGTTTCTATGGAACACTTGCCCAATGGAATTCCTGTCCTGTGGAATTGTATTCTGGAATTTCAAGTTTCAGCATGAACGGTAATCCTCCTGCATCTGCAGATTTCGCTGCGGCTGGAATCACAAAGGTTAAGAACTATTGTTTCTATAACTGTCCTTCTCTGGTTGATGTTGACCTTTCCGGTGTTACAAATGTTGGTGAAAGTGCCTTTGCAAAATGTACTAATCTTGAAGGAAACATAGATCTTTCAAGTTGTGAAATAATTGGTAAGAGTGCTTTCTCTAACTGCAAGAATATTTCTCCATGTGTTCTCGATCTTTCCAGTATAGTTACAATCAATAACAGTGCTTTTGCCGGCGCTGGACCTGGATGTTTCACAGAAGTTAAGCTGGGATCTTCTCTTGTAAGTATGGGGAAAAATAGTTTCAGTAACTGTAAGATTCCTGTTGTAAAATACAGTGGAACTGCTTCAGGCTGGAATTCTGTCTCTGAAAAAGACCTTGAAACTAATGTTGCTGAATGTTCCATGATTTTTGATGGCTGTACCGAATTCTATATGGGAACAAGTAAGATTACTGCCTTGAATATTACTTCTACCGATATGTCTAGATTTCGACCTTACTACATGGCCTATTATGAGTCTCTGGTTTCCATTCAATACACCAGTATATCCCAGAGAACTTTTGAAGTTGGAGAAAAGGCATTCTATAACTGTAAGAATCTGTCTGACATTTCTGAGCTTGTGTCTGGATCTAAAACCCAGTTTAGTTGTTCTAATGTAGATTCAATGGCCTTCAAGAATACTGATTTAAATTGTTCTATAGTCCTCAAGGGAACAATTGGCGATGAGGCTTTCAACGTTAAGTCTGGAACATCCGGAAAGTTTTCAAATATTTACATTGATTCTTCAAGTGTAACTTTTGGAAAGAATGTCTTTGGTTCAAATTCTGTAATAGAAAAGGTTTCTGATCCTTATAATTCAGATTCAGATCATACCCTTGTTACTTCAACATCTGCGGATTTCTCATCTGACAGAATGACGTATACAATTGATAAAAGTTCTGGCTGGATTCTTTCTACAAAAAAGGAACTTAGTACGACTCCATTGTATATTAGAATTGAATAAAGTGAGATTTTTTTCAGTCGTCTTGCTTAATCTTAACCCATTTTTCATTGTTGATTTCCCATGCGTCACTTGTTATTGATGCGTCGGAAATCTTGAATACGCGTTCCCTTCTTGGAAATCGATCTGCATATTCATTTAGAATTTCTTTCACGTTTTTGGAAAAATCTTCAATCACTCCGAATGGAATCTTGAACTGTATGCTGTTTATTTCAATGGGAAAGTAAAGCTGGTTATCTTCTGCAGCCGGAGACAGTATGGTAAAAGAACTGATGGTTTCTGGAAACTCATTCTGAAAGCAGTAAAGGGGATAGATTGGATTGCATCTTGTTTTTTTTAGAATTTCTTTTTGAAGCTTTGAGAGAAAAAACAAAGTGTCCTTGTTTGGAATTAATGCTTTCATGACCATACTATAGAGTAAATCAAAAAAAAAGTGTAGCATTTAAATTATGAAAAAAAATACATTGATATTATTTGCTTTTGCATTGTTGTTTGTTTCCTGTTCCAGCATAAAAGAATCAGATATTGATTTTGCTTCAGGCGAGAATTCTGGAAAACTTATTGCCTTGAATAAGGATTCAGTAAAAGGATCTCTCAGTCAACCTGAAAAAAATCCCTATTTGTATTACAAATTCTCAGAATCCCAGCTGGCAGATGTTGCTGATTTTTTTAAGGAACAAAGTGGTCTTGGTTTGAAGATTACTTTGAACTTTGCAAATGCCGGAGGCAATGGTGAATATGCATTTGGAGTTTTGTATCCTGAAAATATTACCGAAAAAAATACTGTTTCTTCCATGGCACTAACAAACAATATTATTTTTGGAAACTGCAGTGAATCCCAGAAATCTGAGTTTTCTTTAGTTTACAGTGTTGCACCAACAGGAAAAATTCCATGCGGATTTTTTGTATATTCAACCAGTAATGTGGAACTTAAGTCTGCAAAACTTGTTGAGCCAATGTATGGTTTTTCTAATTCAGATGATGAAACTATGTTTGCGTTTTCTTCTTCAGGCGGAAAAGTTAACTGGGATTTCTCTCATCTTGATATGACTGGAGCTGTAGGTGTTTTCGGTAATGAACTTTTTCTTCCTTGCGTAAAAATTCATTCTGACAAGGAAAATGGTTTTGAGTCCCTTTGCTATGGTCAGGAAAAAATTCAGTGCTATCTTCAGTCTGGTGTGGAGACAAATATTCTTCTTCCTCTCAGGGCATTTAAAAATCCATTTGCCGATCTTAAGTTTGAACCGGATACAAAAATAAATAGAGCTCTTCTTTGTTTCGAAAGTTCAGAAAAAATCAAACGCTTGAAACAAGGAGAACTTCCTCCAATAAAAACTGATCTTGGACTTGTCCTTGATTGGCCTCAGGAAAAGTGGAGGATTGGGGATTTTGAATTCTATAACTGGTCACTTGATGAAAATGTTTTTTTATTTGACTTTGCTGATTATAAGATTCAGAATGAATTTTTTACCCGGCTTGCATTTTTTGTTGAGAAGACCGGATATAAGGGTACTCTGGTAAGTGATTATTTTGTAGAAAACAAGAAAAGTTATAATGCTCATGATTATAAGGCTGATGACCTGGCAAGATTTTTCAATGAGGTAAAGAAACAGAATTTCAAGCTGAATAATAGAGAGCTTTTGCTTAAGTCATTGCTTCTTCAGAACAAGATTATTTATGTTCTTGATGATGGAACTTATGGATGTGACATGAAAAACATGAAATGCGTCATTTCAATTTCCCGCGAATCTTATCCTGCAACGAGACTTTCTTTAATGGCACATGAGGCATGGCATGGACTGTATTTTTCTCAGGAACATTTCAGGAATTTCGTGGAAAAGAGATTTAATTCCTTTGACCGCAGGTCTCTTGATTTTTTGATTGGTTACTGGCAGAGTCAGCCTTCACTGTCTTATGACAAGACTGATGATTATCTCATGAAAAATGAATTCATGTCTTATATTCTTCAGCACCGTTCAAATTATATTAGAGGTTATTATCTTCAGCGTGCAAAATGGAATTCTGTTGTGAGTTATCAGAAAGATTTGTGTGACTATATAATTGAAACCAATGCACAGTATTTTGTTGATGAGTCTGAAATTTTTGAAAAGTATGTTAAGGATGCCTGGGGGCTTGCTCCAGGAAGGGTAAGCCTTATCCTTCGATAGCCCTAAGGTTTACAGAAGAATATCCAGATTATATTGCTTTTCTGATTCAATCGTAGAAGGTACTCCGTGACCCGGCATGATTACTGTTCTGTCGGGTAATGCGTAGAGCTTTTCCCTGATTTTAGATGAAAGCAGTTTTTCAGAATACTTGTGGGAAGTCTTTGAAATCATTCCCGCAAGTAAAGTGTCTCCCGTGAAAATAACATCTTCAATTTTGTAAACCATGCTGTCTGGTGAATGTCCTGGGATTGAGAAATATTCAACGTGCAGCCCGGATATGGTTGTCATGCCGTCACCGTTTAAAACAACTGACTCGTATTCATAGACACTTGATTCTGCCGCATAAACTGTTGGCGTGTAGATTTTCGAAAGTGTCTTAAGACCCTGTGTGTGATGAGCATGGTTGTGTGTCAGCAATACTGATGTAAGCTTGTAACCGCCTTTTTCAATCCGGTTAATGATTTCATTTGAAAATTTCCCCGGGTCAATTATGATTGCTTCCATAACGTTTGGGTCATCGTTTAGAATGGTATAGCTGTTGGTAAATCCATCAATGCAAAGATCAAAGTAGATTTTCATTATAGGGCTCCTTCTGGATCTTTATCCAGATCATCAAGGCTTGTCATGTCGTTTCCCCGGATAACGTAAGCTTCCCTTGTGTTTGAAAGTCTGAATGAAACCTTGTCCCTGATTGATTCATAGAAAACTGTTTTTTTCAAATTGCAGTCTGTCATGGATGTGTTAATCAAAATTGATTTTATGAATGAACTGTTGTAGAGATCACTTTTGTCAAAGCTTGACTGATATAAAGTTGTTCCATTGAAATTGTTGTGAATCAAGTCACTTCCAGTAAAAATAACATGGACGAATCTTGATCCTGAAAATGAACAGAACTGAATATGACTGTTGATCATGTCGCATTCGCTGAACGTAGAGAAATCAAGAAAACTGATTTTTACTCTCAGCCCATCTGAGTGAATGTTTGCAAAGTTGCAGTGACGAAAATTACATCCGTAGAATCGTTTGTGTGAAAGATCCAGATTTGAGACATTCATTCCAGAAAAGGAAACGCCCGTAATTGTGTCGTGATTTTGAATGTAGTTGAGAAGCTTTATTTGTGCTTTGATGGGATCCTTTGTGTGTTTGAGACAAAAGCCTGGACCTGAGATAATGTTGTCGAATTCATCAATTATGGTGATTGCTGTTTCGTTGCAATCCGGACACTGGCATTTATTTGCAATATACATATCTAAACATTAGTTTATTGAAGGCAAATAGTCAAATATGGTATCATTGATTTATGTGTTGGAAATGTGGAAGTGAAATCCTTGTAGATATGGTCTCACGGTCAAGTGAATGTCCTCAATGTCATTCAGATTTGCATTGCTGCAGAAATTGTATTCATTATATGCCGGGAAGTCATTATGATTGTCATGAAACTGTTGATGAGCTTGTGGGTGACAAGGAACACTCAAATTTCTGCGGTTTTTTCAGTCCCAAAAGAAACTTTGATTCTAAAGGTCCAGGTAATGATGAAAAAAAATCAAAGGCAGTTGATGCCTTTAACGCTCTGTTTTCCTAAGGAGTAGGCCGTGAAAAAAAGTGTTGATTTTGCTTTTCTGGACAGTGGTACCGGCGGAATTCCATATATGCTGCTGCTAAAGGAAAAATCTCCTGAAAGACGGTGTGTCTATTTGGGAGATACAGTTCATTTTCCTTATGGGGAAAAATCCTTTGAAGAAATAGTAAGTTGTTCTTCACATGCCATCAGTCAAATTATTGATCGATGGAATCCTCGTGCCGTGATTATTGCCTGCAATACAATTTCAGTTACTGCCCTTGATGAGCTTAGAAAACTTTATCCTGGTCTTCCAATAATCGGAACTGTTCCTGCAATCAAACTTGCAGCTAAAGTTTCCCTCAATAAAAAAATCGGTTTTCTTGCAACAAATGCTTCTGTGAATCATCCCTATTCACAGAAACTGATTGAGGATTTTGCAAGTGACTGTCAGGTGCTTAAACGAGGTGATCCGGATTTAATTGACTTTATTGAGCACAGATTGTTTACTGCAACGCGAGAAGAAAAAATGGCTGCCGTAATGCCTGCCGTGGATTATTTCAACAGTTGCGGCTGCGATACAATTATTCTAGGCTGCACACATTTTACACACATGGCTCGTGAAATTGAAGAAGCTTTTGCATCCAAAAGCTGGAGAAAGGTCTTTGTGGTAGACAGTCGTGACGGTGTTTCCAATCATGCCCTTGATGTAATAAAAACTGCACCTGAAAAACCTGATTCTGAAAACTTACCCGAAGATATGACTTTCTTTGTTACAAGTCTGAATGGTGATGATGAAAAAAAGGAATATGAAATTCTTTGCGAAAAATTCCATATTCCCTTCGGTGGATGCATTTGTTGATTTTAGTTTCTATTCAATAATGTTTGTTTTTCCAGAAGTCTGTAAATTGGAGAATAAAATACACCCCTAAAGTTGGACAAATAAAGTTCAATTTTAGGAGGTGCATTTTTTTATTGGAAATAATTGCCTTTATGTATAAATCTGTTTTCTTATGTAGTCTTCGCACTTTATGCGGGAATCTCTTTCAGCCTGGAATCAGATTATCAGTTCAAGCACCATAATGACAATTTCTTGACCTTCGCTTACAGCTTTGCAGCGATGGCATCAATGAATTCCCAGCTGTTTAAAATTTTCTTTGCTGCCGGAGTTGCAAGGCGTGCAAGGTCACCTGTCATTGTTCCTTCTTCGATAACGTCGAGGGTTGCCTTTTCAAGCTTCTTTGCAAAATCTACGAGTTCTGGTGTTCCGTCAAGTTCACCGCGTTTTGCAAGGGCACCTGTCCATGCGAAGATTGTTGCAACAGGGTTTGTTGAAGTCTTTTCGCCCTTAAGGTAGCGGTAGTAGTGCTTCTGAACTGTTCCGTGGCTTGCTTCGTATTCAAAGTTTCCGTCCGGGCTTACGAGAACAGAAGTCATCATTGCAAGACTTCCGCAGGCAGAGGCTATCATGTCACTCATAACGTCACCGTCGTAGTTCTTGCATGCCCAAAGGATTCCGCCTTCATGCTTCATGATTCTTGCAACACAGTCATCGATGAGGGTGTAGAAATATTCAATTCCAGCTGCATCAAATTTTGCCTTGAATTCCTCGTCGAAAATCTTCTGGAAGATTGCCTTGAAGTTTCCGTCATAAGTTTTTGAGATTGTGTCCTTTGTTCCGAGCCATACGCTGATTTTCTGGTCAAGGGCATAGTTAAAGCAGCAGCGGGCAAAGCTTTCGATTGACTTGTCCATGTTGTGGATGCCCTGAAGAATTCCAGGTCCCTTCATCATCTGGATTGTCTTGCGGATTTCTGTTCCATCTTCACCTGTAAAAACAAGTTCTGCTTTTCCAGCACATGGAACCTTGATTTCGCAGTTCTTGTAAACATCACCGTATGCATGGCGGCCAAGGACGATTGGCTTCTTCCAGCTTGTAACGCAGCACTGGATGTTGTTTACGAAAATTGGGGCGCGGAAAACTGTACCGTCAAGTTCCTCGCGGATGATTCCGTTTGGTGAGCGTGTAAGCTGCTTCAGGTTGTATTCCTTTACGCGGGCTTCGTTTGAAGTGATTGTTGCACACTTAACGCCAACGTGAAGTCTCTTGATTGCTTCTGCAGCAGCGTAAGTAATCTTGTCGTCGCTGTCGTCACGGCTCTTGAGACCAAGGTCGTAGTATTCTGTCTTGAGGTCAATGAATGGTTCAAGAAGCTTTTCCTTGATTACAGCCCAAAGCACGCGGGTCATTTCATCGCCGTCGAGTTCAGCAATTGGGTTTTTCATCTGAATTTTTGCCATAGTTTTTCTCCTAAATTATAAATGTCATCCTGAATTTTTCAGGACCATATTTTTGCTGTGTTATATCAGCTTATACATACCATATAACTGATAAACTTTATTGTCTTTTTAGGAACCCTGTTCCATGGTCTACTGATTGTCATCAGAAAGCATGAAATCAATGTATATTGGGTTATGGTCAGAATATTCAAAATCAGTCTTGAGGACTTCTGTCGTCAGAACCCTGATGTTTTTTGAAACAATGAAACCATCTATGATTGTCACAAAATTATCCGGTCCGTAGGGGATGTCCGTGTTTCTGGATGTTGGAACCGGAGATTCTTTACTGCATGGGGGAACAAGATTCAGGTTTTCTGGAAGAAGATTTTCTGGAAAGGACTGGCACCATGAGTAGTCCTTCCTGCTTTTTCCGAAGAGTTCGCTTGCCCTTTCGAAAATTTCCCTGTTCATGTCTCCGGCAGCGAGAACGTAGTTTCCTTTCCTGTATTCTTCATCCATGTCCATGCAAATCATTCTGATCTGGTTGTTTCCGGTTTCAGGGGTTGTGGTGTATGCACTCAGATGAACATTATAAATGATGAGTTTTTTTGAATTTTTAGTATTGAATACAGTTTTTGCATAGCATCGATCCAGGTCAACAAGTCTAGAAAGTCCCTTTTCAACTGGCAGGGAACGTCTTGTGGCATCCTGAATCTTGAAATGGCTTGCTGTCATGATTCCTGATTTGTTTCTTCCGTGTGGTGATGATAATGGATAAAGAATGTAAGGTGAGTTGTAGTTTTGTGCAAAAATCCAGTTGATGGTGTCATTTTCTTCTATTATAGATACCAGTAAATCAGCTTCGTTGACAAAGTGGCTTCGTGTTCCCCTGATGTCAACTTCCTGGTAAAGAAGAAAATCAGCCCCCATGTTTGAAGTAACTCTGGCACATCCTGTCGTGTTGCCGATTACCTGATCCCTGGAAAAAGCACGGCTTTCTTTTCCACCATCCATGAAGAATGTGAAGTCTGGCGAGTATGCTCCGAAACCAATGTTGTGACTGATCAGTCTGTATGCACGATTTGTTTCAAGCTCTTCCTCAGTACTTTGGCCTTTTGCCCTGAGTTTCAGATTATCCTTCTGACGATATGAAAAGACAACAAAATATAGAAAATAAAGAAAACAAAATGCAATCAATCCGCCAGTGACAATAATTGCGATTCTTATTCCAAGTTTCTCTGTAATTTTCACGATGAAGTTATTATAAAGAGAAACACTGTTTTCATCAAGAAATATGTTGTTTCCTGAATAACTGCAAAATTTTATTTGTCATGATTTTAGAGTGAATGGAGAAAATGGAAATAAAAAAAATCAAAAAAATGTTTTGTTTGCGAAAAATAGAAACGAATGCGAAATATTACATTAAACGCGATTGACAGTACTAAAGTGTGGCGGTAAAATGTCGAACATAGTAATAGTTTAGGGAGAGGAGAAAATTATTATGAAAAAATTTGTATCAGTTATTGCTTTGGCTCTTTTGATTCCAATGGCTTTTGCCCAGGAAAAGAAAGTAAAGTACGTTAAGTCAAATGTCTATGAGAATTCTGTTGAAATGCACTACATGCGCATGCTCAAGGCCTATGCTTTTGAACCAAGCTATTCAACAATCGTCAGGCTTACGGATGATGGAAAGGAAGTCCTTTTTGAAAGAATGTATGATATTGCCAATGATTACCTGGCTTCTGATCTTCGCGGAGAAAAGGAAGTTTTCCAGTTGCAGTCAGACTGGCAGATTTCAAAGGCATACAAGAATATGGATTTTACTGAGTATCTTCTTTCAAATGCTACAACATCACAGCTCATGAAAATTGTTTCATTCGGAAAAAACAGGGGAAACAGCATTTGCGATGTTCTTGAAGATCCGCAGCTTTATGACAGCTCAATGGATCCGGGGCCTCGTCTCAGATCACCATTGCTTTCTTCCATAAAATAAGTGTATATGCTAGTATTTAGTCATGGCAAATGACAATGCAGTATATATTTTAGATTCATATGGATTAATTTACCGGGCATATTTTGCTCTTGTGAACCACCCTCTGACAAATCCCGCCGGGGACAATATCAGTGCGGTGGTTATATTTTTTAAGAACCTTAAGGCCTTGCTTTCAAAATACAAGCCATCTTATCTTGCTGCGGCTTTTGATTCAAAGACAAAAACTTTCAGGCATGAAATGTATCCTGAGTACAAGGCAAGCCGTGCAAAGACTCCGGAAGATCTTCATGCACAGATTCCGTGGATTGAAGAAATTCTAGAGGCACTTAATGTTCCTGTTCTAAGATGTGACGGCTATGAGGCTGATGACATAATTGCAACTGTGGCAAGAAAGTGCAGGGCTGAAAACCGTGAAGTTAGGATTCTTTCAGGTGACAAGGACCTTCTTCAGCTTGTGGATGAAAAATGTCTTGAGATGCAGCCGGACAAGGATAATGGCGGATGGGTTTCTCTGGGAATTGATGAGGTCAAGGCAAAGTGGGGAATAGGTCCGGAAAAAATTCTGGATTATCTTTCCCTTGTTGGTGATACTGCAGATAATGTTCCTGGAGTTAAGGGTGTTGGTGACAAGACTGCACTGAAACTTCTTGCTCAGTATGAAACTCTGGAGGGAATCTATGACCATGCCCAGGAAATAAAGGGGGCTCTCGGTGACAAGATTCGCAGTGACAGGGAAAATGCATTCAGCTCAAAAAAACTCATTACCCTTGATGATAATGTTCCCCTGGATATTTCATTTGATTCATTTACAACATCTGACCTTGATTACAAAAAGGCAGCAAAAATTCTTGAAAGATACGGGGCCTATTCCATTGCAAAGCAGTTTGCGTCTCAAGTTGATTCCGGCGCATCAGAAGATAAGGGCGTAAAAAAAGAAAAGCCTGCTGTTGAAATTCCAGAAGAGAAAGCTCTTGAGGTAAAGCAAAATGAGGGGAAATACAGGGGCGTTACTTCAGCATCGGATCTATCATCCTTCATTGATCAGATGCTTTCTGGTGAATCAAAAATCTGTGCATTTGACACGGAAACTGATGGCCTTGAAAGCACCAGTGCAAATATTGTTGGTTTTAGCCTGAGCTTTGTTGAGGGTGAGGGAATTTATGTGCCGCTGGTACTTTCTGGAGGAATGTTTGCACCTGAGACAGTTTCCCTTGAGGATGCCTTTTCCCAGCTGGAAAGAATCTTTGGCAACTGCAATGTTACGGTCTGCATGCATAATGCAAAGTTTGATATGGAGATTCTTCATGCCAATGGATATGCCGGAAAATTTGATTGTTCTGTTTTTGACACAATGGTTGCGGCCTGGCTTTTGAATCCTGGGGCAACAGGAAAAAGTCCCTACAGTCTTGAATCCCTTGCAGAAAAAACTCTTGGTCTCAGAGGCATTGAGTTCAAGGATATAGTTGAAAAAGGTCAGACTTTTGCAGATGTTCCTCTTGAAACTGCATCAAAATATGGTGCTGAGGATTCTGATTTTACTCTCAAGCTGTGCAATAAATTCAGGGAAGAACTCAAAAAAAGAAAGCTTGAGGATTTGTTCTATGGCATGGAAATGAAGCTTCTTCCGATTTTAGTTTCCATGGAAGAAGAGGGCATATATCTAAACAAGAAGGCTCTTGCTGAATACAGTGTTGAGCTTAAAAAACTCATTGAAGAAAAGGAAAAGAAAATCCATCAGATTGCGGGGCATGAATTCAATATAGCATCAACAAAGCAGCTTCAGGAAGTTTTGTTTGTCGAGCAGCACCTTAAGCCCCTCAAGAAAACAAAGACAGGTTTTAGTACAGACACGGCGGTTCTTGAGGAACTTCTTGAAACTGAAGGCAATGAAATTCTTCAGGCAATACTTGATTACAGATCCAGCACAAAGCTCTTGAGTACATACGTTGAAACATTGCCGGAGCTTACGGACAAGAATTCAAGAATACATACTTCATTCATGCAGACAGGAACTGCAACTGGCCGACTTTCCAGCCGTGATCCAAATCTTCAGAATATTCCTGTTCGCGATGATGCGGGCCGTCGAATCAGAAGTGCATTTACTGCATCTGACGGAAAGGTTTTGATTTCCGCTGACTATGCACAGATTGAACTTGTGGTTCTTGCTCACTTAAGTGGAGACAAAAATCTTAGCTCATCATTCATAAATGGAATTGATGTTCATAAGTCTACAGCTGCATTGATCAATGGAATTTCTCCGGATCAGGTTACTTCGGATCAGAGAAGATTTGCAAAAACCGTAAATTTTGGTGTCATGTATGGAATGAGTGCTTTCCGGCTTGCAAAGGATCTTGGCATATCCAGAACAGAAGCAAAAATGTTTATTGACCAGTATTTTCAAACCTATGCAGATGTTAAGAAATTCCTGGACAAGACAATTGATGATGCAAAATCTTTCGGCTATGTTGAGACAATAATGGGAAGAAGACGATATTTGCCTGAAATCAGAAGTTCAAATAAGCTTATCAGCCAGGCAGCTGAAAGAGTTGCTGTTAATACTCCAATTCAGGGAACTGCGGCAGATATTGTAAAGACTGCAATGATCAAGGTTAATGACAGGCTTTCAAGAGAAATGAGTGATGTGAAAATGCTTTTGCAGGTTCATGATGAACTTATTTTTGAATGTCCTGAAAACGAATCCTATGTTCAGAAAGCCATTGATTTAATCCGCAATGAAATGGAAGGTGCCTTCAGGCTGAATGTTCCTCTTCGAGTCAGCATTGAGCATGGAAAGAACTGGGGAGAATTTCACTGATGGTTCTTTGTGTTACAGGACCTATGGCATCAGGCAAGAACCAAGTCTCATCAATACTGGAAAAAATGGGATTTGCGGCAATTGATGCTGATGTTGTGGGACACAGTGCCGTTGAAGCAGAAAAACAGAAGATACTGGAAGCTTTCTCAGAGGATGCAAAAAAGGCAGGAATATGTCTTCTTGATGAAAATGGAAAAATCATAAGAAGAAATCTTGGTGCACTGATTTTTGAAAATCCAGAAATGGTGAAAACACAGGAATCAATCGTCTATCCCTATATAACCAGTCATTTGAAATCCTTTGTGGAATCAAATATTACAGAAGGTAAAAATGTTGTCATAAATGCAACTGTTCTGTTCAAGACTGATGCAATGAAATTTGTGGACAGAATTCTGTATGTGGACTGTCCATCCTTAAAACGGTTTTTCAGGGCTAGAAAACGTGATGGAATGAAGACTGGCCAGATACTTGCTAGGTTCAGGGCTCAGAAAAATCTGTACAAAAACTATGAAGCTACCGGAATAAAGATAATGAAAATTCAAAATACCGGTTCAATTTCATCACTCAAAAAATCTCTTGAATTATTGCTTAAATAAATTTTTTTTTGTCCGATAAATAGTGTATGGAAAGCCGGTCTAAATTGATGTCGGCTTGGGGATAGAAAAGATATGGAACAGAAACGTACACTTTGGATAGCCTTGTCGGCAGGAATCTTTTTACTCGTAGTCATTGGTGCAGCCTATATTCTTTATGCTCCAGAAGCAAAAAAGAACACAACTGCAATGTATCAGAAGGATTCAGGTGCAATATGGATGGCTCCAACTCTTGTTGAGCATCGTGCAGATGAACCGTATGTTAATACTGTTGCAAAGAGTGAACCTGCACAGAATGCAGACAGTATCAATCCTGCAGAAGTAAACAATACTTCAGTAATTTCGAATATTGCAACTCCTGCAGAAGGAAAAACAGAAATCCTTGAGCCAAAGGCAAATCTTGAAAATGGAGTTGCACAGACTGAAAATGTAACGGTCATAGCAAATGGCGGAACAACAATTTATGATCTTGCCAACAGAAATCCAGGTTCTTCTTCAGTTTCTGAATTCAATTTTGACAAGTCAAATGTTGTTGCTCAGAACAAGGTTGCAGAAACAGCTATCAGGGAAACAAATGCAACTCATAAGGTTGTTGAGTCAAAGAATATGATCATTGATTCTGAAAGAGGTGTCGTATCATCTGCTTCTGCAGTTAAGGCTTCATATAGTCCAAAAACGGCAGTTTCTGAAGAAAAAGCTGCTAAGACAGCACCAAAGAATACTGTTCCTGCAAAGACTTATACAACATCAAAAACGGCTTCATACAAGGCTGAGCCAGACAGATTCTGGGTTCAGGCAGCATCTTATTCAACAAAGAAGGCTGCTGATGAGGCTAGAAGTCTTCTTGATGAAAACAAGATTCAGTGTGAGGTATTCACATTCTCTGATGCAAAGGGAACTCTCTGGTATCGCGTTAGAGTTGGTCCATACACAACAAAGTCTGAGGCCAATTACTGGAAGAACAGAATTGATTCTATTGAACCATTTTCAAAGAACAACAGCTTTGTAACTAACTCGACAGTTTCTAAATAAGTTATGAAAAAAACAAATGCAATGCGAATTCTGGATCAGGCAAAAATTCCTTACACAACAGAGGAATATGATGATGATGGAGAGCATGTGCTTGAAAGAGGTGCTGCAGAGCGACTGAGTAAAAAACTTGGAATTGATCCTGAATGCTGTTTTAAGACAATAGTAATGAGAACTGATTCCAAGGAAGTGGTTGTTTTTTGTCAGAATGCACTCAATGAAATAAATCTTAAGAAAGCCAGGGCAGCATGTGGTGCCAAAGAAATAACTCCCTGCAAGCAGGATGAGCTTCTTGGCCTTACAGGATACATTCGCGGAGGATGCAGTCCAATCGGCATGAAAAGAAAGTTCAGGACTTTCATTGATGAGTCAGTTCTTCTTCAGGAAAAAGTATATGTCAGTGCAGGTGTCAGGGGCCAGCAGATTTGTCTTAGTCCAAATGACCTTATAGCTGTAACCCAGGCAACAACTGTTGATTTGATTCTGGAAAAATAAACTTCATTATAAATGCATAAAGCCCATTTCAAGAACAACTGAGTTTTTGAAATGGGCTTCCTTTTTTTAGAAAGTTTGTGCAGTGTTTAGTCTGGTAATGATTCTTCCAGAAAAATGCGCAGTTTATTTATTCTGCTTCTTCTGCTGGTTCTTCTTTCTTTACTTCTGCTGGTTTTGGTGCCGGAGCTGTTTTTGCTTTCTTTGGTCTTGGAGGCCTTTTTCTGTAGTTTACAACATAGTTAGCAAGTGAGATTGCGATTAAAGATAGAATCGTGATAAATATTACTCTGCCGTCAGAAATTACATTCAGGCATAAAGATATCATGGATATTTTCATGACTATATTATCGACTAAAAAAAATACCATCAACACAAAAAAAATTGTCTTCGATATGGTGAATTAGCTACATTCAAGGTTAACACTGAAAAATCCTCAATAGGATTTATTCAGTGTTTCCTTAGATTTTGCTTTCTTCATTCAAAAGACCATGCTCAAGAAAACTAAAGTATTCATTTTGTGTGATTATGAGATGATCCATGAAACAAATTCCAAGTACCATTGCTGCTTCCTGAAGGGTTTTAGTTGACTCAAGATCAGCTTTGCTTGGATAACAGTGTCCGAAAGGATGATTGTGGCAGCAAATGATTCCGGAGGCATGTTCTGTAACTGCAGGTTCAAAAACTTCCCTGGGATGAATCAGAGCCCTGTTTGTGGTTCCAATTGAAATGACATGAAGATTCATAAGTTCATGGGCTCCGTTCAGGGTTACAGTTATGAAATGCTCGGTTTTCTTCAGACTGAAATGCTTTATGAATGGAAGAATGTCAGTGGGATTTTCAATTGTTTTTGTTTTGTGCTCACTCATTCTGCGCCCAAGTTCAAGAGATGCGGCAACTGCAAGAACTTTTGATGTTCCCATTCCGTTTATCATCCTGAGGTTTTCAATTATATCCTTTTCCGATGATGTTTCTATGACGTTCATTACCTGTGCAGAAAGTTTTTCGATGGGGTTTGATTGTGTGCCCCTTCCGAGAATCAGCATTATGAGTTCTTCGTTGCTGGGAAATGTAATTCCGTTAATCAGGGTAAGTTCCCTAATATCAGGTTTTTTGTTTGATTTTTTCCATTCAAGCAGAAAGTTTTTGTCCAATTATATTTCTCCAAAAAAAATTATTCATCAATAGTGCATCTAAATATATTGTTGTCGCTGAAGTAATAAAATGTAAAAGATTATTGAGTTTTTTTTAGATTATTCCTCAACAGCCCATTTTTTTGTTGTGGCCGGGATGAACTTTGCTTTGTAATCTTTATTTTGCTATAATAATTTTATGCAGGAAAAAGAAAGGGCTCCAAAAAACAGAACATTGACTCTATCTGATGATGATAAAATTATTTTGAAAAAAAAATTGATTGAAATCTGTGACATTAAGACAAATGAAATTGATTCCTTTCTGAATAAAACAATAAATGGTGATTTGCTGAAAGTTCTTCCACTTCTTCCTGATAATTTTGCAGATTTGATTATTATTGATCCTCCATATAATCTTTCAAAGAATTTTAACGGCCTTAATTTTACTTCCATGAAATCTCAGGAATATGATGAATATCTGGATTCTTGGTTGCCCCAGGTTTGTTCAAAGCTTAAGAAAAATGGGAGCCTTTATTTGTGCGGAGACTGGAAATGTACTTCGTCCCTGCAGAAGGCTCTCGAAAAACAACTTGTAATTTTGAATCGAATTACATGGCAGCGTGAAAAGGGACGCGGTGCAAAAAACAACTGGAAAAATGCAATGGAAGATATCTGGTTTGCCGTTAAGGATCCAAAAAATTATTATTTTGATGTTGATTCTGTAAAACAAAAGAGAAGGGTAATTGCTCCATATAAGGTAAATGGCGTTCCAAAAGACTGGCAGGAAGACGAAGTTGAGGGAAACTACAGGCTTACATATCCATCAAATTTCTGGGACGATATTTCAATTCCATTCTGGTCAATGCCGGAAAACACAGACCATCCGACTCAAAAAAGTGAAAAACTATATGCAAAACTTATTTTGGCTTCATCAAGAAAAGGTGATGTGATTTTTGATCCCTTCCTCGGCAGCGGAACATCCAGTGTTGTGGCAAAGAAACTAGGCAGAAACTTTGTTGGTGTAGAATTGAATGAAGAGTATTGCCTTTATGCTGAAAAAAGACTTCTGAACTGTGAAACTGACACTGAAATTCAGGGATATGTTGACGGTGTTTTCTGGGAAAGAAATTCCTTGAGAGACCAGAAAAAAACAAGATAGATTTGCAACTGCAAACTACTTAAAAACAAAATCCAAAAAAGTCAGTTTACTGAATAGCTGATTGTCTTTTCTTCATTTCCGCATTTGATTGCGATGATGTGATTTCCTTTTTCCAGCTTTACGTGCCAGATAAACCGGTTTTCTGCTTTTGAAACGAATTTTCCATCGTGATACAGAATGCAGTAGTTTTCCGTTCCACCGCATGCCTGAATTCTGAGTTTTTGATTTTCTTCCTGAATTCCTGGATCGTAGATAAATGCTGCCCCGTTTGTGGGGTAAAGAATGTCCAGCTCTTCATTGCTGAAAGTGTTTCCGCTGTTCTTGAAATTTTTGTTTGAAAACCAGTGCTGATATTCTGATGGAAGTCTAAGCAAGTCAGTGTTTCCATTTCTGTAATGCCAGTTGCATAGGGGAACGAATGCATTTTTCCTTACATATTCGTAAGATGTTGAAGGACAGCTTTCTCCAGGTTCCATTTGTGACAGTCTGCAAAGTTTTCGTTTTTCGTAGGTTTCGCATTCCTTGAATTCCGTGCAGACAGATGTGTTTGCTCCGTTTTGTGTTATGTAGTCCAGTGCAGTTCTTGCAACCATGGCCGGTAATGAACTTCCTGTTTTACCTATGACTGTTTCCCCATCCAGGTTTCCCATCCAGACTGCACAGGTGTAATGGCTTGTTGATGCCAGTGCAAGAATATCCTGATATTGGTTTGCCGTTCCTGTCTTAAATAGGCATGGGTAGTTTGTTCCGAATACGTATTTTGATCTTCTGAAACCAAGGGTCTGTGATTTTCTGTCAGAAAGAATGTCACAAATTATTCTTGCTGTGTCTCTTTCCATTACTCTTTTTTTTGAGAAGGTTTTGTTCTGCGAGAATAGATCTGAGAATAAGTCTTTGTCTTCTTTTGTTGCTACTACACTTGTCAAAATCCCGTCATTTGCAAAAACTGTGAATCCTCTTGCAAGTTCAAGAAGAGACATTTCTCCGGATCCCAGTGCAATGGAAAGTCCGCTTGTGCTGCGGGAATTCATAAGGCTTTGAAAATCAAGTGAAGACAAAAGAAATGAATAGTATTCATCAATTCCTGTTTTAAATAGAGTGTCCACTGCAGGAATGTTCAGGCTTGAAGCAAGGGCAACCCTCAGTGAAACAGGGCCATTGTACTGGTTGTTGAAATTAAGGGGAACATATACTTTTTCTCCGCCGTAGTCTTTTGGAATGTCGCTGAGAACTGAGTTTGGAGAAAGATTTCTTTCTAGTGCAAGGGCATAAAGAAATGGTTTTGTTGAGCTTCCTGTCTGATGCATGGCAAGAACTGAATCAATCTGGCCTGAATCTTCGTTGTCAAAACTTGTATTTCCAATCCAGGCAATAATATTTCCCGTTTTGTTTTCAATGACTATGGCACCGCCGTTTTTTATTCTAGAGTTTTCTGCCGTTTGGATTTTTGAATTAATATTGTCTGTAATAAGGTCATTCAATTTTGAATCAATAAAAGTATTGACTTCGTAGGGAACGATTTTGTTGTGTCTTGCATGCTGATTGATAATGGCCTTTACAAAATGTATGTGTCTGTTGGTAAAGTGATTTTTTTCTGGCCTGACCAGTTTGACCCATTCATCTATGGAACAGTTAAACTTTAGTTCATGGGCTAGAACCATGGCCTGAGAATAGGAATTTTTTTCATCTACTGCTGGTGAGTAGTATGCAGGTCTTCGCGGAATTGTGGCAAGACAGAGTGTTTGTGCCTGAGACAGCTGTTTTGGCGTGCATGAGTAAAAAAATCTTGATGCACTGCCGATTCCTTCAATCTGATTTCCAAAGGGAATGTTGTTCAGGTACAGTTCGAGAATTTCTTTTTTTGAAAGCCTTGTTTCAATTCTGAGGGCATTTATTGATTCCTTTATTTTTTGTTTTATTGATACATTCTGATTTTTTCTGGGAACAAGAATTCTTGCCAGCTGCATTGTGATTGTTGATGCTCCGCTGACTGTTCTGTTTTCTTTTTTGTTCTGGATAAATGCTCTTGCTATGGCAAAAGGATTTACTCCAGGGTGATAGTAAAAACTTTTATCTTCTGAATTAATGAATGTGTTGACAACATTTTCTGGAATGTCATCAATTTTGTAGTATTCCCTGTAAAGACCATCTTCAAGGGGCATTATGAAAATCAGGTTTGAGTCCTTGTCATAGAACCTGGAACTATACTGCTGTTCCCTTATTTTTTTTAGTTCCGGAAAAGGAGTAAATCGCAAAAGAGAATATGAAAATACAATTGTCCCAAGAAAAACAAAAAGGGCAGCCTTACTTTTTTTCATTGTTAGAATTATATAGTTGCCTTTCCAAAAACTCAATAATCAGGATTCAGCCATTATTTTTTTTCAGTATCTTTTTATATCTTAGTTTGCTATACTTAAATATTCATAGATCATAAATATACACTCATGGACAGTGGCATGTATTATTATAAAAATACGGGAAGGAAGGTATCGGATGGCAAAAACACTCGCAAGACGGAATGATAGTTTCCATGCCGGCTTGCGTGTGTAGCGACGCTAGCTAGCGGTTTTGTCATTCGATGACTGAGTGGAAGTATTTTTATAGCTAAATGGTTGTTCTGTCCGAGAGGGGATATATTCCATGTTATTTGACCGGAGGTTGTGTTTTGAAAATAAAAAAGTTTTTCTATTCACTATTTATTCTTTCTTCATTGGTTGGATTTTCCTGCTCAAAGGAAAATTCTGTTTCCGCTGCTGAAGATGCTGCTTCGTTTTCTGTAGTTTCTTTTGCACCTGATGGTGTCATTCCTAAAAACGTTAAGTATCCTTCAATCCAGGTTGTTTTTTCTGAACCGATTGTTTCTCTTGAAAAACTTGGTGAACCAATTGAAGAGTGTGATGTTTTTGAAATCGAACCAAAAATCAACGGTGTCTACAGATGGTATGGAACATCCGTTTTAAGTTTTGAATGCAGCGATAAAATAATACCCCAGAAAACTTACAGGGTTAGGGTAAACAAGAACCTGAAAAGTGTGAAGGGCGGAGTTATATCTGGAAATACAGATTTTTCATTCAGCTCATGGCCCCTTGAATTTGAGAGAATTCTTCCATGCTATGAAGCCATTGAAAAGAACATCTATATTGATTCAAGTGAAATGCCTGCAAAGTATGCAAGAAAGATTGCCCTTTATTTTTCTGCACCAGTCAACAAAAGTGAAATTAAGAAATACATTCGCGTGGATGCAATTGACAAAAGCAAAAACAAGACTACCTTGGATTTTGACATTACTGATGCAAAGGACAATGTCGTAAAGATTGATGTTCCATCTCTTAATGATGGTGTTGAGGTTTCTGTAGTTCTTTCCAAGGGAGCCCAAAGTGATGTGGATTGCGTGAAAACAGAAAAGGAACAGTCTCATGAGTTTTCAACATTGACTGAACTAAAGGTTGACCATGCAAATACTTCCATGAGCGGATGGGGAGAGTATAGTCATCCAGTCAGAATCACTTTCAATCATCCAATTGAAAATAATGAAAAAAATACAAAGCTTGTGGCATCACTTTTGAAAACTGTGCCTGAAAAATCCATCACAGAAAAAAATGTTAAGATTGAGGGAAGAAGTATTCTGGTTCATTCCCTTGGTTTTGATTATGAAAACAAGTATACACTTTCACTTGCTTCAGGACTTGTTGATGCCTATGGAATCAAGATGAATTCATCAAAGTCTTTTGAGGTAACTGTACCAAAGGCAAGAAGTTATGTTTCTTTCAAGGATTATGGCTTCAAAATGCTGGAGTCTCAGTTTGTCCCAAAAATTGCTTTCAGGCATCAGAATATTATTACTCCTTCTTTCTACACTGTTTCGTCAATCTGTGGAATTTCAAAAAAATATAAAAACAATAATGTTATTAATGTTTCATACAATGAGCAGGACAAAATTCCAAAGAACAGGAGTGTGACTGAAATTGTTGAATTAAAGGATCTCCTTGAAAAAATTGATGGTCAGTATAGGGGAACGGTTAAGTTTAATGCTGAGTTTCAAAGCCTTTACAGGTGGACAACATGGCAGGGAAAAGAAAAGGAAGAACTCAGAGAGAATGAGAACACTCTTTATCTTCAGGTAACTGACCTTGCATGTACTGTCCGACAGGCTTATGACAAGGTTGTTGTTCTTGCAACAAATATTTCCTCTGGACTTCCTGTAAAAAATGCTGACGTGGCTGTCTATGGTTTTGATTCCAGCAATAGTGAAGATTGGGAAATACTCAATGGATCATCCTCAGTAATAAAGATTGGATCTGGAAAAACAAATTCAGATGGTCTTGCTGCTGTTTCTTTGTCTGGCTATGAAAACGTAGAGGGAAGCAAGGTTTATGTTGAAGTTAAAACAGATACAGACCACATTTACTATCCGGTGAATTCATGGACAAGGCATGCTTATTCTTCTTCATGGAATTCGGATTCTCCCAAATCTGCCATGAAAGATATCAGAAGAACTTTCTTCTATACAGACAGAGGTTTGTACAAGCCTGGTGAAACTATTTCTTTCAGCGGAATTGACAAGACTTTCAGGGAAGGAAAATTCACCACGCAGGAAGGAGATGCAGTTGTTCTTATCTACAAGTCAAACAGCAGGGATTGCGATCTCATTAATGTAAAAGTAAGCAAGAACGGATCATTCAGTGGAAAGTGGAAAATTCCTTCCAAAATTGAACCTGGTACATACAATATAAAATTTGCCGGCCCTGGAGATGGTACATACAGATATGTGGGTGAATATCAGA
Source organism: Treponema sp. (assembly GCA_016294035.1). GTDB lineage: Bacteria > Spirochaetota > Spirochaetia > Treponematales > Treponemataceae > Treponema_D. The sequence goes on along the minus strand of JAEDCT010000009.1, from coordinate 18,525 downwards.
TTCAGTTTTTTGAAAGGCTTAAGTTTGAATCTTCTACTTCAATCATGAATGATACAAACCATTTTGCAGGAGATACACTTCATGCAAATCTGACGGCCAATTATCTTGGCGGTGGTTCTTTGGGAGGTTCATCTTATTCTTCATATTGGACTAGAGAACCTCGTTCCTTCGCTGTTGATCTGCCTGCTTTGGATAACTATGTGTTTGGTCCGTCAATGGTTTATGACTCAGCAAGTTTTGTTTCATCAAAAAAAGGCAGTCTTGATATGGACGGAAAGGCTTCTGTTTCTCAAACTACAGGCGATGAAAAACTCAAGGGTATGCCTTATCTTTACAAGACAGAGTCCACTGTTACGGATTCATCAAATCAGATGATTTCAAGTTTTGCTTCGGTTCTTGTTCATCCTGCAAAGTATTATCTTGGTGTTTCTCAGATTAAGAATTCAGGCGGATTCCCAAAGAAAGGCGATACAGTTAAGTTTGATCTTGTTGGTGTTACGCCAGAAGGAAATGCTCCATCTGCATCTGATGTCATGAACAAATCAAAGATAAAGGTAGAGCTTCTTGTTGAGGAATGGAATACAGTTCAGCAGGTTGGTGTTGCCGGTGAAATCCACACAAGGTATGAAAGAAATATCGTAACAGAAAAAGAATATGATCTGGAATATACTCCATCCCTGACTCCAAAAGAAATTTCAGTTTCACCAAAAAAAGGTGGCTCATATATTCTCAGGGTTTCAAGTGAAGATGTTCTTGGACGTGAAGTAATCACAGAAAAAAGATTCTATGTTCTCAGTTCAGACTGGTCTTGGTTTGACAGGGATAATTCCGAGGAAATTAAGCTAACTGCAGACAAAAAAATTTACAAGAATGGTGAGACAGCAAATATTTTGTTGAACTCTCCTCTTCCTAAGGGACGTTATCTTGTTACCCTTGAGCGTGAAAAGATATTTGATTCCTATGTTCTTGAACTTGATTCATCTGCAACACAGATTCCGGTCAAGATTACAGTTGATTATTGTCCTCAGGTTTTTGTTACAGTTTCTTCTTATACTGTGAGAACTGGAAAACCTGTAGAGTCATTTGCAGAAACTGATCTTGACAAGCCTAAGGGAATCTTTGGTTATGTTCAGCTTTTTGTTGACAAGAAAGAAAAGGCCTTTGACATTGCAATCAAGTCTTCAAAAGAAAATTATAGGCCTGGCGAGGAAGCTGAACTTGAGCTTACTGTTACAAAAAATGGAAAGCCTTATGCCGGAAGTGAAATCACCCTCATGGCTGTTGATCGCGGCGTAATCGATTTAATCGACTATCATGTTCCAGACCCGGTTGAATACTTCTACAATGATTATTTATTCTGCGACAGAGTTTGTGGTGGTGATTCAAGATCCCTTCTCATTGATCCGGTTACATACGAAATTCGTGATAATTTTGGCGGTGACATGCTTAATGAATCATCGCAGTTAAAGTCAATGGCTGCACGGGAAGATGGTTCTGATGACAAGGGAAGCTCACGAAGAAATTTTGATCCTACTGCTGTTTTTGTTCCGGCTGTTGTTACCGACTCAAATGGTAAGGCAAAGGTTAAGTTTAAGCTCCCGGATTCACTTACTGAATATCGTGTAACTGCTGTTGGTGTTAAGGACAGCTTCTTCTCACTTAACGAGGATAAGATCAAGGTTACAAATCCTGTTTCTGTCCGTGAGGTTACGCCAGGAAAACTTAGAATTAATGATGTCAGTGAAGCTGGTGTTGTCATAACAAACATGACTGATGTGTCTCAGAGTGTAACGGTTTCTCTTTCTCTTTTTGAAGGAGCAGAAAAAGCCGGATATAAGGCCGCTGAAGATGACCTTGTTCGTCTTCCTGGAAAAGCTTTGGTTAAGGGCAGCTCAAAGCAGACAGTCAGCGTTCCGGCAAATTCAACCAGAACACTTATGTTTGAGATTGAGGCTAAAAATGAAGGATGGATTTCACTTGAATATACAGTTTCTTCTGATCCGGTAAAGGAAAGACTTTATGGAACTCTTGAAATTGAAAGACCTTATGTTTTTGAAACAGTATCAACTGTAGAAGAAATTCGTGATAACGGAAAGTCGAAAAACAAAATCAAGATTCCATCAACTGTAAATGATTCCATGGGAAATCTTACAGTTGTTCTTGATGCAACACGTCTTGGTGCATTGAAGGATTCTGTTTCCTATGTCTTTAACTATCCATACGGATGTCTTGAGCAAAGGTCTTCACGTATTCTTCCGCTGGTTGCATTTGGTGAATATATCAAGATTCTCGATCTTGAATCTCGTGTGAAGAATCCTAAGAAAGTTATCAGGCGTGAAATGGATTCCTGGGCAAAGTATCAGCTTTCATCTGGCGGATTCCCATATTGGCCGGGGTCAACTTATGACAGTTTCTATGTTTCGTGCCGCATCGCAGAGATAATTGCCATTGCAAGGGAAAAGAAAATCTATTCAAACTCAGATATAAATGTTGGTTCACTTGCTTCTTATATTTCAAAGGAAGTTAACAGTTATAAAAATTCCGCTGGAAAAATTGATTCCATGACTGCCTATGGATATTATGTTCTTTCCAGATTGGGAGAAGCTGTTCCTGTTTCCGACCTTGATTCAGTGATGGCTGATACAAACGCTTCTTTGACTGCAAAACTTTACACTGGATTGACCTATGCAAATTGTGGTCACATGGATAAGGCTGCGGAATGTGCAAAATTTATCAAGACAATGATGGCTTTGACTACACGCAGCGTTGATTTTACCTGCGAGGAAAAATATTCATGGTATCACAATAGTTCAGATGACTATTCACTGGCCTTGATGCTTTTTGAAATGATTGATCCAGCTGATACATACAACAGTCATCTGGTTTATAAGATTCTTTCTCTTAGAAAGAGCAGGGGCGGATACTGGTCAAGCACTGTTTCAACTGCACGTGTTCTTATTGCAATGGATTTGTTCATCAGAAAGAATGATTTGAAGAATACTGATTTTACTGCAGAAGTTCTTATTGATGGAAAAAATCTTGCCAGTGGAACTTTCAAGGGGCTTGCGGCTGATTCTGTAACGGTTTCCAGATCATTTGCTGAGACTCCAGTTTCAACTATCAAAAAGGATACTGAAGTTTCATTTGATATCACAAAGAAGGGTGATGGAGTTCTTTATGCATCAACTACAATGAAGTATCCGATTCCTGTAACAGAACAAAATCCGCGTGACGAGGGAATCTGTGTCTATACAATGATTTATGATGCACAGACAAATGAGCGTGTAACTGAAGACAATCTTGTTGCCGGAAATATTTACAGGCAGGAAGTCTTTGTTTCTTCAACACGCTCACGTGAATTCCTTGCTCTCAGGGTTCCACTTCCAAGTGGTGCTCAGGTTATGAATGCTGCTTTTGCAACTACACAGGATCTGGACAAATATGGTTCAAAGTCTGATGAAGAAGATGATGACGACGATTATTCATATATGTATTCTCTTTCAAACCAGAAAATTTATGACAATGAAGTTCAGTATTTCTGGAATAATTTTGAGACTGGCATGAGAAAGGTTGAATTCATTTTCCGGGCTGTGCGCAAGGGAACATTCCAGACTCCATCAGTTCAGGCTGAATGTATGTATGAACCTGAAGTGTTTGGAAGAAGTTCAGGAAAAGTCTGGACAATCAAGTAATACATAAATTTATTCGTTTTATTAATGCCACTTTTAGAATATTTTCTGGAAGTGGTATTTTTTTTATAACCCTTGAAAAATAGTAATAAAAACTGTTATTTTTATATATATAATATTGAGGGGATTTAATGAAATTTTTTAGTACACGTAATTCAAACAACGTTGTCGGATTTAAAAAAGCTATTCAAAATTCAATTCCACAGGATGGTGGACTTTATGTTCCTGCAGAATCTCTGGACCTTAGAAAATGGATTCTGTATGCAAATGAAAAGACATCTTTTGCGTCACTTGCAGGTTGCCTTACATCTGCTATGATCAATGATGAATTTAGTCCGATTATTTGTGAGACTATTGCAACTCACGCTTTTCCAAATGATCCTGTTTTCAAGAAGCTGGATGATAACCTGTTTATACTTGAACTGTATCATGGAGCCTCAGGTACTTTTAAGGATTTTGGTGTTTCATATTTGACTAGTGCTTTGGAAACAATTCTCCAGCTTGATGGCGGAAAGGCAATTTTACTTGGTGCAACTCAGGGTGAACTGGGAGCCTGTATGTCTAAAGCCATGAATGACAAGAAGCTTCTCAAGTCTGTTCTTCTTGCTCCTAAGGGTAAATTCCGTGGAATGGATGAAAGTGATTTTGTCTGGAATGGGGGAAATATATATCCAATTGAAGTTGATGGTAATGAAGAGGATTGTCACAATCTGATTAGAAAAATTTTTGAAAACAAGGATCTGGTTTCAAAGAGAAATATTACCGTTGCTAATACAGCTAATATTGGCCGACTGTTACCTCAGGCATTTTTCTATACATTTGCTTTTTCAAGGTTGAAGCATCTGACAGACGGTGAGATCTTCTATTCTTTTTCTGCCGGAAATTATGGTAATCTGGTTTCTGGTCTGTATGGATGGCTTTTGTCTCTGCCGGTTAATGGATTTATTGTTCCTTCAACACCTAATCTTACTCTTGACTTGAAAGGTAAGTGTATGGTTTTGGATAGTATCATTCCTATTGAAAAGCGTACTTCAATTGATCCTGCAGATCCATCAAACATTGAACGCCTTGAACAGATTTTCAAGGCCAATTCTCTTGTTTTGAAAAGTTTTGTTTTTCCTGCAAAAGTTTCAGATAAAGATGCTGATGATGCATGCAAGGAGCTTTTCAAGAAATACGGAATTTATGCTGACAATGAAACCTGTCGTGCATACGCTGCTTCGAAAATCAGATCAGATATAACTGGTGGTGGAGACGGAGTTGTTGTATTGGTTGCAAGAAACAGTCCATGTCTTGATTCTCAGTTTGTCGCTCACAATCTTGGTGAAAGACCTGTAATGACTGATAACGTTAAATATGCCTTTACTCCAGTTTCCCTGGACAGGCCTGCCTTGAATAAAGATGATATTCAGGGTCTTGAAAGCATATTAAATAGCCTTTAGTTTAAAAAAAGTAAGGTGTCCAAAAAATAAAGTTTATTTTTTGGACACCACTTTCAGGCAATAATCAAAAAACTATTTTTTTGTCTTACCCTTTGTTGCAGTGGCCTTAGTAGCGGAAGTCTTCTTAGGCTCAGCCTTGGTCTTTGTTGCAGTTGCCTTAGCGGAAGCCTTCTTAGTCTCAGCCTTGCTCTTTGTTGCAGTAGCCTTGGTAGCGGAAGTCTTCTTAGTCTCAGCCTTGGTCTTTGTTGCAGTTGCCTTAGCAGAAGCCTTCTTAGTCTCAGCCTTGGCCTTTGTTGCAGCAGCCTTAGCGGAAGCTTTCTTAGTCTCAGCCTTGGTCTTTGTTGCAGTGGCCTTAGCGGAAGTCTTCTTTGCGGCTTTTTTTGCTGTCTTTGGTTTTAGTGACTCAAGCAGTTTTTCACATTTGTAATCGCTTGAAGCAATTGAGTCTACCACAATTGAAATTACCTTCTGAATATCCTTTGCGTTTTGATTACTCATAGAAAGAATTGCAAGTGTGAGTTCAAGTGACTTTTCAATCTTTTCCTTATTGAACCATTTGATACCATCGAATTCATTGGCTCCGGAAAGAAGACCTTGTGCCTTTGAGTCAACAAGAAGACTGGTAATTACTAACGCGTCGTCTTTTGTTTTTGTAAGGGAAAGTTTTTCAAGTTCCTTTAGAACCAGAATCTTTGCAAGTGTTTCTCTCATTTCCCAGACAGAAATCTTTGCTGAAGAAGAGTATGCGTTAGATCTGATTATTTCCGTAAACTTTCTGTTGAGTCCCCACTTCATTGCAAACTTGTGAGTAATGGATGCACTACAGATAAGCATTTCTGCGCTAAGTTCATTTTCTTTGAGGAATTCAAATATTTTCTTCTCAGCGCTTACAGTTTTTTTCTTAGACTTAAGTTCAGATGCAAATAAGTCAGCAAGATATTCAACCTTCTTCGAGAAGTCATCAAACCTCTTTTTTGCAGTCACAGGTTTTGTCTTCTTTTTCTTTGTGTCAGCCTCAAGTTTTTCTTCAGCAGCAAGGAATTCATCTTCAACCTTGTAGTATTCCATGGCATGTTTTGAGATTGATTTTAGCAATGCTTTTGCAGTGAGCTTTTTCTTTGTCTTTGCAAATTCATTTTCCTTTTCTGCAAACAACTCATGAATTCCTTCAGTGAATTCCGGTGAAATGAATTTTGAGAGGGCTGCATAAAGTTCCTTGTAGTGGTATTCCTGCCATGCAATTTCAAGATCTTCGCATCCTTTCCCCTTGAGAAGCTCATAGAGTTTTGCGTACTTTCCTTCGGCTGTGTCTTCAACTTGTCTTACATCTGTGTAAACCTGGCTTTCAAAACCATTGAGCATGACAAACATTCCGTTGTTCAAAAGTTCATCGCTTTTTCTCAGGTACCATAGTCCGGACTTGTGCTCTCTTAAAACAACATAGTGATTGAATCCGTAGGAAAGATTAAGTCCTTCTCCAAGGCTTCTTGTCATCATTATTTTGTCATCTTCACCGCTTCCAGTCTTCACGGCATATTCACAGGACTGCTTGATCCATCCCTGGGCCTGTTCGTACTTGTTGTTGTAGAAAACAACAGTTCCTTCGTCTCCAACCAGGTTAGAATATGCAAAGATGTTTTCGTTAACGCTGCCATTGTTCCATACATCATAGAAAAGGAAATTTTCAACCTGGGCAAAAAGGTATCTCTTGTGCATGAGTGGGAAAATCAAGTGGCGGTGGCCGTTCATGAGTCCTTCGTCAACCTGTTCATCCTTGTATGCGCGTGTATATTCCATTCCGTATTTTTCTTCAAAGCCTTCAAGCTGACCGTGTCCAAACATAGGAAGACCTGGCATTGTGACCATGAGAGTGCAGACTCCAAAGTATTTGTCTCCCTTTCCGAATTGTGCAACTGCAGTTTCTTCATCCGGATTGTTCATGAAGTTTACATAGCGCTTGAGAATCTGAGGGTCAAATTTGATTGTGTTTTTTACAGTGTCCCTGTATTTCTGGTTTTCCTCTTTCTTGAGCATGTTCATGAATGCTGAATTGTAAACACGGTGCATTCCCAGTGTGCGAGTGAAGTATCCTTCCATCATCCAGAATGCTTCAGCAAGCAAAAGTGTGTCTGGAATTTCCTGTGCACATCGGTCAACAACTTCTCTCCAGAATTCATTTGGAATTCTTGCTTCAAATTCATCTGTTGTAAGGGCATAACGGCTTCTTGAGTAAATGTCTCCTCCATGTCCAGGCTGAGGATACCAGAGTCTTCTGATATGTTTTTTTGCAAGAACCATGGCTGCGTCAAATCTGATGATTGGGAAATTTCGTGCTACCTTGAGAATCTGCTGCATTACGGCTTCCCTAGCAACCGGGTTCAGGTAGTCGATCTGTGCTGTATCATTCCATGGCATTCCAGTTCCGTCGTTGCCGTGATAGATGTATGTAACGTCACCTGTCTGGTTGTCAACTCTCTTGAAACAAACTGCGCAGTCGTTCTTTGAATAGTAATGGTCTTCAAGGAAAATGCTGACTCGTCCATCATGGCTCAGGTTTTCTCCGTTGAAAGTATAGCTTGGACTTGGACATTCCTTTGTTGTAATGAAATAATCCGGATGTTCAGTAACCCAGTTTCCGTCCATTCCCGTGTGGTTTGGAACCATGTCAGATGCAAGTCTGATTCCTCTCTGCCAGCATCTCCATCTTAAGTTTTCAAGTGCACTCCATCCTCCAAGATTTCCTGCAATTTCGTAGTTCAAAAGTGAGTATGCTGATGATGCAGCTTCCGGGTTTCCGTTAATCTGTTTGATTCTCTTTGATGCATAGCTTCGTTCCCAAAGTCCAATGAGCCAGAGACCTGTGAAACCTGCATCCTTCAGTGCATCAAGTTCCTCATCTGGAATCTGGTCAAGTCTTGTTATTTCCCTGTTGTATTTTTTTGAAAGCTGGTAAAGCCATACCAGAACTGTTTTTGCCATGAGAATAACTTTTGGCATCCATTCGCGGTCAGGAGAGAATCTCTCGTATTCACGCATGAGCTCATTGTCATCAAAATTGTATGCATCCATTGAAACTTCACCGCCATTTGTTGGATGCCATGCAGCCTTTTCTTCTTCGCTGATTGAATCAATTCCTTCAAGAAGTCTTCGAATCCATTCACCAAGAAGTGTAGCCCAGTATGTCCTGATGTAATCAAGTTGTCCCTTGAGTGAGGTAGGAGAGGCAATTACAGGTTCTTTCAGCATGTTGATCAGTGTGTTGTTCTTTGGCCCGAATACCGGCTGGGTCTCAAAGAATGCCTTGATCTGAATCCATGATTTTGTGTAAACCGGATTTGTCTTAAGCTTTTCATCATCAAACAAAACAGCAAAAGGATGAAATGCCGGGTTTTCATTTGCAAGGTGAAGAAGAATGAGTTCTTCCAGTGTCTGTTCCCTGTTAGTTCTTTCTGTCTTTGTTCCCTCGTCCCAGCATGTTTTTGAAAGGTATTCTTCCTTTGTCATTTCATTCTTGTATACTGCAACAGGAGGAAATTCTTCCATGAAATCCATGAGAAGCTCATCAACCTTTTCCTTTGTGAAGCTGGAATCAAGGTCTGCCAGAAGATTCCTGAATGAATTCGGTGCCCTGTCTTTTCTGAAAAGCATGCAGACGTAGTGGAAGATTTCGTCAATAAGTCCCATGGCATTCAGGTTTGCCGCAGAAATTTTTTTGTCGTTCTGGCCCCTGCTTTCAAATAACTGGTTCAGCTTTGTCTGGAATTTATGAAGTGCCATCAAGTCCTGGAAAATTGCATTTCCTGTTGATGCGTAAATCCTGTCTTCGAATTCACACAGGTCACGGACAGTTTTGCTGATGTGGAATTCATTTGTGGAAATAGTCATGGTATGCCTCCTTAAGTATGCAATGTAATTTCGTCTGTTAATTCCGGTATTCCCGGTAATTGTGATTCCAGAACCGTATTTTTTTCACCGGCTCCAGGAACACCAGGTTGTTTTTAGGTTATTGTTCACAGGTGCCATTATGCTTTGCGGCAACTGCCTTTATTTTTTCAATGAGGGCTGTGTTCTTGCACAAATCCTCCACGCTGACAGGAATTCTGTAAGTCCAGTTGAAGTCATTTACGCTTCCCGGAACATTGATTCTCTCATCATTTTCGTTCTCAAGATACAGAGCATGGTCCAGATACAGATAGTCCTGCAGTGGATTGATGAACAGGGCACTGTTACATTCAGCTGATTTGTTCAGGACATATTCTGCTATTTCCGGAGTGAATGCTGAATTTGATTCAGGTTTGCCTGCGTCTTCCTGAAGTTCAAGGAATTTCTGCACGCTGGATTTTTCCTGATTCCACCATTGTCTGAGTGTAGAACTGTCATGAACTGATGTTGTCGTTACGCTTTTTTCCGGGTAGTCCTTCAATGGAATGAAGGGCTGCGATTCCTTTTCCCAGCATCTGCACCATCTGATAACCTTAAGCGAAAGAATGTCCAGCTTGTCCAGAACTTCGTGAAGGCATGGAAGATTTGCTCCCAGATCTTCTGCACAGGCAATCATGTCTGTTGCATTGACGATTGCGTCCAGATTTGCAAGGGACTGTTTTTTCCAAAGCTTGTTTTCTTTCTCGTCATTGTCTGAGAAAATCTTTGAGAGTTTTTCCCTTTCCTCGCCGCTTAATGTGGTCCATGCAGTTGAATTCTGATATGTGTAAACCTTGATGAATTTGTTATTCTCAATTTCAATGAGGCTTCTGTCTCTCCATTTTTCTGCCAGTGCATTTCTTACTGCCTGGTTCTTTCCTTCATCATCACAGAATTTTGCTCCGTAGATTTTTGAGTCACTGTCTATTTCTTTTTTGAATGTCCACAATTCTTCATTGTTAATCCTGTCACAAACTGACTGGAGAAATGATGTTGCCTCATCATGGTTCCAGGTAATGTTTTCAATGAGACTTGTCGGAATGTGTGGCTGTGAGAGCCATTTAATCCTGTCGTCGGTGAAACCTGCTTCATTGAGTGTCTTTCTTGAAAATGTGCAGAATGGAATAGTGTGTCCAAGGTATGCAGTTGTTTCTGACTCCTTTGAAGCCCAGATTCTGAAAAAGCCAAGAACATGGTCGATTCTGAATGCGTCATAGAATTTTGCGCTTGACTTGACTCTGTCTTTCCACCACTTGTAATCGTCTTCTGCAAGTTTGTCCCAGTCGTATGTAGGAAATCCCCAGTTTTGTCCGAGAGGGTTTTCTCCGTCTGGAGGAGATCCTGCCCTCCATTCCTGCCTGAAGTATTCCGGGTATGTCCAGCAGTCCACACTGTCTTCATTCATGAGAATTGGAATGTCTCCCTTGAGCACAATTCCCTTTTTTCTAAGATATTCTGCACTTTGCTCAAACTGTTCCTCTGCCCTGAGCTGGAGCCAGACGTAGAAATTATGGCTTGATCTTAGAGCCTTGTTCTGCCATCTGAGTGCTATCTGGTCACGTGTCATTGTGCAAAACATTTCGTCCCACTGTTTCCATGAAGCCTGGTTGTTTATGTCTTTGAGGTTTTTGAAAACTGCATATTCAGTTACCCACGGATTTATCTTGGCATACTTGATGAGAAGGGAAGGAACCTTTTCAACAGGGGAAACTTTTTTCTTTGCATTCTCATCAATCTTGTTTGATGTCTTAACTTTTCCCGATGCAACCTTTTCAATGTAGTTGTACATGAGGTGGAGAATCTTGTATTTCTTTTCTACCACATCGTTGTAGCTGAATCTTCTTGAATACTTGCTTTCTTTTGTGAATGACTTATATGCAGATGCAAATGCCTTGTCATTTTTCAGGGCTTCTTCAAATTCAGGAAGTGCACTTATTCTTATGTACATTGGATGAAGGGCAAAAGCTGAAAGGCCTGAGTAAGGTGATGACTGTGTTCCGGAATCATTTACCGGCAAAAGCTGAATCAGTGTGATTCCTGCCATTTCACAGAAATCTGCAAAATCCTTTAATGCTGGAAAGTCTCCGCAAAGAGGACAATCCTTAGTGTACAAAGCTGAAAGTGGAACTACTGCGCCTGTGTGTCTTTGCATTTAATTACCTCGAAAATATTTTTTTCAGGCATCATGTTCTGAAAATTAAGCCAATGCCCAAAATGAATTTAGTGTATTTATAGTAGAAAATTATAACACGGTAATTTTGATAATGCAAAAAATATGTGACAGAGAGTTCTCGAAAGTGAAAAATGTTATGAATTAATCCGGGAAAAAAATCTAGTCAGAATGATGCCAGATTGTTTTCGAAAGGGCATTGGAAAAAGTCTGGCGCCGTGAAAAGTCCGGAAGCCAGCTAGTGTCATCACTTAGATCCTGGTAGAAAAGATATTCAAATGAATAGTTGTCTATGAGATCCCTTATCTGGCGGTCTTCGTCACTGGACATGAGCCTGTTTTGGAATGCACAGAGGCTTTTTTTTCTCCAGTTCAGTTCTTTCTCGCTTCCCTTGAATGGCACGGGTGTGTATTGTGACATAAGTGAAATTATTGCCCTTGAGTCTGCATGTTTCTTGAGCCATTCCAGTGCCATAAGGCTGTCGTCCATTCGTCCCGGAAGAACCAGGTGCCTGATAATTACTCCCGAAAGAATTTTTTCCCTGCCGTTTTTTTCCGTAAGCTTAAGGGGAAAATTTTCCATCATCCATCTGATTGCTTTTTTTGCAACCTGCGGATAGTCTTCAGCCTGGAATAGTTCCCTGCTCATTATGGGATTCATTGTCTTGAAGTCGGGAAGCCATATATCGACAAGTCCTTTCAGAAGTTCAAGGGATTCAATGCTTTCGTATGCGCTGGAATTCCATGCAACCGGAATGGACAGTCCCATTTCTTTGGCAGCCTTTAGTCCCTCAGCAATCTTTGGTATGTGGTGGCTTCCTGTAACTATGTTGATGTTTTCGGCTCCGTTTTTTTCAAGCTCAAGGCAGATCCGTGCAAATTCATCCACATCAATATGTTTTCCCATTCCCTGCTGGCTAATCTGGTAGTTCTGGCAGAACGAGCATCTCAGGGTGCATCCAGACAGAAATATTGTTCCTGATCCATTTTCAACGGTAAGGACCGGCTCTTCTCCAAAGTGAAGGCAGGCTATGGCGATTCTCACAGTGGAAGTCTCACCGCAAAATCCTGTTGATTGTGTTCTGTCAACATGGCAGTTTCGCGGGCATTGTGTGCATGATTTGTAGAGTTCTTCAGTTTTCATATTTACAGGGCATTTTTATCAACAAAAATTATCATCAGATCGTTGAGCTTGTCCATGTCCATTTCCTCAGACTCGTAGTTTGTCAGCGAGCACAGTTCCTTCCAGTCTTCCTGGGAGAGAGCATCTGTAAGTGAAACCTCGTTGTCCATGAGAGCCTGCATTGCAACTATGATTGCAGTGTTTTTTTCTGTGGGCTCTTCATTTAATTCCTGTGAGGGAAGAATGTATTTTTCCATCCAGTAGTTTGCCCATGATACTGCAAGTGCCTGGCAGTCCGGATTGTTTCGTTCAAACAGCTGGCATACCTTTCGGCAGGTTTTTTCTCCGTCGTAGGCTGAACCGGCGGCGCGCTCATGTTTTTTTGTTTTTGCTATGTCTGATTCAAATTTCTGAATTGAGTCCATGGTCAGATTATATAGAGTGCCCTGCAAAAACTCAATGGAATCTCCTGAAGTTGAATCTTAATATGTGGTTTATTTCGTATTCCTATTCCTTTTTATTTGATTTATACTAGTTGTCAGATTTTTTTTTAGGAGTAATCCAGGTGGAAAATTCACAGCGAAAAATTTATCCGGATGTTTTGAGAATTGTGAGCACTCTTGCTGTAATAGCCATACATACCATCGTCATTTTATGGAATGATTTGTCACCGCGAAGCTTTGAATGGCAGGTGTTGAATTTTTATGGTTCAATTTCAAGATGGTGCGTTCCTGTGTTTGTCATGATTTCAGGAATTTTCTTTCTTGATCCTGAAAAGAATATTGATGCAGGACTCATCTGGAAAAAATATATTCCCCGCATAGCACTGTCTATTCTTGTGTTTGGTTTGCTCTACAGGATTCCGGGGCTGGTTGATTCCATCATCAATGATAACCTGCCGCCAGAGAGAATTGCATACCTTGTGGCAAGAATGCCTGCAATGTTGATTTTTGACAACGGATGGTATCACTTGTGGTACCTGTACATGATTATGGGATTGTACATGCTTGTTCCTCTGTTCAGGATTCTGGTCAGGAATGCCTCAAAAAAGGATCTGGAGTATTTTCTCGTTTTGTTCTTCATCTTTTCGTCAGTTCTGCAGATGGCCAGTTCTCTTCTTGTTTCATTCAACGAGCATCTTAAAATCTACCTGACCCATTTTACCGGCTTTGGATACGGCGGATATCTTATTGCAGGGCATTATTTTTCAAAATATGAGCTTTCAAGACGGAACGAAAAATTTCTCTTTGTTCTTGGCATTCTGTCATTTGTGTTTACCATTGCAGCCCAAAGTGCATTCTGCATATTCACTGGTGAATTAAAGGAAATGTTCTTTGGCTATCATTGCCCGAATGTGATGCTAGAGGCTTTTTTTGTGTTCTATTTTGTAAGGAAGCTGTTTGGTTCTCGTGAAATGAGTGAAAAAAATTCGGGAACAATAAGCTCAATTGCCAGATGCACTTTCGGAATCTATCTTCTTCATGATTTTACCATTCAGCTGTTTGAGCATGTTGGATTTACCGCAGTAATCATTAATCCTGTTTTTGCCGTACCATTGCGCGTGCTCTCATCATTTTTGATTTGCCTGGTTATGGTTTTTGCCTGGAAAAAAATAACCGAAAGAAAGTAAATCCACGGTTCATGAAAAACTTGAAAGGCTCACGGCGGTTGAAAAAAACTTTTCCGTTTAATTGCCTGATCATGAAAAAAAAAATGGCCACCTGAAAGACTCTCCCAGGTGACCGAAGGATTTTGTTGTTTTTGGATTCTTGGGCTAATTTCGTATTTTTAAATAGAATCAATTTTTTTTAAATTATTTTTAAATATATCTCCAAAAAAATTAGAGAAAGCAGAATGTCCAGTTTTGTAGTTGGCAGTTTTTGAACATTCTGCGTTTTTGCTCATCAAAAATCAAATGCACATTTTCATTGGTGTGCAGATGATTCCAACCATATATGTTGTTTATGAGGCCCCGTATATGTCCAGTGAATCAAGAAAACTCCTGTCATGAATTTTCTCCCTTTCCATATACTTTTCGGGTGAATTGTATCAAAAAGGTTATTCCTTGATTCAAGTTATGGAAAAAAATGCACTTAGAAAGGCAAAATTTGCACCTGTTTTCATTCTTTCAGGTAATGGTTTTTATCTTGACAAATCGGCACTGTGAACATAATATGTTGGTATGGACTTAAGAACTGTTTTAACACCTGAGACTGTAGACCTTCATCTGAAAGGAACTACAAAAGAAGAAATTATTGACGAATTGCTTGAGATTCTCGTGAAAGCCGGTAAGGTAACGGATAAAACTGCTGCAAAAGAATGTGTTCTTGATCGCGAACGCAAGATGTCTACTGGTATGAAGCACGGAATCGCAATTCCACACGGAAAGACAGACAGTGTGTCTGACCTTGTAGCTTGTATTGGTGTTTCTGATAATGCCGTTGACTTTGATAGCCTTGATCAGGAACCATGTCGTATTTTCATTATGACACTTTCTCCTGTGAACAAGACAGGCCCACACCTTCAGTTCCTTGCTGAAGTAAGCCTTCTCTTCAAATCAGCAGATAAGCGTGCCCAGATCCTCAGTACACAGGATAAGGCAGAAGTAATCAAGATTCTGACAGAATAGATATATAACAGAATAGATATATAATAGTTGTTTTGATTGCAAAGATTGGAAGCTCCCTTTTACCGAAGGGGGCTTTTTAATTTGCCCACCCTCTGCTTCCAAAAAAATGCCAGGAATAACCAGTAGAACTGATCATGAAATGAATTTGTTTTCAGAGGGTGGGACGCAGCCTATTTTAAATTCAGGGCTTTCATCATTTCGTCACTGATGTTTTTGCAGCCCACTTCTGTCGGATGAATTGAATCCCTTCTCTCATAAACGAACTTGCTTGCATTTATGAATGTGAAATCATATTTTATGGCATTTTCGTAAATTCTGTTTCTGAATGCAATGGCATCTTCAGCAGGCATCAGGACAGTACTGTTCCAGGCAAAAGGATTTGTAAGTACTACTTTTTTTCCTTTGAGTTTTTTGCATACATATTCCAAGTCAGAAATACTTTTGCTGAGAGGAATTCCCAAATAAATGTTGTTTGTTCCGCCCATTAAAAAAAAGTAATCATAATCATCAAGATTCAGGGTATCTACATTGTCTCTATATAAATCGTAAACAGAACCTGATACGGCCACGTTTGTAACTTCTATTCCTGTTTCCTCCGCGAACCATTTGGACCAGTCTTTTTTGTATACTATGTCATCAGTAATCGAATCTCCCATTATGAGGGCCTTTTTGTTTGGTTCAATATTAAACTTTATTATGTTGTCATGATAATCGCCTGGATCATAGTTTTCTTTTTCATTGTTACAGCCAGATTCATTGTTACAGCCAGACAATATCCCCAACGCAAGAATAATGTTCAATAAAAGAATGGTTTTTTTCATCTTGATTTCTCCTGTGGTAAAAACGTTATTTTTTTTTGTTAAGATAACAAATGTTATTTGCGAAATAATAATAACAAGTGTTATTAAAATCAAGAAAAAAGTAACAATTGTTTTTATTGTTAATGCATGGGATTTTGGAAGAAGGTAGATGACTATTTGAAGTTTAAGGGTATATCCAGAAAAGAGTTAGCCTACAACATTGGAATTCAAAGTCAGACATTGGATAGAGCAATACAACGTGATAGTGAACCAAAACTTGTAGAAGGTCTAAAAGCCTGTTTATTTTTAAACATTCCCGTTAGTTTATTTCTTGATGAACCAATTAATCCTGGTAATGGAAAAAAAAGCGACTATGATCAGGATGAAAAACAGCAGATGACCTTATACAGAAAATACAGCAAATTGATTGAATACTGTGAATCAATTTCAGAAGCCAGAAGAAACGCCTTAATAGCAATGGCAAAATCTCTTGCGGAAGCAGAATAAAAGGCAAAAGTCAGATTATTACTGCCTCTAAGTTTAAGGTTTATGTCCGCAGAAAGTGTTGCCAAGCAAGCCGTTGCACAAATATGGGGCCGCAGGAAGCAGCATGAACGTATGGAAGAAAATGATTCAGCACACCACCGTAACTGCTAAAGCATCTGTTCATGATGGGGGTTGCAATTGATGTTATACTTGACATTTTTTTCGTTTTTGTCATAATAAAAATCAATCTAGACCATTCGTATTTTATGGGATAAGATATTTTCAAGTGAGGTAATTATGTCAAAGAAGTATGCATTTTTGTTTCCTGGTCAGGGCGCACAGGCTCCTGGAATGGTTAAGGATATTGCAGAAAGTTTCGCTGCAGCAAAAAAGGTGATTGATGATATTTCGTCAATTACAGGCCTTGATATGGCAAAGCTCTTGTGGGAATCAACTCCAGAAGATTTGGCAAGAAGTGACAACAGTCAGATTGCAATCACGGCAGCTTCATTGGCTACAATGGCAGCACTCAGGGAAAAGGGAATCGAGCCTTCTTCTGCAATGGGATTTTCTCTTGGTGAATTCCCAGCTCTTTATGCAGCCGGCGTTCTTTCATTTGAAGATGTAATCAAGGTTGTTCGCCAGCGTGGAATTATCATGCAGAAGGTTTGCGAAGAAATTGCTGCCAGAAATGAAGGTCATGCACCTGGAATGACAGCTGTTCTTGGACTTACACCAGATCAGGTAAAGGCTCTCGTAGAACCAATCGAAGATGCTTATGCCGCAAACATGAACAGCCTTAAGCAGACTGTAGTTTCAGGTACATTCGATGCACTTGCAGAAGTTGAAAAGAAGGCTGCTGAAGCTGGTGCCCGCCGTGCAGTTCGACTCAAGGTTGCAGGTCCATTCCATTCTCCACTCATGCAGGATGCTGCAGTTGAATTTGAAAAATTCCTTTCAGATGTTAAGTTCAACGATCCAAAAATCAATCTTTTCTCAAATGTAACTGGCGGAAAGGTTATTGACGGAGACCAGGCAAAGAAGGCTGCTGTTCTTCACCTTACACATCCAGTTCTCTGGACAGATGAAGAAGCTTGTCTTGCAGATGTTATAAAGGCTGGAGATGAATGGTCAGTTCTTGAGGTTGGCCCGGGAAAGGTTCTTTCAGGTCTCTGGGGACAGACAGAATTCGGGGCAACTCTTGCTGCAGTTCCGGTAAACACAGCTGAAGGCGTTGGCGCTCTTTAGTTTTTGGAATTGTTTGAATTATAAAAGCGATTAGAGGTTATGTTTATGCTTAAAGGAAAAAAAGCCCTTATCACAGGTTCTTCACGCGGAATCGGAAAGGCTATTGTAGAAGTTTATCTTAAGAACGTTTGCGAAGTATGGGGACTTTGTTCAAAGCCATCTGCAAACAAAGACGCTCTTGAATCCCTTGCAAAGGAAAACGGAGTTGCATTCCATGAAATCTACGCGGATGTTGGAAATGCAGAACAGGTAACTGAAGTTGTAAAGGCAGCCCTTGCAGAGGCAGGCGGATTTGATGTTCTTGTAAACAATGCAGGAATCACACGCGACGGCCTTTCATTCAGAATGAAGAAGGAAGACTGGGACGATGTTCTCCGCATAAACCTTACATCAGCATTCCTTATCAGCCAGGTTGTTTCAAACGACATGATCAGAAAGAGAACTGGTTCAATCATCAACATGTCTTCTATCGTTGGTATCCACGGAAACGGCGGGCAGGTTAACTATTCTGCATCAAAGGGTGGACTCATTGCATACAGCAAGTCGCTTGCAGCAGAAGTTGGCGCTCGTGGTGTTCGTGTAAATGCAATCGCACCTGGATTCATCGAAACAGACATGACAAATGTTCTTAAGGATGAAGTAAAGGCAGCAATGGCAGAAAAAATTCCTCTCAAGAGAGCAGGAAAACCGGAAGACATTGCCAATGCAGCATTGTTCCTTGGCAGCGACCTTTCAACATACATAACTGGACAAGTGTTGGGAGTAGACGGGGGAATGGGTTGTTAAACAGATCTGCGAGTTTTCGTAGAAAACTCGTATGTTCAAGGCTTCGCCTTGAACTAAGCGGCTTGGGCTGCTGATTGAATAGATAAATTATATTAGGAGATAAAAGTATGAGAAGAGTAGTAGTAACAGGTCTTGGTTGTGTATCACCACTTGGAAATTCTGTAGAAGAAACATGGGCTGGCGTAAAGGCTGGAAAGTGCGGTATCGCAACAACAACAAAGTATGATGTAGG
>JAEDCT010000008.1 GCA_016294035.1 Treponema sp. | reverse complement strand
AAAGCCAGATTTATGAGATTTTTTTCTCAAAAATCTGGCTTTTTTTTCAGGCCTTAAAATTGGAGACCTTTTTCAGTGGTCCTCCGAAAACTAAAGGGCTTTGTCAGCCGCGACGCACCTAGTTTCTGAAACTATGAATTGGAGCTGGAATTCTGCCACCTCTATTTATGAAATCGGCACAGCTGAATTTACTTACATTCATACATGGCATTCCACCAAGAAGTCCACCGAATTCTACCCATTCACCAGCTTTCTTTCCTGGTGCCGGAATAATTCGAACTGCTGTTGTCTTTGAATTTACCATACCAATTGCAAATTCATCTGCCATGATTCCAGAAATTGTTGTTGCTGGTGTATCACCCGGAATTGCAATCATATCAAGTCCAACTGAACATACTGTTGTCATTGCTTCAAGCTTTTCAAGGCAGATTGAACCGGTCTTAACTGCATTAATCATTCCTTCATCTTCTGAAACCGGAATGAATGCACCTGAAAGACCTCCAACATTTGTAGAAGCCATTACTCCACCCTTTTTTACCATATCAGTGAGCATTGCAAGTGCTGCTGTTGTTCCTGGTCCACCGCAACCCTCAATTCCCATTTCTTCAATAATACGTGCAACTGAATCTCCAACTGCAGGTGTTGGTGCAAGGGAAAGATCAAGAATTCCAAAATCAACACCAAGACGCTTTGCAGCCTCCGAACCTACCATCTGTCCCATGCGGGTAATCTTGAATGCCATTTTCTTGATTCCATCAGCAAGTTCATTGAGTGGACGACCCTTAAATTCACGTGCAGCAGCAAGGATAACTCCAGGTCCTGAAACTCCAACATTGATAACTGAATCTGCTTCTCCAGGTCCGTGGAAAGCTCCAGCCATAAACGGATTGTCTTCTGGTGCATTACAGAAAATAACTAGTTTTGCACATCCGTTACACTCACAGTCCTTAGACAAATCTGCAGTCTTCTTGATTACGTCTCCCATAATCTTAACTGCATCCATATTTATTCCAGATTTTGTCGAGCCAACATTTACGCTTGAACAAACAAAATTTGTTGTTGCCAGAGCTTCAGGAATTGATTCCATGAGAATCCTGTCTGCAGGCGTGATCCCTTTTTGAACCAAAGCCGAAAATCCACCAAGGAAGTTAACGCCTAGCTCCTTTGCACACTTATCCAGTGTCTTGCAGTAATCCACATATGACTTTGCATTGCTTGCTCCAGCTACAAGTGAAATTGGTGTTACAGAAATTCGCTTGTTGATAATTGGAACACCGTATTCCTTTTCAATATCCTGTCCTGTTTTTACAAGGTTTCCTGCTTTTTTCATAATCTTGTCATAAATCCTGTCGCATGCACGCTTAGGATCGCTGTCTGCACAATCAAGAAGTGAAATACCCATTGTAATACAGCGAACGTCAAGTTTATGACGCATAAACATATTTACTGTTTCTTCAATTTCAACTGGAGAAAAAATCATAGATTACCTCATACCCTTTGACACCCATAATAATCCTGAATCATGACTATTAAAGGTAACATAGTTTTTTTCAGTTTAGACCATTCCATGATTTATTTCAATTACACCAAATTCGCCAAATAATGCGTAAATTTTTCCAGATACTGTTTTTTACTCAAATATTTATGGTAGGATGCAGCCATTGAAAAAAGTTAGTTATATTTTCTTGATGAGGTATATATGAGTTTTTCAAAAATTGTTTTTGTTGCAGCAGTTCTTTCAATATTTACTGCAACTGCTTTTGCCGAAGAAACCGAAACTGAATCAGATTCTGAATGGGACAAAATACTTTCTGCTGGTATTCAGGTCGCCGGATCAAAATTTTACTACAAAGATGCATCAGATGATTATAATAATATTACCACTGATGGATTTGGCTGGTATACGCAGTACATGTCAATCAACAAGAACAATGGATTTGGTTTTCTTCTCAACGGATCATTGTCAATATTTGTCACTGATGATCTGGGACATGATAACGATATTGGAACCCTTTTCAATACCTATGCCGGTGTGGGATTCAGTCCTGTTCACACAAATCGCCTTTCACTTCTTCTGACAGCAGGAATTGGTGGTGATGCATGGATGGCAACTACATCGAGATACAAGAATGACATTGCAATTGCAGAAGCAAATCTAGGCGTTGGAGCAGATATTTCTTTTTCATACCGCATTTCAAAAAAAGTCGGAATTGGAGTAAACCTTCTTGGAACATATGATCTTTTTGGATACGAAATAATTGATTATGACTATCATATTCATTCAACCAGAGAAGAGTTTGATAACTATGATACTTCATTCATCAGAAAACATGGATTCAACATCATTCCATCTGCAGGTATTACAGTCCATTTCTAAAACAGATAAACCTTAATTTTATCCTATTTTTAATGTTTATCAGAACTTCTTATTTAAATTTAAAAATCAAATAATTAAAAAAACAAAAAAGGGTTGCCCAGATCAGGACAACCCCTATTTTATTTAAGGCATATACTTAAATTTCTTCATCATCAAGCTGCGAATAATCTGGATTATTTCGGCACCAACCTTCTGAATAAGATCCCTTTTTGCAGTAAATCTTTACATTTGAATCAAATGCACTAGTCTCGATGTATTCAATTGACTCAGGAAGAATTACCTTTACCTCTTCTCCACTGTTAACAAATGCTTCATCACTGATACTCTTAACGCCTTCCTTTAGACGAACAACTTTCACATTACTGTTATAGAAGGCACGAAAAGCAATTCCCTTAACTTTTGCTGGAACTACCACATTCTGCTTATCTCCGGAATAGAACAAAAGCATTTCATTCGATGTGTTGATCATCATTCCATCTTCATATTTGTAATTCTTATTAATTGGAAGATACTTCTTGCTGTTTGGAAATGCTGTTGCAGAACAAGAAATCAAATTGTCTGGCAAAACAAGCTGCTTGATTCCTGTACAACCTGCAAAGGCCTTTTCCTTAATTGAAATTATATTTTCATCAAGAATAATCGATTGAAGACTTGAACAGTCCTCGAATGCACTTTCTTCAATTGTTGTAATTTCATTAGGAATATTTATTTCTTCAAGAGTTGCACAATTATAGAAAGCACCCTTACGAATCTCACGAAGACCTGACGGCAACTTAATTTCCTTGAGATTAACACAATCAGCAAAAGCTCTTTCTCCAATAATTACAACGCTCTCTGGAATTTTTACAGAAGATACAAGCCTATGATTGTGAAAAGTTGTCTCTGTCAGTTCAATTGTTCCTTCTGGAATCTCTACATCAATCAATTGTAAATCCATATTTTCTTCCTTAATTCATTAAATCTTAAATGCAATTATTTTTATTTTAACATGTCTTTTAAAAATTGTCTAATTACTCTAACAAATGATTCATTAATTGAAAAAAGTATTATTTTGCTACAAAATACTCGCACCATGACAGAAAAAAACATTCACAACGTAAAAGCCAGTACACAGATCAAGCGTAAACATAAGGCTGATTACGGTAAAGAAAAAATTGAAATACTCTACGAGGACAAAGACATTATTGTAATCAATAAGCCTACAGGCATGCTCTCTGTTCCCTATCCCGGAAGCAAGGCAAGAACTGCTCAAGACGTTCTTGAAAAGATTATGCGTTCCCGCGGAACTTTTACATCCGGACACAAACCATTTGTCGTTCACAGGCTGGACAGAGATACAAGCGGCGTAATGATGTTTGCCCTAAATGAAGAAGTCCAGAAAAAAATCATGCACACCTGGCATAAAATGGTGACAGAACGTATCTACCGCGCAGTTGCCGAAAATCCAAGAAACAAAAATCTGTACCTCGAAGAATCTGGCCTCATAGATGACCCTCTGGCTCAGAATTCACATCATGTTGGATATGTTCCAAAAAAAGATGACAAGAAAATTGATACAGTTCCAGCCCGAACCCACTTCAGAACAGTCCTTCGCGGACCAACTCACACATTATTTGAACTCCAACTTGATACCGGAAAGAAAAACCAAATCAGAGCACATCTGGCTTCAAGACACTATCCTCTGGCCGGTGATGAAAACTACAGGGCTCAAACTGACCCTTTTTTCAGACTTGCACTTCATGCACGTACTCTTGAATTCCTTCATCCTGTATCCGGCAAAAAAATGAAGTTTGAAATTCCAGAACCTGAAGAATGGATGACATACGTTGAAAATGGTGATTCTCATCCAAGAACCCCTGTTTGGAATGTACATACTAACGTTCGTAAGCCAATTTACGAAGATTTTTCTCCAAAATCTGGGCCAACAAGGAAATCTTTGCGTAAAATGGACTATATTTCACAGGGAAAAAACAAACGTTAGTCATTCAGTTTGCATAATCCGCAGAAAACAAACTTACGGTAGTTTTATTCGTACTGTCTGTATTCTGCGAGCACTTTGATCTTCTACAATAAACAATCTTCCTTCATGTGTGTAAACGCTGCCGATTGCCGGAAGTTCATCAAACCTTTCTAGAAGCCATCCGCCCAAAGTATCAAAATTTTCACTTTCCAGATGCAAGTTCAAGACTGACGGAAGATCCTCGAGTTTCATGTCTCCAGGAACAAGAAATTCATTTACACCAACAAGCACAACTCTTTTTTCAGGAGCCACATCAACACTTCCATGTTCATCTGTAATCCTTCCAAATACACCATGAAGAATATCATTCATAGTAACAATTCCTGACATTCCGCCATATTCATTTACTGCAACTGCAAAATTCATTTTCTCCGATTTGAATTTTTTTAGCAGATCAATTGCCGTAAAAGTTTCAGGAACATACAAAACCGGTGACATGCAGATTTTCACGAAATCCGGACTACGGGAAACCATTGAATCAGCAAACAAAACTGATTTGAAATGCAAAACGCCAACAATATTTTCTACATTATTTTCATAGACCAAAATTCTTGAATATCCGCTTTCCTGAAATATTGCAATAACATCTTCCAGCGTTGCCTGAATGGAAACATATTTTACAAGTGATCTATGGCGCATTATTGAATGAACTGTCAAATCTGAAAACTCAAACAATCTGTCCAGCATAAGTTTCTCATTTGCTTCGATGGTCCCTTCTGTTTCTCCTACTTCAATCAGTGTCCTTAACTCTTCTTCCGTAATCAGCGGCCTGGCCTTCTTGAATACAATCTTTTCAAGAAAATCAATAAATTTTGTAAACAGACAGAATATTTTAACAACTATAAATAAGACTTTTTCTATTATAAAAATTGGAACAGCCGTAATCTGACAGGCCCGCTTGCTGCAAATTGCCGCATAGGTTTTTGGAATTATTTCTACAAAAACAATTACAAGAATCAGTATCACAGATGTTGCCGCAGTTACATATTCCGGACCAAAAACTTTTATTGCAAAAGCCGTCACAACTGCTGAGTTCAATGTGTTTACAAAATTTGTTCCGATTAAAACCGTAGCAATCAATGTATCAAGCTGAGATTTTATCTTTGATATAAGCACTGAATTCTTTTCATGATCTTTTACCATTTGCCTGATAGTAATTTTTGACAGACTTGTAAAGGCTGTTTCGGTCATGGAAAAAAATGCACCAAATAAGAGAAGAATCAATATAACCAGAACTGTCATAACAATATATGTCATCATGATTCTTTCCCCATGTAAATTACTCTGATTTTGCCGACACGCTTGTCATCCATTTTCGTAACTATAAACTTATAATTACCAATTACGATGCTTTGTCCTTCTGATGGAATTTCCCCCAGCTTTTCACAAATATATCCGCCGATTGTCTCACAATTTTCAGACACAATATTCAGTTCCAGCTGCTGATTTATATCAATTATCCTGAACAAACCATCTACTTCAGAACTAGTCGTATTTTTTGCCTTGATTTCTGAATTTCTTGAATAAGGCTTGTACTCAATAGTTCCAAAGATTTCCTTTACAAGATCCTCAACAGTAAGAACACCTTTTGTTCCAGAATATTCATCAATAACTACTGCCATGCTCTGCCGGTTTTCACGAAGCATCTGCTGAATTCCAGACATATTCTTTGACTCAAGAATAAATAATGGCGGACGCATTACCTTCTTGATTTCAAATTTTTCCGGGCACATCTTATATGGAAGCATATCCTTTACATAAAGAATACCTGTAATATCATCCAGTGAACTTCTATATATTGGAAATCTTGAAAGCCTATACCGCTGAGAATATTCAATAACTTTGGAATATGAAAAATCTTCCCTGATTGCAATGATATGCTTTCGCGGAATCATAATTGCTTTTGCAGACAAATCAGAAAACCTGAAAACCTTATGCATCATGCTGCTTTCATTTTTTTCAAGAATTCCCTGCTCTTTTCCAACCTCAAGAAAAATCTTTATTTCTTCTTCCGTAAAAGTAACTGTTTCCTTCTTTACATCAACATTTGCAACTTTCAGAAATAATCCCGTTACTTTTGTAAAAATATAAACCAGGGGATACAGAATCACTTCGAGACAAGAAATGAAACCACTGAAAAAAAATGCAATTGGTTCAGGATTATGTGTTGCAATTGTTTTGGGAGAAATTTCACCAAAAATCAAAAGAACCAGAGTAACAACAAATGTTGCAAGTCCAACACCGGCATTTCCAAACAGTTCAATGGCGATATATGTGAAGATTGAAGAAAGGGCAATATTTACGATATTGTTACCAACCAGCAAAGTATTGATTAGTCTGTCTTTGTTATTCAACAAACGCCATACCCTTGTTGCCCTTCGGTTTTTTTTGTTTCGAAGAAGTCTAACTCGAAGCTTATTTATTGAAAGAAATGCACTTTCAGCTGCCGAAAAAATCATCGAAAGAAATACGAGAACAACTGAAATTGCAATTAGTATATTGATGGACACTATTAATTCCGACTACTGTTCAGTCTCTGCTTCTTTTGTAACATTCTCAACAGCTTCATTATACTTCTTTATTGATTCAAGAGCAGTGCTGATTTCTGGAGCATATTCACTTTGTGGATCAATATCGTATGCCTTCTGAAGATATTCGTAAATTCTTTCATAATCCGGAATTTGACTGTTAGCAAGAGAATATGATGCCATGTAATATGCTTCCTGCTGCTGAAGTTTTGTCATGTGATTTGCATTGATTGCATCAATAAATGCAACAGATGGATCCTCACCGGCCGTGATTGCATCAAATGAAATATAATATGCAGCTCCAAGCTCATATGAACCAAGAAGCCCTGTCTGGTTTTCTGGATCAAGAGAAGAATATTCAAGAATCAAATCCTTAAGGCAAGTATTGTATTGTTTTGGAGATGTATTAACAAATTTATCAATGGCTTTTGCCTTTTCAACACCTTTTGTGCTTCTAACTTCAAGAAGCAAATTCTTTAGTTCTTCTGATTCTTTTACTGCCTGTGAAATCTTTTCATCCACAAGTTCTTCTGTCCATTTTTCCTGGTCAAATTCAACATGGGAAAGAACATAACCTTCTCCAGAAACAATAAAAAGATCCGGGAAATTCTTTACTGAATAGTTCTGAACCATTTCATTTTTCTTTTCATATTCAGCCTGAAGTTTTTGTGCAGCATCAATCTGTTCCTGGGTTGCATTTTCACCAAGTTCCATGGTAATAAAGTCCTGCTGCAAAAGAGTTACGTTTGCAAACAGATATTTTTTGGAATACTTTTTCGTGAATTCCTTCTTGCAAAATATTTCCTCAAGAACATTAGTATTTTCATCAGTCCAGTCTGCCGTAAAAAGAAGAATAACATCCTTTTTGCTTTTCAAGGCTTTTTTGTATGTTGAATCAATATCTGTATTCCATTTGGAATCCTGACACGAAGCCAGACTTACAACAAAAGCCATAACGGCAATCAATAACAAATTTGTCTTGAACAATGTTTTCATAAATACCTCAATATTATTTCATAAATAAACTTTCTTTATTGAATATTTTTTCCATTATACAAGGGCATACCCAAAAACTCAATAAATCCCATTGCGCGTTAAATGTCCAGACTGATACATTCCTTGAGCATTAATAAGATTTACAATATAATTGTAGAATGTATCGCATATATGTAGAAAGAAAGGCGGGCTTTGAAAACGAAGCTATTCGCATCAAGTCGGAAATCAATGGATTTTTGGGAATTACTGGTGTTACTGATGTTCGCTATTTGAACCGGTACGATGTTGAAAATGTGGCAGAAGGCGTTGCTAAAGTTGCTGCCACACGCATTTTCAGTGAACCACAGAGCGATTCTGTCATGTTTGAGACCCTGGAGATTCCAGAAGGTTCAACTCAGATTATCTGGGAATTTCTTCCAGGACAGTACGATCAGAGAGCTGATAGTGCAGAACAGTGTCTTTCAATTCTTCGTGAAAGTCTTCGCGGAGAAACTACAGTTGAATCTGAGGCTCCAAGAGTACGCTGTGCAAAAATCGTTCTTCTAAAGGGAACAATCAGTGCTTCAGATGCAGAAAAAATCCAGAATTATCTGATCAACCCGGTTGATTCCCGTCTTACTGACTCATCAAAGCCAGAAACCCTCAAGATGAATCTTACTATTCCAGAAGACATTAAGACTGTCAGCGGATTCATCACAAAAAATGATTCTGAACTTGAAAGCTACAGACAGGAACTTGGACTTGCCATGGATCTTGCAGATGTTAAGTTCATGCAGGACTATTTCAAGTCAATAAACCGTGATCCAACCTTCACAGAAATCCGTGTATTGGATACGTACTGGTCAGATCACTGCCGCCACACAACATTCCTTACAATTCTCGATAATGTAAAAGTTGAAGATGGTCCTTATGCTTCACTCTTCAAAAAATCATTTGAAAACTACACTAACCTCCGCACAGATCTTTATGCAGACAGAAAAGACAAGCCTGTTACATTAATGGACATGGCATGCATTGGTGCAAAATATCTTCGCAAGCACGGAAAGCTTGATGATCTGGAAGTAAGTGCAGAAATCAATGCTTGTTCTGTTTTCATTGACGTTCACTATACAACAGACGAAAACGGAAAACCTATTTCCGCTGATGATCCTAAGGCAACAGAAAGATGGCTTCTTCAGTTCAAGAATGAAACTCATAACCATCCAACAGAAATTGAACCTTTTGGTGGAGCAGCAACTTGTCTTGGTGGTGCAATTCGCGATCCACTTTCAGGACGTTCGTGGGTTTATCAGTCAATGCGTATTACAGGTGCCGCTGACCCAACAGTTTCTTTGAAAGACACACTCAAGGGAAAGCTCCCGCAATTGAAGATTGTTCGTGAATCTGCTCAGGGATTCTCTTCCTATGGTAACCAGATTGGACTTACAACAGGTCAGGTTCAGGAAATATATCATCCTGGCTATGTTGCAAAGCGCATGGAACTTGGTGCAGTTATTGCAGCAGCCCCATGTGATCAGGTTATGCGTGAAGAACCAGATGCCGGTGATGTTGTAATCCTCCTTGGTGGTGGAACAGGTCGTGATGGTATTGGCGGTGCAACAGGTTCATCTAAAGTTCATACAACAAAATCAGTTACAACTGCAGCTGCCGAAGTTCAGAAAGGTAATGCTGTAGAAGAAAGAAAAATACAGAAACTTTTCCGCAACAAGGAAGTATGCCGCATGATTAGACGCTGCAATGACTTTGGTGCTGGTGGAGTTTCAGTTGCAATCGGAGAACTTGCTCCTGGACTTGAAATTAACCTGGACAAGGTTCCAAAAAAGTATGATGGTCTCGACGGAACTGAACTTGCAATATCAGAAAGTCAGGAACGCATGGCCTGTGTTGTCAGAACAAAAGATGTAGAAAAATTCATCAAGGCTGCTAATGATGAAAACCTCAATGCCGTTGTAGTTGCAGAAGTTACAAATACAAACAAGCTCATCATGAAGTGGCGAGGAAAAACTATTGTTGAACTTGATCGTTCATTCCTCGATGCAGCAGGTGCAGAACATCATGCAAATGCCACCATTGTTTCTCCAGATGAACCATCAATGTCTCCTCTTGTTCATCCTCTTGAAAGTGTTGAAAAAGTTCTTGATGACAACGAATCTTCTCTCACAGATGCCTGGCTCACAAACATAAGTGATCTTTCTTGTTGTTCTCAGCGTGGGCTTGGTGAAAGATTTGATGGTTCTATCGGATCATCATCTGTTCTGTTCCCATACGGTGGAAAATATCAGGGAACCCCAGAAGCAGGTATGTCTGCAAAAATTCCTGTTCTCTCACCTAGAGAAACTTCTACAGTCAGCCTCATGGCTTATGGATACGATCCATTTGTTTCACAGTGGTCACCATGGCACGGAGCACAGACTGCAGTTCTTTCTTCTCTCGCAAAGATTTCTTGTATTGGTGGTAAGCCAGAAAGTTGCCGCCTTACATTCCAGGAATTCTTTGGACGTGCAGTAAACGAAAAAACCTGGGGTTATCCGGCAGCAGCACTTCTTGGTTCAGTTGATGCACAGATTTCCATGGGAACTGGATCAATTGGTGGTAAGGACTCCATGAGCGGAACATTTGAAGATATAAACGTTCCTCATACATTGGTTTCATTTGCGGTTGATACAGAAGATGTAAAAAATGTTACTTCCGGTTCTTTCAAAAAAGCTGGCAGTTCAGTTTACATCGTTACAGTTCCATACAATGCACAGCTTGCTCCAGACTTTGAAGTATTCAAGAAAAACACAAAAGTAATCTACAAACTCAACAATGAAGGAAAAATCAATGCAATGTATCCTGTTAGTGCTGGTGGTATTGCAGAAGCAGTAAGCAAAATGGCTTTGGGAAACAAAATCGGATTTGTTCTTGATTCAATTCCTCTAAGTGCTACTGCAGTTTCAATCGGAAAAGAAGCAAGTGAAGACGATTTGTTCACTCCTCAGTATGGTTCAATCATTATTGAATCTGATGAAGATCTTACAAAACTTCCTTTCGAGGCTGGTACAATTTACAAGATTGGTTCAACTCAGGAAAAACCATGCATCACCCTTGATGAAGACGAAGAAATTGAACTTTCAGAAATTGAATCTGCATGGGAATCTAAACTCGCAAAAGTATTCCCACCTGTTAGTGGAGCAGAAGAACAAAAGCCTCTTGCAAAATGGGCTCTTGATGAACACAGTTCACTTTCAGAAGCTCGCAGCAAACAGCACTCTCAGGGCCCGGTAATTTTTGAACCAGGAAAAGCAAAGCCAACAGTTGTTCTTCCAGTATTCCCTGGTACAAACTGCGAACTTGATATGATGCGTGCTTTCAATCTCGCAGGAGCAAATACAAAGCTCGTTGCAATCAAAAACAAACTTCCTGGTCAGCTTGAAGAATCTCTTGCTGCACTCCATAAGGAAATTTCTACTGCACAGATTCTTGCTCTCAGCGGCGGATTCAGTGCCGGAGATGAACCTGATGGTTCTGCAAAGTTCATTGTAAATGTTCTTCGCAACAAAAAAATTGAAGATCAGATCATGAATCTTATCAAAAATCGTGACGGTCTTATTCTTGGTATCTGCAACGGATTCCAGGCACTCGTAAAAACAGGTCTTGCAGTATATGGCGAATTCCGTGATATGACTGGTGAAATGCCAACACTTACATACAACAAGATTGGTCGTCATATCAGCCGAATTGTAAGAACAAGAGTTGTTAGTGCTATGAGTCCATGGGCTCTAGACAAATCTGTTCTTGATCCTAAGACACATCTTATTGCAATCAGCCATGGAGAAGGTCGATTTGTAGTTGATCCAAAAACTGCTGAAGAACTCTTTAAGAACGGACAGGTATTTACTCAGTACGTTGATGAAAATGGAATTCCTTCAATTTCTGAACCTGATAATCCAAATGGTAGTTTGTTTGCCATTGAGGGTATTACAAGCCCTGATGGACGTGTTCTTGGAAAGATGGGTCATAACGAACGTTCAGTAGGAATTAATTCTGATGGTTCAAGCTATAATTTATTCAAGAATATTAGTGGTGATAAGTGCCAGAACGTATTTGCCGCTGGTGTTCGTTACTTTAAGTAATCAGTAGACTGTTAGTTTTCTAACTAACGTTAGTTTGTGCTGTCCAGTAAAGCATTTTTTCCTTTCGGATGATTTGTTTTTTGGACAGCTTTTTTTTGGTATGTCATTATATGTCACGGTTTGCGTGGTATACTTTTTCTACCATATATATATGGGTACTTCTGTAGAATAATTTTTTTTACAGGAGTACCATTCTTTCAGACTGAACCTTGACTTTTTATGGGAGAACTATTCATGAGAGAAACTTATGAACCAATTTCTGAAATTATCTCTTCCAACCTCAATCAAAGAAATATTCTCTTTGTTTTTCCTACTGATGTTGTAAGAACAAGCTGGATTAACTGGGTTGTAAAAAATCCTCATGAATCTAAAGCAAAAGCAGTCAACATGGATCAGTTCATTGCCTGGGATCAGTTCAAATCTACTTATGTGTGTTCTAAAGATGATTCCCTCAACTGCATCCCTCCTGTGATGAGAAAAATCTTTGCTCAGAATATTCTTCAAAAACACTGTGATGAAGGTTTCTTTTCCAAAATAATTTCTCCCGATCCTCAGTTCAAACCAAATGTCTTCAACTTTACTGACTGGATTGCCAAACTTTTGCCATCACTAAAACTGTGGAATGAACAGCATGAAAAAGTTTTTCTAAAAAACAATACTGATGATGAAGAAAACCTTGATTTCAAAAAATTATATGATGAATATGTTCTATTTCTGAAAGAAAACAATTTTTATGAGCCTTCATATCTTGAAGCCGACTATAATCCTCGTGGAAACAAATTCATTATTTTCTATCCGGAAATTCTTGAGGACTATGCGGAATTCCAGAAAACATTTTCCAATGAAGATTCCATCACCCTCGTTCACATTCCAGATATCCAGAATAAAAACGAATGTATAGTTTATGATAATGCACGAAAAGAAATCAGACGCCTTGCATTAAACCTGAGAAAACTTCAGCTGCAAAATGTTGATCTCAGAAAAATTGCAGTAAATGTTCCTGATCTTGATAAAATCAAACCATATATTGAACGCGAGCTCACTTTGTATTCAATTCCATATACAATCAGACAGGGGGTTCCTTTCACCACAAACTGCGGTGGCGATATCTTCATAAAAATCAATGAATGTATCGAAGACAATTTTTCATTTGACAGCATTCGTTCATTGCTTCAAGACGGTTTTGTTCCCTGGAAAAATCCACAGCTCAATGAAGGCTTAATCCGTAAAGGACAAAAATTCAGGTGCATTTGCTCTATCGTAGAAGATGATCGCAAAAAAGATATGTGGGAAGAATCTCTTTCACAGTCAGATAACAACTGGGGACTTGAATACTACAAAAAACTTAAATTTTCCATTCAAAGATTTTCCTTTGCTTCATCTTTCGCACAACTAAAAACTGCCTGGGACGAATTCAAAAAAGAATTTTTCGATGAAGCAAAATTCCTGGAACCTGAGTATGAACTTTCCAATAAAATCATTGCCCGCATAATTACAAAACTCAATGATTTCATTTCAATTGAAAAGCAATTTCTGAAGGACAAATTTACAGTTAAATCAGTATTCAATTTTTTCATCAATGAAATCAAACAGGACAAATACACTCCAAATGAAAAAAAATATGGTGTAAATGTATTTCCATACCGGCTTTCGGTTTGTGCCGATTTTGAATACCAGTTTATAATCAATGCTAACCAGTCCAGCATCAACATTCCATTTAAGAAACTCAAATTCATCAATGATGTTGATAAACGCAAGAAATTCGGGCTAGAAGACGCAGATTTAGACGATAAAACCTTTATAACAAAAGATGTTTCTGTTGATTTTGTAAATCTTTATGCTTTGAACCAGCGACCTGCTCAGAAAAAACATGTCTATTTTTCCAACTCAATTCATAGTTTTGACGGGTTTACCATAACTCATACTTCTTTATCTGAATTCAATACAACAAAGAATTTCAATGACGATCCTCAGTCACAGGCAAGACTCAAGGAAATTGATTCTGTTGATGATTTTGATTTTGTTACGCAGCAAACAAAAATGTTTATATCTGGAACTGACAAAAAAAATCTGGTTTTTTCTCAGCTTCAAAAGAAAGCATTTGAAAACTGGTCTGAACTTAATTACAATAAGAATCTCACTGACTCACAAATGTCATCTGATCTGATCACTAAGATTGATCTTTCATCAAAAAGAAACAATGATAAAATTTATGTTTCACCTTCTTCACTAAAAAGCTTTTTCAGATGTCCATTGAACTACATGTATACAAAAGTTCTAAATCTTGATGAAGATTCTTTTGATACAATTCTTACATCTCGTACTGATATTGGTACATTCAATCATAAAATTATTGAGATGGTTTTGAATCACTATATTTCAGAAAACAACAGAAAAATTCCTGAACTGAAAACCGATGAACACAAAGCAAGCATGATTAAGTTGATTTCTGAAATTTTTGATAATAATCTAAATGATCAGAACTTTGCACAAAGTGTACTAGCAAAAAAAATAATTGAAAGTCAAAAATCACAGATTCTTGATACTCTTTCTTCATTCATGGAACGACTCTGCACTGAAGATCCTGCAAAGGGAGGATTTGCCGGGTACACAATTGAAGGAACTGAAATTAAACGTGTTGCACCACTTTCATATCCTGTGCCAAAGGAAAATCTATTTCTTTACGGATACATAGACTGTTTTCTTTCAAAAGAAGATGTTGATGGAACAAGTGAATATGCCATTATTGATTTTAAAAGCGGAAGCGTGAAACAATATAATCCTCTTGCCAGTGAACAGGGCATTTTGGAAGACTTTCAGATTGCTTCATATGTAAATCTTCTTGAAACCAAACCAGTTAATGATGATGCTGAAAAAACTTATAAGACAACCCGAGGAGTATTTCTTTCAATCGGTGCAAATGAAGTCAACACTGCTTTTTCTTCTGATGAAAGCAAAAAAAAGACTTCTCAAAATCGGGATGAATTTAATTCCACATTAGTTGCATTAAGTGAGTATGCCAACTATATGTACAGCAAAATTCTCAGTTATGATTTTAGGCCTGCTAACAAATTCCATGACAAAAATCTTTCTGAATCTGAAAGGGATAAATTTGGACTTAATCCAAATACTGATTGTACCCCATGTCCTTTCAACTCAATATGTCGAACATCATTCAGTATTTCTTGCAATAAAATATAACTTTCAGTCATTCTTGAATCATTTATGTTTACAGGAGTTTTTATGAGTATTAATTTCGATTTTCTTTCAGATTCAAATATTTTCGGAAATAAAGTTCCAGACAATTTTCAGATACGAGCCATCAAAAAGCAGGACAATACAGTAGTTGCTGCCGGAGCAGGTTCAGGCAAAACAGAAGTTCTTGCTCTTCGCTATATTTCCCTTCTTTTGACTAACGAAGATTTGCATGTAGAAAATATTCTTGCCCTTACTTTTACAGATAAAGCTGCCTCAGAAATCTATGAGCGTATCTACAAACGATTGGTAGATTTCGCTGAAAAACTTGATGAAAACAAATACCCGACCGAAAAGAAACTTGCCAAACGAGCGTTAGTTGAATTTGGAAATGCAAAAATACAGACTTTGGATTCATACAGCTGTGATATTGTCCGACTTGCTGCCAATCGTTATGGCTTATCCCCGGATTTTACTATTTGTGGCAGTTCAGCATTAACTAACGTTAGTTCATCTGCACTTCCATTCGTTATAATGCACAAAGATGAACCTTGCTTCAAAATATTCTCCAAGGCTGGTGAAATTGAATCTTTTGCATCCAGCTATTTCGACAATGCAATTCAAAGCACAACTTCCCTTGCTACAAAACCTGGAAAATTTTCTTCTGACCTCAAAAAGCAGCTTTCCTTCATTGTTTCCAGATGGAACACGTTAATTTCTGGTGGCAGCGAAAACATTGAATCCTGCCTTGATGAACTTGATTCAACCTACTATGCACTTGCAAATGAAAAACATACCAAAGGAGTTTTTTCTGATACTGAAGTTTTCATTGAAATAAGAAAATTCCTTGATAATAAAATTGACTGTGTAATTCTCAACGAAAATAATTTTAGTTCACCTGAAAATATCAGATCAATTTCTGAACATTGCTTGAATTATGTAAACTGGACTTCAACTTTCAATAATGTCAAACTCAACAAATCCGGTGGTAAGCGAGAAGAAATAAAAAATGCTGTCAACAAACTTAGAGAATATCTTTCTCAGCTGAATACTTTCATTCCATTTATTATCAACTATAATTCTTTAATTGACCTGCACAGGCTGCTGGATGAATTCCTTGAACAAGTTAATTTTAACAAGAGAAAATCCGGCATGATTACATTTAATGATGTAAGTGAACTTGCATTGCTCACACTTAAAGAACAGACTGATATTCGCCAGATGCAGAAAAAAATCATCAGAAAAATCATGATTGATGAATTCCAGGACAACAATGAAAAAAACAGAGACCTGTTGTTTATGATTTCTGAAAATGACAATTCGAATATTGAATACACAGACAATAATGATGAACTTTTTTTCGCTAACCTTAGCAAAAATATTTCCAGGGACAAGCTCTTTTTTGTTGGTGACGAAAAACAGTCCATCTACAGATTCCGTGGAGCAGATGTAAGTGTTTTCAACAAACTAAAAAATGAACTAACAGACAACGAAGGCAACGTAAACCTTTACATGACAAACAATTACCGTTCAAACGAAAGCCTTCTTGCATCTTTCAACAAAATGTTCGGAAACAATGACACAACTTATATTGGAGCAAATTCTGTTCCTTCAATTTTCTACAGTGATTCCCCACTACAGGAATTTGATGCAGCTTATCCGGAAAAATCATTTGCCACCCATTTCAAAAATGACATCAGTTCATTCCACATTGATGAAAACAACGTGAACGTTCATGCTTGTGTTTTTTACGAAACCAACGAAATTAGAGATGCCATTTCAAATTCACTTTACCTTTCAAAAACAGATACAGAAGCATTCTTCATAGCAAAAAAAATCTCAGAAATCATCAGGAATGAAAAATGCTCTTATTCTGACTTTGCAATTCTCGACAAGTCCAGAACAAATAGAAAAATTTTACAGAAGTATTTGACCATGTTTAACATTCCATTTGTTGTTGATTGTCAGACTTCCGTTTTCAATGAAGGTATTGTCAACGATATTTACAATTTTCTGAGACTTTGTGTTTATCCAAATGACACTATTGCCTTTGCATCGTTTCTGGCTTCTCCTTTTGTAAACATGAGCCAGCAGGGAGTAAAAAATATTCTTGCAACACTTATCTACACCGATAAATTCGGAGAAGAGTTTTCCCCGTTCATATTGCCAGAAAACAAATCTGAAAATGACTTTAATCTTAGTCCCAAAGATAAATTTTGTTACGATAAGGCAAAAGAATTATATTTTAGCAAAAAGAACATTATTCTCAGTCAAAGTATTACATCAACACTTGAATTTCTCTGGCATGAACTTGGATATTATTATGAAACAATCCTGAATAATGATACTTTCTTTGTTGCTGAACAATATGACCTGCTTTTTGAAGTTGCCCGAAACTGTGAGCTTGAAGGTAAGTCCATCTCAAATTTTGTTGACGGACTTGCATCCTTGAAAATGTCTGAGAATAAATCCAGATCCTCTGATAATGACGAGATTAACATCAAGGAAATTACATATCCAATAGAAAAACCAGATGCCATAAGCATTATGACAATCCACAAAAGCAAGGGACTTCAATTCAAACATGTCTTTGTAATGGGACTATTCAGCAAAAAACAAAATGAATCTGCTTCCGTTCTTTTCAATGATAAACTATACGGAACAGGCGTTTCTTTTTCCTTTAACGGAAAAAATTTCTTCCTTGAAAATCAAAAAGAAATTATCCATGACATGAATAACGCTGAATTCAAGCGATTGATTTATGTTGCCATAACTCGTGCTGAAACAGATGTTTATATTGTTGGTTCAATCAAGGAAAACAAGACCCGTGCAGGTAATGTTTACTCGCCTGACCTTAGTCTTTTTGAACGTTTAGTTTCCTATTATTATCCATGTCTTTATGACGATTTAACTCCAGTAAACAATGACAATATTACCAATCTTGATGAAATTAACTGCTGCATGTTGAAATATTTTAACAAAGACTATGATGCACCATTTAACTTGATTAGAATCAGTCCGCTTCCGTATTATATTCGTCAATTAACTTATTCAAAAGTCAACCTGGACAAATTGCGTGACGAAAAAATTGATCATTTCAAGAATATTTATTCACTGTCTTCAATTGAAGAATCTGATTCATTCCCAAAAAGTTTTATAGACCTTACCTGCACGCCTAGTGCTCTTGAAGAAGCAGAACACAAACCATGCACCCCTGGAGATTATTCTTCACTAACCCAGAATCCAGATTACCGTGAACTTTCTAAGCTCATAAAAAAAGAAAGCAATCGGGTCTTTGACAAAGATATTGATCCTGAAAAAGAAACCATTGACTCTACCTCATTCGATGAATTTAACGCTGGTGATTTTGGCACTATGGCCCATAGTTACATGGAATACTTTATAAACAATGGAACTTATGAGAATACTGAAAACAGTAATCAATTTGATAGAATCATTGCCAAAAAACTTATTGAAGTTTTACCAAA
The DNA here is from genome assembly GCA_016294035.1 of Treponema sp. GTDB lineage: Bacteria > Spirochaetota > Spirochaetia > Treponematales > Treponemataceae > Treponema_D. The sequence goes on along the minus strand of JAEDCT010000008.1, from coordinate 75,151 downwards.
AGAAGTTCACGAAAAACTATCAGCTATTTGCAAAACAATGTGCAGTAATTTCGAAAAAAGTGATTTTGGAAAACAGATTATTCTCGCAAAAAATTCTAACCGTCTTGTGAAAGCTGAAAACAAATTCAAAATGAACTGTAATGATGTCATATTCACAGGATCCATTGACTTACTTTATGAAAATGAAGATTCATCAATAACAATTGTTGATTACAAAACAGACGAAGTAATCCACGTTGAAAAATATTTCGAACAATTGGGCTGCTACAGAAATGTTGTTAGTGAGCTTTATGGAATTCCAAAAGAAAAAATTAAAACCTTCCTGTACTACTTAAGATATGACAAAGGTTTTGATATTTCTGAGTATACAAATTTTACTGAAGAAGAACTGAAAGAAATTGCTCTATCGCTGGATTCTTCCGCTGGCATCTCCATGAGCTAATCGTTCAACTTCTTCTAAGGATACCATGTTAAAGTCGCCTTCTATTGAGTGCTTTAAGCAGGAGGCGGCACTTGCAAATTCAACAGTTCGCTGTGGAGTCTCATTTTTCAAAATACAGTAAATCAAGCCTGCAGAAAAACTGTCTCCACCACCCAATCTGTCAACAATCATCATGTCATATTCGCTGCTAAAGTAATAGTCATTTCCATCATAATACAAAGCTGACCACTTATTCTGATTTGCATTTATTGAAGTTCTCAAAGTAACTGCAACTTTTTTGAATCCATATTTTGTGGAAAGTTTTTTTGCTACCGATTTGTACCCATTCTTATTAAGCTTTCCGTTTTCAACATCAGTGTCATCAGCTTCAATTCCAAAGACATTTTTTGCATCTTCTTCATTTGAAATACACACATCAACATAAGGAGCAATTTTTTCCATTACTTCACGTGCTTTTTCCTTTGACCAAAGCTTTGTTCTATAATTAATATCACAGCTGATTTTTACACCCATTTCCCTTGCAATGGAACAGGCCTCAAGACAAATCTCCGGAAGATTTCCACCCAAAGCCATTGTAATTCCTGTAATATGAAACCAGTCACAGTTTTCAAATATTTTTCTCCAGTCAAAATCATCCCTTGAACTCAGTGCAATTGCTGAACCAGCACGGTCATAAATACATTTTGATGGTCTTTGACTTGCTCCCCGTTCATTAAAATAAATTCCAAGCCGCTCTCCGCCACGAACTATATACTGAGTATTAACCCCAAAACGGCGAAGAAAATTATAGGCACTCTGGCCGATTTCATGTTCCGGCAATTTTGTAACATAACAAGAATCCAGTCCAAAATTTGCAAGAGATACTGCTACATTTGCTTCTGCTCCACCAAAAGTTGCAGTCAATCTGTCTACTTGTACAAATCTGTAAAAACCTTCCGGTTCAAGTCTAAGCATCAATTCACCGAATGTTACTACTTTCATGATTTAGTTAGTAACCTCCAGTGCTGTATCCTGAAGAATTAAATATCGGCTTGCATAGTTCTTGAAATAATCATCATCCGTAAGAGTATAACATTTTATGTTTCTTCGACTTGTATCAACTTCAACCGGAGTCGGGTCTTTTTCATTGAATGTTTTTGTATTGTACTCGCGTATTCCTGACTTTACGTTTCCACGTGGAAAAACTTCCAGATCCATATCTGAATCCCAAACTAATTCTGGAGAAAAATTTTCACTTATCTTGCAGTTAAGAAGTGCAATGTTATCCCAGTTTTTTTCGCTTTCTGCTGACCCCTTTCCGTCTGTCCTGCAAACATAAATCATGGATTTTTTTCTGCTTTCACCGTCAAAAACACAATCAGCAAAAATGAATCCCTTTCCTTTAGACAATGCCTGGCTGTTTACCACATAAGCCTCAAAATCACCGCGATTGTCTTCACGAACCTTTATACTGCAGTTCTCAAACAAAGCAATATCCACATCACCGGAAATAATATTTACATCTCCATAAACCTTACTGTTAATGAAACAAGTATTTCCCTTAAGAGTCAAAACATTCTGTCGGCCAGAGAAAATCATTCCAGAACAAACCAGAGAACCTGTTGCATTTGCCCAAACAAGTGCTTCAGCTGAATCTTCTGGTGAAATTGTATTTTCTCCATTTTTTTCATGTTCATTTTTTATTGAAAAATTTTTTAGATTAACCTTTGTTGCATTTGCTCCAATGACAAAAACACCTCGGTTTGACAGTCCGGGATTGAAGGCTTCACAATTATTGGATGATATTATGCAGTTTTCTGGTTTTGTACCAGGAACACTTTCGATTGTAATTGGATTAGACAGATTATATTTAATTGATTCCGTATAGTGTCCAGGCTCAAGCACAATGTGAATTGGCGTACTTTTTGTTATTGAACCAGAAGAAATCATTTCCTTGATTTTCTTAAGTGCACCTGTAATTGCAGCAGGTGATTTAGAATTTACATTTAATTCAAGCATGCTTCTAGTATAATCAAATATTATCTAAAAAGCAATTTTTGAATTTTAGCTGACGGTCAACTAATTCCTGCAATATGAGTCAGTCAAGCGTTCAACAATTCCCTGGAACTGTTCTTCCGAATCAATTCCAAGGTCTTCAAGAACTTTATTTGAAATCTGATCGTATTCAATCATACCATCAGAATACATCACAATAATGTCAGCAATATAAACAATTTCTGTAAGCTTCCTGAATTCTTCTGGTGCATCCTCTGGAGAATGATGATATCTGATAACATTAACAAGAACTGGAGGGAAATTCCATTTTTCTGCAATAAGAGCACCAATTTCTCCATGATTCAAGCCAGCAATAAGATTTTCAAATACCAGTGACGAAACTCCTCGTTTTTCGCAGATTAACTTTATTTTATTCAATGTCTCAGGACGTGCTGATTCAAAAACAATTTTTCCCATGTCCTGAAGAAGTCCGCAAACATAACTGTCTTCAATAAGAGTTCTGTCTCCACCCTTACAAAAATTTCTAGCCAGGTTATAGGAATAAAATGCAGTCCGATATGAAGTATCCCACATTTTCTTTGTAGTCTCATTTGATTCAACCATGAGGTTTTTTATTGAACCAAGAGAAAACAAAAGATTTCTGATTCCACGCAAACCAACCAGCTTTACGGCTTCACCAATTGACTTACAAGGCTGATTCAAAACGTATGCACTTGAATTTACCAGTTTAAGAAGTTCACCGGTAAGAGAAACATCTCCAGAAATCTCAGAAGCAATGTCACTCATCTTACTTTTTGGATCATTGATAAGATGATTAATGTGAATGATATTATCAGGGAACTCAGGAAGACCTTCTATCAGGTTCACAAAATCTTTTGTAAGTGATGACACATCAAGAGCCAACTTTTCTGTGAAAGGAATAAACACTCTGGTAATTGTTTCTCCATTTTCACTGATAATCTGATAATTTTCTTCTGAAATACCGATTTTTCGCAAAATAAGAATAAGGATAACAAGACCAAGTCCGGCACCTTCACTTTCATCTAGAAGAGCCGTAATTCCTTCTTCAACCGAATTATACTGCTGCGCACGGGTTATCTTGTCATGAATTCTCTTATATTCAAATAAAGTAAGTTCTGCCTTGTTTTTGATTTCGATTTTGATTTTGTTGTTTCGTACCTGGAACAAGACCTTTATGTAATATCCAAGTTTTCTCTGTTCCTCAAGATAATATTTAATATTGTTGATTGTATCGAGCTTGAAGTTTTCCATTCCCTTGTCGTATTCTTCCTTATTGAACAAGTCCAGCTTTTTGTCGACAAAGTAAACGCGCTTAGTATTTGCTTTCTTGGCATTATTTACAAGTTCTTTCACACAATAAACAAGAGAATCTGTCATGTGTTCCTGATTCAATTGTGCCAAAAAAACTGAAAGAACATCTGTAATATAATCTTCCATTTCTGGAGGCAAGGTATATGTTGTAATAGTAAGTGGAATTCCTGTTTGAATTGCCATTCTTACTTTTTCAGTATCAACATTAATCCTTTTTATTTTTTGCATAAGCTGTTTCCTGACTCTCTTTTTATTATTGAATACATATAATATCAGTTCTAAAGATTTTTGAATAGTGGACTTTAATAGTTGATAATTTGATTTCACTTTTCCGGGAAAACTTATTTTATGGAAAATTGTTTTGAATTCATGTAAAATCTAGCACATGATTAATCAAACCCTAGCACAGTGTCTGGTGCTTTTCATGCTCTTCATTACCAGCTCGCGATTCATATTTATTCAGAATGCAAAAACTGATTCCCTGTCAATCGTTCCACTTATTGCTTTACTGGTTTCTGTACTAAACCTGTTCCTGTTCAATATCAATGATCTGGATATTCTTCTGACATTTCTTTCTCTTTTTATTTTCATTTGTAATTTCAGATCCCTTCTTCGTCTTCTTTCCGGTTTGATTTTTGATGTATACTCGATTAAATTTATTGTAATTTCCGTAATCAACATTATTCTCATCATTACTTTATTTATCCAGGTAATTTCCTGCAGGCCTTTTGTTCCATCTCAGGAAAAATTCAAAGTCAAGGAAACAAAAACTCTTTTTTCCGGAAACTGCCATGATGGATTTTCTGAAATCAAAAAACCTTTTGTAATATCAGATGCAACTCTATACAAAATTATGCCTGCAGAAAAACCATCAAGTGTTGCAGTCATTTTCCTGCCACCTAAAACAACTACAACAAGAACTTATATTGGATTCATGTATAAGCTTGCACGTGAAGGCGTAACTGTATATTCCGCTGACTTTTCCACACATAAATTCACATCATCAAATGAAATTTCTGACAACCGTTTTTCAAGACGCTACAATTTCATCAAAAAGCGAAATACTGAAAAATCTGAATATGAAAGAATGATTTCAAGAAACAGGGAATATTTCGTAGATGAATTGGAATCAACCATGAAAATGGCTGACCTTGACGGCTTCTCATCAATCTTCCTGGTTTCAGAAGAAGATTTCTCCAAATCCATGAAAATTGTTGCTGCAAAAAACAAAAAGATTTCCGGATATTTTGACTTGTCCAATGTTGAAAACTACACTTCTGCAGGATTCGGTCCATTGGAAAACTCAGATCCATTCTTTGGAAAGTACAAGGGAATTTCTCCAGACAGAAGCGGATATCTTTCAATTCATCTTGCAAACGAAGTTCTGGATTTCATATCTTACACTTTTACAAAATAATCTAAAAAAACTCTCCCGGTAGTGAAAAGATTATTGATTTTAGATATACTCTAGGAATGAACAACAAACTAAAATCAAAATTGATTCCAGTATGCCTTACACTTCTTGTAATAGCCCTGGATCAACTTACAAAATTTCTTGTAGTAAAATACATTCCGCTTTTTTCTGTTTTTGCTGATGATGCAATTATTGAAGTTTTCGGAAAATATCTGAGAATTATTCATGTCAGAAACAATGCCATTGCTTTTAGCCTTGGTACAAATCTTTCACAGTCTCTCAGATTAATTCTCTTTGGTCTGTTTCCTCTTGGAATTATCATTGCAGTTTTTTCAGTCTACTTCAGGAACAATGATTTTACCAAACTTCAGCGCTGGGCAATCTGCGGTATTCTCGGTGGCGGACTCGGAAACCTTATTGACCGTTTCTTCAGGCCTTTGGGTGTAGTTGATTTTATTGACGTATATTTTTTTGGAATTGCAGGAATGGAACGCTGGCCTACATTCAACGTTGCCGACTCAGCAGTTGTTGTTTGTGGAATAATCTTCTTGATTACATTCGGCAAACAGATTTACTGTGATACCAGAAAGAAATAATTGAGGTTAACAAAATGAATAAAGCACAATATTCCATTCTTTATGTTTTGATTTCAAGCATACTTAATATTCTGTTCACAGCAATTGTTATTGGTGTTCTCGGAGCACTTTCATTTGTCATCTTGTATTACATTGTTCATGCAAAATCAGAACATTACGCAGTTGCATTCTTTGGAAGCTTCACAGCAGGACTTGCACTCAGTTTCTTCCTTTACACAAAGATTTCATCAAAGTTAATCCAAAAACTCAAAATTGCAGAAAAATTTGAATCCTTCGAAAACAAAAATAAAACTACTATGAATGACGAGGAACCAAAGCAGACTATCATGCCAGATTCAGTTCTTGAATATGCCGAAGATGAAAAATGGCGCGAACAATAATTTGTCTTTAATGAAAAAAGGGTGCACTTCACATTGAATTGCACCCTTTTATTATTTTACAAAAAACTACTTATAAAAATTCAATTTAGAATTTATCAAATCAAATGTTTTATCTGCAACACATAACTTTGATTCATAACGGCTGATGTTCACTTCAAGGGAATATTCACAGACTGTTATATCATTATTTATATTCACGGCTATAAATACTTTTCCTGGAATTGAATCAGAATTTGCTGGATCAATGTTTCCAAAGGATCCTGTAATACCAATTCCAATTTCCGATGGATACATTTTAACACAAGCACGACTCATTTCTTCTGCTGTTCTGGTTGAATAAACACCAAAGTTTTCTATTACGGATTTATCAACACCATTAAGTTCTTTTGCTTCATTGCTGTAGGTAACACAACTTCCCTTGAAGATAGCAGAGGAACCTTCGGTATCTGTAATCAACGAAGAAACAAAACCTGATGTGCAGCTTTCCATGGCTGTTATTTTCATATTATTCTTAATCAGGAATTTTGTAAGACTGCTGTATTTATTATGAATCAGATCTATGCTTGGAACAAAATTTTTTTCTTTATTCATTTTTTCGCACCTAACCATCTTCGTTTTGCATCCGAATCCAGATATTTTATCTCATCCTCATTTTCTTAAAAAATGTCATTTGCAGATTTTAGTGATTTGAAAAAAAACCGTCTGCTGATTTTTTTGATTTGTCTTCTCTATAAAAAACCTTTCCGGTGTATTCTAATCTGAAGCAGCCGTTTTCAAGAACTATTTTATTTATTGTGCAATTTGCCATTTTTGTTTTCCAGTAATCTTTAAGAGATCTTCCGTCGATGTGAAGCAGAAGGCTCTGCATTGTTCCACCATGAGTTACAACAAGAATATTCTGTATTCCCGTTTTCTCCAATGGTTTAATTTCATCTTCCCAAAATGCTGCTGTTCTTTTTAATACTGATTCAAATGATTCTGCACCTTCAAGTGCAACATATTTTTCCGGCTCATCAAAAAAAAAGTGAAAATCCTTTAGCTCAGGATCTTCATTTCTTTCATCGGGAGTTTTTCCTTCTGCCTTTCCAAAACAGAATTCAATTAAACGATCGTCCTTTATAATTTCGGACTCAGATTTTTCTGTCATCAAAACAGCAGTTTCTACAGCACGCTTAAGTGGGCTTGAATAAATTCTGTCAAAGGAAATTCCTGCTTCAACAAAACCATTATGTGTAAGACATGCCTGTTCTCTGCCCTTTTCATTGAGCACAGTATTTGATCTGCCTTGTAGCTTCCAATATGTATTCCATTCTGTTTCGCCATGTCGTGTTACATAAATATTCATATACTCATTATATCTTTTTATTTATCTTTTTCAAAGAAATGAAAAAGGGTGCCTCCATTATGAAATGCACCCTTTTGTATTTTACATCAATAACCGTCACTCATGCTGCGGTTAACATCTCTCTGATAAAGCTCTGAATAAACAGGACTTCTCTTCTTCAACTCTTCCTTAAGTTCCTGTGGGAATGGAAGATAACGCCAGAAAATTGCACGTACTTCTTTTTCAAGTTTCTGTGTTCCCATAGATTCCTTAGTCATCCACAAAATATAATCCTGAATGAAGAACTGTTTGATATCTCCACGCATCTTGTGTTCTTCAAGATACTGATAGTAATAACCAGTAAGGCCGTCTGTCATCCAGTCAAAAGATGCCTTTTCCTTTGCAACCTGCCATCTCAAATCACCGACAGCAGTAAGACATGCTGTTCTCAAATCACGTGGATACATTGGAATACAAATACGACCACGGCTTGAAAGACGATTATAACGATCAAATGGTTCCCAACAGAATCCGGAATCTCCATAAGTTGGCACTAGTAATGTGTATGGTACAATTCTATGAGGAATATTTTTATGAATACGACAGAAACACTGGGGATCAATTGATTCAATCCACTTCAATTCCCTGATTACATTCTCACGGAATCCAGTGCCCTTATCAATACAGTGGAAAAATTCGCGTGTGAATATCGGATACTGATTTCCCTGACGACCGCAAGTCATTTTTGCCATCTGGCGAATTGTTCCCATTTCACCAATGATTTCTTCCTTTGCTACGTTAACTTCTTCAACAACACCACCGGCCTTATCAACCAGACTCTGTTCAATTTCCTTAGCTTCACGGAAATCCTGCAGATGATTTGATATTTCTTTGTCCACCTTCTGAAGAGTTCTGAAATCATTGATAATATCCGAAAACATTTTTCTCTGAATATCAGTATATGGCATCTTGTGTGGTTCAAGACCCATTACAGTTTCATGATTAAAAAGATCTTCTATCTTTCTCTGAACACTGTTTTCAATATTTGATCTTTCAGATTCCTTTGCATTAAGCAGACTTTCTGATGTCTGAAGCTTTCCGTTGTTCTTGCTCTGAAGCTGCATGATTCTCTGCTGCTCAGCCTGAGGTCCTTTTGCCTTTACCGGAGTTTCATCTGTTGTCGAAGGTTTCATGTGTCCAAGTGCAACAGAACGAATCCACTCATCCATGTAAAGAATCGGCTCATAAGTATTATTCTTATCAATTGCCCTTGCAAACATGTCCTTCTGTTCCGGAGTAAACAAAGATGGAAGAAGAACACCATATCGCATTGCCATTCTTTTGCAATCAGGAACAGAGGAACCTGCCATCTTCAAAGATAAAGATTTCAAGTATTCCCAATATGCAGTAATAATCTGCTGACGATAAACAGTCTTATCCTTTTTATCCTGACAATTCAAATATTTTACAAGAAGAGAATGAAGTCTCTGAGATACCTGTCCTTCACCTGTAAGACACTTCTTATAATAATCCTTGTCATCAAATGTATCGCGGGGAGTATCTTCAAAATACTTATCGATTGGAAAAAACTCTTTGATGCTTAAATCAACCTCAGGGACACAACCCAGCATTTTTGGATACTGATTTTTTCCAGAAGTTTTTTCTGCAACAAATTCACTGAAATCCTTTTGATTTGATCCGCTCATCATTGAGAATGCAGAAGAAGTTTCGCTTCCCATTGAAGGAACACTTTCTGTTTCATCAAAAAAAGAAGCAATTGATGGATCTACATCGTCACTTGAAAAAGACATTAGCCACTCCAGTTTTTAATTATTGTGATGGTCATCTCTAAGAAATCAATGTTTCTAAAAATTACCTGACATTAAAATTATACCATGTTTTGAGTTAAAGTAAAGAAATCAAACACTCCATTATTTTTCGGAATTAAATAAATCGAACATGAATTCATAAATAATTTGTTAGCATCTGTAATAACATATATTTGTCAAGTATACATATATATTGTTTAGTCATGATGCTTTTTTTGCGATATATAGAAGTAATATGCAGGCAAAAATAATTCACGAAAAAGCAGAAAGAATCCGCGATGTTATACGCTATATCAGAAGATTCAAAAATGCACTTGTAATAATTTATTTAGACGATACTCTTCTGGACAACAATAATTTCATGAATCACATTAAAGATATTTGTCTCATTCATGAATCGGGACTCAAGGTTATTCTGGTTCCGGGAGCAAAAAAAAGAATCAACCAAATTCTGGAAGCATCAAATATTTCCTGGACAATACACAACAACTGCCGCATCACAGGTTCCGAAGCAATGCCTCTGATCAAGATGGCTGCCTTTGATGTATCAAATCAAATCATGACAGCTCTTGCCGGAGAGAAAAAAACAGCCCTTATTGGAAACTGGGTTCGAGCCAGGGGAAAAGGTGTTATTGACGGATTCGATTATGGCACAAGCGGAGAAATTGATAAACTTCAGATTGAATCAATTAAAACCGTTCTGGACAACGGATTCATTCCTATCTTTCCCTGCATTGGCTGGAGTGCTGCAGGAAAACCATACAACATTTCATCAATTGAATTATCACAGCAAATTGCCATTCACCTTAAGGCTGACAAGCTTTTTTTCATTGTTCCAGATGCAGAAATATCAAACAAAAAATTTTTAATTCCTTCAGAAATCGGAACATCTCCAGAAGGTACAGTTCCAGCATTGAACCTCGAAGAAGTAGATTTGTTCATAAAAACCAATGAATCTGTACCTAAAACTACCGAACCTTTGATAGTTTCAGATACAGATTCCAGTGTTTCACGTGAAACATCTTGTTCAAAAGAAAAAATTTTCTCACTCCTAAACATGGCAAAAACTGCCTGCGAAAACGGAGTAACCAGAGTCCACATTGTAAACGGAGCACTTGACGGTACACTTCCATGTGAAATATTCAGTGATCTGGGTTCAGGCACAATGATCTACAGCAACAACTATGGAAAAATTAGAAATATGACAAGAGATGATATTTCTGGTGTTCTCAACCTAATGCAGCCTTTCGTTGAAGCCGGAAATCTTCTTCCAAGAACAAAAGAAATGCTTAATTCCCAGTTCCAGGATTATATTGTGTATGAACTTGACGGTGCAATTCGTGCATGCGCATCACTTATATCCTATCCAGATGGACAAATGGAAATTGCAGGTGTTGCAGTAGATAAATCCTGCTCAAGCATTGGAATTGGACCAAAACTAATTGAAACTCTTGTTTCACGTGCAAAAGAGCAAAAGGCAAAAAATGTATTCCTGTTAACGACTCAAACATCTGATTGGTTCGAAAACCTCGGATTTACAGAAGCCAGCATTTCAATTTTACCAGAAGAAAGAAAAGCAAAATGGACACCAGAAAGAGGATCTAAAGTTCTTATACTAAAAAAATAATCAACCGTTATAATTCCATCATTAATTCATGCTGAAAAAAAAAACAGTTCAAGAAAACTTATGAATAATAAAATCCCGACACTTTTTCATCGGGATTTTATTATTATTCTTAATTAAACAAATAGTTTCACGTGAAACTATTCACAAAACCTGCCTTAAAAACCTGTAATATTAATGCAATTCACTTATGTCCTGGCAAAAGAACATCTTCAATTCATATCCATAAGCAAACTCAATGACCCTAAGCCAAACTTGTTTCACGTGAAACGTTTTGTAAAACGAATTTAAACATGCAGGCACTTAACTATATTCTTTTTAGACCAGCCAAAACAACACCCTTTTCATTACCAGCAAGACAGTCTCATAAACACTAAGACCAATTTGTTTCACGTGAAACATTGTAATGAGATACTCAAAGACATGCCTGCAAAACAAACCATGAAAAAAGAACAGGGCTAAACACAGAATTGCCAATCAAAACAAAAGAACAACTAATCTAAAACCAAATGCTTAACCTGAACCAATAGTGTCCTATGCACAACACCTACACCATATCTGTGGAAAACTTATTTATAAAACACAAATTTTCCTAAAGGAAAAAAACACAAATTCTCAAAGCCTTATTTTATAAGGCTTTGAGACACCTTAATAAAAATATCAAAAAAGAAGAGCCTGTGGAAAACTTGTGTAGAATTTTGTTTCACGTGAAACAATGAATTCAAAATATACTATATTTAAATTTAGTTACAAATTCAAATTTACTAAATTTATGTCAAATTTATATATACAAATTCCTCTAATTAAATTTAGTAAATTTCTCCCTCTCCCCTACCCTGTTTAATTTCGAAAAAAAAAGGGGCTGACCAATAAGTATTGTCATGCTGAACTTGATTCAGCATCTACGCTATATACAGTGCATAGATTCCGAAACGAGTTCGGAATGACGCTACGCAACGAACTTTTTGGTCAGCAGCCCAAATACTCAAAATTAAATCAGATTATTTTTCTGTAAAATATCCCAAAAGAGAAATAACCCAGCCAGCAACAATAACATAGAACCCAACATATAAAGTCTTTCCAATAAGTTTCAATCCAAGCTTACCAAAAACACCATGATTACCAAGATCTCCAACATTCAAAATAATATAAGCACCACCAATAATACTTACCAGCATAACAACAAGCCTCAAAAAATTCGAACCTCCAATGAGGCTCAAAACAACGCCTGCAACGGCACCAACAAATACCAGCAAAGCAGCAACCTTATAAAGAGAATCCCCTTTTCCTACAAGATCAAATCCATTTGCACTGCCAATAGTACCAACCTTAAAAATTGGCAAGATGAACCCAACAACCACCATTGCCATTCCTACCAAATACAAACCAATCCTAGACGATTTCTTACCCATAGTATGCCTCCTTAAATATACTATACTTAATAATAGTTCAGGTTAGTCGGTTTTTTCTCCGACAAATTTAATATTAATTGATATTGTACAGAAAAACAATTTTAATAATCACACAAAACTCATCAGGAGAAAGACAAATGATCTACTTTGAAAGTGATTATACAGAAGGTGCACACCCAAAAATCCTAGAAAGACTTAATGAAACAAACATGATTCAGGCATCTGGATATGGACATGATGAATTCTGTGAAAGTGCAAAAAACAAAATTCAAAAAACAATCAATTGTCCGAATGCCCAGATACAATTCATCACCGGCGGAACACAAACAAATCAAATTGTTATTGATACCATGCTTAAACCATTTGAAGGTGTCGTTTCTGCACAAACAGGACATGTAAACAGCCACGAAGCGGGCGCCATAGAATATACAGGCCATAAGGTCATTCCAATTCCCCAGCACGAAGGAAAAATTGACGGAACAGATCTTAATGACTATTTGGAAACATTCTTCGGCGACGGAAACAATGAACACATGGTTTTTCCAGGAATGGTTTACATTTCTCACCCAACAGAATATGGAACTCTATACACAAAAAACGAACTAACAAAAATCAGCAGCGTCTGCAGAAAAAACAACATTCCTCTATTCATGGACGGAGCAAGACTTGGATATGGAATCATGGCAAAATCATCTGATCTGTCCCTGGAAGACATAGCAGAACTTTGCGATGTTTTCTATATTGGAGGAACTAAATGTGGTGCACTTTGCGGAGAAGCTGTCGTGTTCACAAAGAACAACATGCCTCTACATTTTGAAAACCTCGTAAAAAAACATGGTGCACTTTTGGCAAAAGGACGACTACTTGGGGTACAGTTTGATGCACTTTTCACAGACAATCTGTATCTTGAAATATCAAAAAATGCCATAGATACTGCAGAGGCCTTGAAAAAGGCTTTAAAAGAAAAAGGATACAGATTTCTCCTGGATTCACCAACAAACCAGCAATTTGTCATCCTTGAAAACAAGTTTATGGAAGAATTGAAAAAAAGCGTAAAATTTAATTTCTGGGAAAAATATGACAAGGATCACACTGTAGTCAGATTTGCAACAAGCTGGTCCACAAAAATGGAAAATGTCGAAAAGCTGATAAATCTTTTATAATTCAAGTTTTCTTCTATATATAAGGCATTTTTCTGAAATTCATGGTTACAGATTATATTTGTCTGTCACCTACCAGCGGGCAAGTATAATCTCGTTTAAGGAATCAAACAAATAATCTGTCACCTTTTCCGTTTCTTCATTTGGACTGATTCTATCGGGAATCATAACTGTAACCATTCCGGCTAAGCTGGCACTTTTTAATCCATTTGGGCTATCTTCCACTGCCACACAATTCATCGGCTGTATTCCAATTTCAGAACAAGCCTTGAGATAAATTTCTGGATCCGGCTTACTGTGAACAACCATGTCCCCGGTAACTATTACTTCAAAAAAATCAAGCAACTCTGCAGCCTGAAGATGTTTCCTTACAACAACTTCCCTCGTTGATGATGCAAGAGCCAGTCTATATCCAGAATTCTTCAAAAACTGAAGACATTCTCTGGCATAAGGCATAACCCTGATTCCCTCATTTTTTTCTATATCAACAAAACACTCAGATGTTCGCTTTAAGAAACCTTCCACATCAAAACTTTCACCAAGTTCCCTGCGAATTATATCACGGGTATCAGACTTATTTGTTCCTCGGCAAAGATTAACTATCTTCAAGGAATCTTCTTCTGATACACCAAATTCTTTTCCAGCAATCTGCCATGTTCTGTCACAAACAGACTCTGTATCCAGAAGAACTCCATCCATATCAAAAACAAATGCTTCTATCATATTTTGATTTTACAAATTTATTTAAAAGAGGTAAATGTTATTGACATTATAAATTAACATTGTTAAATTAACATTGTTATGAGACACGCTAACAAAGAACTGGAAAATCAAATTCTCAAAGCAGCAATTGACCTTCTCACGGAAAATGAACCTGCTGAAATCGGAATGCGCGACGTAGCAAAAAAATGCGGCGTAAGTGCAACTTCAATCTACAACTACTACAGGGACAAGAACGAACTTTTCATGAAAATTTCTCTTTCCTGCATTTCAGAACTTGCTGAAAAAATGAAAGCCTGTCTTGCAGGAGTGACTGACTGCAAAGAGAAAATCAGAACATCCCTCAGGGTTTACAGGGACTGGTGTTTTGAAAGACCGAAGGTTGCTGTTCTTGTTTTTTCAAAACTGGAAGAAAACATTGGTGACGAAGACATCATGAATTTCTATATCTGCAACAGGATGGGAGAAAATCTTCTTGCAGAATGCAGAGACAATGGTTTCTACAAAGGCAATGACATTCACCTTGATACTGGAATATTAATTTCCGGAATGTGGGGATGCATTGAATCCATCATCACAAAAAGAGCTGATCCTGATTTCTGGAATGAGGGTATCAAGTTTACAGACAGATTCATAGACCTGATGATAAACAGCATTATTGGAGAAACAAAATGAAAGTATTGGCTCTCAACGGAAGCCCAAGAAAAAACGGTACCATTGAAAAAATTTTAAAACAAATTACAGATGGAACTGACTGCGAGTTTGTAGACGTTCATCAGCTGAATTTTGACTGGTGCCACGGTTGCATGGCATGCAGATCAAAAGGAAACTGTATTCTTGAAAAGGATGATGCACACGTCATTGCTGAAAAGATAAAAGCTGCCGATGTTGTTGTCATCGGTTCACCATGCTACTGGGGCAACATGAGCGGAAAATTGAAAATGCTTTTTGACAGAATTGTCTATGTCATGATGTCGGAAAGCAAAAGCGGAATTCCAGTTCCGCTTAACAAAGGGAAAAAATGCATCATAGCAACAGCATGCACAACACCCTACCCTTTCAATCTTCTTGCAAAACAAAGTTCAGGAGTTGTAAGGGAAATAAAGGAAATCACAAAATATTCAGGATTTAAATGCATTGGAGTTATCCAGAAAGGAGGAACAAAAAAATCACGGGAACTTACAGAAAGAGAATTTGCCAGGTGCAATAGACTGAACAGAAAATTAAAAAAATTAAATTTCAAAGGAGTGTAAGATAAAACCGCTAAAATAGCGCGGCTTTATCTTACTTAAAGTTTGCGTTGCAAACTTATTATCTAACTGCTGTTCCTCATTACATTACGGAACAGCGTAAAAAGTCAATCGATTGTTGAAACAATCTTCTTGACTTTTTATGGGAGCATAAAATGAAAAAAAACACTGCTACGACAAAGAAGAAGCTATGAGGAATTTTCAAAATACCATGATGATGGAGAAAGCAAATACGAACCGCTTATGGAATATAGCGGACACGAATGGTATTTCCAGAGAGTGGGTTTCAGCTATACACATAAATTCTAGAATTTTGAGAGGTATAAAATGAAAAAAATTTTTGCATCGGTTTTATTGAGTGCCGCCGCCGCCTTTGTATGGGCCGAAAAAATTTCGGTTGCAGTAAATCCAGGTGAATCATATTCAAAACGCGCACCACAGATTGCAGTATGGGTTGAGGATTCAGACGGAACATACGTTGACACATTGTTTGTGACAAAGAAAGCTTCGGGAAACAAATGGATCGGTTCTCCAAAGAACGGAAGACCAGAATCATTGCCTGACTGGTACAAGTCAAAGGGACAGAATCCTGCCGAAAAAATTTCAAAGGATGAAGTTGATGCCACAACAAGCGCAACACCAAAGAAAGGCTTTGTGATTTCAAAAGATCTGGAACTTGAAAAAGGAAAGACTTATGTTTTCAAATGTCAGGCAAACCAGAGTTTTGATTACAATGACTATTATACAAAAAAGAATTCCGGTGTGGACGGCCAGCCTGCAGTTCTTTACACGGGTGAAATAATTCCTGATGGAACTGAAAAGGAAATAAAGCTCATGTTGAATAATAAAAGTGAATTCATAACAACGTCTGATAAAATCATTGAAAGCATTTATGTTGTCGTAAAGTAAAAACATAACATAGAAAAATATGAAAACCTACCAGTCAGTACGAGTCCAGCAAAACCGCTAGATATCGTCGCTACATGCAAAGCCCTGCAAGGAAACTATCTTTCAGGGCTTTGAATGTTTTTGTTGGCCTCTTCCTTCCTTCTCGGTTTTCATATGATTCATCTTTAATTTACTTTATTCTTTAATAGAACTTTCCATAATTGATTAAAGATCAATGTATTCCTTTGGCTTGAAGTTGTCTGCCATGGACCAGGTGTGGGCCTTTCCACTTTTTAATCTGAATATCTTGAGGAAGTCCTTTACTTCTTCCTTTGTTTTTCCCCACTGCCTTAAGAATGCGCGTGACGGGTGGTTATAGATTTCCTCAAAAACTTCATCGCTTTCATCCAGTTCAAACTTTCCTTCTACACGAACCTGAGTTCCATTGCACTGAAAGCAAACTTCCGCATTTGGATTTGACATGAGCTGCTTGTAAAGTTCCTTGAAAGTTCCCGTGTGGAAAATAATTCCGTCTTCACAAGCTTTAAACATGAGAATTCCACGGACACGTGGATATCCATTTTCATCAACTGTGGCAAGGTGCATCACAGGATTTTCATTCATCATCTTGAACAATTCTTCTTTTGTCATAAAACATCTCCAGAAATAGTTTATGGTGTTTTATATGATACTCATAATTAAAATCGACGCTTTTAAAAATCGCTCAAGAATTTGCTATTTTTGATAATGTTCCCTGTAATCGCTTGGACTCATGTCATAAACCTTTTTAAAAGCAGAAGAAAAATGAGAAAGCGATGAAAAACCGCATTGAACTGCAATCTCTGAAACTGAAAAATCATTTCTTCTAAGAAGCTTCAAGGCTTTATTCAAGCGAACAGAAGTAAGATAGTTCTTTGGAGATGCCCCTACTTCCCTGGTAAAAAGCCTGTTGAAATTGGAAACAGACATGTTGGCATTATTTGCAAGATCATAAATCGTAAGATTATCTCCACAATGAAGTTCAATGTAAGTTTGAATTCTTCCTATTCTTTCATTTGAGGAAACAGAGCGCATATCGTAATTTTCTTCAAGAAGGCTGCGTATAATCCAGTGTGTCAAAAGTTTTGTCTGGCACTCAAGAGTAACATCGGAATTCTTCATGTTCTTGGAAGATTCAAAAGCAAAGAGATGTAGCATCTTGAGAACATCATGGCAGATCAAAAACTGATGCCCTTTATAAACTGGTATTTCACTTTGATACATCTGAAAATTCTGCTCAAAATATTCCCTGTCTATCATGATGGTGTAATAGTTTGGAAAATCAGTCCCCTTATCCTCATGTGGAATTTCAGGTGAAAGAATTGATGCAAGATAGTAATTTTTTTTCAGTTTAATTCTTGGAGGAATAAGAAAATCATCTGTGCCGAATTCAATTATAATCATGTAAGATGGATGACTGTGATTCTTCTTGATTGCAAATTCACAGAAGCCTGCAGCCTGAATGAAAAGTGCAAATTTATCATAAACATAGCAGTCAACATTTTTCAAATTGGATTCAGTGATCGTTTTTCCAACAAGTTTTTTTATCAGCTCCATGTTTTCTATGCATTCCATAAAAATCATCCTACCCCATTATTCCGATTAAAATTCCAATGATAATGATTGCAGCACAAATTATTTTGTGGAGGATATTCTTTTCCTTGAAGACAAATTTTCCACCTATGATGGCAACAATTACGCTCACCTGTTTAATGAGAGTCATGACAGTTACCTGGCTTTCAGGATAGCCATTGGCAATAAAAAGACATTTATCCATGGCAATTAATCCGATAGCAAGAAACCAAACCCAGATATTCTTTAAAATACTCTTATTAATCTTAACTCGTCTGACTAATGTATACAAAGCATAAAAAATTACCATGAACAAAACATACCAAAACTGAAGCTGGCTGGAATTTATTTCCTTCATGAGAATTTTATCCATAAGCCCAGAAACAGCATTCAAAATACATGAAAGGAATGCCAGGAAAACACAAAACGTAGATGACTTGGAATCAGAAGCTGGTAAATGTTCTTTCTTAACAAAGGGATTAAACTTCAGGAACATAAGACCAATGCTAACAAACAAAAGTCCAACTGCCTTATAAATCGTAATCTGTTCACCAAGAACAAGAACTCCAAGAAGAGATGCAAAAAGTACCCTGGAAAGATCAAGAACACCACAAAGACTAATTGGAAGATTTTTAACTGCCTTAAAACCTGCAATCCAGGCAACAAAAATTATGAATGCTTTTACTGCAACCCAAAAATACTGATTTATGGTTAAGCCTTTTGCCTCTGGAAATTGTGGAATACAAATCAAAAAAGAAATGAACGTATATACAAGAAGAACTTCTATGACTGAATTTTTTTCAAGAGCCTTTTTCTTGCAGATTTCCCTGATTCCTTTTATAAGCCCGTACACCAAAACTAAAATCATCCACATGGCATATAGAATATAAAAAAACCGCCTGCATTTCTACAGACGGTTTGCAAATCAATTTAAGGTTGATTTAATTTTTATTTTTCCTCTTCTTCGTTGGCAATTCTGTCTACGCCTACAACATAATCTGGGTCAGTGATAGAAACAACCTTGATTCCACTAGCGCTTCTTCCCTGAACTGTAATGTCCTTGGCTTCAACACGAACAGAAGTTCCCTGACTTGTTATGCACATAACGCTGTCGCTTTCACGAACACAGAGGGCTCCAATAATTTCTCCCTTGTCATCAACATTACCGAAAATTTTCTGGCCGCCGGTTCCTCGTCCGTGAGCATTAAACTCTGCAGGATCTACTCGCTTACCAATTCCTTTTTCTGTAACAACAAGAATTCTAGCATCTTCCTCTTTCTGAATACGAATAGCTGAAGCAAGTTCATCACCACTTGCAAGCTTGATACCTGCAACACCGCGGCTTGTCTTTCCCATTGGACGAACATCATTTTCTTCAATGCGGAGGGCCTGTCCACGTCGGCTGACGAGAAGAATTTCATCGCTGCCAGATGTAAGGATCGAGCTTACAAGAGTATCTCCGTCATCAAGACGAACGGCAGTTGTTCCACGAGCCTTTGCATTCTTAAATTCACTTGTAGGAGTTTTCTTTACAACACCATTTGCTGTAGCCATAAAGAGGAATTCATCATCCTTAAAGTCTTTAAGAGCAACAGTAGTAGTAATATCTTCATTTCCAAGGGTTAAAAATGACTTTACATGACTTCCTCGGCTAGTTTTAGATGCTTCTGGAATTTCGTGAACCTTAACCCAGTAAGCTTTTCCTGCCGTTGTAATGAACATAAGGTAATCATGGGTAGAAGCAACAAACATCTGATTGATGTAGTCTTCCTCAACAAGCTTGGCGGAAATAACCCCCTTGCCTCCCCTACCCTGACTCTTATACTGAGAAACAGGAACACGTTTAATGTAACCAAGCTTTGAAATGAGAACAACCATGTCTTCTTCCTTTATCATGTCTTCAACATTGATTGTCTCAACTTCGCCGGCAACAATGTCTGTCTTTCTGTCATCGCCGAATTTTTCTACGATGGCATTTGTTTCTTCCTTAATAAGGTTAAGAATTTTTTCATGATGTGCAAGCAGATCTTCAAGACGTGCAATCTCTGTCTTAAGCTGTTCCATTTCAATCTTAAGTTCATCAATGCGCAAAGAAGTAAGAACTCCGAGGCGAAGATCAACGATGGCCTGGCTCTGTTCTTCATCAAATCCGAATCTTGCCTCAAGTCTCTTCTTAGCTTCAGGTTCATCCTTACTTGAACGGATAATCTGAATTACTTCATCAACACAGTCAACTGCAGTAATTTTTGCTTCAAGGATGTGTTCCTTTTTCTTTGCAACTGCAAGTTCAAATTTTGTACGGCGTGTAATTACTTCATCACGATGATCAACAAAGTGTTTTATAATCTGCTTTAAATTGAGAACCTGCGGTGCAAGTCCCTTTCCAGATGGAACAAGAGCAAGGTTTATGATTCCATAAGAAGATTGAAGTGGTGTCTTTGCAAAAATCTGATTGATAACAACTTTTGCAATTGCAGTTCTTTTTATATCAACTTCAATACGAACATCATCACCATGACTGCCATCATTAACACGTTCAATGCCTTCAATAACTCCTTCTTTTGCAAGGTCTGCTATTTTTTTAACCAGATCATCAGTTCTTGTCTGGTAAGGAATTTCAGTGAATACAATTTTTTCTTTTCCCTTTGTATCAACTTCAATCGTAAAACGGGCACGAATTAAAATTTTACCGCGTCCAGTTTTGTATGCATCAGCAATACCTTTCTTTCCAAAAATGATACCACCAGTAGGAAAATCCGGTCCTTTCATGTGCTGCATCAAATCTTCAACTTTACATTCAGGATTATCAATATAAGCACAGATGGCAGCTCCAACTTCCCTAAGATTGTGCGGAGGCATATTTGTGGCCATACCAACGGCAATACCAGTTGAACCGTTACACAAAAGGAATGGGAATGCTGCAGGAAGAACTTTTGGTTCCTGTCTTGTATCATCAAAGTTAGGACTGAAATCAACTGTGTCTTTCTTGATGTCTTCTACCATTACTTCGGCAACCTTTGACATTTTTGCCTCAGTGTAACGGTAAGCGGCTGCAGGAGATCCGTCTATACCTCCGAAGTTACCCTGCTTTGTGACAGGCATATACCTTAAAGAAAAAGCCTGACCAAGACGAACCATTGCATCGTAAACGGAAGCATCTCCGTGTGGGTGATAACGACCGAGTACATCACCGACTACGGTTGCACATTTTTTTGTTTTTCCACTTGCAACAAGATTTTCTTCTGCCATGGCATAAAGAATTCTTCGGTGAACCGGCTTTAATCCATCGCGTACATCAGGCAAAGCACGTTCAACAATTACCGACATTGAATAGTCAATAAATGAACGCTGCATTTCATGTTCAATAGGAGCTGTTAAAATATATCCACCTTCTGGAGTCTGCTTTTCTTCGTATTTTATCTTTTCAATCATTTTAGTTTCCTGTCATTAACATTAAACATCCAGTGTTGCATATTCAGCATTTTCTTCGATGAATTTGCGTCGTGGATCAACATCATCACCCATAAGGATTGAGAAAATCTGGTCTGCCATCTGGGCATCTGTAATCTTTACCTGTTTCATCTTTCGGTTTTCAGGAGCCATGGTTGTTTCCTTAAGTTCCTGCCATTCCATTTCACCAAGACCTTTGTAACGTTGAACTTCGGCCTTGTC
Organism: Treponema sp.; assembly: GCA_016294035.1. Lineage (GTDB taxonomy): Bacteria > Spirochaetota > Spirochaetia > Treponematales > Treponemataceae > Treponema_D. The sequence continues at coordinate 53,502 of JAEDCT010000008.1, read as the reverse complement.
GCGGTTTTCTCCAAGTTCTTCCAGAGCCTGATCTCTCTCTTCATCACTGAAAACAAATTTCTTGTACTTCTGTTTTTTGTATTCAACTCTATAAAGAGGAGGCATGGCAATGTAGACATAACCTTTTTCAATAAGTTGAGGCATAAATCGGAAGAAGAAAGTCATAAGCAAAGTTGAAATATGTGCACCGTCCACATCGGCATCGGCCATGATGATTATCTTGTGGTAGCGGAGTTTTTCGATGTTAAAGTCCTTTCCAATTCCAGTTCCTAAAGAAGCAATAACAGGCCAGAGTTTTTCATTGTTCATTACCTTTGAAGGATCAACTTTTTCAACGTTGAGCATTTTACCCCACAAAGGAAGAATAGCCTGTGTCTTTGGATTTCTACCCTGCTTTGCAGAACCTCCGGCAGAATCTCCTTCGACTATGTAGACTTCACATTCTTCTGGTTTATTTGAAGAACAGTCTGCAAGTTTTCCTGGAAGGCCAAAGGAATCCATTCCAGTCTTGCGGTTTGTTTCAATCGCCTTGCGTGCCTTGATTCTACCTAAAGCCTCGTTAACTGCCTTTTCAAGAATAGAATTACAGATTTGAGGATTCTGTTCAAACCAGAGAGTAAGTTTTTCTGTTGTAAGAGAATATACAATTGATCGGACTTCTGTATTTCCAAGTTTCTGTTTTGTTTGACCTTCAAACTGAGGCTCAGGAACTTTTACTGAAATTACTGCGGCAATACCTGTACGAACATCATCACCTGTAAGACGTTCAATTTTTATTTCCTTTTTCTTGTCTGCATCACTTGGCTTTTTGTTTCTGTCAACCTTTGGATTGAGCTTCTTAAAAAGCTTTTCATTGTTATCCAAAGCCTTGTTCATTACAAATGTAAGTGCATTCTTAAAACCATCAAGATGAGTTCCACCTTCACGTGTATTAATGTCATTCACATAGGAATAAATGCTTTCTTCATATCCATCATTATACTGTAATGAAACTTCTACAATAACATCATTCTGTTCACCAGTAATGTAAATTGGTTCATCAGGAACAATTTTGTCAGCCTTTTTTCTGGCTTTAAGATCATTATTAAGGTATTTAGTATATTCGTTTATACCGCCTTCAAATTTAAGAACGATTTCCTTAGGATTTTCCAATCTTTCATCGCGGAAAGTAATTTGAATTCCAGGATTAAGGAAAGCAAGTTCACGAAGACGGGAAAGAAGAACATCAAAATCATAAGTAACAGTTTCCTGGAAAATAGTAGGATCACTTTTCCAGCGAATTGTTGTACCATGAAGATCAGTTTCACCAATACACTCTACTTTTGTCTTAGGAACACCTTTTTCATAACGCTGAGTATATGATTTTCCTTCCCTGTTAACAAAAGCTTCCATCCACACAGAAAGAGCATTTACACAGGAAACACCTACACCATGCAAACCGCCGGAAACCTTGTAATTTGACTTATCAAATTTACCACCGGCATGAAGACGGGTAAGAACAAGCTCAAGAGCACTCACCTTTTCTGTAGGGTGAATATCAATAGGAATACCACGTCCATCATCTTCAATTCGACAAATGTCATCTTTTTCCAAAGCAACAGTAATATTCTTACAATATCCAGCCATTGCTTCATCAATACTGTTATCAACAACTTCGTATACAAGGTGATGAAGTCCATTTGGCCCAGTAGATCCAATATACATACCAGGTCTTTTTCTTACAGCTTCAAGACCTTTCAATACCTGAATACTACTTGCTCCATATTCGTCAGACATATATTTCCTCTTAAAATAATATTAATTTAATAGGAAGAAAGTATATCAATTTTTAACAAATTTTTCAATTAAACACTCTTATTTATACTAATAAAATAAAACTATTGATTCATTGAATTTATTAAAATATAGAATTGACGTTCCCCTGTTGAAGTTGTCAAATAATAAAATAATCATTATATTTAAAAGTCCTATGGGTGAAGAAAATTTCCGCGGCTTTTGGGATGAAGCCTACAACTTATTAAAAGAAGAATACAAAGCAAATGGACATGAAAATGAATTCAATCTCTGGTTCAACATGTCTTATGTGGAAGATTCCATTTCAGATAATTCAATTCCTCAGATAACTGTATCTGTTCCTTCAGATTTCATGTGGAACAGCATGATAACAAAAGGATACATTAGTGCCATACAGTCTAAAATTGAAGAATTGCTGGGAATGACTGTCACCATAAATTATGTTGTTAAAAAGAAGGAAACTACATTATATGTACCCATAAATTCATCAAATCAGGAAGATAAAACAGATAAATCAATATCATCTGACACCATAAAACATGAAGAATCTGTACCCAAAAAACAAACACATCCTCAATTAAACAGTGATTTGAGATTTGAAAACTTTGTTATAGGTGACAATTCTGATTTTGCATATAGTGTTTCACTTGCTGCTGCTAAAAATCCAGGACATGGATACAGCCCTCTTCTTCTTTATGGAGGAACTGGACTTGGAAAAACTCATTTAATGCAGTCAATTGGAAACTATATTTTTGAAAATCCTCCTGAAGGAAAAGAAAACTTAAAAATAATCTATCTCACAACAGAAAATTTCATCAATGAATTTACTCATTCCATCAGGGAAAAAAGTACTGATAAATTCAAGAAAAAGTACAGAAATGTAGATGTTCTTCTACTTGATGACATTCACTTTCTTCTGGGTAAAGACAGCACACAGGAAGAACTTTTTTATACATTTGAAGCCTTATATAACAAAAAAGCACAAATTGTATTTACCTGCGATAGACCTCTTTCTGAACTAAAAGGAATTGAAGAAAGGCTCATGTCCAGATTCAAACTGGGAACTCCAATAGATCTTCAACCACCTTCATACGAAACAAGAAAGGCTATTCTTTTAAAGAAAATGGAACTCAAAGGTAAAAAAATACCTGATGATGTAATTGACTATATTGCAAGAAATGTTCATTCAAATGTTCGTGAACTGGAATCATGTCTTAATACAATGATCAACTATTCAGAGCTTCTTCAAAAGCCACTGACTATTGATGTTGCAAAGAAAAAACTTTCAGACAGTCTTAATCAAATTTATGACTCAAACGTAACGATTGATGATATCCAGAAAGTTGTTGCTAGCCATTACAATATTTCTCTCAGCGACATAAAATCAGAAAAAAGAAACAAAAAATTTGTTTTTCCAAGACAAATTGCAGTCTACATTTCAAGAAAGCTGACTGAATATTCTTTTCCAGAAATAGGAAATGAATTTGGTGGAAGAGACCATACAACAATCATGCACAGTTATGAAAAAATTGAAGACCTGCTCAAAACAGATTCTTCACTTAACTCAACAATTGAATTGCTTATAAGAGAATCAAAAGAATATAAAAGGATATGATGTTTATAATCTGTGGATAACTTGTTAATAATATATACTGCTGTGGAAATGTGGATAAAATGTGTTTAAAATTATAAAGTTTTCCACTTTAAACTTGCCCATAAATAAGGATTTCTAAGGGTTTTCCACAAATTCACAGCCCCTATTATTACTATTACTAAAATTTATAAATTTAATAAATTTAATATTTGTGAATAAAAATTTATTTATTTTGCATAAATATTCACTGACTTTTAAAATACTATACAAAAATCAAAAATTATATTAATATGAAAAAAATATAGTTTTTAATTTTAAATAAAAATTATTAATAGGAGTCATCATGAAATTTACTTTTGATAAAGATGCCATGATTAGAGAGATTTCAATTGCTCAGGAAATTATTTCTACAAAAAATACCAGCTCTATTCTTTCTAATATTTTGATAAATGCTCATGAAAATAGACTTTCAATTAAAGCAACTGATCTTAAAGTAAATTTTGAAACTGAAGTTCCTGTTCAGGTAAGTGAAGAAGGAAGCACAACAATTTACTGTGATAAATTCTTGAGCATTCTTAATACATGTCCTTCTGGAGAAATTGAATTCAAGCAGGAATATAAAGAAGGTGATGATCAGCCTATTAATGTAGTAATTACTCCTGTAAATAAAAGGGTTAATTTCAAAATGAAGAGCATGAGCCAGGAAAAATTTCCTGAATTCTATTCTGCTGACAATGTACCTTATTTTGAAGTATCTTCAAAAGATCTCAAGGAAATGATTTCTCAGACTTCATTTGCTGTAAGTGAAGATCAGACACGTTATTTTATGGATGGAGTATTCTTTGAAAAGAAGGGCGATAATCTTAATCTTGTTGCAACAGATGGAAGACGCCTGAGTTTTATTTCAAAATCTATTCTTGCAGGAATAAGTGATTTTCCATCAGCCATTGTACATCCAAAAATTCTTAATATTCTTCTAAAGCATGCTCCAGAAGAAGGAAATCTATTTGTTGCTGTTGTTGACAAGATGATTTTCTTCAAGTTTGGAAACTATAAGTTTGGTGCAGTTCTTCTTGATGGACAGTTTCCTAATTATGAAAGAGTAATTCCTGAAAATCAGGCACATGCATTTCAGATTCAGAAATCTGATCTTGTTGAAGCACTTAAGCGTGTTTCTCAGATGGTTGATAAGAGAGTTGGAAGAATTTATTTCACAGTTATGGATGGAATTCTCAAGATTACCTCTCAGGAATCAGATCTTGGTAGTGCTGATGAAGAAATTCCATGTCAGTATGCTGGTGAATCTTGTACAATAGCATTGAATTTCCGCTATATAGATGAACCATTAAAGGTTATTGATAGTGAACGCATTACTTTTGAGTTTACGGAAGAAATGAAGGCTGTTACTATGAGACCAGAACCTGCAGCTGATTATTTCCACATTATCATGCCAATGTCAAAGTCTGACAACTAAGGATGTTTCTTTCATTACAGCTATATAATTTTAGAAATCTTGAAAACTCGTCTATTGATTTGTCTGCAAAAGAGGTTTTTTTTGTTGGACAAAATGGACAGGGTAAAAGTAATCTTCTGGAAGCATTGTATTATTCTTCTTATGGAAATTCATTCAGAACTCATGTTGAATCTGAAATAGTAAAAAAAAATGAGTCAGAAATGAGTGTAAGATCCATGTTCAGGGAAGAAAACGGATCAATTCATACTACAGCCCTTCAAATTAAGCCTAAATCAAAGAAAATTGAAAAAGATGGTAAATATATTCAAGACAGAAAAGAATTGATAAATACCATGCCCTGTGTGCTTTATAATCATGATGATCTTGATTTTGCAGTGGGTGAACCTGAACGCCGCAGGTTTTTTCTGGATCAGTCATTAAGTATGTATGATGTAATGTACATTGATCTTATCAGAAAATATAAAAAAATCCTGAAAAGCAGAAATAATTGTCTGAAAGAGAAAAATTATAATTTGCTTGAAGTTTATGATACTCAGCTGGTAATGAGCGGACTGGAAATTCAAAAGAAAAGAAAGGATGCAGTTTTTAAATTCAATCAGATATTCGGAAATATATACGAAGAAGTAACAGGAATTGAAGGAGTAAAAATAAGATATAATCCTTCCTGGAAAAAAGAATCTGATGATGATGATTCTACATTTGGAGATTTGAATGTTCCTTCTATGGAAAAAGTAATGGAAAAACTTTTTTTATCAAGAGAAGCAGAAAAAATAATGTGCACAACAATGAGTGGTCCTCATAGAGATAGAATATTATTTGAAAGAAAAAGTGAGCCTTTTATTCCAACTGCATCTACTGGGCAAAGAAGATTGATTGCACTGATATTAAGAACCGCTCAGGCTGTTTATTACAAGCAGGTGACAGGAAAAAAGCCGGTTTTGCTTATGGATGACGTGATGCTTGAACTGGATCCCGAGAAAAGAAGAAAATTTACATGTGTTCTTCCTGATTATGACCAGCTGTTTTGTACATTTTTACCTGGAGAACCATACGAAAACTATAAGAAAAAGGATACTAAAATCTTTAAGATAGAAAATGGAAAATGGAATCTAACAAAATAAAGAGGTAGATAAAATGGATATTGCAGAAATTGATGAAAATCAGATGCCTTTGTTGTTTAATGGAAATGCAAAAATTATTAAAAATGAATATGTAAAGGGACAGAATAATGTATTTCTTCTTGAAGTGGAATTTTTTCATGAAAGAAAACAACAGCTGTCACCTAAAGCTGGTCAATTTTATTTGATTCAAAGTGAAAATTCAGGGGTACAGTTTGGAAGGCCCATCAGTGTTTATCATAGTGAAAGGGAGGGTCTTAAACAAAAGGTACAGTTTATGATTCTTTTGAAAGGAAAGGGTACAGAAGAATTAAGCAAAAGTGCAGTGGGTACAGATGTAAAGTTAATTGGACCTTTGGGAAATTACTGGAAAATTCCTGAAAATGTGGATGAAAATAAAATCTGTATTTGTGGAGGCGGAATTGGTGTTGCTCCAGTTGCGAATTTTGCTTCTACTCTTAAAAATAAATCTTATGATTTCTATGGAAGTTTCAAATCTGGCTCCTATGGTCTGGAAAATGTTGATGCAAGGGAACTTATTATTACAACAGATGATGGTTCAGTTGGAATTCACGGAATGATAACTGCTGCTCTGACCCCTGAAAAAATTAAAGAAAAAGGGTACAGTTGTATTTTTGCATGTGGACCAACTCCAATGCTTTCATATATAAAAGACATAGCAGAAGAAGCTGGAGTAAAATGCTATTTGAGTCTTGAAAAAAGAATGTTGTGTGCAGTTGGTGCTTGTCTGGGATGTACAATTAAAACAAAAGATGGAAATAAGCGTGTATGTAAGGATGGACCAATATTTGATTCTTCAATAATAGAATTTGAAAAGGGTACACCTAGAAAACAGGTACAGATAGTTAGTGAACCGGATTTGTCTGTCACCATTAAAGGAGTAAAATTTAAGAATCCTGTTATTGCTGCTTCTGGCACCTTTGGTTTTGGTCAGAATTACCGGGGATTTTTTGATGTTAATAAAATTGGAGGAATTTCTTCTAAAGGTCTTACTCTTGAACCAAAAGCTGGAAATGACGGTGAAAGAATCATAGAAGTTTCATCAGGTGACATTAATTCAATTGGTCTTGAAAATCCAGGTGTACCTCATTTTATTGAAAATGAATTGCAGGAAATGATGAAGCTGGAGCCAGTTACTATTGCAAATCTGGCAGGTCATGATCTGGATTCTTATGTAAAGGGTGCCAGTTTGCTGAATGAAACATCTGTACCTATGATTGAGCTTAATATAAGCTGTCCAAATGTTAAGGCAGGTGGAATGGCCTGGGGAATTAATCCGGAGGCAGCCTTTGAATGTGTAAGTGCTGTAAGAAAGGTTACAGATAAGCCTCTTATGGTTAAACTGTCACCTAATGCACCAGATTTGGTTGGAGTAGCCTTGGCTTGTATAAAAGCAGGTGCAGATGCTTTAAGCTTGATTAATACAATTCAGGCAATAGCAATTGACATAGAAAAGGGAAAACCATTTTTTAATAATGTTAAGGCTGGTCTTTGTGGTCCTGCAGTAAAACCTATTGCACTTAGAATGGTTTATGATGTATGTCAGGCAATCAATAAGCTTCCTGAAAATGAAAGAGTTCCAGTTGTAGGATTAGGAGGAATAAGTAAGTGGCAGGATGCAGTTGAATTTATTATGGTTGGTGCATCTGCCGTTCAGGTTGGAACTTCTACATTCAGTAATCCAAATACAATGATTGAAGTAATAGATGGATTAAGAGAATTTATGAAGAGAAAGGGATACACTAAGATTGATGATTTTAAGGGAATTGCCCTTAAATAAGGTTTTACTCATCATCTTCATCAGATGGATTATCTTTTAGGTCTTTTTTAAGTGAAGCAAGATCTAAAAGACCCATTTTGAGAATTGTACTTCTGTTTCGTCCGTTATGTTTTGACTCGTAAAGAGCCTGGTCTGCTTTTTTTACGATATATTTTGGTGTAAGGAAATTTATAGCTTCTATAAGGCATCCACCAATACTGACTGTTATTTTTAGTTCCTCACCCTTTTCAAACAGTGAAATTTTTTCAATATTTTTTCGGATTCTTTCTGCAACCGTAAATATTGAATTTGAGGTACATTGGTTTAGTATGATTGAAAACTCCTCACCACCGAATCTTGCAACACAATCTTCGCTGCGAACAGAAGCTTGAAGAACTTTTGCAATTTCAATGAGAACTTTATCTCCAACTAAGTGTCCGTATGTATCATTGAATTTCTTGAAGAAATCAATATCCAGCATCAGCATACCTGAAGAAACTTTGTATCTTTGAGTAGTTGATATGCATTCCTTTAGGCGGGTGAAAAAATAATCGCTTGTAAATAATCCTGTTTTTGGGTCCTTGATAGAAGTTTCGTAGTGAAGTCCATTTTGGAGAACAACAGAAAAAACAGAGAAAAGTCTTTTCATGTAATTCAATTCAATTGGAGAATAAGATTCACCAGTAATTTTTTTGCTGATAAGAACAAAACCAAAAGCTCCACCAATGGCAGAAAGAGGAATAATGATTTCCGGATTTAGTTTTTTCAATTGTGCGGGGAACAAATCCTTTCCATAAAGCATATCAAAATCAGACATGAATATGATTGAATTTTCATTGGAAATGTCATCAAGAGAATCCTTCAAATACACATAATCACTTTCGTCAAAGTAGGAATCCTGAAGAATAAGGCGTTTGTAATAGTATTGACGGAAATTTCTTTTTCTTGGCGGTTTTATGAGAATAAATAAATTTTCAGGAATAAAGTGATCGAGGAATTTAGAAATGATATATTCAATCATTGCCTCGAAAGAAGTGAGAGTAATTAGTTCTGAAATGTCCTTAACAATACGCTTAAGTTCTTTGTTTTCCTTGCGAAGGGAATCAACAGTTTTAAGAATGTTTTGCTGCTCAAGAGCTTGAGATTGATTGTATTGTTTTAAAATATCAACTGCCTCTGACAACACTTTCTCCTATACTTAATATTGTAAGTCAATAATTCAAAAAACGAAACAAAAAAATATAAATCATTTATCAGCAATAATTAATGGTTCTGACTCGTAAGGAGTTTTAACGTAATTCCAGAAAAGTGGATCTTCCTGACCAAGTCTCCAGAAGCCAACTTTGTCTAAATCTTTGTTTTTAATTCTTTTAAGTCGTTGAACAAGTGAATAGGCATCATCAAAATAACCTCGAACTTTGACTTCTGTTTTGAATTCAAAATAGGCAACTTCATTTTTTCTGGAGATGTCATTTATCTTGTTTTCTCTCATGATTCTGTTGATTCCGCTGTTGTACCAGGCTTTTCCGAGACTTTTGTTCTGCCAGGTTCTTCCATAAAAAGGAATACCGATGATTATTTTTTCTTTTGGAATAGTATTGAGACTATGATCAATAATTTTATCAACCCAATCAAGGCCAGCTACAGGTCCTGCAGAAGAAGTTGACCAATGTTCGTCATAAGCCATAATAAAAATTCTATCTACATAAGGAGCCATTAATTTGTAGTCAAAAATATCATTTTCTATTTCTTTAAGACGAGCTGGAACACAAATGGTAAACATCTGATCCTTGCGAAGTTTTTTTCTGAGAATTTTGAGGAATGTCTTGAAATTCTGACTGTCTTTTTTTGGAATTATTTCAAAGTCAATCTGAAGTCCATCGTAGTCTTTTGCTGCATTTACCAGATCATCAATTATTTTTTTGTTTACACCATATTTTGGATCAAGTACAAAATGTGCCAGAGAACGGCTTTCACAGATAGCAACCAAATGTTTTCTTCCCTTAAAATCCTCAGGAATTTTTGTGATATCTGGAATTGTATCAAGTTCGCCGTAACAATCGATGCTGACTGCAAAATGACATAAGTCAGTAATTGGCATTGATGAATTGAATTCTTCCATTCTGTCGGACATAACATAACCCCATGTTTCAGTGAATTCAATAGGATCGTCCTTTGGAATTCTTTGAGGGTAAGCAGCTTTTGAAAAAGCCTGGAGAGAAAGCAAAACAATTATTGACAGTGAAAGAATTTTTTTCAATTTATTCTCCTAACAAACATGATTACTAAATATATTGTTTTATGGCATGTGAATTATTTCACGTGGTTTGCTTCCATTTGCCGGGCCAACAATACCACGTTCTTCCATTAATTCGACAAGTCGGGCTGCACGGTTATAACCAATGCTTAATCTTCTCTGAATATAGCTGGCACTTGCTTTTCCTGCCTGAATTACTATATCCAGGGCTTTATCATACAACGGATCATCTGCACCGTCATTGAATAAAGACATCTGGCCATCTTCATCAGAATCTTCATCATCAACAAAAATTTCATCGTCGATGTATTCAGGTTCACCCCATTCTTTTACTGCTGAAACAACATCTTCTACTTCCTGGTCAGAAACAAAAGCTCCCTGAATTCGAACAGGGAAAGGATCAGTTGAACTTGCATAAAGCATGTCACCCTTTCCAAGAAGTTTTTCTGCTCCAACCTGATCAATAATGATTCGGCTATCCATTTTAGCGGCAACCATGAAGGCAACTCGGCTTGGAATATTGGCCTTGATAAGTCCAGTAATTACATCAACAGAAGGACGTTGTGTAGCAAGAACAAGATGAATTCCGACTGCACGGCTCATGGCACAAAGTCTTGCAACAACACCTTCAAGCTGTTTTCCAGTAGTAGCCATAAGGTCTGCAAATTCATCAATGATAACAATGAGATATGGAATTTTTTCAGTGCAGATTTTCTGATCGACAATTTTCTTGTTATAGCTGGAAATATCACGGCAACCAAGGCTGTCCAAAACAGCGTAGCGGCGTTCCATTTCACAAAGACAATATTGAAGGGCCTGCATTGCTTTTTTAGGCTCGGTAATAACAGGAGTAAGCAAGTGAGGAATATTGTTGTATAACTTAAGCTCAACAATTTTCGGGTCTATAAGAATCATCTTTACATCATTAGGATTTCTTTTGTACAGAATCGAAAGAATCATGCTGTTAACACAAACAGATTTACCGGCACCTGTGGAACCAGCAATAAGAAGATGAGGAGTCTTAACGAGATCTATAATCTGTGTTTCGCCCTGAATATCTTTTCCAAGAACAACTGGAACTGCCATTTTTTTCCATTCAGGTCTCTGCTGTTCAATACATTCACGGAAAGAAACGATTGCCCTGTCTTTGTTTGGAATTTCAATTCCAACTGCTCGTTTACCAGGAATAGGTGCAACAATTCGGACAGATTGTGCTGCAAGTCTGAGGGCAATGTTGTCTGCAAGTCCAACAATCTTGGAAAGCTTAACCCCAGGTGCAGGAAGAATTTCAAACATTGTTACTACAGGACCTTTTCGGATTCCGGTAATTTCTGCCTGAATGCTGAATTCTTTGAGTGTTTCCTGAAGATTGAGAGAAGCCTGTTTTGTTTCTTCATCAATAATCCAATATTTGTTTTCTGCATATTCAGTAAGAAGATCTGTAGAAATTTTATATTGACCATAATTTCTTTTTTTGTGAGGAGAAGGAATAATTTTTTTTGGTTCAGGATTTTCTACTGATTCAGAATTTTCAGTATCAGTAGAATCAGGTGATTGATTATTATAGTTTTTTACAACCTGAGCACGGGCATCCTGATCCATTTTTGAGAATAAATTTTCCAGGTCTGAAGAAATTTTTGCCTTATCAGTCTTGAAAAGAGTAGGATCTTTAAGAGCTGTTGGTGCAACTATTTCATTCTGGTCATCCTGAAAATCATCTTCTGATTCAATATTTGAATAGTCAATATCTTCTTGATCCAGAATTTTGTTGTTATCGGAAAAATCAGTATCTTCAGAATCAGTGTTTTTTTCTTCTATATCTAAGTTTTCTTCGTCGTCAAATTCAAAAAAATCTTCTTCATCTGAATATTCGTAGCTTTCTGGATTTTCCGGTTCTTCAGAAAATTCTTCTGTGTTGTCTTCAAATTCTATTTCATATTCGGGATCAACTTCTGGTTCTGATTTTGTTTTTTCGTAAGTGTTATTCAGGTTTAGAGAATTTTTTTCAAACTGGGCAATTATATTGTCATCATCAAAATCAGGTTCTTCAAAATTCTCTTCTTCTTGTGAATATACAATTTCGTCTTTGTTGATGCTGAATGCTTTTGAGTGATCAAAGTCTGAATCATCATATTCGTCAGTTTCTGATTTATTTTCTTCAAGAGGAATTCTTGGATTTTCTTTTTTTGATGAAAATTCTTCAGGAACGTTTCCTTCATCATCAATGGACCATTGAATTTCATCATCATCATCGGCTTCTTCAGGAGCTGGAGATTCCTTAATGTCCTCGTAAACATTTTCTTCAATAACAAGAGAATCTTCATCATCATAGTCTTCATTTTCAGAAGTTTTGTTGAATTTGCTGATGATATTTGATTTTACAAAGCCAGGAATTGTTTTTGTAAAAATTGTTTTGATTTTTTTTGCATCTACATTTAATCCAATGGGAGTTGATTCGCGTCCACAGATTTTGTCTTCAATGCGAGAAGCAATGACAAGGGCAAAAAGATATTCTGTAGCAACAAGAAGAAATGCAATTGCCATGAGTGTAATGATTTTCACAAAAGCAATTGGAGATGAGTCTTCTGCTGAAATATTGCGGCATGTTGTTTCTGCAAAAACAAGTGTAAAAAATGGAATGATGCTTATTAATAGAATAAAGGCTCTTTGTACAGACCATTTGGCACTAAGACAAAATGAACCGGCAACAAAGAAAAATGCAGGAATGAGAATTGAACAGAATCCATACACAGAAATAAGCATGCTACCGAGTTGAGATAGAATGTTTCCATCGTTGTAGGTAGTTGCCCCATAATCAAGGAAACCAAGTAAAATTCCAATAGAAAATAAAGCTGCAACAACAAAAAGTCCGATTCCAGTGATCAGAGCAGCATTTTTTTCTGTTTGTTTCATCAGATATACTCCAGAAATATTATCTAAGGGGGAATCCTCAAAATCTCACTTTAGGGGTTTCTCCATATGTCTATATCGGAAAATTTTCTAGTTGAATTAAGGTCAATTTGCAGTTGCACTATAAAATGGTTAAGTGTATACTATATATACTGTGTCAGAATTGTATATTGTTGGAACACCTATTGGAAATTTGGGTGATATAACATTTAGGGCTTTAGAGACTTTCAAGAGTGTAGATGTAATTGCGGCGGAAGACACACGTCATACATTGCAGCTGTTAAACCATTTTGAAATAAAAAAGCCTTTGGTAAGTTGCCGTTCACAGAATGAGCAGTTTGCATCTGAAAAGATAATCAAATTGCTTGATGATGGTCAGAAGGTAGCTTATGCAAGTGATGCAGGAACTCCTGGTATTAGTGATCCTGGAGCAATATTGGCTGGATTGGCAAGAAAGGCGGGGCATCAGGTAATTCCTATTCCGGGACCAAGTGCTTTTGCTACATTGGCAAGTGTTGCCGGAGCAGGTGGAAAAACTCTTGTTTTTGAGGGATTTCTTTCACCAAAACCTGGCCGTAGAAGAAGCAGGCTAAGGGAATTGCTGGCTACCGGTGATGCAATAATTTTATATGAAAGTCCATATAGAGTTGTTAAGCTTTTGACGGATATTGCCGATATTAGTAGTAGCCGGCGTGTGGTTGTTGGGAGGGAACTCACAAAACTACACGAGGAAATAACTGAAGGAACTGCAAAAGAAGTTCTCGAGGATTATTCATCAAGAAAACAGGTACTTGGCGAGTTTGCAATTTTCATTTCTGGTGAAAAAAATGCTAAACTTTCTGAAGAAGATTCCGATAATAATAGCGAGGCGTAATATGATGATAGACAAAATTTCTAATGTTAATGCAATTAACACACTACAGAATACTAAGCGCTCAAACAACGTAACTGCTTCGCAGAACTATTCAGATGAAATCAGTGTTTCAGCAGAAGCTAAGGCTAGAGCTGAAGAGCTTTATCTTAATCAGGTAGCTGAAGAAACACCAGATGTTCGTTCTGAACTTGTAGAGCAGATTAAGTTGAAGATTCAGGATCCAAGTTATTTGAATGAAGCAACAATTGCAGCTACAGCAGATCGGATTCTTAGTGCTTACGGTTTTTAATTCCGTAGTCATTGTAAGGGGATAAATTAGGGCGGAATTATTTTCCGCTCTTTTTTTTTGCAAGGAGTAATACAAAAATGGCAGATTTTATCTTTAAGATTTCACCAAATATTATTTTGGGATCATATATTGCAACAAGGCTTGGTCAGCATGCGTCAGACTGGGGAGACAGATTTATGCTTGTTGTTGATCCAATATTGAAGGAATCGGGAACAACTGCAAAAATTACCCAGTCACTGGATGAAAGAGGGGTTGAATATTTTGTTTTTGATGAAATTCCTAATACTGCCAGCACGGAAACCTTAAAAGATGCCCTTCTTCTTGCACGGGAATCTCATGTTCATGGTGTAATTGCCGTTGGTGGTGGAAGAACATTAAATCTTGCAAAGGCTGTTTGTGCACTTTATCGCGAAAAAGGTGATTTGTATGAATATATTGATGGTAAGGCTGCAACAACCAGTCCTCTTCCCTTGATTTGTGTTCCAACTACAGTCAGAGACAGCTTTATTTTTACAGATAGAACTCCAGTTTCTGATGCCAGATCAACTAAAATCAGGCTTTTGAAGACTCAGAATGGACTTTGCAAGCTGGTATTGTGGGACCCAAATCTTCAGATTAACCTTACAGAAAAACAGTCAGCATGTATGTCTATTGAAGTTCTTTCTTTTGCTATTGAAGGATATTTAAGCCAGAAATCGAATTTTTTCAGTGACATGATTATTGAAAAGTCAGTTCAGCTTCTTTCCTATGCTTTGGATGGAGTTCCAAGCCTTTCAATTACAACTCCACAGGAAGTTCTATTAACTCAGGGTGGATGCATGGCCTCTTTGGGAGGAGCTTCTAGTTCTTTTGGTGTGGCAAATCTTCTGGCAAATGCAATCAATTCCAGGTATCAGATTTCCCGTTCACTTACAACCGCAATTCTTCTTCCATATATAATAGAAGATGCAGCTTCCTATAGGGCAGATAAACTGGCAACTCTGGCTAAGCTTCTGAGAGCATGCCCACAGGAGACGGAAACAGCTGATGCAGTAACAGCACTTACTGAATATGTAAGACAGAAAATTGCAAAGGTAAATATTCCGGCCCGACTTAAAGATTTGTCTTTGACAATTGAGCAGCTTTCTCTTGCAGCAGAAGATGCCGGTGAACTTGATTTGATGAATGCATTGCCAAGAAGTATGACTACTGATGATTTGTTTGATCTCATTAAGAGAGCATACTGATGATTAATCCAAATAAGCTTTTTCAGCTGGAAGCAGGTCAAAAACGCAGAAAACTGGCTTTGACTTTTGGTGAGCTGGAACGCGATATTGCAGGAATAGCTGAGCCAGGGCTTGAATATAATTTCAAGAAAATTCCAAGAGAAGAATATACAAGAAGTGTTGCTGAAATTCTTCTGACAGACCCGAAACTTTCTGGAGAAGATGCAGAAAAAATCCGAAGTCTGCTAAATGCAGAAAATTTTGATGAGCGAAGGTTATGTAATACTGCAAGAAATATCTTGCTCACCATGATTGGAACATTTCCAGCTGAATGGGATTTAGTAATTGCTCCTCATTCCCAGGAAAAAATCAGTGTTGAAAAGAGAAATTTTTTTAAGGGCGTAAGTGTTTATGCAGAAGACATACGTTCACCATTTAATCTGGGTTCCATATTCAGAACAGCAGAAGCCATGGGTGCTGAAAGTGTGTATATATCACCGCAATGTACCAGTCCAGAACAGACCAAGGCTGTGAGAAGCGGAATGGGATGTATTGAGACTTTAGGATACACAAGATGTTCCCTGGATGAATTACCAGATGACAAACCAATATTTGTTCTTGAAACCGGTGGAACTCCACTGGATGAATTTGAATTTCCAAAGGAAGGAATTGTGATTATTGGGTCTGAGGAACTGGGAGTAAGTCCGGAAGCCCTTAAAAAAGCTACTTATGGTAGAGTTACAATTCCCATGACGGGATTAAAGGCATCTTTGAATGTTGGTGTTGCTTTTGGAATTCTCATGCAGGCCTGGGTAAATTCACTTAAGAAAAACTAGGCAGATAATTTTTTTTCTAGTTTTTCTTTATAGGCCAGATATCTGATTCTGCATTCAACTATTGAATAGAAAACAACGGCAATTGAAAAATAGAAGAAAGGGGTGGAAGACTTGAATCCTGCAAAATAATTGTAAACTCCGTGAAGAACGATTGCCATGAGGAATGGAAAGAAAATTGGGTTTTTATTCTTCATGAAATAGACAAAGATACCGCATAATCCAGTACAGCATCCGTGAATGATGATAGCAGTAAAAAGTCTGAGCAAGGCAGTTTTTGCAATTCCAGTTGTCAAATATACTACGTTTTCGAAGCTTCCCATTGCAAATCCGCAGATAAGTGAACATACAAAAAATACCTGAAAAGATCTTTTTTTAGAAGACAGGAAAAACAAAAATGCCATCTTAATTGATTCTTCAATTAATCCGTTGATGAAAATATTTTTAATCAGGATTCCAGAAAGTGTAGATGGAATGATAAAGAAATTTGATGAAATGAAAAACTGAATTGCTGCAATTGGGATTACTGCCAGAAATCCTAGAATGACAGAAATAAGAACAGAAGAAATATTCAGTTTAGAAAAAATGAATTTGAAAACGGTAATAACCAGCAGTAGAGGAATAAAACAAAGAATAATGTGAAATGTAATGTCCATGATCATGCCTTAATTTGATTTACAGTGAATTCAGCAATGGAACGGCTTTGATCCAGTGACTTCTGGTTAAGCACTCCAAGTCTGAACATAGCATCTTCAATAATCATATACAGCTGGTCATTAATGTCTTTTACAGAGAAGTGCTTTAGTTGACCGGCTTTTTGCCCGCGTATGATGACTGTATTCATCAGGTGCTGAATTCTGATTACACGTCGAGTAACACGTTCGTTGACGTCTGCACCACTTTTTTCAAGCTGAACAAGATAGTTTAGAAGAACCTTGAAAAATACCTGATTATTTTCGGCAATATCAAACAGCTTGAAAAGAATCTGTTTAAGGCAGTCAGATGCAGTCAATTCTGGATTTTTTATGATGCTTAAAAGCTCCTTTTCGATATCAGAAGTGAGCTGCTTTATGCTCCAGAGAAAAATATCCTTTTTGTTTTTGAAATAAACATAGAGAGTAGTTCTTGTGATTCCACAACGGTCCGCAATTTTCTGATAGGTTATGTCCTCGTATCCTTCTTCAAGGAACATGGTAAAGGCTTTCTCGAGAATATCACGTTTTCTTTTTTCATGTTCAACAACTATTGCCATTTGATTACCTGTAAATATAGAGAGTTGTGTCCAGGTTTCCGGCTTTCAAAGTCTTTGATTGAGTTGCACGCTTGCCGATACATTTTTCAAAAGACTTCTGGCTTGTAATGACACCCATCTGCCAGCCTTCAAAATCTGTAAACAGAGATTTCATGTTGGAATAAAGAATTTCAGCTTCAGCAACATCACCAATTCTTTCACCGTATGGAGGATTGCATAGAAGAAGACCTGATTCATAAGGAGCTTTGAGGTTAACATAATCACTTTGGATAAAATCTGGCCTCTGAACGTGCATGTCGCTTCCAATCATCTGAAGCGCCCTTCCAGCCATAACACAGGCATGCTCGGCATTAAGTTTTGATCTTTCAACAGCCTTAAAGTCAATGTCGCTGCCGGTGATTCTGCATTCAACATCTGTACGGATTTTTGAGGCTTCTTCTTTTTTCATGTCCACGGCAAGTTGCTGATTGTAGATTGCAAGATTTTCATAGGCAAAATGTCTTCCGAGTCCGGGAGCAACATTGTGTGCGTAGAGAGCAGCTTCGATTGCAAATGTTCCGGAACCGCAGAATGGATCGTGAAGGGGAACCTTTCTTTTCCACATAAGTTCCATGAGAATTGCAGCTGCAGTTGTTTCGCGCAAAGGAGCAATTCCACCGTCTGTTCTGTATCCGCGCTTGTGAAGAGCTTCTCCGCTGGTGTCCAGAAGAATTTGAGCTTCATCCTGATCAATGTAAACCCTTACGTCACATCTTTGTCCACTTTCTGGCAGTGATGTCATGTGCCATTTTTCACCGAGTTTTTTGTAGATTGCCTTTTGAATCATGCTTTGAACAGTATGTTCGCTATTGAGTCTGCTCTTGTAAATTCTTACTTTATCAACAACAACGCGAACATCTTTCTTGAAAAAATCCTGCCAGTTGATTCTGTAACAGCCTTCGAAAAGCTCATCAAAATTTTCTGCACGGTATTTTGCAAGTTGAAGATATACTCTGTCTGAAGTTCTGAGACAATAGTTTGAACGGTATAGAGCTTCCATTTCTCCTGTAAAATTAACACGTCCAGGAGCGTTTCCGTTTAATGACCAGCCTAAATGCTTTATTTCGTTTCCGAGGATTTTTTCTGCACCAACTGCGCATAATGCAACATAATTCATGTTTACACTTTAACATTTTTTGTCATATTGTGGAATCGAATAAACAATAGTAAACCCATAAAAATGAAAAATTACATATAAAAATACTACCAGTCAGTCATAGACTGCCAAAACCGCTAGCTAGCGTCGCTACACACGCAGTCCGGCAAGGAAACTATCTTTCCGTCCTGCGAGTGTTTTCGTCAGTCTCTGCCTTCCTTCCCGTATTTTTATAAAACATTTGACTGCTGTCCGTAAGGGGATATTTCCGAAAACTAATATCTTCTTAACGCTTGGAGATTATTTTGGTATACTCATCTTATGAAAGTAACGCCGGATTATACAGTAATTTATAGTGATGAAGACATTGTTGTGTTGAATAAGAAGAGTGGACTTCTGGTTGCACAAGACCGATATGAT
Source organism: Treponema sp. (assembly GCA_016294035.1). GTDB lineage: Bacteria > Spirochaetota > Spirochaetia > Treponematales > Treponemataceae > Treponema_D. Next base: position 34,567 of record JAEDCT010000008.1, on the reverse strand, counting down.
CAGGATGCCCCAAGACTTGATTTGAGTGCCGAAAAAGAATTCGGAAAACTGTTTGCGGTTCACAGGATAGATAAGGATACAAGCGGAATTGTTGTTTACGCCAGAAATGAAGAAAGTCACAAGAATATTTCAACTCAGTTTGCAGATAGAAAAATCAGCAAGACATATCATTGTCTGGTGAATGGCCGTCCAACATGGAATGAACTTACAGTAAATCTTCCTCTGCTGCCTGATGGTGATGCACGCCATAGAACAGTGGTGAACAAGAGAACCGGAAAACCATCAATAACAGAATTCAAGGTTGCGGGAAACTGTGGTCCGTATTCATGGATTATTGCACATCCTGAAACAGGCCGAACACATCAGATCAGGGCTCACTTGCAGACAACAGGTTTTCCCATTGTATGTGATCCACTTTATTCAGGAAATCAGCATCCGGTATTGTTGAGTGATTTCAAGAGAAAGTGGAATGGAGATACTCTGGATGAAAGACCTTTGCTTTCAAGACTTGCTCTTCATGCATACAAAATTGAACTGACACATCCTAAATCTGGCGAAAGAATGACATTTACGGCACCTTATCCAAAGGATATGGAAGCAGTAAGGAATCAGCTGGCAAAAATTTTCAAGGTAAACCCTTTGGAATATTAGTTCATGAAAAAACTCAGAATTTCTGCATTTGTTTTGATTTTTCAAATTGTAGTTTCTGCCTTGGGATTTGCAGAAAGTGATTTTTCATTTACTGCGGAACCTTTTGCAGGATTTCATTTTGGTGTACAGGATGAGTTTGTGTATACGAGTAAGTATTCCGGTGAAAAAAAATTATCTGAACTGAATTGGGATCAGAATAGACTTTTTGTTTATGGAGCACGAATTTATTTAATCGGGAAAAAAATTCAGTTCTTAGGAGGATTAGGGGCAGCTGCGGGTTCTGAATGCGGAATCGTGCGGGACAGTGACTGGATGAATGCAGCAAATCATAATGATCCGGAATTGGATAAAATAAAAACCAACTACAGCGAAAGTGATTCAAATCTTCAAAAATATATAAATGCAAATTTTGGAATGGCAGTTAATTTTGATTTGAATTCAAAAAATAAAATTTCCCCTTTTGCCATGATTGATTATTATCACACTGAATTTTATGCACAGAATCTGGCTTATCAATATGCTCAGTGTGATAGTAACGGTATTTATGGATCTTATGAAAATGCAGAAAAAAAATTTGTAACTGGAAAAATGCTTTCACTTGAAAGACTGGAATATCTTACATGGCTTGGTTTGATTTATAAACTGAATGCAACGGACAGGCTTACTGTGAATTTCTCGGGAGCAATTTGCCCTTATGCTTATGTGTCATCTCTTGATATTCATGAAACTTCCTCGAAGTATTTTCTTGATGAAATGGAAGGATTTTTTTGTGGTGCCCGCGGAATGATTGGTCTGGAATACGAAATAACCAGCAGGTTTGTTTTGACTTTGAGAGCCCAGGGATTTGTTTTGACATCTGACAGGGGAACTACAAAAATAAAAATTGGTAAAAACGGGAATTATTCTGATTCAAACGGCGGAAGTGGATTTGGTCTGGAAATGGGTGAAATTCAGCTTGGTGTAAAAACAAAAATTTTTTAAGGATTTTCAATAAGCAATAGGCATGATAAAATATAAGTATAAATAAATTTGGGGGAATCTTATGAAAAAGATAATTACTATTGGACGTGAATATTGCAGTGGTGGAAACTCCATTGGAAAACTTGTTGCAGGAATCTTGAATGTTCCATTTTATGACAAAGAGATAATTGATATGGCAGCAGAACAGTCAGGACTTTCCCCGGATTATATAAAGCAGAATGATCAGTCGTTGAATTCAAGCTGGTTGTATACAATGCTTCTCGGTGCAAGTTACGCTGCTCCAGGAACAAGTGCTGCCAGGCTGGGAATGGGAGCTCAGGCACAGTCACTTCCCCTGGCAGATCAGGTATTCAATGCACAGAGAAATGTAATTGTTGAACTTGCAAAGAAAGGTCCATGTGTTCTGGTTGGAAGATGTTCAGATTACATTTTGAGGCATTGTGAGGAAATCAACAGGAAAGATATTCTTAATGTGTTTATTTATGCTCCACTTGCAAAAAAAGTTGAGTATGCAATCAAGCATAAGGGACATGATCCTCAGACAGCAGAAAAAGAAGTAAAGCTGGTAGACAAGCGCAGGGCAAATCATTACAACACATTCACAGAAAGAACATGGGGAAAGCGTGATCACTACGACCTTCTCATAGATAGTTCTCTTGCAGGATTTGAAGGAACAGCACAGATTATTGCGGACATTGCGCGAAGATAGGCTTAAACTAAAAAAATGTTATAAGATTTTTGATTATGGAAATAAAAATCAAAGAAATTATAATATACAACATGAAGAATTTTTTTTGCATAATATTTTTTGGATTGTTTATATTTCCGGTTTTTAGTCAGCAAACTGTAGAAAAACTGCTTGAAGGTTATTTTAAAAATAGTCTGGAAATTCATAATCTTTCTGCAGAAATGGATGAAGAAATAATTCAGGCGGAAAAAACACTTCTTCAAACTGGGCTTTCGATAAAAATATCTACTGGTACAATTCAAATTACGGCAGGGGATGAGACAGAAATTTCATTGTCGCCGAATGCATCACTTCAAATTCCTCAGGCGGATAATTTGAGTTTTTCAGCAAAATCAAATATTGAAATTGAAGATGGTGATGCAGATTTCAAGAATACAAATTTCAGTGTTAGTGCAGATATAATTTCATCAGGTATGGAAAAGCGCAGGATCACACTTGATGAAAGTAACAGGGCTGTTCTTGTGGCACAAAGAAATCTTCAGAATGGTTTTGTTTCAGTAGAAAGCGAGTTTTATAAATCAATCAAGAGTCTTTACCAAACTATAGTAAATATTTCAAATGCAAAAAAAGATCTGTATGAGGATCAGCTTTCATTTAATCAAATAAAGGCACAGGGATATTCTACAAGTTCAACAAAATACAGGCTTGCAGAAATGGAAGTAATTTCAGATCAGCATAAGGTTGAAGTTTATGAGCATGAACTGGAACGAGAGGCAAAGATTTTTGCTTCAAAATGTGGAATAGAATGGAATTTCAAAAATGTGAAAGAATTCCTGCCAAAAGAAATTCCTCAGGTTCAGCCAATTAAAATCAGCTCTTTCAATAAAGAAGATTATCTTGAAACTGAAAATGCAAACTGGAAATCTGAAATAAATGAAAGGAAAAGACAGGCAGACAAAGATCTTACACTTTCTGTAAATGCAGGTTATACAATCAATAATGAAGTTCATAATGATGAATACAAGAATACTATTGATGCCGGGACGGCGTTGACCTGGAATGGGACGGGACTTACTGCAAATGCCGGAATTTCAGTTCCTACAAATTCTGATCCGTTGATTTACACTTTTGGATTGTCAGTTGACCCAAATGAATTCAAACTTAGAAAGCTTTCAAAAAAAATTGATGATATTGAAAGAAGCAAGGAAAAAATTGCAATCAATTCATCAAAATCAAATTATGTTACAAGTGTAATCAGTCAGAATACAACTCTGCATGATCTGGAATGGGCAAAGAAAAAAGATCTTGAAAATCTGGATTTGTATACAAAGCTTGAAGAAGATACAAAAACATATTTTGATCGTGGACTCATAACAGAAAGCGAATACAATTCAGCTAAAGTCAACAAGGAGAATTATCAGGTTCAATGTCTGATCGATGATATTGAAATGATAATTTACAATAATGATACAAAGCTTTTATTTACACGTGATTCGGAATTATATAAAGATAAGGAAAATGTGAATGGCAGTGAAAAAAATGAAGATAAATAGAAAGATTAAATTTTTAATTATAGGAATAGCTTCAGTTGCAGCAGTTGTTGTTATTTTAATATGGGTGAGAAAAATAGTTTCATCAAAAAATGCATCGAACCTAACATATATGATTAAAACTGAAACCCTGCAAAATGTAATCAGTGTTTCGGGAGTTGTTTCTGCGGCTCAAGAACAGACGCTTCAGGCTTTGAGTGATGGAACAGTTACGAATGTTTATGTTAAGCAGGGAGATGAAGTCAAGAAAGGGAAAGTTCTTATTCAGCTTGATGATACTACCCAGCAGTATAATCTGGCAAAGCATGATTATGACATGGAAACCGTGAGAATCAATGGATCAAGACGAGAACTTGCCTTAAAGCAGACAGAACGGAAGTCGCTGGTTCAAAAAATTGCCGAGCGAAAAGTAATTGCAACTTTTGATGGAATAATTGCAGATATTGATGTGGCTGTAGGTGATTCACTTGAAGCAAAGGATTCTGTTGGAACAATTGTAGATATTTCATATTTGACTGCAGACGTCGAGGTTGCTGAAACTGACGTTTCAAAACTCAAGATTGGACAGCAGGTAGAATTGAAATTTCCTTCATACGATGGAATTGTAATGGGAAAAGTTATTGGCTGGCCTGCAATTGGTGAGGTTACAAGTCGTGGTGCAACAGTTGTAAAAGTTAAGATTCAGATTGATGAGTATCCGGCTTCAATTCTTCCAAACTTTTCATTCAGTGGAAAAATCAAGATTAGCCCGGATGAAGATATTTTGCTTGTTGAGCGATATGCAGTTGGACGAGAAAACAAGAAGGCTTTTGTTGTAAAAGTAACTGGTGAAAAAATTGATGTGGAAGTAGTTCCATATAGTTCTGAGTATGTGAAGATTGTAAGTGGTGATGTTAGGGAAGGTGATGTTTTATTGCAGCAGACAACTCCAAAAATTTCCGGCACGCGAAAAAATATGGGACCAAAAAATGGAATGCCTGGAGTTCCTGCAATGGGAGGAAGAAAATAACAATAATTATGGATGAAAATTCAATCATTACAATGGAACATGTAAAGCGAACCTATGTAATGGGTGATAATGAAGTTCATGCTTTGAAAGATATTTCTTTTGACATTAAGCAGGGTGAATTTGTTACCATTATGGGTCCTTCTGGTTCCGGAAAATCCACGTGCATGAATATGATTGGATGCCTGGACAGACCAACTTCCGGCATTGTAAAAATCAACGGAAAAGAAACAGCTCTAATGTCTGAGAAAGAACTTTCGTATCTTAGAAATGTTACTGTTGGTTTTGTTTTTCAGCAGTATTTTCTTTTGCCGGCAATGACTGTAGTGGAAAATGTAATGCTTCCCCTCAGATATTCCGGTGTTCCAAAAAACGAAAGGTTTGATCTTGCAAAGGCTGCCTTGGAAAAAGTTGGTTTGGGTGAGCGTCTTTATCATAGACCACATGAACTATCTGGAGGACAAAAACAGAGAGTTGCAATAGCCAGAGCTACAGTAACAAAACCAAAATTGATTCTTGCTGATGAACCGACAGGAGCTCTTGATAGCGAGACAGGACGTGCCGTAATGAATTTGTTTTGGGAAATAAATGAAACAGGAACAACAGTTGTTATTGTTACCCATGATCCTCGTGTTGGTGCAAGTTCCAGCAGATGCATAAAAATTCTGGATGGTCTTATTCAGGAAGACAAGATTCAGGAACCACAGAAAATTTAGGTAAGAAAAATGCTTGAAGATTTTTTGTATGCCTTATCGAATTTTAGGCGAAATAAAATAAGAACAATGCTCTCTTTGCTGGGAATCATAATTGGTGTTGCCTCTGTTATTGTGATTATGAGTATGGGGTCAAGTTCAACTCAGCAGATTCAGGACACTTTTGGATCATCAGGACTTGATATGGTCAGTATTGGTTCTGGATACATGAGAAGAAACAGGGATGCAGTTACAATCCAGTTTAACGAAGAGTTCCGCGAGAATTTATTTGATTCAGTTCGTGGAATAAAAAAAATCTGGTACAAGAATAATCTGCAGTCAACTTTGTCTTATGGTGATACAAGTGTTTCATCTCAGTGTACGGCAATTGAACTTAATTATCTTCAGGCCTATGGATTGGCTCTGGATTATGGCTCGTTTTTTTCAATTGCAGATGATGTTCAGGGAATGCAGAAAATTATACTGGGATCAGATATTGCTTCGTCACTTTTTCCAAATGGTGATGCGGTGGGAAAGAGTATTGTTCTGGTAACGAGTAGTGTTTCATTTAATTTTGAAGTAGCTGGTGTTTTAAAAGAACAGAATTCAGGTATGGAAAATTCCTCAACAGGTTGTTATGTTCCCCGCGGGTTTTACACAAAGCAGATTACACCAAATGTACTTGCATCTGCTGTAATGGTTCAGGCAGTTTCGCGGGAAAGAGCTTCGGAACTTGTTGAAGAATTGACTGCATATTGCAAGGAAGTTTCAGGAACGGAAGGATCTGTTAATGTAACATCAATGCAGACAATGATTGAGCAGATGAGTTCCATAACGGGAACACTGAGCATAATGCTTTCGGCAATTGCTGCCATTTCACTTCTTGTAGGTGGAATTGGAATCATGAATATAATGATAGTAACGGTTACTGAACGAAAGCAGGAAATAGGAATCAGAAAGGCTTTGGGGGCAAGTCCGGCGGTAATCAGGCAGCAGTTTTTGATTGAATCTGCAAGCATAACATTGCTGGGCGGAATTGCTGGCATAGTTCTGGGAATTGGATTGAGTATTGCAGTGGAATTTGTTCGTTCACTTTCCTATGTAATCAGCTGGAGTTCCTGCATGATTTCATTTGTGTTCTCTGTGTTTGTTGGAATTTTCTTCGGGCTGAGTCCTGCTTCGAGAGCTGCAAAACTGGATCCTGTTGTTGCTCTTTCCGGCGAATGACATTTGCTTTGAATTATTAGTTCAAATTGTGATATACTGAAATTAGCAGGAATCAGAAATATGACACCACAGACAATAATTAAGGAAGCCAGAAAAATTGTAATCAAAATCGGAAGCAATACTCTGGCAAATAAAGACGGAACAGTCAATGTTGAGTTTATGGAAAAGTTTTCGGCTGAATGTTCGGCATTGATGGCACAGGGAAAACAGCTGATTATTGTTTCATCAGGAGCACAGGTTGCCGGTCTTTCGACAATTGAAGGATGGGCACACAAGGGAGACATTCATTATCGTCAGGCTCTTGCTTCAATTGGTCAGGTTGAACTCATGCATAAATGGAGATGTGCATTCAAGACAAAGGAAATTCACGTTGCACAGCTTTTGCTTACAAAAGATGACTTTGAGGATAAGCACAGAACGCTTAATATTCGAAACACTCTTTTTACTCTTGTTGATGAAAATGTAATTCCAATTATCAATGAAAATGACTCAATTGCCACGGACGAATTTTTCATCGGTGATAATGATAACCTTAGTGCACTTACAGCAAATCTTTGGAGTGCAGATCTTCTTATTCTGTTTAGTGATATTGATGGTGTTTATACTGACAATCCAAAGACAAATCCAGAAGCAAAATTAATTGAGGTAGTTGAAAGCATTGATGATCTCAAGAAGCAGATCAAAATAGGTTCAACAAATTCTTTTGGAACCGGTGGAATCGCAACTAAAATTGAAGCTGCAGAAAAAACAACAAAGTGTGGAATTCCTCTTCTTCTGGCAAATGGAGGAAAGGAAAATCCATTGACACATCTTGCAGATGGAAGTCAGAAAGGGACACTTTTCATAGCAGATGACAAGGCATTGTTCCATGCAATAATGGGCTAGAAAAGATAAAGAAAAACCCCAGATATTTCCAGTGAACATCATTATCTGATTTGTCCGTCGCCATCAATAAGATATTTTGTGGTTGTGAGAACATCGCATCCCATTGGTCCACGGGCATGAAGTTTTTGCGTGCTTATACCCAATTCTGCGCCAAATCCAAATTCACCGCCGTCTGTAAATCTAGTTGAAGCATTAACATAAACACATGCAGCATCTATTCTGTTCTGGAAGTATCTTGCATTAGCTCTGTTGTTTGTAACGATACACTCAGAATGTTTTGTGTTGTGACTGTTGATAAAATCAACTGCCTCCTTTACATTGTCTACAATTTTTACTGAACAAATAAAATCAAGGAATTCAAAACCAAAGTCATCTTCACTGGCCTTAACAAGTTTTTTTACCCCGGCTTTTTCCAGAATTGAATAGCAGGTTTCGTCAGCACGGATTTCAACTTTATCAGCAAATTTCTCTGAAAGAAGTGGGAGAAATTCTTTGGCAACAGTTTTATTTACGAGAATTGTTTCAATAGCATTGCAGGCTCCAGGTCTCTGCATTTTTGCGTTTCCTGCGATTTCTGCTGCTGATTTCAAATCGCAATCACTGTCAATGTAGAGATGACAAATTCCTGCGCCGGTTTCAATAACAGGGATCTTGGCATTATCAACAACAAGGTTAATAAGTTTTGCAGAACCACGCGGAAGAACAACGTCGATTTTTCCCTTGGCTGTAAGAATTTCATTTACTTCTTCATGGGCGCCGCTTTCAAGAAGATGAATTGATTTTACGACACCATTTGTTCCTGCTTTTTCGAGTCCAGACTTGATGGCGGAAGTGAGAGCCTTATTTGATTCCAGGGCACTTGAAGATCCGCGGAGAAGAATTGAGTTTCCGCTTTTGTATGCAAGGGCAAAGGCATCAACAGTAACGTTAGGGCGGCTTTCGTAGATGATTGCAACAACACCCATTGGAACCCGAATCTTGCGAATTTGCATTCCGTTTTTGTGGCACCAGCCCCCGGTTTCCTGACCAACAGGATCTGCCTGCTGAATTACAATATTAATTCCATCGATAATAGACTTGAATTTCTTTTCATCGAGAGCAAGACGTTCAACAAGAGATTCCGTCATTCCCTTTGCACGTGCATTTGAAACATCTCTGGTATTGGCTTCAAGAATATTTGCCTTGTTTTCCAGAATAGATTCGGCGACACAGGCAAGAGCCTTGTTTTTTTGTTCTGAATTGTGAAGTGCCAGATCATTGGCACCTTCTTTAAGATATTTGCAAACTTCGTCAAATGTCATATTAACTCCATGTAAAGGGTATTTCAAAAAAATAAGGCACCCTCATTAGAAGATGCCTGTTGGTCTAGTAATTTGCAAGGAAGTACATTCCAAGAAGAATCACAACACGATTCTTTTCGCTTTCCCATTCAGCATCTTTTGGAATTGAACTTACATACCACCAGAAAATACCGAATTCGGGGTCAATTCTCAGGGCATATTCAGCAAAATCCTTGCTTTTGGCCTGACTGCCAAACATGAGATAAACCATATCATCAACAATTGAAAAAAACTGCCTGAAGGAAACAGAGTAATCCTTTGACTCGAGATTCTTGCAGAATTCTTCAAGATGGTACAAAACCTGAGCCTTAAGTTCTTCGTCTGATTTTTCAACCCAGGTCTTCTGAATAAGAAGAACAAGATTATTTGTGAAGCTTGTTATAAGTTTTGCTTCATCTGATTTGTTTTTGATTATATTTGAAAAAGATGTTTCAGATCCAAAAACATCAGCCACTGCGATGGCAGAAGCATCAATATCCTTATTGCTGTCTGATGACAAAAGGTCATTCAAAGCATCCAAAGACTTTTTTTCAATAAATTCCTCTATTAAATCACCCATATATCAAAATTGTAAAGATTTTCACTTCTTTTATCAAGCATAGTCAAATTGAATGGATTCAGGGGGGATGACAAAGCAAATAAAAAAGGACCCTGAACTAATTTAGCACAGGATCCGGCATGAAAAGTTATTTTTCCTTGTGTCTGCGGTCAAGCTCATTGTAAACGTCTTGCCAGTTAACGCCTTCCTTGTAAAGCAAAACACTTACAAAGTATAAAAGATCGGCAGCTTCCCAGATAACATCATCTTTTGATTCTGCATCATCAGTAAGTTCTTCTGCTTCTTCCATGACTTTTTCACGAACACGTTTGTCATTGAGAGTAGCAGTGTAGCTTCCTGGTTTAGGATTTGCAAAGCGTTCTGCAATAACCTTGTATAATCTTTCAAGACTTGATTTTTCCTGGGATTCAGAACCAAAACAAGTCCAGCTGCCTGTGTGGCAAGAAGGACCAACTGGTTCAACTGTGGCAAGGATAGTGTCTCGGTCGCAGTCAGGACGAAGCTTGATTACTTTCAGGAAGTTTCCGCTTGTTTCTCCTTTTGTCCAAAGAACGTTTCTTGTTCTTGAGAAATATGTAAGCTTGCCAGTAGCAAATGTTTTTTCGAGAGCCTCACGATTTGAGTATCCCATCATTAGAACTTCACCTTCGACACTCTGGGCAATTACAGGAATCATTCCATTAACTTTGTTCCAGTCAAGGCAGTTGATGAATGCATCGTTAAGCTTGACAACTCCCTGATACAAAGCCATTCCAAGCTGAACATCACAATGGAGTTTTTCAAGTTCAACAACCTGTTCAAGTGTGTTTACTCCGCCTGCAGCAACAACGCGGCATTTTACTGCATCCCTAAGGCTTTTGACAGCATCCATGTCTGTTCCCTGCATGCAGCCTTCCTTTTCTACACAAGTAAAAAGGAGTTCACTGCAGTATTTTTCAGCAGCCCTGGCTCCATCCAGCAGGGAAATGTCTACAGTTTCTTTCCATCCCTTTACGGCAATCTTTCCGTTAATTGCATCAACAGAAATAATGATTCTCTGTTTGCCGATTGCATTTACAAGTTCCTCTAGGAATTCAGTGTTGAGAACATTTCCTTCAGAAGGATTTTTGTTCCATGCTGCAGAACCGATGATTACTTTTTCTGCACCAAGGGAAATCAAATTGCGGGCTTTTTTTACATCACGGATTCCTCCGCCAACACGAACGTTTCCCTTTCTCAAGAGAGATTTCAAAAGCTTAGTGTTTGCCGTGTTTCCTTTTTCGTCTGTGTTACCCATTGCAGCATCAAGGTCAATTACTGCAACTTCACCATATTTGTTGAATTCATTAATCAAAGCATCAGCATCATCACGCTGAAGAACCAGATCTTTTCCGTTTTTTAACTGAACAACATGTCCGTCTTTCAAATCAATAGAAGAAATAACCATGAAATCTATTATATTTATTAATAGTCAAATTAACAATAGACATGACATGTGGGATTCGCCATTGCCAACTCATCTAAAGTGTAATAAAATTGGATGGATTATGGATAATGCTTCAATCAAAGAGATGCTCCTGGATATTCAGGAATCAAAACTAGAGTTTTCTGTCATAATGACTGGAAAAGATAGTAAGCGTGTTAATGGACTTTATAAGCCGGATACAAGAGAAATTCTTCTTCATAACAGGAATTTCAAGACTGACAATGAGTTAGTCTATACTTCCATACATGAATACACACACCATCTGATTAATGAAGAACAGATTGAGGCAAATGGTGGAAAGGAACCTCCGCATCAGGCAAGATGCCATACAAATTATTACTGGGCAAAATTTCATGCTCTCCTGGATGTTGCAGAAGAAAAGGGTTATTACAAGCTTGATGTGAGTCTTTCTCCGGAACTTGATGAGCTTACAAAAGAAATCCGTGAAAAATACATAGAGCCTAATGGACACATAATGCAGGAACTGGGCAAAAGCCTTATAAAGGCACATGCTCTTTGTGAACAGGCAAATATTCGCTATGAAGATTATCTTGATAGGGTTCTTCAGTTGCCTAGAACAACTGCAAAGTCTGCCTCGAAGGTAGGAATGCTTCCTCCAGAGGATGCTTCAGTTGGATTTGACAACATGAAAATTCTTGCATCGTGTAAGAAAGCAGAAGACAAAGCAAGGGCTAAGGAAGCAATGAACAGTGGAAAAAGCCCGGATAGTGTCATTGCAATGATGAAAAAGAAAACCATGGAAATTGATCTAAGAGAAAAACTTGAAAAAGAAAAAGCAAGACTCACAAGAACAATTTCCGAACTTACGCAAAGACTTGAATTTGTGGAGGATACCCTTGCAAACATGTAAAAAAACTTTGGCTTTGGCTATCGTATCTGCTGTTGTTTCAATTTCATGGGCACAGAATTCTTCGTATAATTCTATTACTTCACCACGAATGCCGACAATTTCTGCTCCAACTATGGGCAGCGGATTTTATTTGCCGGGTTCTGTTTTGAATCCTATATACATGGGAAACACTCATCAGGAAAAGCCTGGCGTTAAGGAAGAAGCAAAGGTTGAATCAAAAAAGAAAGATGTGGATGCAGCCGTAAAAAGGGCTTTGGGATCAGTAACAGCAAGTGACATGAATGTTCTAAGCAATATGGGACTTCTCGATAAATTTTATTCCACAGCAGATTTGTCAGTTCTTCCTTATAATTCTGGAAACCAGACAAAAGATATTCTTGTGGATGTATTAACCAAAATAGAGTCAATTAAAACTGAAACCCAGTCAAAGGCGCCTGAAGCCAGGATTTTTGATAATAATTCAAGAGTTTCTCTTCCGGTTTCAAATAATGCACCCACACCGTCAAATGTTGCTTCATCAAAAATCATTCGTTTTTCAGTGAATGGATATGATATTCTTTCAACATGCCGTCATGTTTATATTTCTGACGTGCAGAGTGATGGAACGTTCCTTGTTACCGGAGATCGACGCTATTCAACTGATGGAAAAACCCGCAAGGAAACATTTCATTTGTTGTTCAAGAAATCTGCAGATGAAAGCGGTGTTTCGCGTTATGAAACGGCAACTGCAGTTAGCCAGGATTATTTGAATGAAAATTCATTTCTTTATCAGATGTCAAATATGAAAGGGTTAAAAGCAAGTAGGGTTGGAAACCTGGTAACAATGCGTACAGATGATAAAAATTGGAATTTAGAGCTGCTGATTGATCTGGGTGAAAGAAAATGAATTCCGTTTTAGAAAAAGGACTTGAAAAACTTGGAATTCATCTTGATGAAAATCAGAAATCTCAGCTTGAAATATACTGTCGATGTGTTCTTGAATTCAACAAGACATATAATTTGATGAAAGCAGAAAATGAAGATGAGCTGTTCGTGAATCATGTTCTTGACTCGCTGGCTGCAGTTCCTCATTTGAAAAATCTGATAAAGGATGAAAGCCTTGTTGCTGATATTGGTTCTGGCGGCGGTTGCCCCGGGATTCCATTGTCAGTTGCATTTCCAGAAAATAAGTTTATTCTGGTTGAAAGAATGGAAAAGCGCTGTGCATTTCTTGAAAGTACAATAAAGGAAATGGGACTAAAAAATGTGAGGGTATTCTGTACTGTTGCAGATGAAGTTCCGGCTGAATCATTTGATGTTGAGGTATTCAGGGCTTTTCATCCCTTTGATAAGAAAATAACAAAGCTTCTTCTAAAAATGCTTAAACCAAAGGGAATTCTTGCTGCATATAAGGCTCGAAGTGAAAAAATCCAGGCTGAAATGGAAAGTGTTGATTTTATGGTAAAATCCTATGAAAAGATTCCAATGACGGTTCCATTCCTTGAAGATCATGAAAGAAATCTTGTAATAGTAGAAAAAAAGAATACTAACGTTCGTTAGTTCTGCTTTCAGGTTGCATAAATCATGCTGAAAATAGAAAAAATTGAAACTAATGATAGTTTTAAGTGGGCTGAAGAGTTTTTGCTGCCTTTTGAACGGGAAAACTGTTCGTTAATGTCTAAAATTATCGGTAGGGAAGAAAATCTGTACATGCTGCATGACTACCAAACGTTAGTTAGGAAAGATGTTCCTGTTGGAGTATTTTCTTTTAGCAGGGGAAATGCAATTATTTGTTATCTTAATAAATCTAACTTAAAAATTAAACGGGCAATCATCAGATTTTTCAAGGACAAGGAAATTTTTTCGATAAATGGAGATAATCCTAGCGTTAGGTTATTTGAAGGTTTTTTGTCGGACAAACTGAAGGGTAAGAAGAAAGACATCAGGGATATGTATCTGATGGAATATGGCAGTTTTCAGGAAATTGATGAAACTGAAATTTCTGAATGCTCTCTTGATGATGTGGATTTATTGATGGATCTTCAGATTGGATTCAGTATTGAGGAACAAAATCCGGTTTATAGAAAATCGAAAGTCATGCCTGCGGCTGAACGAATGGCAATTGAAAGGGTTCTGAGAAAATTTTCCATATATTCAGTAAGACGTGAAAATCAAATTTTGTCAAAAGCACAACTTAATGCAATCAGCCGGAACTGGATTCAAATAGGTGGTGTTTATACAAGACCAGAATTCAGAAATAAGGGAATGGCAAAATCTCTTGTGCAGTATATTGGAAATCATGCGGTGAAAGAAAATAAAAAAGCGGTTCTATTTGTAAGAAAGGAAAATTTTCCTGCTGTAGCTGCTTATGAATCTGCAGGATTTAGAATTTGCGGTGAGCACAGATGCGTGTATGTTTATGATGAAGAATCAGTGGAACTATAGTGGTAGCCTGAAGATATGACTGGTTTCTTTACTAAGATTTCAAAAAGCATTATAGTAAGGCTTTAGTATGGATGATTCTACTAAAGCGGTTTTGGTCCTCGCTAATGGACTTGTTTTTGAAGGTAAAGGTATTGGTGCTTCTGGATGCGTAATCGGAGAAGCAGTATTTACAACTGGCATGAACGGCTATATTGAGACCCTCACGGATCCAAGTTATTACGGCCAGATTGTTACTCAGACTTTCCCACTGATTGGAAATTACGGTCTTATTTCTAAGGACTTCGAAAGTTCTGCAAGTCATGTAAGCGGCTATATCGTCCGTTCCCTCTGTGATATTCCCTCAAATTTCCGATGTGAATATGATCTTGATTCATACCTGCAGATGCAGAAGGTAATCGGTCTTTGTGACATTGATACCCGTAAGCTTACGAAAATTCTTCGTGAAGCAGGTGTCATGAATGCAATGATAATTTCTGGTGAAAGTGAAGAAGCTCAGGCTGCGTTCAAGGCTCTGGAAAATCAGGAAGAAAAGGCAAAGCTCCTTAAGAAAATCAAGGCATACAAAATTGAAAAGGCTGTTGAAACAGTTACTTGTTCTGCGGTAAAGATTGAAGAATCAGCAGATGTTGTTTTCAAGGAAAGTGCTGAATACAGGTTCGTTCCTGTTCGTGCCGATGGAACAAAAATCAATGATCAGAAAGTTGCAATGAAGGACGGCAAGGGAAAGAAAGTTGTCCTGTGGGATTTTGGTGCCAAGGCAAATATCCGCCGTGAATTGCTCAAGCGTGGTCTTGATGTTGTTACTGTTCCTGGAACAGCTACTGCAAAGGAAATCATGGCATTGAATCCGGATGGAATCATGCTTTCGAATGGACCTGGAGATCCTGCTGAAAATGTTGGAATCATTGCAGAAATAAAAAAGCTTGTTAAGACTGGGATTCCGATTTTTGGAATCTGTCTTGGGCATCAGCTTCTGGCACTTGCTTCTGGGGCAAAAACAATGAAGTTAAAGTATGGACACCGTGGAGCAAATCAGCCTGTAAAGGATCTTTCTACTGGACGTGTCTATATTTCAAGCCAGAATCACGGATATGCCGTAAAGAATGAGACACTACCTGCAGGTGCAGTTCTGGGATTTGTAAATACAAATGACGGAACATGTGAGGGAATTACCTATACTAAATTCCCGGCATTTAGTGTTCAGTTCCATCCTGAAGCATGTTCTGGTCCACTTGATACAAGTTTCCTGTTTGATAATTTTGTGAAGTTGATCAATAACCATGATTTCTTCAAGAATTACAAGACAACTTGTGAAAGAATCGACGCAATTAAATATTTTGCATCAACTATCCAGAAGACAAAGAAAGCTGGAAAAAGAAAGGCAAACTAAAGCGAAAAGTCGTTTTGTTGTTGGGCATTTTTCAATACTGAAAATGCCCATATTTTTTTTCTTGCTGAAATTTGATAGAATAAAAAAACAGACTGAACTAAGGAGGAAAAAAATTCAGTCTGTTTGAAAACTAGTAAAAAACTAGAGGAACTTAAAGGAACAAGGCTTAAAAACCTTTCGTGGAAAATATATATTAGAAACATAAACTAATCAATATCTTTTCATGAAATAATTTGATAGAATTTTGAAATTTTACGAAAACTTTGCAAATAGTGATATATCTTGCAAAAGGAAGGAAAGGAAATGGCAAAAATAGGTGTTATTGGTGCAATGGCAATTGAAGTGGAACTTCTGAAGTCAAAATTTACAGATTCAAGCGAAAAACACTCTGGTGGGATCACATATTTTGAGGGAAAAATTAATGGTGTTGATGTTGTTGTGGTTCAGTCTGGTGTAGGAAAGGTAAATGCTGCATTGTGTGCCCAGAGACTGATTCTGGAGTTTGGAGTAACTCACATTATCAATACTGGAATTGCAGGTGCCATGGCAAAAGGACTCAAGGTATTTGATCTGGTTGTTTCAACTGATGCTGTCTACCATGATATGGATGCAGTAGGATTTGGATATAAGCCGACAGAAATTCCGCAGATGAAGTGCAGTGATTTTCTCGCTGATCCGGATATGATAGACAAGGTCAAAAAAGCATTTCAGTCTCTTGAAATTGCAAGGGGCCATAATCTGGTTGAGGGTAGAATTGCAACAGGTGACCAGTTTATCAGTGATAAGAATGTAAAGAATAGAATTGCTGAAATTTGTTCTCCGGCATGTGTTGAAATGGAAGGAACAGCAATTGCTCATGCTTGCTATATTAATAATGTTTCTTTTGTTATTATTAGATGCATGAGTGATATGGCAGACGATAACAGTGAGTCTACATATTCCTTCAATGAAAAAGAAGCTGCGGAATTAAGCGGCAATGTAACACTTAAGGTTATTGAGCAGTATTCGTAAGCTGATTTTTAAGATTTTTTTTGGAAGGTATTCATGAAGCTTTGGATTAAGTTTTTGATTGGCATTGGAATTGGATTGATTTCTTCAGTATTTTTTCCAATCAACAGTGTTCAGTCCACAGAAATTTTGAATTTTGTTGTTGATCTTGTTATTAGATTCGGAAGATACACACTTCTTCCTTTTCTTTTCTTTTCTTGTGCAGTTGCATTTTTCAGATTGCGCGATGAAAAGATGCTTTTGAAAACAACATCATGGACTATTGGAATAATCATTTCTTCATCATTTTTAATGGTGATTTTGGGATTGATAACGGCATTGCTGGTTAATCTTCCACGCATTCCAATTACAACAGAAAAAGTAAATGAAGTTGCTTCTTTTTCATGGCGAAATTTGTTCGTGAAAATTTTCCCATATTCAGGATTTGAAGTTCTTCTTGATGGTGCCTATCTTTTCCCTTGTTTTGTTTTTGCCGGACTTGCAGGTGCGGGTGCAGCTGTAGATAAGAATGCATCAAAGGCTGCAATGAATTTGTTTGAATCCATGAGCCAGGTTTGCTATACGGCAATGAGTTTCTTCACGGAAATTCTTTTTATAGGAATGATTGTTGTTATGTGCCGCTGGACAATGGATTTTACTACAGCAGTAAATTTGAAATCATACAATAGTCTGATAGTTCTTCTTCTTGTTAATCTTTTGATTATAGCATTTGTGATTTATCCGCTGGTTCTTCGTTTCTTGTGTCATGATTCTCATCCTTACAGAGTTTTGTATGCAAGTCTTTGTCCTTTTATCGTGGCATTCTTTAGTGGTGATACAAATTTGACTCTTGCATTGAATCTTCGTCATGGAAAAGAAAGTCTTGGAATCAAAGGCAGAGTCAATTCATTTGCATATCCTTTGCTTTCAATATTTGGACGTGGTGGAAGCATCATGGTTCAGACAATTTGTTTTGTTCTTATTTTAAGATCATATTCAAGTCTTGGGATTTCTTTTGCAGACACAATCTGGATTGGAGGAATTTCATTTATTCTTTCTTTTGCCCTTGCTGAGATTCCGGTTGGCGGACCATTTGTTGCAATCACGGTAATGTGTATGCTTTATGGTCGTGGATTTGAATCAGGATATCTTCTCCTGAAAAATGTTGCACCGATTATTTGTGCCTATGCTGCAGGTATTGATGCACTTACTTCCATGTTTGGAAGCTATATTATTGCAGTGAAAACAAAGAGTATTCAGCATCAGGAAATAAAGAAGTTTATCTGATCAATGAATATCTGATTGTAATCTGTAAGTCCAGGTTTTGGGGAAGTTTCTTGAAAGGTTTTCTGAATGCCTTGCTTACAGATTCAACTGCAGCCTTTTGCAAAATTACTGGAGCTGTTGCTTCGATTACTGTAACATCTCCAGTTAAATATCCTTCTTCCGAAATACAAAAAGCAACTTTTACATCACCTTCTATGTTTCTTAATCTGGCATTTTTTGGATAAATTTTGTTCTCTTCGATTAGTTTTACAATGTCCTGAATTACAGGGTTATCATTGTCCAGCTGTGAATTTGAACCTGTTGAATTTGATCCAGCATCAGTTGACTCAGAGTTTTTAACGGCTTTATTTTCAGTTGAATTATTGTTGTTTGCAACATTGGATGGATTTATTGAATTTTCCGGAGAAGAAGAAATTTTATTTGTGGAAGATGCAACCAGTGTAATTCTTGAAATGGGTTCTTGTGAATTTCCAGGATGATTTTTTATAAAAAAAAATGGAACATGAAGAGAAAGAATAAGAATTATTCCGAGAAAAGTTAAAATCCTAATTTTTTGATTTTGCGTAAGTTTTGACAGAAACATTTTCAATTCCACTTTTTGTAAGTTCATCGATTACAGAAATCATAAAGCCAAGAGAAACATTTTCATCTGAATAAAGCACAGCATTTCTGGTACCAAGACTGGTGAGGAGTTTTTGAGATTCGCTGCTCAGGTTCTTAATTGAAGTAATAGTGTCGTTGAGGAAAATTATTTTTTCTTTTGAAATAGTCACGCGGATTGATTCAGTGTCTGAAGATTGAATTGAATTTTCAGAAGAAGGAAGAGAGATTGGAATGCTGGATTTATTAAATGAGGAGCTTAGCATGAAAAAAATAACAAGCATGAAAACAACATCAATGAGCGAAGTTATGTTTATTGAGACAAAGTTTTTTTCTTTCTTGAAATATTTTTTCATTTTTCTGATTTAAGGCAATCCGGGCGGAATTGTTCTTTTAGTATTGAACAGATAATACTCATATCATCCATTTTTTTTTCAGCCATGGATTCAAAAATTTTATGCAGAATGACACATGGTATTGCAACTATAAGACCAGTTGCAGTTGTTATCATGGCAACCCAGATTCCCCCGGCAAGAGAATTCATCTGGGCACTGTTTCCGGATTTTTCAATGACACTGAATGTTTCCATTAATCCCATTACAGTTCCCAAAAGGCCGCATAGTGGAGCAACAGCAGCAATGAGGGAAAGATAATTCAGGCGGCTCATCAATTTTTTCTGGATGATGGAAGCCTTTCTGTCTAAAGATTCATTGAGAATTTCTGGAGATTTTTTTTGATTCTGGATGAATTCAAGAATCATTTCTCCGGTGCAGGAATTTTTTATCTTGCTGTAGATTTCATTAAGCTGGGCTTCAGAAGTGATTTTGCTTAAGTCACCTAAAAGTTTTTTTTGATTGCATGAAGTGAAAATATAAAAAATAAGTCTTTCAACAAAAACAAAAAGTGTGATGAAATACATGGAAATAATAATCCAGTTGAGTGGACCGCCGTTGAAAATTAGATTATGAATAGTTTTCATTATAATTATCTTACAATATAAGTTGAATTTGAAAAACCAGAACGCAGAATTTATATACGCTCTGGTTTTTTATTAGTAACCTAATTCTTCTCCAACAAGAACAACCTTGATTCTGCCAGGAAATGCACTTGTTCGTGTTATGACGATATTTGCACAAAGACTGTCACTGGTACAGTCAGCACAGCGTCCGGTTTTGGCACATGGAGTCTGCTGATTAAGGCGAACTGCATTAGGCGGAGTTGCGCAGTTTCTTACACGGCGAATGGCATCTTCTGTAGTGGCAGTTACTTTGTTCATTCCAGCAAGAATGATTACCTGTTTTGGTCCGTAGATCAAATAGCAGACACGGTTTCCGCGCTTGTCTATGTTTACCAGTTCTCCATTGAGTGTGATTGCATTTGAGCTCATGAGGAATGTGTCAGCATTAATGAGCCTTGCATTGCATTCTTCAACGGGAAGTTCCTCGCGGACAATAAGATCGTGTCCGGCATCGCAAATGTCTTTCTTGATTCCACATTCGTCGATTGTCATTGATCCGCCGTAGCCAACAGATTTTTTTCCTGTTCCAATAAGTTCAAGAACTTTATTCTTTGCATCAGCAATATTGTCACAGTAAAAGGCATCCATTCCGCGGCCTTTCATTTTTGAAATAATTGATTCACCCTGATTTTTGTAAAATGTTTTTTTGTGTGAGTTCATTTATGTTATACCTCCTGAAAACTATTTCAGCTTTTTTCCATCACTGAATGCCTGTCCAACTTTTTTGCCAAGTTCGTAGTAGCCGTGTGAGCATGGATCATAGCAGATTGGGTGGAACTTGCTCAGGTCAATATTACCATCTGAATCAAGAATTTTTTCATCAGCGCAAACGTTCATGATTTTTCCGATATAGTGCATTTCATCTTTTGAAGAATCACCGTCAATTCTTAGAAGCTCACATTCAAGGCAAAGTGGAAGTTCATTGATTACCGGAGCGTTAACAAATTCACTTTTGCGTGTTGTGAATCCAGCTTTTTCCATTTTCTGAGGTTCGTCTTTTCCGCTGATAATTCCAACATAATCGCATGGAACAACATGTTCTGTATCTGCAATGCTGACAGTAAATGCTTTGTTCAAATCAATATTATCTGTAGTCTGATGCTTTGAGAGGGAAATACAAATCTGGTCTGCCTCTACAATTCCTCCCCAGGCAGCATTCATGGCATTAGGTTTTCCGTCTTTGTCATAGCTGGCCAGAATAAGTACAGGCATAGGATACATCATTGGTTTTGGTCCGAAATTTTTCATGTGGGTCTCCAAAAAATATTTTGTATTTTAGTATGGATATATTTTAATTCAATTTCAGGAAATTATATAGATAATAATTTGTTGTGGGTTTTGTTATTTAAAAAGTTTTTTCTGATGGTTCATTCTGTCATAAGAATGATTATGAAACTTCTGATTTGTCAAAAAATCCAATTGCAGTTGAATTTCATGCCGGCTTATAAAGGAAATCGAGATTATCAGATAATATTTTTAGAGCATAAAAAAAGCTCCCGAACATTCAGGAGCTAAATGAGCGATACAGGGATCGAACCTGCGACCCGCAGATTAAGAGTCTGCTGCTCTACCAGCTGAGCTAATCGCCCGATTAATAATGAAACAATTATACAACAAATACAAATTTTGTTCTAGTTCTTTTCGAGTTTTTTTGTAAAAAATTATTTTTTTTCAAACTGAATTTTTTTAAATCAGGCTTATGATTTTGTCCAGGCTTTCAACTTGTGCAAAAAGAATTTTTTTCAGGTCACTGTCTGCTGGAGTTAAATCAGGAACCATAATTACTTTGAGGTTGGCACGGCTTGCACTAAGGACTCCGTTTGGAGAATCTTCAACTGCAATGCATTCTTCTGCTGTGAGGCCAAGTTCCTTTACTGCAAATTGATAAACATCTGGAGACGGCTTACCTTCCTTCATGTTTCTTGCAGAAATAATTCTATCGAAATAGTTTTGAATGCCGGTTTTTTCCAGATAGGTTCTGGCACGTTCAACAGGTGATGCTGTGGCAATGGCAATAGTTATGCCTTTGTTTTTAAGAAAAGACATGAGTTCACAGGCACCTTTTTTTAGTTCAATTCCGTTCTGATTAAGGCTTTCTTCCATGAGTTTTGTCCGGTAGGCAACAACGCTATCGTAATCAAAATCAGGATCACCGGAAAAATTTTTAAGTGTTTCATAAATAAATGGTTTTCCAAGGGATCGGATTGAAAGATACTGTTCATCAGACATTTTGTATCCGAAGTGTTCAAAGGCTTTTGGCCAGTTAATCCTGTAGTATTTTTCAGTGTCGATTAATGTTCCGTCCAGATCAAAAATAACTGCTTTAATCATTTTGAATATTTCCTGCTATCAGGTATAGTATATCATGTTTTTTTATTTCGATGCTAATAATGAAAAATCAAACGTTCAGTTTTCTCAGATTCATCTGCCTGAATTTTATAGGTGTGACTCCGGTAGTTTTTCTGAAAATTTCAGTGAAGTAGCTCTGGCTTGGAAAAGCAAGAATGTTGGAAATTTCAATTGGCGAATAATCTGAGTACATGAGCATTTGTTTTGCTGTGTCGACTTTTTTGTTGCGGATATAGTCGCTTACTGTTTGTCCTGTTTCTTCCTTGAAAAGCCGTGAAAAATATGACGGATTCAGATCAACATAATTTGCAAGAACCGGTACTGTGATTTTTGTGTGCAGGTTGTCGTAAATGTAGTCCAGGGCAAGGGCCACATGTCTGGAACAGACTTTTTTCTTTCTCAGCTGCTGCATTCGTTTTGTGTAGTCAATGCACATGATTCTGTGAAGTTCAGAAATAGTTTCAGCTGAACCTGCAACATCGGCTTTGTTTATGTAGAAGTCACTCAGGGTGTAAGCCGTTGTAGTTTCCATTCCGCCTTCAATACAGTAGCGTGCAACCATGGCCGTTGTGATTACAAAGTGATATTTGATGTGACGGAGATAATTTTTTGAAAGCTGACCGAGGTTTTCCTTTTCCAAAAGAGAAACTGAACATAATTCAGTGACCCTTGATACATCACCAAGCTGGACCAATGAATAGAATTCCAGTTCCGGATCATAAGGGGCATGAAGAACCTCGTTTTCCCTGTTGATGTATTCCTGATAGACGATTTCTTTCTGCAGATCCATAAATTTCTCCAAAAAAAGCAAAAATTTCCTTAAATTTATCATAAAAACGATAAAAAAGTAATAAAAAAGATATTTTTCTAGTGATTTGTGAGCGAATATTTAATTAGAAATGAAACTTCCTGTACATAAAAAGGGGAAGGAAGCAAGGAGAAATACACATGTCAGAAATCAAGATTGTTGATAATGAAGTTTTTACTTTGGACAAGCCGGAAAATTACAGCGGGTTGTATCTTCCAGTTGCAAATGAAAAAGGACTCAAGAGTTCAGTCACCCCAAATTTTGGTGGAGATGCAAAACTAAATCAGAATGCTTTTCTTCTTGAACCTGTGAGCGAAATTAATCTGCATAACAACAGAAGCGTAAGAAATATTTGGGTTAATGTTGACGGCAAGGGCGTCTGGTCTGCAGTTGGTGCTTCTGCTGAAGAAGAAAACAAGAAGTTCACTGAAGAGCAGGATAAGAGCAGAATCACAGCCGGATTCATGTGGCAGACTGTGACACGGGAATCTACAAAATACGGACTTGAAGCTGCAGTCACAGATTTTTCTCCTGTTGAATCTGATGTGGAGATCATGCACGTAAAGCTCACAAACAAATCTGGATCTGTTCAGATGATAACTCCAACAGCAGCCATTCCAGTTTACGGAAGAAGCGCAGACAACATCCGTGACCACCGCCACGTTACAGCAATGCTTCAGCGCATCTCAACTTTTAAAAACGGTGTTGTCGTAAAGCCTACACTTTCTTTTGATGAACGCGGACACAAGAAGAACGATCTTTCATATTTTGTATGCGGTGTAAGCGGAAAAGGTGAAGCTCCAAAAGATTTTTATCCACTGGTAGACACATTCATTGGTGAAGGCGGAACACTTACACGTCCTTACGTTGTTGTAAAAAATATTCCTGGAGTTCCAGCTGGAAGCACTGCAGAAGGAAAGGAAGCAATGGGTGCTTTTCGTTTTGAAACATGCACTCTTCTTCCAGGTGAAAGTGCAGAATATACAATTGTAATGGGAATCACTGCCGACGCTGAAGTTCCTGCAAAAGTAATTTCATTGTACGACAGCACAGCAAAAGTTCAGAAGGCTCTTGAAGAACTCAAATCATATTGGAATGAAAAAGTAAATGTAAGCTGCAGCACAGGCAACAAGTCTATGGACAGCCTCATGAAATGGGTAAGCTTTCAGCCGTTCCTTAGAAGAATCTACGGATGTTCATTTCTTCCACACCACGACTACGGAAGAGGCGGAAGAGGATGGAGAGATTTGTGGCAGGATTGTCTTTCGCTTCTGATCATGGATCCAAAAGATGTGCGCAGTATGATCGTAAATAATTATGGCGGAGTCAGAATCGACGGAACAAACGCAACAATCATCGGTTCAAAGCCTGGAGAATTCATTGCAGACAGAAACGGAATTGCACGCGTCTGGATGGATCACGGAGTATGGCCTTTCATCACGACTTTGCTTTACATCAATCAGACTGGTGACGTGGATGTTCTCAAAGAAAAAGTTCCATATTTCAAGGATGAACAGTGCATGCGCGGTACAGAACTAGATAAGGAATGGACAAGCGATTACGGTGTAAAGCAGAAAATTTCAGACGGAAAAATTTACGAAGGAACTATTTTTGAACATATCCTTCTTGAAAATCTCTGTGCATTCTACGAAGTTGGTGAACATAACCACATGAGGCTTCGCGGTGCAGACTGGAATGATGCTCTGGATATGGCAGCTGTTCGCGGAGAAAGTGTCGCATTCACAGCAGCTTTTGCCGGCAACCTCAAGCAGATTGCAGATCTTCTTTTGACACTTAAAAATGAATATGGCTGGAAAAATGTTACTCTTCTGGACAGCATTAAGATTCTCATCAGCGACAATACTGATTATGACAATGTTTCTGCAAAGAAGTTCAAGCTTGTAGAATATCTGTCTGCATGCAGACACAATGTTTCTGGAAAGACTGTTGATGTCAGCATTGATGAACTTGCTTCGGACCTCAACAAAAAATCTGAATGGATCATGGATCACATCAGAAAGACTGAATGGATCAGCGGAAAGGATGAAGGATGGTTCAACAGTTACTACGACAATGATGGCCAGGCGGTTGAAGGCTACAATGAACTTGGCGTAAGGATGATGCTCACAGGACAGGTTTTCACAATCATGAGTGGAACTGCCCTTGAAGATCAGGTAAAGGATATATGCAAGAGCGCGGATAAATATCTTTACAAAAAGGAAATCGGCGGATACAGACTCAACACAAATTTCCATGAAGAAAAATACAACATGGGACGTATGTTCGGATTTGCTTACGGTGAAAAAGAAAACGGCGCTGTGTTCTCACATATGGCGGTCATGTATGCAAACGCTTTGTATCAGCGGGGATTTGCCAAAGAAGGACACAAGGCATTGAACACTCTTGCACAGACTGCGTTGAATTTTGAAACAAGCCGCATCTATCCTGG
This sequence comes from Treponema sp., assembly GCA_016294035.1. Lineage (GTDB taxonomy): Bacteria > Spirochaetota > Spirochaetia > Treponematales > Treponemataceae > Treponema_D. The sequence continues at coordinate 9,340 of JAEDCT010000008.1, read as the reverse complement.
AATCCCTGAATATTTTGATGCAAAAGGAAGAGGCCTCTACCACTATCTTACTGGAGCCGCAAGCTGGTTCCTTCTGACTTATGTGACAGAAGTTTACGGCGTAAAAGGTGAGTACGGAAAGCTTACAGTTTCACCAAAGCTCATGGCAGAACAGTTTGACTCAGACGGCAATTCAAGCATAAGACTTTCCTTCGCAGGAAAAAAATTTCAGGTGACAGTGAAAAATCCGCAGAAGAAAGACTTCGGCGAATACAAAGTAGTTTCAGCTTCCTGTGACGGAAAGAATTTGTTTACTGTTGAGAACGGAATTGCAAAAATGGACATGGCAACATTGGACAGCCTTGATAAAAACAAACTTCACACAGTTGAAGTAGAAGTTGAATAAAAAAAATTGATGGGAATATTCCATTACGGACAGTAGTCAAGTGTTTTATAAAAATACGGGAAGGAAGGCAGAGACTGACGAAAACACTCGCAGGACGGAAAGATAGTTTCCTTGCCGGACTGCGTGTGTAGCGACGCTAGCTAGCGGTTTTGGCAGTCTATGACTGACTGGTAGTATTTTTATATGTAATTTTTCATTCTGGTCCGTGAGGGGATTTTTTTCGAAAATTGACGGAGGAAAAAATGAAGTACGGTTATTTTGATGATGAAAAAAGAGAGTATGTAATTACAAATCCTGCAACTCCAAAACCCTGGGTAAATTATCTTGGTTCACCACTTTATGGGGCACTTGTTTCAAACAATGCAGGCGGATACAGTTTTGCAAAATCCGGGGCAAACGGAAGAATCCTGCGCTACGTGTTCAATAATTTTGATCAGCCTGGAAGATACATCTATCTTCGCGATAACGATTCAAAAGATTACTGGTCGGCATCATGGCAGCCTGTTGGAAAAGATCTTAAGGATTACAAGAGCGAATGTCATCATGGAACTGCATATACAAACATAATGGCAGATTACGCTGGAATCCATTCAGAAGCACTTTACTATGTTCCCCTTGAATCTGAACACGAAGTATGGAAGCTCAAGGTAACAAATACATCAGACAAAAAACGCAGTCTTACTGTTACAGGTTTCGGTGAATTCACAAACAACAGCAACTATGAAATGGATCAGGTAAATCTCCAGTATTCTCTTTTCATCGGAAGAACAAGATTTGAAGGAAACAGAATCCGCCATACAGTACATGGAAATCTTGAAGGAGTTCCGGGTGAAGTTGACCATAAGACTGCCACAGACAGAATCTTTGGTCTTGCAGGTGCAAAAGTTTCTTCTTACTGCGGAGATAAGGATGCATTTCTTGGTGCATACAGAAGTTACAAGGATCCGATCGGTGTAGAAAAGGGAGATTTAGGAAATGTTCTCAGCTACAACGAAAATTCCTGCGGTGCACTTTCAACTATAATTGAACTTGCTGCAGGTGAAACAAAAGAAGTTGCATTTATCCTCGGACTCAAGGAAAACGCAGAAGCAGAAAAACTTATGGCCCGCTATGCAGATGTAAGCTCAACCTGTGAAAAGGAACTTAAGGAACTCATTGCACAGTGGCACGCAAGATTCGAACACTTCCAGGTAAAGACTCCAAGCGAAGAATTCAACACCATGATCAACACATGGAATGCATACAACTGTTTCATGACATTCACATGGAGCCGCGCCGCTTCCTACATCTACTGCGGACTCAGAAACGGCTATGGTTACCGCGATACAGTTCAGGACATTCAGGGGATCATTCATCTTGAACCAGAAATGGCCGCAGAAAAAATCCGCTTCATGCTTTCGGCTCAGGTAGACAACGGCGGCGGACTTCCACTTGTAAAGTTCACACACAATGCAGGCCACGAAGATACTCCTGATGATGCATCTTACGTTCAGGAAACAGGACATCCTGCATACAGGGCAGACGATGCACTCTGGCTTTTCCCTACAGTCTACAAGTATATTGCAGAGTCTGGGAACACAGCATTCCTTGATGAAGTAATTCCATTTGCAAACAAGGATTCCGGTACAGTTTATGAACATCTTAAGAGAGCCATAAAATTCTCTATGGAACATCTTGGACCACACGGAATTCCTGCAGGCCTCTATGCTGACTGGAACGACTGTCTGCGTCTTGGAGCAAACGGTGAATCTTCATTTGTTGCACTTCAGTATTACTACGCAATGACAATCCTCCGCGAATTTGCACAGAACAAAAAGGATTCAGAATATGTTGAATTCCTGGACAAGGCACAGAAAGAACTTGGCGACAAGATCCAGAAACTCTGCTGGAACGAAGACAGATTCATCCGCGGATTTACAGAACGTGGAGAAGTAATCGGAAAGCGCGATGATGTAGAAGCAAACATGTGGCTCAATCCACAGAGCTGGGCTGTGATTTCAGGATTAGCTTCTGATGAACAGGCGGACAAGGCTCTTGAAAATGTAAACAGGCAGCTCAACACAGACTTTGGACTTGTGCTCATGGATCCTCCATATCATCTTCATGCATTTGACGGTGCACTTGCTGTAATCTACAACGCAGGTGTAAAGGAAAACTCAGGTATTTTCTCACAGTCACAGGGATGGATCATTCTTGCAGAAGCACTTCGCGGACACGGAGACAGAGCATTCCAGTACTTCATGGAAAACGCACCGGCTGGACAAAACGACAAGGCAGATATCAGAAAGCTTGAACCATACTGCTACGGACAGTTCACTGAAGGAAAGGCAAGTCCTCACTTTGGACGCTCACATGTCCACTGGCTTACGGGAACAGCTTCTACTGTAATGGTTGGATGTGTTGAAGGTATTCTTGGAATGAGACCAAATCTTGACGGCCTCAAGCTTGCTCCATCAATTCCTGCAGCATGGGACGGATTTACTGCAGAAAAAGATTTCAGAGGCTGCAGGCTCAACATCACTGTAAAAAATCCTGGCCACGTGCAGTCGGGTTGCAGGGAACTTACAGTCAACGGCAAAAAGATGGAAGGAAATTTCATCCCGGCATCTGAACTTAAGGATAATGCAGAAGTTGTTCTTGTAATGTAATTATTAATGTAAAAAAAATTGCCCGGCATAGCAGACATGGTATTGCCGGGCGTAATTTGAAAACAACAGTATTTTTTCGGGAACTGTCGTTTTTATCTGTGTGAAGTTTTGTATTCAGGTTCAGATTGAGCCAGGGATTTAACCAGCTGGTTAACGATCTGCTTATGGCATTCAGGAAGATGCTCGCAATTCAAAAGAAGTTCATGGTATTTGGAATAAAGTTCTCGATCCTGGACTTTGGAAGCGTTGCGAAGGAATAAGTCGGCGGGGTGGATATCAAGCTTTTCCGCAATTTTTACAATCAATTCAAATGAAGGATTCTGATGGGCCGATTCTATGCAGCCTATGGTAGAAGTTGAAACATTGCACAATTCTGCCAGTTTTTCCTGAGATAATCCTTTTTCTTTTCTGTAAGACTTGATGTTATTTATAAATTCCGCCTGATATTTATCCACGAGTATTATTTTAAGCAAGAATTTTTCACAATGAAATTGTGTAAAAACAACAATTTGTATTATAATTATTGGTATAACCAATAATCTTTGATAGGATGGGGGGAATTGTTGTGTCTACCAATATTTCTAAGCAGAAACGCGATGCTCTATTAGATAAAATCCAACAAATAAAAAAATTCATTTCTGCTGCCCCTCAAGATGAAAATACAGCAAATCTTCTGGCTTACATTGGTGAACTGACAAATGAAGTAAACGGAAAAAAATACGGCCTTGTTTTTGAAGAACATCGTGAACAAATAGATACAAAATTGGAAGATAACGCTCCCGTTTTAGTTGAACAGGAAGATTTGTTCATTGATAACGGCGGCGAAATGAACTTCCTTATTGAAGGCGACAATCTTGCGGCTCTGAAATTATTGGAAAAGACACATAAAGGTAAGATTGATGTGATTTACATTGATCCTCCATATAATACGGGAAATAAAGATTTTATTTATGATGATGATTATGTAGATGAAGAAGATTCGTTTAGACATTCTAAATGGATTTCATTTATAGAGAAAAGACTTATACATGCTAAGAAACTCCTTTCAGATAAAGGTGTGATTTTAATAAGTATAGATGACAATCAAAAGGATTCTTTAAAAATTTTATGTGATGAGATTTTTGGTGAAAAGAATAATTTGGGTGTATTTATTACTAAATCAACTCCAAATGCAAGAGATTATGGTTATGTAGGTAAGATGCATGAATATATGCTTTTTTATTCGAAAAATCAGGACAAAGTTGTTACTAATTTAATGCCAGTTTTGAATAAATCCTTCAAATATACAGATGAATTAGGAGGATTTAATATCCATCCTTTATACAACAGTAATGAAGCTTTTACAAATGAAAATCGTCCAAATTTGTTTTACCCTTTTTATTTAAATGTAAATAACAAAAAGGGTGATTTCTTTGAAATTTCTTTAGAAAAGCAAGAAGGTTGGATTGAGATATTTCCACCAAAATCAGTAAAAAATCAAATTCAATTTGTTTGGAGATGGGGAAAAGAAAAATCTCAGAATAATCTGAATAAAGAAATAGTAGGTTATTGTACTTCGGAAAATGAATATAGAATTGTTCAAAAAATGAGACACGATGAAAAACTTATCAGAAGTATCTTAGATGATGTTAATTATACTTCGCGAAAAGGTACAGCAGAAGTTGAAAATATTTTTAAAGGAAAACAGTTTTCATTTCCTAAACCAATTCAATTGATTAGAGATATTTTGTTTATGTCTACAAATCCATCTTCCACCATCCTAGACTTCTTCGCCGGCAGTGGCACAACTGGTCACGCTGTAATGAAACTGAATGCTGAAGACGGCGGAAACAGAAAATTCATTCTCTGCACAAACAACGAAAATAATATCTGTCAGGATGTGACTTATCAGCGTCTTAAAACGGTCATCACTGGAAAACGCAAAGACGGTTCAGATTATGATGAAAATTATAAGGCATCCCTCAAATACTTCAAAATCGACTACCTTCCAATCAAAGACAAAATGTACTACGAGTACGCCTATGAACTTCTGGAACATGTAAAGGAACTTGTTGAACTGGAAAATGCCATCGACTTCAATTCAAATAAATCTGTTGCCATCGTTCTTGATGATGATGAACTGGCTGAATTTGTAGAAAACATTGCAGATTATCCTGAATGCAAAACTCTCTATATGGGTCACGATGTTCTGACTTCATATCAGCAGGAACAAACAATCAAAGCTCACGGAATAACCATAAATACTGTTCCAGACTACTACTACAGAGATTTGGCAAATTAGGAGAGTATTATGAATATTGAACTTTTACCATTTCAGAGATTTGCCATTGCAGATTTACAGAATGCTGTTGAATCAGGACATAAAGAAATCATATTGAAAAGTTGTACTGGTAGTGGAAAAACCATCATCCTTACTCACTTTATGGATGAATATTTAAAATGCCACAGTAATACAATTTTTATGTGGTTCACTCCAGGAAAAGGAAATCTTGAAGAGCAGAGCAAGAAAAAAATGGACTTGTATATTCATAATGCCCAGACAAAACTTTTAAGTGACATTATGACCTCCGGCTTTTCTGACGGTGACTGTTGTTTTATTAACTGGGAACTTTTGAACAAAGATAAAAACAATGCCCGTAAAGAAGGTGAACATACAAACTTTGATGAGCATGTAAAAAAAGCTTTGGACAGTGGTCTGGAGTTCAAACTGATTATTGATGAAAGTCATGTGGCAGACACTGTAAAAACAAAAGGAATTGTTGATATTTTCAATACAAACACAATTATCCGTGCCAGTGCAACTCCAAAAGGATATGATAAATCAGCAAAGCTAGTCGAAATTGAAGAAGCTGATGTTATAAATCAAGGATTGATAAAAAAGCTTTTGGTCATCAACGAAGGATTTGGTCTTATAGAAGGAAAAACTCTAGAAGACAATCAGGTTGATTTTTTACTTTCTAAAGCCCTTGAAAAACAGAGACTGTTGCGTTCAAAGTTCCTGAGTCGTGGTTCCAATATCAATCCGCTTATTCTTGTTCAGATGCCAAATACTTCTGATGCATTGCTTGAAAGTGTAGAAAAATGGTTTGAAAACCAAAAGATTTCCTACGAAAATGGTCAGCTTGCTATCTGGATGAGTGAAAAAGGAAAAAAATCTGGCGGAATAACCATGCACGAAAATCTGGATGGCATTGAAAAAAATGATGCTGTTCCTGTTGCAATGATTTTTAAAATGGCTGTTGCAACTGGATGGGACTGTCCACGTGCTCATATTCTGGTAAAACTTCGCGATAATATGGGAGAGGCATTTGAAATTCAAACCTTTGGACGAATCCGTCGAATGCCAGAAGCCAAACATTATAACGATGATGATTTGGACAGCTGCTATCTCTATACCTTGGATGATAAATTTATTGAAGGTGCAAAACAGCAGATTGGAAAAGGTGCATTGGATGCATCACTAATCAATCTTAAACCAGAATATAAAGAAATTGAACTTGTCAGTGAACAGCGCCCTGATATTGAAGAGCCTAATGATTCTAAAAAGGCTGTCGTTTCAATTACTGAACATTTCCGAACAAAATATAACCTTACTGATGATGCAGTAGAAAACCAGAAAAAAATGGAAACGGACGGATATGTATTTACTGATTACATAACCAATTCTACAAGATACGGAAGTATCCATTTAACATCTCAGGTTGATCAATTAAAAGGGGTGGATTTTAAAACTCCGCTGAACACCCATACCCATGGTCGTGAGTATCATCATCAGGTTGGACGAATCAGTACAGATGTTAGTCTTGAATATGATAAAGTGAATGCAATTGTTCGTCGATTGTTCTGTGAACCTTCATATAAAAAGACTGGCAGAAACAAAATTAAAAAATTACTAAAACTTGATACTCGACCTTTATACGCTTTTGTAATTAATAATATTGATTTGCTACGAGAAGATTTTAAGGAAGCGATGACAGAACAAACTGCGCAGGGAACTCTTGGAATCAATTCTGGAGCAGTAGTAAAAAAAGCTTTCAGATTTCCTCAACAATGTTTGTTTACTTACAATTCCAAAGAAATGTCGCAGAAAATATTCTCCAAAAATGTCTACGCAAATTATCTGGAATCAGCAGAAATCAGATCTTCTGGAGAAAAAGCTTTTGAACGTTTCTGTGAAAGAAATGATTTTGTTCAATGGTTCTACAAAAACGGCGACAAAGGAACTGATTACTATTCTGTTTTATATGAAGACAACAATGGTAAGCAAAGAGCTTTTTATCCGGATTATGTTGTTGGAACTGTAGATGGAATCTGGATTATTGAAACAAAGGGCGGAGAAGATAAATCCGGAAATAGCCAGGATATTGATAGGTTTTCACCTAAAAAATTCGAAGCTCTCAAAAACTATGTTCAAATTCAGCAAAATGATGGCAAACAGATTTTTGGTGGATTTGTTAGAAGAGATGGCAGCGAGAATCTCTGCATTTGTACAGATAATTATTCCGAACAAATAGTAACTCCAAACTGGAAATTATTAGAAGAAGTTTTTAGCTAACTAAGTTCTGACTGGAAAATTTTTATTTAATCTACTCCACACTCCAATCTTCAATCATCAATGAAGAAACTTCTCTTATACTCTCAAAATCCTTTACATTGCGTGTAACCAATATAAGATTATTTGCAATGGCTGTAGCTGCAATCATTGCATCGGCCAGAGGTGCGCGTTTTCCTTTTGATTCCAGGCGCTGGCGGATATCAGAAAGAATCCAGCTGGCATGAACATCAAAAGGAATAATTTCATAATTTGCCTGAATATAGTCTACATCAAAGGAAAGTAAATCATTTTGTTTTTTACCGGCAGGCAATCTTTTTACGCCATAAAGCATTTCTTCAAAAGCTACCGAAGCAATTGTAGAAATGTGTTTATTTTCTATGACTTTTTTTACAACATTTTTATTTGGATTTGGCTTTGTTATTTCTGAAATAACATTTGTATCAAGTAAATAAATGGGATGCATTTTATTCGTCTCCCTATTCAAAATCCTCAGGATGACGGATATTAGGTTCTATTGTTCTTGGAATATTAAAAATTGAATCGATTTCTTCATTAATTGTGGTATCTAACCAGTCGCTGGCTCTTTCTCGCCATTCCATCAGCCTATCCATAAAAACCTGACCTTCAGTCTTTTGCTCTTGCTCAACTTCTTTTTCGGAAATTATTCTGGCAACTGGCTTTCCATGTCGTGTTATTTGTATGGTTTCTCCATTTTCTGCAAGATGAATAAAATATGGGAGTCTGTTTTTAACATCAAAAATAGGAACGGCTGTCATTTGATACCTCACGTTTTAAAAAAATATCAAATAATAAGTGATGTGTCAATTTTATTCCTATAATTTACGTAATATAGCTATATTGATATTCTCCCCGTTAGCGATGGGAGCCCCTTGCCGACCGCAGCGCAGCGAGGACGGTGAGCGGTAGCGAAGGGCGGACGTAGCGACCCCAAGTTACGGCTGAAAGACGGAACTTGGGGGAACGGCATATTATTTAACAACGTTTAAAATAGACGGCTAAAATTTCGCCATCTATTTTAAGTCTCGAGTTTTTTACAAAAACTCTATTTATTTACGTGTTCGCTTCCGCGAACGTTTTGTAAATCCTCAGTTGTTGAAACAACTTGCGGTTTACAAAATTAAAGAACTTTTTTCTGCCAGTTTTTTTTTCCGCATTCTGGGCATTTCATGTATTTTGTAAGACCCATATGTGGCGCCCAGACAGAAGCCTTGTAACTTGGAACATATTTATGGCCACATTTGCTGCACTGATAATAACCGGTTTTTGTTTCAATTCTCCAGCAGAAAGGTGCAACTAAAAGGACAATTAAAAAACTAATTCCAAGAATAATTCCGCGAATCCAGTTTTCAGTAACAAGATATGAACTTATAAGGCAGCCGGCAACAACTGTAAAAACCATTAATGCAATAAGAACATATTCTGTATGAATAAGCATTTTGCTGGTACGTTCATTTAATGCAGCCATTTCAATAAGGTTTTTTTCCATGATTTCTGTGTTGGTTTCAATAGGTATTTTTTCTCCTGATAATAATTCGTTTACGGAGATTTCCAGGATTTTACATAGATCCAGCATAAGTCCTGCATCTGGAAGACAGATTCCTCTTTCCCATTTTGAAATTGCTCTGTCTGTAATACCTAACTTTTCAGAAAGTTCACTTTGTGTAAGATTGTGCATTTTTCTCTGTTCACCAATGAATTTTCCAATTTTAATCTGATCCATAATTTACTCCT
>JAEDCT010000046.1 GCA_016294035.1 Treponema sp. | reverse complement strand
CTGCTTAAAACTTATGCCGATTCAAACTTCAATCCACAACAATTGACAATTTCTCACAGTTTCGTCTTCATTAGAACAATATTTTATCTTTTTTTCTTTTATTACACGCGCATAAATCTTGTCTGCTACGGAGCTACTTTCATAATTTGAACCTACACTATAACAAGCAAATTTGTTTTTTGAGATTCCTTCAATACACATCTCAGAAACATTCCCACTCATGTCATAAAGTCCATATCCATTTGCTTTCTTCAAAGCGACGGGATGTTTTATATAGTTACCTTCACCATTCAGTTTGCTATTTACAATATACCAACCTACATCATTAAATTTGTCGCTTCCAGAATATCTAAATTTTTGTCCACCTTCTGCAGCATACAACCATTCTTTTACATTCGGTAATCTAAAACCATTGGTGTTATATATCTTGCAAGAAATATATTTACCATTATCCACTGCTTCTGGAACGCCATAATAGGGTTTTAATCCACATAATTCACTTAACTTATTACAGATAATAATAGCATCAATATAAGAAATATTACTGACTGGATACAACGCATCTATTTCCGCATCACTTTTTTTCATCATGACTTTATAATAAAGCCCATTGGTTACTTCTGTATTGAGAATATAAATTCCTTTAACCTTAATCAGTTTTGAAAGAACATCTTCTGGATTTTGTGCAGCAGATTTTTCACTCACTTTGTTCCACTCATTTAGTATTGAAATTCGTTTTTTATAAGCATCTTCCTCAGCCAGTCTTCTTATTCTTTCCTTTTCAGCTGCTATTTTGTCTTCTTCGGCTTTCTTTTTATTCTCTTCTTTTTCACGTTTTATGCGTACCTTATCTAAAACGGCCATTTCATAAAGCACGTCAAAATCATCCAATAGATCACTTGCTGTGAAACCTGAAAAAACAGTAACCATTGTTAGTATTGTTGTTAATAAAATTGTTTTTACTTTCATTTCTAAAACCCCTGCTTCGTTAAATTTTCAAGTGTAAATTCTTTTGATTTTCTAAACTCAATATAAGAAGATTCTCCTAAAATTTTTCTGACCTTTTTTTCTTCTGTTCCATCTTTTGAATGACAATACCAGATTATTTTCTTTGAAGAATTCAACCTTTCTCTTAAGAAATTAGCAATGTGTTCATCATCGCTGTTTGCTCCGTAACCAAGAACAAAAAGATTTTCGGCTTCTCTTATTGCTCTACAGGCCTTTTCATATTGCTGAATCTGCCAGTCACAGACAATGGGCTTTACTCCACTTGGAAGAAATAAGAATGGCATTACTACTTCATCATTTTCAAAATCTTCTAAACTGCAAACCCTTTTTGACTGTATATCCTCAAATAGATTAAGTTTTCCATGGATATAAGAAACTCTATCTTCCGGCAAACCAGATAACCCCATTGAAAAATCCGTATAGTTAGTCGTTATTATGGCTGTATCTGTGGATTTTAATTCTCCAATAATCTCGTAGTAACATTTTTTCTTTGGATTTTTCTCAGAATCTTTCTTCTTATTTTCCATTATTGTTTGCTGGGCAAATCTTAGTTCATTAGCAAAGCACTTCCGTTTTTCGTGCAATGTTTTATTTTTGTAACTCTCATAATTAATTTCAAATTTTTTTATGATACTTTTATATGCCGAAAAATAAATTTTTAATAATTTATTTACGGTAATTTCGTATTTAGTTGGATAACGAAGAGAACTGAACATACCATCAAGAAAGGAACAAAGACTTACATTTTCAAGAAATTCTTTTAAAATTGAATTTTCTGGAGCTACGATGCTATTATCTTTAGCCAAGTTATTTAATTCATCATAAATATATGTCTTATAATAATCCTTAAATTTTTCTTTTTTATCTTCATTTTCTTTTTTAGGATTTGTAAGATATTTCAGATAATCAATATAAATTGGATTTTCCTTAAACTCGTGCAATTTCCCGCTTTCCGTTTCGCTCACTGTCTGGAAGAATATTTTATGACTGTTCCATGAAAGACAAGATCCTTTATTTGGATTGAATTTATCCTCAGAATTTAATAATCCATATAAAGTCTTAAACCCTTTTGAAAAAACTATATCCTTCTTGAATTCTGCTCCGGAAGAAATTCCTAATTGAGCATTGGCTTCACAACCTGCACCAAGAAGAAAAGCATATTTTATTTTCATTTTTTCACTCATAAATGTTTTCCTTAATTTGAAGAACAGACGATACGAAAACCAACACTATAGTACCTGGGGCTGGCATTATCATAGGAACTGCCGTAAACCCTAGAGTAGTACTCGTCGCTAGAAAAACCACCACCACATTCATAGCGGTGGTAGACGTCGTAAGAATCCCAGCACAACTCCCACACGTTACCGCTCATGTCATAGAGTCCATAATCATTTGGCTTTTTCTGTGCTACTGGATGTGTTTTTTTTCCATTGTTATTATTATACCAGCCTACTTCATCAAGATTGTTGCTTCCTGAATATGCATAATTCTTTCCACCTTTTGCTGCAAACTGCCATTCATCTACTGTTGGTAACCGGAATCCTTTTGTTTTTGTATTTTGAACTATTTTTCCTTCAATATATTCTCCCTTATGTGGGGTGTAATTCCATTTTCTTACATCTGAAATTCCATCTACTGAATATACAGGTATATAACCAAATTCTTCACTCAGTTTGTTACAGAAATATATTGCATCATACCAGCTCACATTCTCTACAGGTTTGTCATCTCCTTTATTTTCACTTGGATTACTTCCCATTACTTTCTTATATAACCTCTGAGTAACTTCTGTTTTGCCGATTTTATAATTTACACCTGGAATTTTTACTAAATCAGCCAATATCTTTTCTCTTTCTTTTGCTATTACTCTTTCTTTATATCCTTTTTCTCCCCAGTCATTTCCCGGTCTAATTTTGCGTATTTTTGTAAACTTTTCGCCAGCAGTTGTATTGTTTTTGGCTTTTAATGCTCCAAATGCGTCAACTGCAACAGTATTTGTATCAAAGCATTTTAATTTGCTGAAAGAAAAAGTGTATGTTGAAATTTCAAGGGGATCTTCTTTAACTGTATATGAAACTTCAAAAGTCAATACCGGCTCACCACATTTAAAAAGGCTGTCATACATGTCAACTGCATCAAACTTACCCATTCCTGATGGAATAAATTTTTCAAGTGCACTGTATTCTATAAAGCCCTCTGAAGATCCTATTTCAACTCCATCGCACAAAACTGTGTAGTTAACTTTCCAGCCATCATTACTTCTAGAATAATTTCCAATCTTTACACGAAGATTGTTATTCAAGTTGTTTGCATAGTAAGAAGTTTGCGGCATATTTTCTTCATCAATAAGAATATCTGCCATAACCGCAACCTGATTATCATGAGTTGCTTGCGCAATTTTTTTCTGAGCAGCCAGACAGACTTTATCCCTTTCTCGTTCAAGAGAAAGAACTTTATTCTCTCTTTCTCTGATTGCCTCTTTAGCAGGTTTTCCATCTTCATCTTTTTCTGCAGTTCTCCAAGGGGCATTTTTTACTTCAGAAATTTTGGCGTCATATTCTTTTTTATAATTTACAGAAATTGCTTTCTGTTCATTTTTTACATTGTTTCTTATTTCAATCAAAGCAGCTTTCTTAGCTTCAACAAGTTTAATCTTTCCCAAAGCACTAAGATTTTCTGTCTTCAGCTTTCTAAGTTCCGCAGCTTTTTCGTTTACAGATTTTGAAACTTCAAGAATTTTTTTCTGTTGTTCTTCGGTACGACCAGCTGCGGCAGCAGCTTCTTCTTTTTTGGCTTTTTCAATTTCAGCAAGTCGTAATTTGTTTGCTTCAGTAGCCTTTCTCTTTTCTTCAGCAAGAGCTTTTTCACTTTCAAGCTTTTGTTTTTGTGTTATAGCATCAATGCTGTTTGACTTCATAAGTTTTGCAATTTCTGCATCAAAATTTGAAATCTGTTTATTGTAATTTTCAACTTCCTGATTATATAAAGCCATCTGATCTGTACCTGAAACATTCAAGCTTCCGTTCTGAAGCAGATATTTCTGAGTGTTTGTAAGGGAAACTCCAAGCTTTTGACATAAATCGATTGTAACTTCATCAACAGCAGAACCATCTATTGCAGAAACTGTATCAATTTTCTTCTTTGCAGAACTTACACTCTTTGCAACAACTTTACCTGTTGTAAGATTTGTAAGTTCTGCAGTAACTGTATATGAATTTCCTGTCTTTCTTGTAATGACAAAAATTGCATGTCCAGCGCTTGTAAGCTTTCCAAGTTCAATTGCTGATTTTTCATCAAATCCTGCGGTCTCGGATTTTTTCTGCAGTTCTTTGATTTTACTTTCACTAGAACTCACAAAAGAATACTTCGTATAACTCTGTAAATTTGATTCCAATTCATCTTTTACACTAGCAGGAAGCCATGCCCTTTCAGCAGCAGAAAGATTTTCTCCTGATGAGACAACAATAATATTTTTAATTTCTTCTGCAAAAGCTACCATATACACTGATGCAGCCATAAATAAAACAGTTACTAATTTCTTAAAATTCATATCACTTACCTAAAATATTCAGCAACATAGACACTCTGCTTATATTGCTGAGTAGAATTACTTCTAATTACATCAAGAATGCTTCAAGTTCCATTGCTTCTTCTGCGGCGGCTTTTACCTGAGCTTCCTTTGCATCAAGTTTCTTTGATTCAAGATTTGCCTTTGCAGTTTCTGCATTTGACTTTGCTCTTTCTGCTTCAAGACGAGCCATCTGTGCATCATAAAGAGCTTTTTCTTCCGCAGCCTTCTTTGCATCCTTTTTGTCTGCATCGTCCTTCATTTCGCTGAACAATGCACCGATTTTTTTCTGAGTTGCAGTCTCAAGACCTTCTGTTCCCATCAAATCCATAAGATATTTCTTGCAGAGATTGTCCCATGTTGATTTGTCCATTGAATACACAGTGTAATATACGTACTTTTCAGTCGTCTCCTTTGTTGCTTTCTCTGTCACTCTTATTCTCTGATAGAATCCTGTTTCTTCCCTGAGGCCTGTCATATCAGCCTTTGTTTCGCTGGCCGCTGCATAAACCGCTTCAAGCTGTCCAATATCATTAAGTCCCTGTCCTACACGGCCGATTACTTTCTGATTAAGTTCTGCGGCCTGTGTATATGCAAAACCCGCGCGGCTCAATGCCTGTGCTGTAGCTTCAGTCTTGCCTGTCGCCATACTTACTTTTATTACGCGGTTGGAATCAACTCCCCATGACTGCTTGAATGTATCGCTGTTTCCACGGCGCATGTTTCTAAGCCACTGAGGTGCCGCAACCTCTCCCAAAGTCCTGTCTGTCCAGTCAATGACTGAAACCTTGACTTCATCGTCAACATTGACATTCAAAGTTGGATCAACATTGTTTGAAGCACATGATGCTACCCCAATCATCGATGCAGCCAAAAGTCCTGCAACCATCACACCTGCAAATGTTTTTTTCATTTTTTTCTCCTCGCTGATTTACAGCATTAAAAATTAATTTCCCTGTTTATTATTTCTGCCAGTTTTGGGAACGCCTTTTTCTGGGCAGTTTCCAATGTATATGCGACAGTTTTTTCCGTAAGGTTTGCCTCGTAGGAATAGATTGATTTTCCATCTTTGTTTCTGATTGTGATGATCACGGCAGGCATTATTGAAAGCGGATCATTGCCTGTTTGATTTGAATTTACATTTACATCCGCTACATAATTTCCTTTTGCTCCCACGACAAATCCACACTTTGCAAAAGATTTTTTCACGGATGTCTCTATGATGTTTCCATAGTCACCTGTTATGCGTACTTCTACAGTGAGCTTTTTCTGCTCGGCTTCTATTTTTGAAGGAACATCAGAAACCGCTTCCCTGTCTGCAGAATATTTTTCTTCCTCTTTCGGGCTTATGATCCTTCCATACTCAAGTTTTTCCATGAAACCGGAAGAAGATTTCCAGGCGCTTCTGTAAAGAGATATCTTTGTGAATGGATCGGTTTCATTTTCCGCCTTCTTATAGAATCCATAGAACTTTGATTTTTCCGCTTCAATTTTAGGTCTGTACTGGATCCATGCGTTTTCGCGGACAACATAGGCGACGGCGTACCATTTTTTTTCCGGCTTGTAGTACCAGCTTTCTGTAAACTCAAGGCCTATGAATTCTACCTCGCTTGCAACATTCACTTCGTCAACCACACGGGTCTCTTCTTCTATTGAAGTTCCACTGGTGATGGAAGTCATGGTTGTAGAAAGATTCGCATTCACCGTTGACTGAAAAAATCTTGCAAGCTGAGCCGCCGCATCCGTCTTTGCATCTTCCGCAGTTTTTCCGCTTCCACGCTGCGCTATATATTCTGAATTTGGATAGACCTTTTTATAATTTCTGAACCATTCCGGCTCTGGAGCAGATTTTGCAAAACAAAACGACGAAATAAACGCTAAAAGTATGAAAATTTCATTTTTTTTCATTCTATCCACCTCTAATTTCACCAATTATGGTTATTCAAACGCCAAATATTACGTTTTAAGTAACAATTATATGCCAAATTTAACGCTTTATCAAGTTTTTGAACGTCATATTTGGTTATCATGTAACCATGAGTTTTGGGGATAATCTTCACAAAGAGCTTGAATTTCAGGATATTCAGATAAAAGAACTTTCTCAAAAAACAGGAATAAGCAAGAACACTTTGGACAAGTATCTTTCCGGCGCAAAAAGCCAGCCAAATGTGGAAAATGCCGTCAAGATTGCCCAGGCACTTGGGGTTACGGTTGAATATCTTGTTTTGGGAGAGAATACTGCAAAGACCGAACAGAAGGATCCCATTCAGAACTCATTGAGCAGGCTGACTCCCAGGGAGCGGGAGATTGTCTCAGAGCTTGTGAGGATAATCCTTTCAAAGAAAAACTGATAATTGATGCTTCGATGGCAAGAGCTGGTCAATTCATAATTCATAATTCATAATTCATAATTCATAATTCATAATTCATAATTC
>JAEDCT010000007.1 GCA_016294035.1 Treponema sp. | reverse complement strand
TTACCAAAATCGATTGTTCTTGAAAGACGAGAATGCTTTACAGCTTCGTGATTGTTTTTGCAAGAAAGACCGATATTCCAGCCTTTTTCATTGCGAACACAAAGTACATCTCGAACATCACCTTTTTGTCCTTTTTTATCGGGTTGAATTGATAAAATTAAAGGCTCTTTTACATCTGGAAAAGCAAGGTTAGGCTCTAATGGGGCGATAATTTCTACGCCTCGTAAAGCGGCGAGTAAGTCATCTTTCTTTTCTGCCTCAGTAAGTTGTTCAAAAGCAGATTTTGTATTATTGAAATTTACATCTTCCAATAATTCTACATCTGTTTGAGAACTAAGTTTATCAAACAATGTTTTTATACAAGCATACTCAAAAGCCTTTCCTGTTATTTCCTGACTAGGCATAATTATTCTCCAAAATAGGGTAAAGTGATTCTGCAACAACTTCTGCAAGTTTTACAGGTACTGCGTTTCCAATCTGTTTATATTTGCTTGTCAAATCACCTTTAAATTCCATATCTTTGGGGAAAGTTTGAATTGCAGCTGCTTCTCTATAACTTAGACGGCGAGTTTCTCCACCGTCACCAAAACGCCACAAGTCTGTTCCAACTTTTACCATATCTGGTGAACCAGGATATAGAGTTACTTGTTTTGCCATTGCTGGAATTGTAAAAGATTGCTCGTCCCAATTTCTCTTACGATTACGGCTCATATAGCGAGAAGAATATGGTGCATTACAAACTTCATCTTTTGAAGGTGCAGGAATATCTTTTAAAATTTCCTTTAATGTCATTCTGTTGTTTGTTGGTTTTGGAAATGAATATTTTATTCCTAAGTCTTTTTTTATACCAACAATGATTACTCGATTTCTATCTTGTGGCACACCGTAATCAGCGGCATTTACAAGTGTAGGAACAACATCATAGCCTTTTGACGAAAAATCTTCCAAAATTGCTTCAATGATTTGACCATCCCCGAGAGTTAAAATACCTTTTACATTTTCAGCAACAAATGCAAGAGGCTGTTTTTTCTCAACAAGTTTTACAAAATAACGGTAAAGTACATTTCTTTTGTCATCCAATTTTCTTGGACCTGCTAAAGAGAAACCTTGGCATGGAAAACCGCCAATAATAAAAGGTGTTTTTGGAATTGAATTGAAATTCACTTGCCCGATGTCACCTTGAACGACTTCTGCATCAGACCAAGCACGGTGTGTTTCGCAGGCATCTTTGTCAAAATCATTTGCCCAAACAGTTTGAAAACCTTGATTTTCAAACCCCATGTCCAGACCGCCAGCCCCACTAAACAGTGATACAAAGGGAATTTTCTTATTCATTTTACGCACTCTCTGAATCTAAATATTTATAAGAATAAATTGCGGTGTTTTGATTTAGATAAACATAGTTGATGTGCCACGGCTCAAAGCCTGCGTCAAAATTATCATTTGCTGATTCTTCGTTAAAGTCGTTCAGCACATTCTCCATGTGAAGTGTAATTGCATTATCATCATAATTTTCAGAAATACATTTACACTCAAAATAATTTTCTGCCGATTTTTTTAATTCTGACATAAATTCAGAAAATGATATCTTTTTTTTGTCCATACAAATACCTCCATACGAGTATAAACATGACAAAATATAATTTTTCTTAGAATATCAATTTTTTTAATAAATTTCTACAAAACCACCCCCAGTGAGCCGTCCACATAACAACCTATGTATAATCTGTTCCAACATAGAATAATCAAAATACAATTTATTGGTGCTCATTAATATAAAATTTATGGCAAAGAACTTTGGAATTTTTTCCTAGTGGAATTGTTTGAGAATGCATGAACACAGGTGGCAGAGGTTTAACAAAGGTTGATGATTCAGGAAATGATTTGTTGAATATCGTCTCGTAAACCGTTCCGGTAACAAGATTTCTGGAAATGCACTGTTCAATGAGTCTGGCACCACCAATAAGATATATCTGTTTGTTGCAGTCCTTGAAAAAAGTCAATGCACTTTCAATATCTGGAAAGAAATTAAAGTCATCAGTTTTAATGAAATTTGAAACGGTAGAGTTTTTGTCTATAACAATATTCAGCCGGTCAGGAAGTGGCCTGGAAAAAGTCTTATAAGTATTGAATCCCATAAGAATGATATTGTTTACTGTAAGATTCTTAAAGTGCTGCATGTCATGCTTACAGTCTTCGGCAAGATCTTTGTGATTTGTCCAGGGCAGGGTCCCGTCTTTTAGAGAAAATTCATAATTTAATCCACGAGCAAAAACCAGATTCATTTGAAATAATTGTGTATATTCTTTCATAAATTATAAATCATTTTGACTTTTAATTCGAGGAATTTCCTGGAATGGGGAAAAGCAAAAAAAATGCCCCAGAGCATATACTCCAGGGCATCAAAAATCAGCTCAGGCTAAAATTTATTCGCCATCTGCAACATCGTCATATTTGCGGATGTTAGAGAAAGCAACTGTTGCTGCCAATGACTTTCCAGTGTAAACGTTTGCGTAAACACCAGCTTCTGTCTGTGTGCATTTACTAGGAGTTTCAGAGAACTTTACGTTGTTTCCATCTTTATCTGTGAACTTTGTTGTTTTGCCAACTTCCTTTGTTCCCTTTTTGTTTGCTGCAGCGATAGTTCCGTCTTCTTCAAGTTCTGTACCTAAAGTAACTTCGTAGTATCCATCTTCACCTTCTTCTCCCTTGAGAGCAACTTTGATGGCAACAGTGAAGTTACCGTCTTCGTCAGCTGTGATTCCTTTAAGAGTTATCCAATCGCAGTCTCCGTCTACATGAGCCTTATTTCCTTCCTTGTTGAGGAAGTCATTAGCAGATCCAACCATTGAAAGTGGATCAACGTTAACGTAGTGGTTTACATAGTAGCGAGGGTTTGTTCCTCCTGTGTCGCCAAGACCAACAACACCGAAGTTGTATGTTCCGTCAGCATTCTTAGACAATCCAAACACAACACCGATAACACCGGCATATCCCTTGTTCCATGTTGCAGTTGCTGTGTAGTCAATGTGCTTGGTTCTCATTGTTTCGAATTTACGAGCATAAGCATCATCACTGTCATTTGTTCCCAAAACAGTAGCGATGTTTCCATTACCGCTCCAGCTAATGTTTACATCTGCTGAACCTTCTTCATCACGACATCCTGTAAATACAAGTGATGCAGCCATCATAAGTGCTACTGCACCAAACATCATTTTCTTTGAAAATTTCATTTAATTCTCCTTAAAAATAAAGTATCAATTATTAATATATTTTAATTCATAAACTATTTTTTGTCTATTTTGTAGCATAAAATTTGAATGAAATTGCCATTTCATGTCAGGAATAAAAAAAATATGATCCAGAAAACGCCGGGGGAAAAATTGCAATTATTAGTAGTTTCCATATATACAATTTATGTGTTATAATTATAAACATGCAGATTATTCCAGTAGCTAGTGGTAAAGGTGGCGTAGGAAAAAGCCTTTTGAGTGCCAATCTGGCAATTGCTTTGGGTCAGGCAGGAAAGAAAGTAGTTATTGCCGACCTGGACCTTGGCTCTTCAAATCTTCACCTTGTAATTGGTCAAAATTCCCCAAAGGTTGGAGTCGGAACCTATCTTTCTGGCGAGACACCATTTGAATCAATAATTTTTCCAACAGAATATGAAAATGTCTCGTTCATAGCAGGTGATTCAGAAATTCCGGGACTTACTTCACTTAAGGTTTCTCAGAAAAATGAGCTTATCAGGAATTTCAACAAGATTGATGCAGATTATCTGATTCTTGACCTGGGGGCTGGAACACATTTGACAATTCTAGATATGTTCCTTCTTTCTCCTCAGGGAATTGTTGTTACTGCACCGACTGTAACGGCAACTCTCAACGGTTATCTGTTCCTGAAGAATGTTGTGTTCAGAATGATGTACAACACTTTCAAGAAGGGAAGCAAGGCCTACAATTATCTTGAAGAACTGAAGAAAGATTCATCTTCATTGCAGAGACTTTACATACCAAAACTTATTGAGTCTCTGGATCAGGTGGATCCGGAAGCAAATGCTCTTTTTAAGAAAAGACTGTCAGAATTCCATCCAAGACTGGTTTTAAACATGATTGATGATCCAAAGGATGCAGACAGGGCTCAGAAAATCCGCAGGTCATGTCAGCAGTATCTTGGACTTGATCTTGAGCATCTTGGTGTAATTTACCGCGATACACTTCAGGACAAGGCTCTTGCGGCAAGACTTCCTGTAATCCGCTATAAGCCCCAGTCAATTATTGGTCAGGCAATCTACAGAATTGCAGAAAAGGTTATTCAGTCAGAGACACTTAAGTTTGACGATGATTATGATATTACTCAGGCTTCAGACACATCATTTGAAGTTGCAAATGAAGAAGCAAATGATGATTTCAGCCAGAAAATGGCATACGTTGAGGAGCTTGCAGGAACAGGTGCTCTTACGGCAGGTGAACTTGCAGAAACTTTGAAACAGCAGCAGTACGAAATTACCCAGCTTCGTGCAGAAAATCTTCTTCTCAAGAAAAAATTGCTTGAAGCAGCCTCAAAAGGATTCAAGGTTTAAGAAAGTATGGAAACACTTCTTTATATTGATTACCCAAGCTGGATTCATCCGGAAATTTTCCCTGGAGTTCCGCTTCTTGGATTAATCCGATGGTATGGATTGATGTACATTTTTGCATTTGCAACGGCATATTATTTGCTGTTAAGACAGATGAAAGAAGGTGCATTGAATAGTCCGGAAAAAAAAGTAACTGAGGATGATGTTTTCAGTTTTCTTGCAACGGGAATAATTTTTCTTCTTGTTGGTGCAAGAGTTTTTTCAACACTTGTTTATGATACTTCTGGAATTTATCGTGAAAAACCATGGCTTATTTTCTGGCCTTTTGACACAAAAACCGGTGTGTTTACCGGCCTTGCAGGAATGTCATATCATGGCGGGTTTATTGGCGGTCTTCTTGGCCTGATTTTCTGGTGCAGAAAGCATAAGGCAAATCTGTGGAAGTGGGTTGACTGTATGTCAGTTGCCATTCCATTTGGTTATACATTTGGCCGAATCGGAAACTTTATGAATGGAGAATTGTATGGTAGAATTACTACAGTTCCATGGGGTGTCATTTTTCCTCGCGCAGAAAAATTCAGTTCAAGTATTGAATGGGTAAAGAATTTTGCTGCAGAAATTAATATGGAAGTAACAACGAAAATAATAAACTTGCCTCGACATCCAAGTCAGCTTTATGAGGCATTATTTGAAGGAATTGTTCTTGGTATAATCCTCTGGTTTATCAGAAAGAAGAAGCCTTTTGACGGATTTTTGACAGCAGTATACTGTACCGGATACGGATTCTTCAGATTTTTTATTGAATATTTCCGGGAGCCGGATGCCGATATTGGTTACAGATTTGCAAAAGAAGAAGGGGCGGCTCTGTATACGAATACATCATTGTTGAATATAAGCACAGGGCAGGTTCTGTGTTTTGGAATGATTGCTGCAGGAATTACCCTGGGAATAGTTTTGTACATCAGAAACAGAAGATTGAAGTCAAAGTCTGAATAAATTTACAAAAAAAACTATTTGATTTTAAAGAATAAAATGGGGCTGACCAATAAGTATTGTCATGCTGAACTTGATTCAGCATCTATGCTATATACAGTGCATAGATTCCGAAGCGAGTTCGGAATGACGCTACGCAACGAACTTTTTGGTCAGCCCCTTCATTTATTAAAATTTATGAAGATTAATCTCTTCCAGTAAGGTAATTCCAAAAATCAGCGTAATCAGTGCGTCTTTTATTTGCAAATTCAATAGCATCACGCGGGTGCTGGTTCAAGAGACCTGTGAGAAGGTAAGGAATATCATATCCCCAGATTGCACCTTCTTTCTTGAGAAGAGGAATATGCTTTTCCAGGAACTGAAGAACAGGGTAAACATTGTACTTAGGGTTCTTTAGGAATCCAAGAAGAAGTTCCATTGCACAGTTTCCTGCACCGCGTCCCATTGATCCGTAAGTTGCATCAAGAATATTTACACCGTCACCACAGGCTTCGATAGTATTGGCAAAGGCAAGCTGCTGGTTGTTGTGAGCGTGAATACCAAGTTCTTTCTTGTACTTGTCACTGTATTCCTTGTAAAGGTGGCAAATGCGCTGAATCTGTTCTGGATAAAGTGAACCATAGCTGTCAACAATGTAGACTGCATCAACACTTGATTTGCATACCATGTCCAGAGCTGCACGCCAGTCGTTTTCACCGCTTGTAGAAATAGCCATGATGTTACAAGTTGTTTCGTATCCCTTCTTGTGAGCATCTTCAATCATTTCAATTGCTGCTGGAATCTGGTGGATATAGCAGGCAATACGAATCAAATCAATTGGACTTTCATTTTTTGGAAGAATGTCTCTCTTGAAGTTACAGCGTCCAACATCAGCCATAACTGCAATCTTGAGTCCAGTATCTGCATTGTCACCAACGATGGCACGAATGTCTTCATCCTTGGAAAACTTCCACTTTCCAAAATCTTCTTCCTTAAAAATATCTGTATCAGCCTTGTATCCAAATTCCATATAGTCTACGCCGGCCTTAATATTTGTCTGATATAGATCCTTAACAAATTCATCTGAAAATCTGAAGTTGTTAACAAGTCCGCCATCACGCAATGTTGCATCGAGAACACGAATCTCCGGGCGGTAATCCAAAAGCTTAGAAATTTCTTTCATAATTAATTCCTCTAAAAATGATAAGGAAGTTTACCATAATTAACTTTTTTAGTGAATATATGCCGAAATTCTAAAATTGAAATTTATGGAGATTACCATATATAATTAATTGAACAGAAAGAACGAGTTTAAGATCATGACACTACAAGAATATTATGCAAAGCACAATGAAGATCACAGGTTGACCACGCGGCATGGTCTTGTTGAATACACAGTTTCAATGAAGTATATCCATGAAATTCTCAATGGAGATAAGTCGAAGAAAATTCTTGATCTGGGTGCTGGAACTGGAAGATACTCGGTTGCACTTGCCAGTGAAGGATATGATGTTACGGCAGTTGAATTATGTGAGGCAAATCTCAAGGTGCTGGAATCAAAGCATGCAAAAGTAAAAATCTGGCCGGGAAACGCAAAGAATATTCATTTTCTTGAAGACAATACTTTTGACGTGACAATATTTTTTGGTCCTCTGTATCATCTTCATGGTGATGATGAAAAGCTGATTGCATTTAGGGAAGCAATGCGTGTTACAAAAAAGGGTGGAGTGATTCTTGCGGCCTACGTAATGAATGATTACAGCATTCTCACATATTGTTTTGACAAGGACAGAATTTCTAGCCTGATGAGTGAAAATAGAGTAGATTCAAATTTCAAGATTCATTCGCCAGATGATGAGCTTTATGATTATGTGGGCCTTGATGACATAAACAGACTGAATGAAAAAACAGGACTCAAGCGTATAAAGATTTTTTCACCAGATGGGCCTTCAGACTATATGAGACGCCAGCTGAATGCAATGAGTGAAGAATCCTTTCAGAAGTTCATAGAGTTTCAGTTGTGCAATGCAGAGCGACCAGACCTTCTTGGGGCCGGATCGCATCTTGTTGATGTTCTGCAAAATTAACCTTCAGTCAAAATGCATTTCTTTGTTTCCAGGTTTTTGCATTCTTCAGTTGCAGAAGAACATCTTGGAGCAAAGGGGCAGCCTGGTTCCGGGTTTGCAGGATCTGTGACTCTTCCGGGAATTGCCTTTAATCTGGTGTCGTCGTAATGTGTTCCGAATTTTGGACTTGAAGCAAGAAGTGCCTTTGTGTACGGGTGTTTCGGGTTGTTCATTATTTTATCTGAGGATCCTCTTTCCATAATCAATCCGCCATACATGACAATAATGTTGTCACACAATGCGGCAACCAGGTCAATATTATGGCTGATGAAAATAATTGAAAGAGAACGGTTTTTTCTTAAATCAGACAGAAGCTGAACTATCTGTGCCTGAATTGTTACGTCCAGTGCAGTGGTTGGTTCGTCGGCAATGAGAAGCTGGCAACCCTGTGCAAGAGAAAGTGCAATACTGATTCTCTGAAGCTGCCCGCCTGAGAACTGATGTGGAAAGTTCTTGAGACGTTTTTCCGGATCAGGCAAACCGACTTCCCTGAGAAGAGAAATTGTTTTTTCGGAGCATTCTTCTTTTGTCAAAAGCGGATTGGAATTTTTGAGAGTTTCTTCAAAAACTTTTGCGATGTTCTGAAGCGGGTCAAAAGATCGTCCGGGTTCCTGGAAAATATAACCGATTTTTTTGCCACGATATTCGCGCAGTTCCTTTTGTGAAAGTTTTGTGAGATCAGTTCCCTGGAAAAAAATATTGCCTGAAATATCAGCATTGGCTCCAAGAAGTCCTGGAATTGCAGTGCTTGAAACAGATTTTCCTGATCCCGACTCTCCAACGATTCCCAGAATTTCTCCCTGATTCATGGAATAGCTGATTCCGCGAACGGCCTGAATCTGAACTGATTTTTTTCCGCGGTAAAGAGTGAAGGTAACGTGAAGGTCATCAACTGAAAGGAATGAGTCATTTTTGTTTTTTGCTGAAATTCCGGTTTTGCTTTTGCATTTTGATTTTCTTGAGAACAGTGATTTTTTGAAAACAGTGTGGAATGGATCAAAGTAGTCTCGAAGTGCATCACCAATGAAGTTGAATGCAAGAGTGACTGCAAGAAGAATCCAGACTGGGAACAAAAGCCATGGGAAAAGCTTGAGGTTATTGAGTGTGGAAATGTCCCGATTAATGAGTGAACCCCAGCTAACTGCAGGATCGCTGATACCAAGTCCAAGATAAGAAAGTGTAGTTTCACTCATAATGAATCCAGGCACGGAAAGAGTTGTGCTTACAATGAGAAGACTGGAAATTTGCGGGATAATGTGTCTGAAAATTATGACGATTGAAGGAGTTCCCTCGAGAATTGCATTCTGAACAAAATCTTCCCGCTTGATGGAATGAATCATGCCTCGGAGGGTTCTTGCACTTCCAGGCCAGCCTACGAGAGAAAGAATGAGCGTGATTATCATGTAGGATTTTCCAGAGTCCATTGAAGTATTGAGGAGAGAACGCAGGAACAGAATCAGGTAAAGTCCGGGAATCAGCATGAAGAATTCACTGAAGCGCATGATTGACCAGTCGATAGTTCCGCCATAGAATCCGGCGAGACCGCCAAAAATAATAGCAAGACAAAGCGAAATGGCACTTGCAACAAAACCAATGGTGAGAGAAATTCTGGAGCCATAAATTATTCTGGAAAACAAATCACGACCCAGGTTATCTGCACCAAGTAAAAATACAGGATAGGCGTTGTCTTTTGTTCCAAACAGATGAATGTCGCAGGGAATGAATCCCAGAAGCTTGTATTCTTCTCCGTGAACAAAAAAATCAAGTGAATGGAAAAGTCCCTTCACTCTGGCGTATTTCCATGTAACGTTGTCCAGAACGCGCATTTCACGAACCATGAATCCGCTGGAAGTAAGCTCAATGTTTCCCGGGTGGAATGTGTCTTCTGAAAAAGAACGGTTTGGTGTGTATGGGGAAATGAATTCGGCAAAAATCATGGAAAAGTAAAATATTGCAAGAACAATCAGGGATGCAAATGCAAGAGGCCTGGATTTCAAATACTTAAAGACAGTTTTCATTTTATCACCTCAGGTCTTAGTTTGAACCGTAGCGAATTCTAGGATCAACTACGGCAAGGAGAATATCAGAAATCACCATTCCCACAAGAACCAGTGCAGAAACAAACATGCTGTTTGCAAGAACAAGATTTACATCCTGCTGGGTTACAGCTTCGTACATGAGCCGGCCGATTCCAGGATAGGCAAAGATGATTTCGAGAATCAGGCTTCCGCTGAAAAGTGATGCAAGAAGGTTTGCGCTTCCGGTGATGTAAGGATTGACTGTGTTTTTGAATGCGTGATCAAGATAGACTTTTTTCTCGCTGATGCCACGAGATCTCAAGGCCATGATGTAGGGGAGTCCCATCTGATCCAGCATTGTTGAACGGATCATTCTCATTGTTCCTCCAAATCCACCGAGGAATGATGCAAGCAGCGGAAGAAAAATGTGATGTGTGTAGCTGAATGTAAATTTTAACGGAGAATCACTGAAGGGAAAATCAGGGTAAGCTGTTACAGGAAACAAGCCGGAAATTGATGCAAAAAGCTGAAGCAGAATCAACAGAAGAATTCCCGGAAACGCGTGAAAGAACAGGGCGAAGAAGGTTGCGGCCACATCAGTTCTACTGCCGGCCTTGCTGGAAAAATAAACACCCAGAAGAAACGAAAAAATTGTAATGAAAACAAGTGAGATTAAATTTAGCAGAACTGAATTCCATATTCTGCTGGAAATTAGAAAACTTACAGGTGCTCGTGAAATAAGGCTTTGCCCCAGATCGTGATGAACTATGACTCTGTTAAGCCAGTTAAAATACTGAACGTAAAAAGGCTTGTCGATTCCAAATTCTTCGCGAAGTTTTGCGCTTTGTTCTGATGTGAAGGCAGAATCCTGCGAAGATGCTCCAGAAGATTTATGCATGCTTTCTGTGCTGGTCATGATTTGCTGGGTCATCATCTGATCAACAATGTCTCCAGGTGCAAGAGCCATTAATCCAAAGAGAGCAAATCCAAGAAGGAAGAGAAGGACAGCCATTGTTACAATTCGTCCTGAAATAAATGAAATAAGCGGAGACTTTTTTCTGAACTGAATGAATGGATATGCAATTGTACTGGCAAGTGTTCCAAAGAATTCTTTTGCTTTCATTTATTTTTCCTCCAGCCAGATGTAATCTGTTACAGCGCCATTAATGTTGTCAAAATAAAAATTGGAAAGGTTCCAGCGGTTTTGAATGGCCACGAAACTTCTTGAACGAACCAGATAGATCACAGGGCATTGCTCAAGAAGGATGGTCTGATATTCGTCCCAAATTTTTTTTGCTTCGTTCTTGTCGTTGGTGTAGCTTCCTTCGTTGTAAAGAAAGTCAATTCTTTTTTCCCAGTCAGTTGCCGGTGTTTCCTGATTTGGATGCCATAGATGAAGGTTTCCTTTTGAAGGCCATACATTGCTTCCCTGGGATGGGAATAAATTTGATCCAAGTCCAATGATGATTGTCTGCCAGTCGTAGGTTGCTGTGAGCATTTCTACCATTTTTTGAAAATCAGTCTGACGGATATTTACTGTGATTCCAACCTTGGCGCATTCGTCACTGATAATCTGTGCAATGTCATTTGTCACGGAAGCAGATGAAGTTATTGTAAGGTCAAATTCAATTTTGTTTCCGTCAGCATCCCTCATGATTCCCTGGGAGTCCTGCCTGATTCCGATTTTTTCAAGAAGAGATACAGCCTGCTGAGAGTTGAATCTGTATTTGAGTGTAATATCACTGTTGTAGAATGGATTTGCACTTGGAAAGAAATCATATTTTGGTTCAGCAAGGCCACGATATGTCTGATTGATGATTCTGCTTCTGTTGAGAAGACAGCTCATAGCCTGGCGGAATTCTTTTTTTGTAAACCACTTGTAGTAAGCCGAATCCTTGTTTTTTGGATTTTGGTTGAAGGACCACATCTGTGCTGAGTTTGATCCGTCTGCACGGAACACAGTGTATTTGTCATTTTGATTGTTTACTACTGCATCAAGTTCTTCGGGGCGTGGCAGGTATATTTCCTGTTTTCCTTGATTGAACAAAAGATAGTCAGTGCTCTGATTTCCGACAATCTGAATTATTTTTTCTTCTGGATATGGAATTGAAATTCCCTTTTCATCTTTGTCCCAGAAAAATTTGTTTCGTTTTAAAACAAGTCTTTGTGCCGGAGTATATTCTGAAATGTACCACTTTCCCATTGAAGGCAAAAGTTTTGGGTCAGAAGATGCATTGAAGAGATTCTTGACTCCATCAATTCCATCTTCTTCCAGTGCTTTTTTGTAAATAAAAGAAGGACAGCTTTCCATGTTTGTTGCAAGAAGGGGATCTGCAACTATGCGCGGGAAAACAAAATCAAATCGTCTGTCGTCAATTTTGATGCAGTCAATGTGCGCCTGGCTACCGTCTTCCATTGTGACAAACTGACTGTTATATGCGGAACACTGGAATTCCTTGTTGCCGGCAATTTCGTTGTACCAGAAAACATAATCGTCTGATGTTACGGGAACAGTTTTTTCCTGATTGTACCAGGACCAGCACTGATTTTCGCGAAGGGTATAGTGAACTGTGAGTGTTCCCTTTTTTGAATCAGTTTCAATTTCAAAATATGCTGCACGGGGAATCCATGATTTTGTCACAGAATCATAGTCAACAAGATAATCAAGAGTTTGAGAAATAAGACCTGCACTTTCACCGTCTCGCTCACCAATGTATTGATTGAAAGTTTTTGGATCAGAAAGTGTAGTGGCATTCCAGGTTCCACCAACTATTCCAGGCTCATGTTTTTTTGAATCCAAAGGTTTGTATTGTGTTTTTGAAAGAAGAAGTTCGCCTGAACGTTTTGTGTACTCAGCAATCTGCTCTAAAGTCATTTCGGGTGTTTCCTGACCGCATGACATAAAAATCAGGGCAAGAGACATTATCCACATAAATTTAAATTTCATTGTTCCCACCTGAATAAAGTGTATCATGAATTGAAGTAAAATTAAACGGAAATATCCCCTTACGGACAGTAGTCAAGTGTTTTATAAAAATACGGGAAGGAAGGCAGAGACTGACGAAAACACTCGCAGGACGGAAAGATAGTTTCCTTGCCGGACTGCGTGTGTAGCGACGCTAGCTAGCGGTTTTGGCAGTCTATGACTGACTGGTAGTATTTTTATATGTAATTATTCATTCTGTCCGTGAGGGAATATTCCTGAAATTAAATGACATTATTGATAGTCTTGCAAAGTGGATGATTTGATTTGTAAGTTTCGTTTGCTTCAAGGATTTTTTTGTGTATCAGGTCTGTGATTCTTTTTGCGGCAATTGTTTCTGATAATCCGGCGAAATCCTGAATGTGAATTTCTTCAAGAAGTTTCAGGTCATACAAATATGGTTCAACATGATTATATGACCACAGTGGATTGTGCTTTCCAAGTCCGTATTTGTCTGAGCCGCCAATAAACACCGGCTGAATGTTTTTGCTGCAGTACAGGGCAATTCGTGCAGCCCCCTTTTTGTAGGAAGTGGTTCCCTGGCGTGGAGTGCGTGTTCCTTCTGGGAAAATGATTATGTTGTTTCCCTGATCTAAAGTTTTTTTGCATCTTTCGCAAAGCAGGTTGAAGTCCATGGAGTTTGTTATGTAAGCCTGACAGACAACTCCACCTATGATGTTTTTCTTGAGTTTTTCAGAAACAATGCAGTCGGCATTTGGAATAAGGGACATAAGGTAGACAAAATCCAGAAGTGACGGATGATTTGCAACAATTATTTTTGAATGGAAGTTTTTAAAGGCTGCCGGGTTTTCTGTCTGTAGTTTTGAAACATGGAAAATCTTCATGAGAAAACAAAAAAATCTGAAAGATGCTGAAACTAATTTTCTTGCCTGTACCTGGAATTTGATTTTGGGATGAATAAAAATTCTTAGAACGGGAAATATAATGATAGAAAGAATAACTGAACCAAGACCGAATGTGAAAATGAAAAATAATTTAGAAAGGATTCTGTACCAGTATGCGGGATAATTTTGAATTTCTGGAAGATTGAGTCCATTGTATTTTTCTTCTTCAGTCATGTAATAACCTCAAGAAAATCTTTTGGAGACAGATCAAGAAATTTATCTTCAAGCAAAATAGATCTGCTGGTTTTTCTTGATGAAAGAACACATGCAAAGGCAAAAGGTTGATCAGGATATGTGTTGATTTCTGAATATTCTTCCGGGATTTTTTCATCGGCATAAATGAAAGCAATTTTTTCCTCGTCACCGCACAGTATTGGAGCAATTGCAGTCAGAAGGGAATTTTTCAGGCTTGATTCAGATGGAAATGCAACTGTGTATCCCCCTGTGAGATTAAGTGCAATAGTGGCTGCGGCAATGGGTGCATTGAAAACCGAAAGTGAAAAGGCTGCAGGAAGAACCATCTTGTCTTCGATGAGAGTCTTGTTGATTGTGAATTCTCTTTTGATTTCACCACGAAAAGAAG
Organism: Treponema sp.; assembly: GCA_016294035.1. GTDB lineage: Bacteria > Spirochaetota > Spirochaetia > Treponematales > Treponemataceae > Treponema_D. The sequence goes on along the minus strand of JAEDCT010000007.1, from coordinate 89,674 downwards.
TAAAGAAAAGTTTTGAATCCTTCAGGTCTTTTCTGTTTTCAAGAAGATCATGAACAACTTGAACAGTCATTTTTGTAATCTGGCTGAATCTGCGTTTGAAAAGAGGATCTGTAAAATTCAGTTTTGGTGCAGAATTGTCTTCATCAGGAATCCAGCTTACTGCATCTGAAATGTAAATATTCATTGTCTATGCTTTCCTGAAAATTAAAAGTGAATAGGCATTTGAGCCCAGGTCATTGTGTGCATCTTCCAGTTTGAAACCTGCTTCTTCAATTGCTTCCACAATTTCCCCAAACCTGTACATTTTTGAGTTGCCGTTTGCCATGCATGTAAAGTAAAGGGACGTAGCCATTACTGAATATGCGTTGCCTTCAAATTTCTGCTTGTCCCAAAGTGGTTCCAGTACATAGATTCTGGAATTTGAATTTGCAGCCGCATAAATTTTTTTGAGAATTTTTGTTATCTGATTCAGGCTGAAGCAATCCAGAAACTGACTCATCCAGTAGGCATCAGCATCTTTAGGAAGGACAGTTGATTCATCCAGGACATTTCCTGAGCAAGTGGAAATTCTGTCTTTGAATCCGGCGGCTTCTGCATTTTTTTCTGCAACTGCAGTTTGACCAGGCAAGTCAACAATTGTCATTTTTACATTTTCATTGAATTTACAGCAGGCAATGGACCATTTGGCTGTGTTTCCGCCAATATCAATAATTGTTTTTGGATTATTCCTGTTGTCAAAAACTATTGGCAGTGCATTTGGAAAGGCAATGTCTGAATAATGATGATCAAATTCAAACCATGATTTTTTTGACCTTTCGTCCAGCTGAGAAAGTCCCTCGTAGATGACGGTCCATTTGTCAGAAAATTCCCTGAGTCCCAGCGGTTTGCCTTCAAGAATTGAATCTTTCAGTTCAAATGCACCTTTATAGCAGATGTCATTTGTGAAGTTGAAATTTACTCTGGTAAGTTCGTCGTTCAACAAAAACCATCCGGTTTTACCAAGAACAAGTTTTTCTTCACTGCAGTCTGGATTCAGTTTCAGGACATTCATTCCAAGTGCCATTTCAGTCAGCACGTTGATTCCATACAGACTGATTCCAAGTTTTTTTGAAAGTTCTCTGGCATTGATTCCGTCATCGCCGGAATTTTCGATTTCCTTGAGAATGCCCAGTTCAAGCAGTGCCCTGATAGCCTGGAATGTCAGGGGTGCAAATGCAATTTTTTGTGCTTCAAATCTGGCATCAATGGCGCGTATGTTATCTTGCCTGTATTTGTCAATAGAAAAGAATGATTTGTCCATAAGCAAATTCTATCTCAAAAAAAAATGAGTTTCAATCAATGATTCTTAAAATTACGGTCTGCCAATTAAATCTCGGATTACTTCTCCGGCTATCATTAATCCTGCAACAGATGGAACAAAGGCAATGCTGGCCGGAATGCGATTGTTGTCATCTGAACGCTGAACAGGACTTTCAGTTGAAAACAGAACTTTGAGTTTTTTTACGCCGTGTTTTTTCATTTCCTGTCTCATTACCCGAGCCAGAGGACAGACGCTGGTTTTGTAGATGTCTGCGAATTTGAACTGGGAAGGATCAAGTTTGTTCCCGGCACCCATGCAGCTTATGAGTTTGATTCCGGCTTTCTGGCATTCAAGAACAATCTGGACTTTTGCCTTGACCGTATCAATTGCATCAATTACGTAATCGAATTTAGTGAAGTCAATTTCTGATGAATTTTCTGGAAGGAAAAACATTTGCCGAGCTTCAATTTGAGCCTGCGGATTAATTTCAAGAAGCCGGTTTTTCATTGCCAGAACTTTGCTTTGTCCCACGGTTTTTGTTGTTGCAATGATCTGTCTGTTGATGTTTGTAATGTTCACGGTGTCATTATCCACGATTGTAAGATGATGGATTCCGCTTCTGACCAATGCTTCTGCTGCAAATCCACCTACTCCACCGACTCCAAAAATCAGAATGTTCTTTGTTTCAATTTTCTGGAAGTTTTCAGTTCCCAGAAGAAGCTTTGTTCTGTCAAAAATTCCTTCGCTCATGCAATCAGTATACAGAGAATTACTGGAAGATAATAGTTTATATGCATGCTTGTGAAAGGTCTTATGGAAAATTGCTTTTTTTTAGGATTCTATTATAATTGACTTCATGAAACACAATATGCAGATATTACAGGAACTGGCCGCATTAAACGGACCACTTTGCGTTGGCTTGGACACTGATCCTTCTTATATACCAGAAAACATTGTTAAGAATTACAAGACACCTGCTCAGGCTGTTCTTGCTTACAACAAGGCTCTTATTGAAAGAGTTTCAAAAGACAAGAGTGCATGCTGCTTTAAGGTTCAGATTGCCTATTATGAGGCTATGGGACTTGAAGGTCTTGAAGTATATGCTCAGACACTGAAGATGGTTCGTGAAAGCGGACTTATCTGCATTTCTGACATTAAGCGCGGAGATATTGCTGCAACTGCCGGAGCCTATGCCCGTGCTCATTTTTCAGGTGATTTTGAAACAGACATTATCACAATTAATCCATACATGGGCTTTGATACACTGAAACCTTTCACAGAATATTGTGCATCAAAGGGAAAGGGAATTTTCGTGCTTTTGAGAACATCTAATCCCGGAATGGTTGATATTGAACAGAAGGAACTCAAGGAAGGTGGGCGTGTTCTGGACAAGGTTGGAGAAGAACTTGAAAGAATCCGCCTTGAAATGAAAAACACATATTCTGACCAGACATGTTCTCCTGTTGGTGCAGTTGTTGGTTGTACAGAAGAAAGTGATGCACGCATGCTTCGTGAAGCATATCCGGAAATTTTCTTCCTTATTCCTGGTTATGGAGCTCAGGGTGGAGATGCAAAGATTTGTGGTACTCTTCTTGAAAAGTGCGGGGGAACAGTAAATTCTTCACGTGGAATTTTGTGTGCATGGAAGAAAAATGAAAACTGTGCAAAGAAAGCTGCAGATGGAACCATCACAATGGAAGATATTGTAGAGGCTGCGGCAAAGGCAAGTATTGATTCCAAAAAGGACTTGATGCGTTTCTAAATGCATGACGATATTTCTTCAATCAATCAGGTAATCAGCAGGGTATTTGATAACATACATCCTGATGAAATAGAAAAAGCAGTTACTCTTTCTGATGAATGGAAGAAAATTCTTTCGAGAATCCATTCTGCAGATCCGTCAAAAAATTCTCATGAAGGTGAGAATATGGCATCCCACAGCAGAGTGGTAGACTTGAAAAACAATATGCTTCTTGTAGAGGCTGATCATCCGGGATGGATAAATCTTATCCAGTTTCACAAGTCATATATTCTTAAGGGCCTTCAGATGAAATTCCCGGACCTGAAAATAAAAAGTCTTGCCTTCAAGTTGAGGGGGCAGGGCAGGGACCTGGTGGATGTTCCGATTGAAGATCCTGCTCAGATTCGCCGGCGCATGGAAGAACAGCTGGAAAAACAGGAACAGGCTGATCGTCAGGCTGGAATTGATTTGCCTCAGAAACCTGTAAGTTCTTCCCAAAATGAACTTCCGGATTCTCTAAAGGCCATTTTCAAGTCTTGGGAAGATGAGAAATAAGGGGTAATGTGGCAGCCGGATGGTCTATTTTATGTCTGCTTATTGACTGATTTTTTGAATTTATGCTAGTATCAAACCTACTTTAATAGGAAAATTAATTTTATATATTGAGGAGTCGTATTATGTTACGTACATATCAACCAAGTAAAGTAAAGCGCAATAGAAAATTTGGTTTTAGAGCTCGCATGGCAACTCGCGGTGGACGCATGGTTCTTGCTAGAAGAAGAGCTAAGGGTCGCCATAAGCTTACAGTTTCAGACGAAAAGAAGCCTTACTGATTTATTGAATTAGGATGGATACGGATTTGTTAAAGACAGGACGTTTTAGACGCAATGAGCATATAAAGCGTCCTACCGACATCCAGAAACTTTTTAAAACTGGGAAGAAATTCAGCACATACGGTGCAAAACTGTTTTGCCTTGAAAATGAATTGGGATACAATAGAATTGCATTCCCCCTTCCCAGAGGCTATGGAAATGCTGTGGAAAGAAATGCTTCCAAGCGTTTTAGCCGGGAAACATATCGTTTTTTAAAAGCATACCTGAACACCGGGTTTGATATTCTTTTTCTAGTTTATCCCGGAAATGACTCGTTCCTCTCGCGGTGTGCTCAATTTAAGGCATTATGCAAAAAAGCTGGTTTATTAAGGGACTCAGAAATTTCTTTGTGAAATTTTTTGTCCTGTTAATACGGTTTTACCAAATTTGTATCTCACCATTCTTTCCTCCATGCTGCAGGTTTACTCCGTCATGTTCGCAGTATTCTTTGGAGGCAATTCAGAAACATGGTCCCATAAAGGGGCTTTATCTGGCCATTAAAAGGATTCTCAGATGTAATCCATACTGCAAAGGTGGGTATGATCCGGTTCCGTGATGGCCTGAAATAAGGAAATCACAATGGAAAAAAACACAATCATTGCTGTGGTTTTGTCATTCTTTATCATTGTAGCATCTGTTTTTGTTCAGGTTAAGTTTGTGGCTCCACGCCAGATGCAGAAAGCAGCTGAACAGCAGGCAATTGCACAGATAGAAAAAGAAAAGAAAGAAGCACAGCTCAAGGAAGAAATGGAACTTGTTTCGGCCGCTGGAGAAACTTCAGAATCAGCAGAAAATACTGAAGGTGAAGCAGCAGAACCAGTTGTTGCAATCAGGGATTATGAAATCAAGACAAATAAATTTGTTGTTGTTCTCACAAATCGTGGTGGAGACGTAAAGAGCCTCAAGCTTATTGAGCACAAGGACAAGGATTCTGGTGACGGCGTTGAGATGGTAAAAAACATTACTTCATCAAACAGGGCATTCAGTCTTGCCTTTGGAGGAAACTCTGAGGAAGCTCTCAATGAACCGTTCAAGGTAACTCAGAAGGATAATAATACAATTATCTTTAGCCGTGACTATGAGGTTAAGGATTCTGCTGGAAAAACTCACAAGATTAAGCTGGGAAAGAGATATACTTTTGCTCCGGATGATTATGTGTTCAAGCTTGATGTTTCAATTCTTGCAGATGACGAGAATACGGAACTGGATTTGAATGGTGCTGCATATTCTTTGAGAACAGCTCCACAGATCGGGCCAAGCTTTGACAAGAAGAACCGTTATGAAGTTCGCCAGTATGTTGCATTGAACGGAACAAAAAAGTTTGATAAGGCAATTACTGATAAGACATTCAATAAGGAATACAAATGGGCTGGTATTGCCGGAAAGTATTTTACAATGATTGTTAAGCCAAATAACCCTGAATCAATGCTTCCAGTCTGCAAGACAATCAATGAAGGTGATGGTGCTGTAAAACTTGAAAACGCACAGCTTTATCTTACACGTGGTGCAATCAAGTCAAAGAGTGTAAATGATACTTACTATGTTTACGTTGGACCAAGAAGCGAATCAGAACTTATCAAGTACAATGATCAGTCAAAGAATGCATGGGGAATCTCAAAGGCTGAATTCAATCAGGCTCTCCAGACAAGCGGATTCTTCTTCTGGATTGAAGTAATACTCAAGTGGGCTTTGGAAAAGATTTATTTGCTTGTTAAGAACTGGGGTGTTGCAATTATTGTACTCACATTCCTTCTTAAGATTGTTCTTTTCCCGCTCAACAAGAAAAGTGCAATGGGTTCTCTCAAGATGCAGGAACTTCAGCCAAAGATGCAGGAACTTCAGTCAAAGTATGCAAATGACAGGCAGAAGCTTGGCATGGAAATGCAGAAACTTTATAAGGAAGCCGGATACAATCCTATGAGCGGATGTCTTCCTATGATCATCCAGATGTTCATTTTGTTTGCACTTTACAATGTATTCAACAACTACTTTGAATTCCGTGGTGCAAGCTTTATTTCCGGATGGATTGATGATCTTTCAACTGGTGATTCAATCTGGACATGGAACAAAAATATTTTCCTCATTTCATCATTTACGATGAATAACTTGAGAATACTTCCATTTGTTTATACCGGATCACAGCTTCTCAACGGAAAGATTACTCAGTTTGGAAATGCCGGTGGAACAACTCAGGCACAGATGAAGTTCATGATATATGGTATGCCAATTATGTTCTTCTTCCTGTTCTACAATGTTCCTAGTGGACTTCTTCTTTACTGGACAGTCAGCAACATTCTTCAGATTGGACAGCAGCTTATTATCAACAGTGTTATGAAGAAAAAAAGAAGTGAGATTGCTGCATCAAAGCCGGTAAATGCAAATGCACTTAAGTTCAAGAACGGCAAGAAGAAGACAAGATAGAATTCATGGCAGTATGAACTGTCAATTTATAGAGGTAATATTATGACATACGAGTACGAAGGAAAAACAGAAAAGGAAGCCATCGAAAAGGCAGCTGCAGAACTTGGTTTGGAAAAAGATCAGTTTGATGTTGAGATTCTTGAATCTCAGAAGAAGTCATTGTTTAAGACTGGATATGTAAAGATTCGTGTTCATACAGTTGATTCACAGAATCAGGTTTCTCCAGAATTTGATGGAAAGATGCCGTCAAATTCATTTGTTGCAAATCCAATGCCACAGGATGAATTTGAACAGAAACTTGTTGAATTTACAAAGAGTCTTATTGAGAAGATGGGATATGAAGTTGCAGTTGAAGTAATGTTCCGTGAAGAAAAGAAGATTGGGATTAAGCTTACAAGTGAGTCTTCTTCAATTCTCATCGGACGCAAGGGAAAGAATCTGGATGCAATGCAGCTTCTCGTGAATGTTTATGCAGGTCACCTTGGACGTGAAGATGTTCGCATTATTCTTGATACTGAAAACTACAGGATTCGTCGTGAAGAATCACTGGTTCGCCTTGCATACATTACAGCAGACAAAGTTCGTCAGAGAAAGTCTTCTGTTTTGCTTGAGCCAATGAATCCATTTGAGCGCCGCCTTATTCACACAACATTAAATGATATTGCAGATGTTGAAACCAAATCAGAGGGAGATGGTTTATATAAGCAGGTACGCGTAATCTATAAGGGTGTACGCTGATCCTAAGGGATTGTGAATGAAAAGATTTTTTGGTGTGGCTATGGCTGCACTTGTTCTGGTGTCTGCTGTTTCAGCATATTCAGCACAGGATATTGTTGGAAGTGCACACTTTGAAACTTTGAAAAAAGAAGGAAAGATTCAGAACAACAAATTCAAGGGTGCAAATACAGCATATTCCTTGATGCCGTCAACTGAGCTTTCAAGAAAGATTGTTTCGTCTGGAAAGAATGATATTGCTGAACCAAGTCTGGTAGGTGAGAATCTGTATCTTATTCCACGGGACAAAATTTCAATTAACAGGGCATCTGAAATATTGAGATCCATAAGCAAAATGCAGGGAATGAAGTATTATTCTCATGGCAAGGGCAAGTGGATGGAGCTTTATAGGGATGCTTACTGTATTTCGGGGCCTGAAAGCACAACTAAGGTTGCAGACAGAACATCCGGAAGCGCAAATGGTCAGGTTCAGTATTGTCTATTGAATGACAATTCTCTTGGCAAGACAAACTACAAGGTTGTTTACAGTCAGACTGAAAACGAAATAGCCATGTCACTTGTGAATACAACGCCAGTGTCATTTGGCCCCATTAAGGCAGTCAAGCCGGACAACCTGCAAATCAATCTTGTGCTGACTTTGTGCGATGATTATGCAGTAGTTTATATGACAGTGAAGTCGAAATTCCTTTCAGTCGGAGTGCTTGAAACCAGAATGCAGAACTCGCTTACTGCAAGGCTGACAGCAATCTATGACTGGTTTCTCATGGAATTGAAGGCTTAATCAGGAGGGATTTGAAATGAGAAAATTGATTTTTGCATTGCTTTTTGCCTGTGCAATTCTTGAATTCGGAGGATGTAAATCTATGGATAAGAAAAAGGTTTTGGAAGGAAAGGAAGGCGTATTTGCCGTAATCAACACAACTAAGGGTGATATTGTTCTTGAGCTGTTCTATAAGGATACTCCACTTACAGTTACAAATTTTGTTGGTCTTGCAGAAGGAACTCTTGATGCAGCAAAGGGAAAGAAGTTCTACGACGGGCTTAAGTTTCACCGCGTTATTGCTGATTTCATGATTCAGGGTGGAGATCCTCAGGGAACTGGTGCAGGTGGACCTGGATACAAGTTTGCTGATGAATGGAGCGACAAGTATTCTTTTGACAAGCCTGGATATCTTGCAATGGCAAATGCAGGACCAAATACAAATGGAAGCCAGTTCTTCATCACACATGTTCCAACAGACTGGCTCAACGGAAAGCACACAATTTTCGGAAAGGTTGTTGATGAGGCTAGCCAGCTTGTTGTAAATGCTGTTGCACAGGGTGATAAAATGAATTCAATCACAATCATTCGTCAGGGTGCAGATGCAGAAAAGTTTACTGCAACTCAGGAAGACTGGAACAAACATGCAGAAAACGTTAAGAAGATTGCTCTCGAAAAGAAGAAGGCAGCAAATGCAGCAAAAATCGCAGAAGTTGAAAAAGCATTCCCAGGTTTTGCAGTTGATGAAAATGGAATCTACTGGAAGACAACAAAGGAAGGATCTGGAAACAAGTGCGGAAAGAAAAAGAGCGTAACTGTTGAATATAAGGGATACCTTGTAAACGGTCAGGTATTTGACGGATCTGCAAAGCTTTTGAAGGGTGGACATGAGCCTCTGGATTTCATGACAGATGGCCGTCAGATGATTCCTGGGTTTGACATTATGGTTCAGGACATGAAGAAGGGTGAAGTCAGAACAATCGTAATTCCAAGTGATCTTGCGTATGGTGATCAGGGATATCCGGGAGTTATTCCAGGTGGTGCTTATATCGCCTTTGACATTGAACTTGTGAAGATTAAGTAATTGACTTGATTTCAAAAGGTTCCCATGGTTTTCCAGGGAGCCTTTTTTTTGTGGACAAGTGGATTTATACACATAGTTTTCCACAGAAATCTATTAGAAATTCACAGAAATTTTTGACTTATACACTTTAAAATTTGGATTTTTGCACAAGTTATCCACAGAACTGTGGATAACCTTACATAATTAATGGTAAATTTATGACTACTATACAATGGAATGCATTTCAAAAATTCAGGGAAGAATACAGGGAATTATGTTTTTCCTGGAACAAAAATGAAAAGGAACTATTTGTTCTTCAGAAAGAAGCCGCAGATTTGAAAAAAGTTCCTCCGTATAAACTGGATACAGCCGTTGTCTATAATCAGGTTTATGATTCAATTACTCAGAATGATGAAATAAAACTCATTGTAATTGGTGATAATCCGGGAAAAGAAGAGCAGATGGCTGAGAAGCGGAGTTATCTTGTGGGGCAGGCAGGAAGAATTGCACAGGGATTTTTTTCCAGGAATCATGAACTTGGAATTGATTTTAGAAAAAATGCTCTGATCATGAATAAGACTCCGGTTCATACTGCAAAGACAGATCAGTTGAAGTATCTTTTGAAAAATGGATCTCAGGAAGTTGTTGATTTGATTCATGAAAGTCAGAAAAAATGTGCCGGTTTAATTGCAGATTTGCACGCAGGCTTGCTTAAGGGTGCAGAAGATTATGAGACGGAAGTGTGGCTGGTGGGGTATTCTGAGCTTAGAAAAAATGGAATTTTTCAGGATTTCAAGGAAACATTCAGGAATTCATATAATGCACAGAATTGGGAACATGTAATGGTTTTTCAGCATTTTTCCATGAATTGTTTTACAAAGGATCTAAAGGAATTTACCCTAAGGAACTCGAATGTTCCACTAAGGGAAAGCCTTTCTTTAATTGGCAGACTACATAGGGAAGAAATTTTTCAATAACACAAAAAAAATCTTTCCGGGTATTTATTACTCCTGGAAATTGATATATCATATAGTAAATATGGAATCATTACTTAAATTACAGAACGGAAGCGACATTCGTGGTGTTGCACTTGATGGTGTTGAAGGTGAGAAAGTAAATCTTACTCAGGATAGCTGCTATAAGATTGGAGCTGCTTTTGTCAGGTGGCTTTCCGGGAAAACTGGAATAGCTCCAGAAAAACTGAGAATTGGCATTGGTATGGATTCTCGTCTTTCAGGTCCTGATCTTGAGAAGGCTGTTGTGGGCGGAATGCTTTCTGAAAAGGCATGTGTAGTACGCACTGGTCTTTCAACAACTCCGGCCATGTTTATGTCGACTGTGTTTGAGGAAACAAAATACAATGGAAGCATAATGATTACAGCCAGTCATTTGCCTTTCAATAGAAACGGACTCAAGTTTTTTGATGTTAATGGCGGACTTGAGCATGATGATATTACGGATATTCTTGAAATTGCTGAAACAATTCAGTCTGGATCATTTGAAACTACGGATAATACATTTGATCTTCTTTCATTGTATTCAAATCACCTTAAGAATTCAGTTTGTGCCCAGATTGGAACAACTGCAGATAAAAAACCTCTTTCGGGACTAAAGATTGTTGTTGATGCAGGAAATGGCTGCGGTGGATTTTTTGCACGTATCTTGAGCGAACTTGGTGCTGACACTAATGGAAGCTCATTCCTTGATCCGGATGGTCATTTCCCGAATCATATTCCAAATCCGGAAAACAAGGAGGCAATGGCTGCCATTCAGAATTCAACCATAAGCAACAAGGCTGATCTTGGACTTATTTTTGATACTGATGTTGACCGCATGTCATGTGTTCTTGATAACGGAAGTGAAGTAAACCGTGATGCAATCATTGCGCTGGTTGCAGCTATTCTTGCTCCATCTTATCCGGGAAGTACAATCATTACAGATTCTGTTACTTCTGACAGGCTTACATATTTCCTGGAAGACGTTTTGAAGCTGAAGCATCTTCGTTACATGAGAGGATACAAGAACGTAATCAACAAGTGTATTGAACTCAATTCAAAGGGAGTCACTTCTCCTCTTGCAATGGAAACTTCGGGTCATGGAGCACTCAAGGAAAACTATTATCTGGATGATGGAGCCTTCCTTGCAGTAAAGATTGTTGCTGCTCTGGCAAAGGCAAAATCTGAAGGAAAAAAACTCGGGGATTTGATTTCTGCTCTTCCTGCACTGGTTGAGGAAGGTGAATACAGATTCAAGATTGACTGTGATGATTTCAAGGAGTACGGAAAAAAAGTTCTTGAAACATTCAAGGCACGTGCAATTGAAAAGGGATATATACTTCCAGAGTCATTTGAGGGCGTAAGACTTTCTTTCAAGGGTGACGTAAAGGGATGGATTTTGCTCAGAATGTCATTGCATGATCCGGTTATGCCTCTCAATATTGAAAGTGAAATTCCGGGTGGTGTAGAAAAGCTCAAGGAAATTGCACGTGAACTTATTTCTGGATTTGACAAGCTTACTGCAAAAGGATTTTAAATTTCTAATAATGGTGGAGAAAAAAAGCATGGAACAGTTAAAGCAGGAAATAAAGGAAGTAATAATCAATTCTCTTCAGCTTGAGGATATTAAGCCTGAAAATATAGTTGATGCTGAACCACTTTTTGGTGAAGGACTTGGTCTTGATTCAATTGATGCCCTTGAACTTGGGGTTGCACTCAAGAAAAAATTTGGAATAATGTTTTCTTCTGAAAGCAAGGAAAACAAGGCTGTGTTTGCATCTGTAAATTCATTGGCTGAATATATTGCTTCTGAAAGGGCAAAGGCATAGGAGGTTATCTGGAATGACAAAAGAAGAAATATTTGATCAGCTAAAGAATATTCTTGTTGCGGAATTTGAACTTGAAGAAGATTCAGTTAAGCTTGAGTCACTTCTGGCAGATGACCTTGATCTTGATTCAATTGACGCAATCGATCTTATTGTGAAAATGAAGGCATTTACTCCAGAAGGCAAACCATCAATTGATGCTTCTATTTTCAAGGGTGTAAAAACAGTGCAGGATGTTGTTGATGCCCTTCATAACATTTGGGCTTAATGAAAAAGTTTTTTAGAGGATTATTCTACGCAACTTGTGCAATATACCCTATCCTGGTGTTTACGTGTCTTGTGATACTTGAACTCCCGGTTAGGGTTTTGTCTTTATGTGTTGCTGGTATTGCGCTTGGAATGTTTCTTTCATTTACTGCAGGTTCAGGCTCAGAAAATAAAACAGTGAACTGGAAGCCGATAGTAAGTTCTCTGATTCTGGTTGCGGTTGCAGCCGGTTGTTTTCTTACGGGTGAGAAAATTTTTCTAAAGCTGTATTCGGTTGTAATCAGCTTGATGATGCTTATTGTTTTTGGGAGCACACTGTTTTTTGGCCCATGTATTATATTTCGTTTTGCAACAATTTCGGACAAGTCAATCCGCGGATCGATTTGTGAATGGGCTGTGGAACAATATTGCAGGAAAGTGACAATTGTCTGGTGTCTGTTTTTTGTGGTTAACGGAAGTGCTTCTGTGTACACTGTTTTTTTTGCAGATTACAGGATCTGGTCAATTTATAACGGAGGAATCTCCTATGTGTTGATGGGAATTCTTTTTCTTGTTGAATATTTAATAAGAAAGAAGGTGAGCAGAAGGATGATTAAAGGAGCTTTTATAACAAAGTTTAAGCCTGATTCATGGAAGATGGATCACGTGATTTGTTTTGAGAAAAACTGGACAGAAAAAAAATTCAAGACATGGCATGATTTTCTTGTTGAAACTGCTGTCATGCGAAATCACATATTAAAATCCAGCGCAACGGACTGGATTCTTCATTGTGAGGATTACTGGTATTTTCTGGTTACATTTATTTCCTTGCTGCAGTGTAAGAAACGTGTTCTTTTGACACAGAATATTGCTGAAAGTTTTATAGATGAAATCAAGACTGAAGGAGTTGAATTTCTTTCTGATCAGAATGTCAGGGATGCACAGTCAATTAATAAAATTATAGCAGATAATATTTCCCTGGTACGTGAAGAGGAAATAAAAAATATACCTGAAATTAACGCGGAAGAAACCCAGATCTTAATGTACACATCGGGAAGTACAGGCAAGGCAAAGGCTGTTCCTCAGAGAATGAAAGAATTTGAGGAAGACAATGGGTTTATCATTTCAAAGTGGGGGCAGGAATTTACCAAAAGGAAACTGGTGACTACAGTAAGCCAGCATCACATATATGGATTTTTGTTTGGTATTTCATTGCCATTTGCATTAGGTGTTCCATTCAGAAGAACAAGAATTGAATTTCCGGAAGAATTTGCCGCTTTATCTGATGAGTCGTATATCATAATTGCAACACCGGCTTTTCTAAAGAGAACTGTTGATGTTGTTGAAAAAGTTCCGGTTCGTGATCCATGGATTTTTACCAGTGGTGGAGCTGTAAGCGAGGTTCTTGCAAAAGATACAGAGAGGGTGTTTGGATTTTGTCCTCTCGAAGTATATGGTTCAACAGAAACAAGTGGAATTGCATATCGCCAGCAGAACAAAGACAAACTTGTGTGGACTCCATTTGATAACGCAAAAGTATGGAAGGGAGATGATGGTTGCCTGAGAATAATTTCTCCTTACATCAAGAATCCGGAAGGATTTGCAACAGCTGATTTAGTTGAGTTCACTGGCGAGGGGCAGAAATTTCTTCTGAAGGGGCGCTCGGATTCAATCGTAAAAATTGAAGAAAAGAGAATTTCAATGACAGAAGTTGAGGAACGACTTTTTGAATCAGGATTGGTTTGCGATGTTAAGGTTGTGGCACTTAGTACAGAAATCAGGCAATGTCTTGCGGCAGCAGTAGTATTAAATGAAAATGGAAAGAAACAGTTCAAGGATACAGAAAAATATTTGATCAACAGATATTTTCATGATTATCTGATGAAATTTTTTGAGAATGTCGTTATCCCAAAAAAGTGGCGGTTTGTTGATTCCTTGCCCACAGATGTTCAGGGAAAAAAACACAAGGATGAAATTATTGCGATGTTCAGTGAGTAGTAAATGAGAGATCATTCAATTTGTAATGAAAAAATAATTTCTTCTCAAGAAAATGAGATTGTGCTTGAGCTTGCAATTACATCTGAGTGTGATTTTTTTGATGGTCATTTTGATGAATTCAAGCTGCTGCCTGCTGTTGGTCAGTTTGAGATAATCACTCGTTTTGCAGCAAAATATTTTGGACTCAAAAAATCAGTTTCCTCCATTAAGCGAATAAAATTTTCGGCTCCAGTTTTGCCTGATGCACAAGTAATTCTGGCAATGAAATATACTGCACAGAAAAATACAGTTTCCTTTGTTTTTTCTGATTCTGCTGACACTGAAAAAGTTTATTCAACTGGCAGTTTTCAAGTGGAGAAAAATGAATAGGTTTGGATTTGTGATTCCTGTTTATAGACACGGATCAACTTTGGATTATGTCATTTCGTCTCTGGAAAAATTCAATTATCCAATAATTGTTGTGGATGATGGAAATACAGGTGATGATAAAATTTTCATTCAGAAAGCCGCAGAAAAATTTCCACTGGTGAATCTTGTTGTTCACAAAAAAAATGGCGGAAAGGGTCGCTCTGTTAATGATGGAATAAAAAAAGCTCATGAGCTTGGATTGACTCATGTTCTTCAGATTGACTCAGATGGTCAACATGATATTTCAAGATGTAAGGTTTTTTTTGAGGAATCAGAAAAAAATCCCGGGGCTGTGATTTGTGGTTATCCGGAATATGATGAGTCTGTTCCAAAGGCCAGATTAAATGGCAGAAAAATTGCAAATGCATGGATTCATATTGTGACGGTTTCAAATGAAATTCGTGATGCGCTCATTGGTTTCAGAGTTTATCCGGTTGAACCTTATTACAATTTATTGAAACATCATGCAGTAATTGACAGTCACATGGGTTATGATACGGATATTCTTGTGCATCTTTCATGGAAAAATATACCAATAATTTCTCATCCGGTTAAAATTTCCTATCCAAAAGATGGTGTTTCAAATTTCAGGATGGTTCGTGATAATATTCATATTTCCCTGACATTTACCCGTCTTTGTGTTGGAATGATTTTCAGGTTTCCTGTTCTGTTTTTCAGGATGATAAGAAGAAATATTTCTGGAGCATCAAGATGAAAAATGATTCCCAGAATTCAAGTCATTGGTCAAACCAGGAAGAAAGCATTAAAACTAACAGACCAATCCTATTGATGCTGACCCTCATAAAAATTTTTCCCAACTGGATTGTAAATGCTCTGGTTTACCCGATTTCATTTTTCTTTTATCTGGGTGCTTCCCGTGCAAGAAAAGAAATCCGCCGGTTTCAGAAAAATCTCCGGGAGTATACAAATAATCAGTTTCCGAAAAAGTTGAGTGAGTACAAACCGATTTTTTCTTTTAGTCTCTGTCTTGTGGAAAGAGTTGAGGGCTGGGTTGGTAAAATCAATGAAAAAAATTTGATTTTTCAGAATGATGATTTTGAGGAATACAAGAGAATTCTTGTAGAAGAAAAAAAAGGAATTTTTGTTTTTGGAAGTCATCTTGGAAATCTTGATTTGCTTAGAAGTCTTTCTACAGTTTGCCGTGTTGGAGTAGATATTCAGATTCCTGTGACTGTTATCATGGAAATCAAGACTTCAGAAAATTTCAGCAATACCCTGAAAAAAGTGAATCCTGACTATGAGTTTACGGCAATTGATCCAAAGGATATTGGTCCTGAAACAGTAATTGAACTTCAGGAAAAACTTTCCCGAGGTGAAGTTGTTGTAGTTACAGGGGACAGAACAAGTGCCCATTCAAAGAACAGGTTTATCAGAAAGGATTTTCTGGGAAAGAAGGCAAATTTTCCTTATGGAGTATTTCTGCTGGCGGCTTTGGTAAAGGCTCCGGTTTTTTATATTTTTGGTGCAAGAAAAAATCTGGATGCATTATGTCCAAAAAATAATGTCCACGTTGAAAAATCGGAAATTGAATTTCTTGAAAAAGACGACAGGAAAACACGAAATAAAAAGATTGATGATTTGTGCCAGGAGTTTGCCGGAAAGCTGGAAAAATTTGCATGCATGTATCCGTATCAGTGGTACAATTTTTTTGATTTCTGGAGTGATGGTTCGGAGGATAAAATAAATTGAAAAATAAATTGTATTCAGTAGAAACAAAAATAAAGATAGAATTCTACGATGTTGATTCAATGAAAATTGTCTATCATGGAAATTATGTGAAATTTCTGGAAGTGGGAAGATGTGCCTTGCTGGATAAAATTGGATATAATTATAATGAAATGGAAAAAGACGGCTATTCTTTTCCAATAACAAAATTAAATGTAAAATATATTCGCTCTCTTGTTTTTGGAGAGACAGCCATAGTAAAAACAAGTGTTGTTGAATATGAGAATATGCTTAAGCTTCAGTATGAAATTTTCAAGGAAGATGGAACTTTGGCAACTACGGCGGAGACTTGTCAGATGGCAATCAGAATGAAAGACATGGAAACAATGTTTGTTTGCCCTGAAAGAATGATAAAAAAATTCAGATCAGCAATTGGAGGAAACTAATGAAAAAAATAGTAACACTTATTTCATTAATGATGATTGCATTTACTGCAAATGTTTTTGCTCAGGTGAATCTTGAGAGTGTGTGCAGCATGCTTTCAAAGCATCCAAATACAACAGGAAATTTCAATCAGGAAAAGACATTGAAAAATTCATCCAGGACGCTGAAATCAAATGGTAGTTTTATTTTCAGCATGGATGGAATCATGTGGAAAACGGAAAAGCCTTTTCCATCAACTTTGACAATAACAAAAAATTCAATGATTCAGACTAGTGCAAGCGGAAAGAAGAGCGTTACTGACGTTTCAAAGAATGAAGTTTTCAAGAGCGTTTCTTCAACATTGATTTCTGTTTTTTCAAATGACACGGAAGTTCTAAAGAAAAATTTTATTGTTGATTTCAAGGATGAAGGTCAGGGAAACTGGAAAATTGTATTGATCCCAAGGGATGCAACTGTTGCAGTAATGGTTTCTTCAATTGATCTTTCCGGTGTGACTAAGAATTCAAACTGCGATTTGATGTCAATTGTCATGAATGAAAAGTCCGGAGAAAAAATAACATATACATTCAGTAACCAGAAATATCCAAAGGAGCTTTCGGCTGATGAAAAAGCTAACTTCATTGTTAAATAGAGCAACAAATCGCCATTATCTTTTTGCCTGGATTATTTTTCATGTTCTGATTTTCTTGTGCTTTGCCCTGACATTTGCATTCCATCGAGGCCAGATGAAAATGGATGCAGATTTGTTCAATATGCTTCCGAAACCATTTGAAGGAAAGTCACTGGCCATGGCTGATGCGAAATTGACTGAACTGACAGGACAAAGTGTGTTTATTCTGGTAAGCAATCCTGAATTTGACGAGGCACTTGCTGTTGCCGACAAAGTTTACAATGAACTAAAGACAAGCACGAAATTCAAGTCATTGGAATTGTATCAGGATGAACAGTCTGTTGCTGAACTTTCAGATGTTCTGTTCAAGTACAGATGGAATTTGCTAAGCCAGGAAAATATAGATTTTATCAATACTTCTGATGGTCCTCAGGAATTTGCACAGATTGCGCTGGAAAAGGCTTATACGGGTTTTACTGCAACATCACTGGAACACCTGGATAAAGATCCTTTTATGCTCACGGAAAATGCCATTGAAAACTATCAGTCGGCAGTACAAAAATCGGGAGTTGCACTATCACCAAGAAATGGAGTTCTTTCCACAACTGTTGATGGAATCAGTTATGTCATGATTCGTGGTAATCTCAGTGATGAGGGAGCAGCTTTGGCAAGTGACAGGAATGCTGTTGTTTTGATTCGTTCTGTTTGCAAGTCATTTGAAAACGAGAGTACAAAATTCATATTCTCTGGAACACCCTTTCACAGCTACAAGAGTTCAACTTCGGCAGTGCGTGAAGTAAAAATTATTTCAGTGATTTCAATAGTTGCTGTTCTTATAATTCTTCTTGTTGTGTTCAGAAATCCGCTTCCAATTGTAATGGTTATGGGGTCAATTCTTGTTTCATCCGGGACTGCATTTGCCATGACAATGTTTGTGTTCAAAAAGATGCATGTGCTTTCCTTGATTTTTGGAACATCACTAATTGGATCTTGTATTGATTACAGCCTTCATTATTTTGTTAACTGGAAAGGTAATAGAGATCTTAATAGTGGAAGTGAAGTAAGAAGGTTCCTGTTTCCCGGACTTACAATGTCACTTATTTCAACAGAAATTTGTTTTCTGATTCTTTTGTTTGCTCCGTTTAATCTTTTGAAGCAGATGGCAGTTTTTTCTATGGCAGGAATTTTCAGTTCATATCTGAGTGTAATATGTGTTTTCCCGCTGGTGAAAATTGCTCCAGATTCAAAAAGAAATATTGGTATTGCCAGAATGGTCAGAATGCCAGAATGGTACAACAAGAAAAAAGTTGGGAGATGTGCAATTACCCTATTCTTTGTTTTTTCAATTCTGACATTATTTTTTGGTTTCAAGAATATCAGGGTTGAAAATGATATTTCAAAGCTTTACACGATGGAAGGTGAGCTTCTGGAACATGAAATTGAATCAACCAGAATCCTCAAGTATAGACCAACCGGCTGGTATGTGCTTAGTGGTGAAACAAAGGAAGATCTTTTGCAGCGCGAAGAAAATCTTGTTTCAAAATTGAATTCACTTGATTCGGAAAAAAATCCAGTTGGGTTTATGTGTCTTACATCTTTTATTCCATCAATTCAGATGCAGAAAAAATCTCGTGAAGCCTGCGAAAAACTTCTGGCTCTTTCAGATGCTCAACTCGAGGCTCTTGGATTTGATTCAAGTACAGCAGAAAACCTGAGAAAAGAATTTATAAAATCAGAAAATGATTTTATTGAACCGGAAATGGAAGGATTGCCGCAGATAATCAATAAGTCTGTGTCTAATGTTTGGCTTGGAAATTTAGGTGGAAAATATTATTCCGTTGTCATTCCAAACCAGATCACAGATGAAAAGGCATTCAAGGAAATTTGTGCTGATGACAAGGATATTTTCCTAGTTCAGAAAGTGAAGGATATTAGCCGTGATATGGACATATTGACGTCCATGGTTTTGAAATTGTTTGCGGTTGCTTATGTGGTTATTTTCATTGTGTTCATAAATCGATATAAGAAAAAGCAGGCATTGAAGATTGTTTCGATTCCGCTGCTGATTATTCTCATGACATCAGCATTTTTTTCATTGGCTAAAATACATCTGGAGTTTTTTTCAATTACCGGATTGATCCTGGTTTTTGGACTGGGTCTGGATTACGTTATTTATATGATAGAATATGAGAACAGGGAAAACAAAAATCAGTATTCTCATCTTGAGCCTTTTGCAGTTCTGCTTTCATTTATTACAACAGCAATTTCATTTGGAGCACTGGCATTAAGTTCTTTCAAGCCTGTTCATTTGATTGGACTTGCAATATTTATTGGACTTGTCACAGCATATTTGAGTTCGTTCTTTTATGATCGTTCTGAGGAATAAAGTGGAGGAATTTTATTATGAAGACAAAGTTGTTTGCATTAATTTTTATGATTTTTTCATCCCTGGCATTTGCTGAAGATTTTTACAGGGTTACTGATGTTCGTGGAAAGGCAACGTATGACAATTCAGGAAACTGGGAATTGATTTATTCCGGTCAGAAAGTTTCATCCGGCACAATGATAAGAGTAGGTATAAATTCTTCTGTAACTATTACAGATAAGGATGGAATTACTCATGTAATCAAGCAGCTTTCAAAGGGAAGCATCAAGGCCTTGATTACACCAGAAACAAGTTTTTCACGAGCAGAAAAAATTACCGTAGAAGATGTTGCAGGAACAACTACGACAAAAAAAGGAGTTTCAACTGCTGCCGTACGAGGTGATCCTGCTGATGAAGATGAATGGGAAGAGTAGCCATGAAGAAAATTTCAGTATTGGTTCTGGCGGCGGCTTGGCTTAGTTTTTTTTCATGTGTATCTGGAAAAACCGGCACAGAATCAATTTCTCCGGTTTATGTTACCAACACAAAAAAAATCCATATTCTCTCACCAGAAAATTGTGGAAAGTCCATTGATGATCTTGTTTTGTTTTCAGGAATTTTCAATGGGAATGAAATGCAGTTTCCTGTTCTTGTGGAAAGCAATAAGAGTGGAATTTCAATGGTCATGATGAATCAGGTTGGACTTGAAATGGGCAATCTGTTTTTTGACGGAAAAAGTCTTTCTTTTGTTTCATCAGTTATTCCAAAAAAAGTCAAAATGGAATATATTCTTGCGGATTTTCAGTTTGCATCATATCCATTTGATGTAGTTCAGAGGCAGCTGGAAGAAGCTGGCTTGTCATTCACCGAAGAGGTTTTGCAGTCAAATGACAAGAATGGTGAAACAAAAATTTTGAGAAAGATTGTTGATGGAAAAAAAGTCATTGAGGAAATCCTGGTTGACAGCAAATGTACTGTGATTAGAAATAATCTTCGTGGTTATGAATTTACTATGGAGACAAACAATGAGTAGCAGAGTGTATTTTTCTCACCCTGCTGTCTTATGTTCCTGCGGATGCAATGAAAATGAGTTCTGGGAAAGCATGATAAGCGGCAGACAGAATGGATTCAAAAAAATTGCATCTCCGGATGGGTCAGAATTCCTTGCTGGAATGATTGATGATTCAAAAATAAAATCTTTACTTGAATCAGAAAAAAAATCAGCAAAGTATAATATGCGGATTCTTGAAATTGAAGAAGCATGTTTGAATCAGCTTTCGAATTCGGTGGAAAAGGCAAAGAATAAATTTGGTTCAAAACGAATCGGAGTGTGCGTTGGTTCATGTGATAACGGAAGTGAACTTTCTGTTTCAGGGCACAAAGTATTTTTTGAATTACAGAAATTTCCTGCAGGATACAACCTGGAAATTCAGGGTGCAGATTATGTTGCCACATTGGTTTCGCAAAAATTCAATCTTGAAGGTCCGTCGCTTGCATTCAGTACGGCCTGTTCATCAAGTGCAGTTGCAATTATTCGCTCTGCACAGTTAATAAAAAGCGGTCAGTGTGATGCTGTTGTTGCCGGTGGAGTTGATATTGCCTCAAATACGGTTTTGATGGGATTTAATTCTCTTGAAGCAGTTTCAGCAGGAAAGATCACAAATCCATTCAGCAAAAACAGATGTGGAATTACGCTGGGTGAGGCCGCTGCATTTTTTGTTTTGACAAGGGAAAATTTGTTTGAAACAGGAATTGCCCTTCTTGGGTATGGAGAAAGTTGTGATGCATATCATATGACTTCTCCTGATCCGGAGGGAAAAGGAGCTGCTCTTGCAATTTCAGAAGCTCTCAAACGAAGTAGATTAAATCCATCGGAAATAGATTACATAAATCTGCATGGTACTGGAACCAGATTCAATGATTCAATGGAAGCAAAGGCTGTGAAAAAAGTTTTTGGTGGCAGTTCCATTTTGTGCAGTTCAACAAAACCCATGACAGGTCATACTCTTGGTGCGGCTGGTGCTCTTGAAACCGCTGTTTGTTTTGAATCAATATATATGAATCGCGGAAAACCTTCGGAACAAATCAGGCTTCCGGTTCACTTGTGGGATGGTATATATGATGATGAATTTCCAAGACTGAATTTTGCTGGTCCTGACAGTATTGCTAAAAAAGTGAATGTCTGCATGTCTTCTTCTTTTGCTTTTGGCGGGGCAAATGCCTGTCTTGTTATTGGAGAAAAAATTGACTGATTTTTTTGTACCACAGAAACTGGAAAAAAATGAATTAATTCAATTGATTCCTCATTCAGGAAAAATGGTTTTGCTTTCAAGAATTATTTCTCATGACATTTCAAAAAGAGAAGTAGTTGCCCAGTTTGATGTTGAAGAAAGTTGTATTTTTTATGATGATGAACTTGGTGGAATTCCAAACTGGGTTACATTTGAAATCATGGCGCAGACTCTTTCATCACTTACTGGAATTACAAACAGGGTGAAGGGATTGAAGCCTTTGGCCGGATGTATTTTGAGTATTACTAATTTCAAGGCCGAAAAAGAAGTGTTTGAAAAGGGCAGTGTTCTCACAATAAATATTCGTGAAGATTTTAGGGATGAAGAATCTCATGTTTTCAAGTATTATTGTTCGGTAAGCCAGAATGGAAAGACGGATCTGGTAACTACAGATATTACGGTTCTTGAGACAGAGAATATTGAATCAATTGTGAAGGGGAACTGATATGGAAAATTCAGAAAAGAAAATACTTGTAACTGGTGCTTCTGGTGGAATTGGTCGCGCCATTGCAGTTGATGCTGCAAAATCCGGATATTATGTAATCTGTCATTATAACCGTGGAAAAGAAAAAGCTCAGGAAACTCTTTCTTTGATTGAAAAAGAGGGCGGACATGGTGAACTTATCCAGTTTGATGTTACAGACCGGGACCAATGCAAGAAAAGGCTTGATGAACTTCTTGAAAAGCACGGTTCTCTGTGGGGTGTAGTCAATAATGCTGGAATCAACAAGGATAATACTTTTGCCGGGATGTCTGGCGAGGAATGGGACAGTGTTGTTCATACCAATCTGGACAGTTTTTACAATGTATTGAACCCTCTGGTTATGCCTATGTGCAGAAAAAAACAGGGCAGGATCATTACAATTGCTTCGGTAAGCGGTGTCATTGGAAATCGGGGACAAACAAACTATTCAGCATCAAAAGCTGGAATAATCGGAGCAACAAAGGCTCTGGCCCTGGAACTTGCAAGCCGATCAATAACCGTAAATTGCATTGCTCCCGGAATTATAGAAACAGAAATGGTGAAGGATGCTCCGGTGGATTTGATCTTGCAGACTGTGCCAATGAAGAGGGTCGGGAAGCCGGAAGAAGTTTCGTCTCTTGCAGTTTTCTTGCTTTCAGAACAGGCATCATATATTACTCGCCAGGTGATATCGGTAAATGGTGGTATTGCATGACATTTACAAAACCTAATGGAAAAAGAAGAGTTGTTGTTACTGGTGCCGGCATGGTTACAGCTTTGGGCCGTGATTGGGAAACAGCAAGAAATAACCTGAAGGCCAGAAAAAATTTTATTCGCAGAATGGACTGGGAAAATATTCCTCAGATGAATACTCGTCTTGCCTGTCCGTATACGGATGAGCTTCCAAAGTATCCTAGAAAGAAAATTCGTGGAATGGGACGTGTTGCTCTTTTGTCTCTTGTTGCAACTCAGGATGCCCTGAAAATGGCTGGTTTTGAGGATGCTGAAGGCAATGTTGCCGAGGAGCTTCATAACGGAAGAACTGGAATTGCATACGGAAGCTGCATGGGGTCAATGGAATCTCTTTCAGATTTGTGTTCACTTATTTCAAGTGGTGACACTTCCAGAGTTGATTCTCAGACTTACATCAAGTGCATGCCTCAGACTTGCGCGGCTAACCTGAGTATTTATTATTCCATTCGCGGTCGAGTAATTGTGACTGATACAGCCTGTACATCTTCAAGTCAGGCAATCGGATTTGCTTATGAAGCAATTGAGGATGGCAGACAGGACATAATGATTGCCGGTGGAGCAGATGAACTCAGTGCCGCAGACAGTGCCATCTTTGACATTATGGGAGCTGCCAGTGTGCTGAATGAAACTCCGGAACTTACTCCAAAGCCGTGGGATAAAAACAGGGATGGGCTTGTAATAGGTGAGGGCGCCGGAACTTTGATTCTTGAGGATCTGGAACATGCAGTGAAGCGCGGTGCAAGAATTTATGCGGAAGTTTCAGGTTTTGGAACCAACATGGATGGAACTCACATTACTACTCCAAATGCCCAGACTCAGTCAATTGCATTGAGACTGGCTCTTGAAGATGCAGAAATTACTCCAGACAAGATTTCATATATTAATGCACATGGAACTGCAACTGTCCATGGAGATGTGAGCGAATCAAATGCTGTCTACGAAGTTTTCAGGCGACCAGTTCCGGTGAGCACTACAAAAAGTTATGTGGGACACACTCTTGGAGCCTGTGGTGCCGTTGAAGCATGGCTCACAATCAACATGATGAATGAGGGATGGTTTCATCCAAACTTGAATCTTACTGAACCTGATCCTGAATGTGCTCCATTGGATTATATAACCGGCGATGGAAGATGTATTGATGCAGAATATGTCATGACAAATAATTTTGCTTTCGGCGGTGTGAATACTTCGCTGATTTTCAAAAAATATTCACAGTAATACTGTTTCAATTAATTGAATCTCAATATGTCTCCTTTGGAGTGAAGAAAAAAAATGTCAAAAAAGGATGAGCCATTTATGGTTAAAGTCCCATGATGTAATGTGATAATAGATAATTGACCAGATGTTTCAAAGGCTCAGGATTCAGAAGGAACTGGTCCGTTTTTTCTGGTCCTGAGTTTTTTTGTCTAATAGTTTTTGATAAAAAATTGAATATTACTATTGACACATATTCTTAGAATTTATATAATTCCATTACTGTTTGAAACAAAAGTCATCAGTTGGAGCGATGTCTGAGTGGTCGAAAGTACCTGTCTTGAAAACAGGCGTGGGGAGACCCACCGGGGGTTCGAATCCCTCTCGCTCCGTAAAACTAAAGAGCATGGCTTTTTAGGGATTGGAGACGTGGTAGAGCGGTAATACAACGGATTGCTAATCCGTCGGTTCCTAAAGG
This sequence comes from Treponema sp., assembly GCA_016294035.1. Lineage (GTDB taxonomy): Bacteria > Spirochaetota > Spirochaetia > Treponematales > Treponemataceae > Treponema_D. Next base: position 65,025 of record JAEDCT010000007.1, on the reverse strand, counting down.
GCCGGGCAGGTTCAACTCCTGTCGTCTCCGCTACCAGAACAAGGTAACACTTGCTTTAGTGTCGTTTCCTGTTCAGTTTTGAGATTGTAGCTCAGCTGGATTAGAGCGCCACCCTGCGGAGGTGGAGGTCGCACGTTCGACTCGTGTCAGTCTCACATCAAGAAGAAAGGATTCAGTTTTGAATCCTTTTTTTTATTTTAAATATGTTCTGACAACATTAATAACAGATTAAAATTACTTTAAAACACGAGGACTTGCTTTGCATGATTGATTTATCCATGGCAGGTGCTTTTTGATTGACAATCAATAACATTCAAAATATAATGTGTTTATTGAGTTCAGATGCTCTGCACATGATCCTTAGAAAACCCCGCCAGAGGAGGAATCCAGCAACGGTATTTAGGTGGTTGTGGTGCCGGAGTTTATCTGGGCTCTTTTTTTTGTCTTTTTTCAAAATTATGGCATGTTTTTTTTCATAAATTGATGACTGAATATTGAGAGAATCATTATAACAATACATTATATAATGTCATAATTGATTGTAAAATAACGACTTAAATTTATAAAATTGCGATTTTTTGCAAAAAAAGTTATGAGGAATTCGTGTTTTTTCATTGTAACAGGTTTTTTTTCCATATAAACTGAAATCACAATGAAATACGAAGATACACTCCCAAGAATTTTTAGAACTGCCGTGAAGAAATGGCCAGAGGTCTCTGCCCAGCTTTCAAGAACAAAGGATGGTGGCATCAAAGAAGTAAGCTACCATGATCTTTTTGAAAAATGTCTGGATTTTGCAGGGGCGCTCCTTAGCATTGGAGTTACCCGCGGAGAAAAAATCGGTCTTATTTCCGAGAACCGTGAGGAATGGGAACAGGCAGACATGGGAATCCTCATTGTTGGTGCAATTGACACTCCCCGTGGATGTGATTCAACAGAAGCCGATCTTTCGTACATTCTTTCTTTTTCAGAAGTTGAAATTGTAATAGCAGAAAATGAGGCACAGGTAAAGAAAATCCTCAATATCAGGAATGCTATTCCTACACTCAAGTCAATTATTTCCTTTGATATGGTTTCTGATGAAATCAAGGCTCAGTGTAAGGATCAGGGACTTGAATACTACTATTTCCAGGAAATCAGTGCTCAGGGACATGAGTGGCGCAAGGATCATCCTGATGTAGTTGAGCAGGAAATTGACAAGGGAAAGACAGATGATCTTGCAACAATCATTTTTACCAGCGGAACAACAGGAACTCCTAAGGGCGTAATGCTTTCTCATGGAAACATAATCTGTCAGCTTGATGAAGTTACTGAAAGAATTTACCTGAATCCCGGAGAGCGTGCCCTTCTGGTTCTTCCTGTCTGGCATGCCTTCCAGAGAGCAATTGAATATGTTGTTCTTTGTCAGGGTGCAACACTCTGTTATTCAAAGCCTATTGGCTCAGTAATTCTTCAGGACCTTGTAACTTTGAATCCATATCTTTTGCCTGCAGTTCCACGGGTTTGGACGGCAGTTTATGATGGTATCTGGCGCAAGATGAGAAAGACTGGCGGCCTTACCTATGCAATGTTCAGGTTCTTTGTAAATGAGTCAATTCTCTGGTGCAGGATTGACAGAAAGCTTCGCAGAAAGAATACGCGTTTTGGCGGGGACTGGCTTGGTTTCTGGTGGCCGGTTCTTGTTTTGCCATGGCTTTTGCTTTATCCTCCTCGTCTTTTGGGTAAACTTCTTGTATTCCGCAAGATTCGCAGGATGGTTGGAAAGAATTTCAGGGCTGGAGTTGCCGGTGGCGGTGCATTCCCAGAAAACGTAGACGAATTTTTCTGGTCAATCGGAATCAAAATTGTTGAGGGTTATGGACTCACAGAAACAGCTCCTATTGTAAGTGTTCGCCCTATTGTTGATCCGATTTTCAGGAATGTTGGAAGCCCATTCCGCGGAATTCAGGCTCGTGTTGTTGATGATGACGGAATCATTCTTGGTAAGTGCAAGAAGGGTAACCTGCAGATCAAGGGTGCATGTGTAATGAAGGGCTATTACAAGAGGCCGGATCTTACAGAGAAGGTAATGACAGTTGACGGCTGGTTTGATACTGGGGACATTGCAATTCTTTCGGTGAACAATGAAATTCAGCTTCGTGGCCGCAAGAAGGATACAATTGTTCTTTTGGGCGGTGAAAATATTGAGCCTCTTCCAATTGAATCAAAAATCAATGAGTCGATGTATATAAGCACATCTGTAGTTTTCGGAACAAATGATAAGGGCGAAGACCAGAGATATCTTGTAGCACTTATTCTTCCGGAAAAAGACGCAGTTGAAACTTTTGCAAGGGAAAACGGCCTGACATGGGATTCATACGAAGCACTTCTTGAAACTGATAAGGTAAGAAAGTTCCTTGAAAATGAGGTATTTGAAGCCGTAAGTGCAAAAAATGGATTCAAGTCTTTTGAAAGAATCAATAAGATTGAGTTTATTACAAAGCCATTTGAAGTTGGAGTTGAACTTAGCGCAAAGCAGGAAATGAGAAGACACCTTGTTGCTGAAGAGTACAAGGAGAAACTTGCTAAGATGTATAATTCATAATTTCATTTCTAAACACACAGAACACTCTGAGTTTCATGATTTTGCATAATATTCTATTGGTTGCAATTTGTGAAATTCAATTTATAATAAATTGTTATGAACAATGATGGAATTAAGCTGCTAGATTTAATTGATGCCTCAATGCTTCAGAAAATTCAGGATGAGTTTTCAAGTTTTTCGGGTATGGCCGCATTGACAACTGATCAGTTTGGTACACCTCTTACAAAGGGATCAAATTTCACAAAATTTTGTTTTGCCCTCACACGAAATTCTCCTGAAGGTCATCGTCGCTGTGAAAACTGTGACAAGATGGGTGCCATTCAGACTATGCAGAATGGAAAGGTTTCTATTTACAAGTGCCATGCCGGGCTTGTGGATTTTGCTGCACCAATCATTGTTGAAGGAAGATTCATTGGAAGCTTTATCGGCGGCCAGGTTTTGACAGAAGATTATAATGAATCTGAAATTCGTAGAATTGCCAATGAGCTTGAAATTGATGAAGAAGAATATGTTGATGCAATAAAAGAAATAAATTTGATTCCAGGAAAAGATGTTGAAAAGAATGCTAATTTTCTTGGAGTTGTTGCTTCCATTCTTTCAAATATGGCTTTCAAGTCATATCAGAGTTTTAACCTGTTCAAAAAAAGTGCTCATGAGCAGAACAAATTCATTGTTAACCTGAACAACACAATTACTCAGAAAACAAAAAAATGGATGGAAGATACAAACACTCTTCTTGAGACAAAAGATACACCACAGCTTTATACCAAGGTCAGGGAACTCTATGATATGATCCAGGTTGTTCAGAGAAATCTTTCCGATTCAAATGAATATCTCAAGTTAATTGAAGGCCAAATGGATCTTTCTGAGACGATCTATGATATTAGGGAACTTCTTAAATTTCTTTGGGAAAAAGTGGTTTCTCATAATGGTGATGAGGGAAACGAATTTGTACTGAATGTTGATGATCAGGTTCCAGGAAAACTCTTTGGCAACTCGTCACAGATTTCCCAGGTTGTGTTGCGTCTTCTGGAGAATTCATTGTTTTCCTGTAAGAACGGAAAAATTGAAATCAATGTAAAGGCATCAAAGCGTGAGTATGCGACGGAAATTGAGATTTCTGTAAGTGATACTGGAAACGGAATGACTCAGGAACAGATTCAGGAAGTAAACAATGCTCTTGCTGCAAAGAAAGTTGTTGATATGAACAATACGGAAGCAGCACGTCAGTCATTCCTGATTATTGGAACAATTGTAAGACAGCTCTCTGGAAGAATAACTGTTCATTCAATGCTTAACTGCGGAACAGTAATTACAGTTTGCTTTCCTCAGATGGAGGAAAAATAAATGGCAGAATCAAAAGAAAAATCAGGGTTGCTGTATCAGGCTGCACGCCACAAAAATCTTTCTGAACTGGTTGACAACCTGCTCTATCATGATGCTGAGCTTGGCTTGTATTCTCTTGCATGGTTCAAGAAATTTTACAATGAACTGATTGAAAAGAATATTCTGGATGAATATGCAATATGTTATTTCAATATCCGTCATCTTGGAATTTTGAATCAGTCATTAAGACGTGAAGAAGTAAATCATCTTATCATTGCATTTACAAATGGTCTTGAAGTTATTTGTGAGCCAGAAGGAACAGTTGCCCGTGTGAGTGGAGGGGATTTTCTGGCAATATTCAGAAGATCAGTAATTGATCAGGTCAGGGAATATCTTGAGGGAACGGTTTTGAATTATGGAAAGGAAATGAACAATTCCGTGTTGATCGCTGCCATTGCAGGGGTTTTCCCGATTCCAGAAAATAATATTGATGCAGAGAGTGCCATTGATCTGGCTTCATGGGCATACAAGGAAGCCAGGGCCGGATCAAAACAATTCCTGGTTTTTGATGAAGACCTTTCAAAAATTCGTGAGAACAAGGAAATGGTTGAAGCTTCCTTTCCAAATGCCCTGATAAACAACGAATTCAAGGTTTACTATCAGCCAAAGGTAAATGTAAAGAATTATACTCTGGTTGGTGCTGAAGCATTGTGCCGCTGGTTTCATAATGGAACAATGATTCGCCCAGATGAATTTATTCCGGTTCTTGAGCAGAATCATTCAATCTGTTCACTTGACTATTATATGCTTGATCATGTTTGTGCAGACATAAGGAAATGGATTGATGAGGGAAAGCCTGTAGTAAAGGTGTCTGTTAACTTTTCACGACTTCATCTTGGAAACATTTATCTTTTCAAGCAAATTATGGATATAATTGACAGTCACAGAGTGCCACATGAATACATTGAGATTGAATTGACTGAAACAACTACAGACGCAAACTTTTCAGACCTTAAGAGAATAGTTGAGCTTTTGCAGAAAAATGGTATTTCGACATCAATTGATGATTTCGGTTGTGGATATTCATCCCTTAATCTCATGCGATCATTGCCCTGGGATGTTCTTAAGATTGACAAGTCATTCCTGAAGGATACCATTGAAGGCGGATCACATTCCAATTCTGTTTTGAGTCATGTTATCAGCATGGCACAGGAACAGGGAATTGAATGCATTGTTGAAGGTGTTGAGACAATTGAACATTTGAATCTCATTAAGGAAAACAATTGTTTTCTTGCCCAGGGATTTCTTTTTGACAAGCCCCTGCCAAAAGATGAATTTGAGGAACGCCTGAACCGAAAGCTTGAGACCATGTGATTTTTATGGAGAACTATTCAATAATCAGTGCGCTGGTTTTTGGATCGGTTCTCAAAGACTTTTTCGGATCTTCAATTTTGATGCAGTCGCCTGAATGAAGATGCCTGTCTGTAACCAGAAGAATGAGACCTTTCTTAGAGCAGGCATAGAATCCGCTGCGGTTTCCTGGAAGGCGAATAAGATCACTGGTAATTCTAAGGGAAAGATCCCCGTTTTCTGGAATTTCTTCAGCCTGTTTTTTTACTGCAACAAAACTAAGCACGGCACGTTCTTTAGGAAGTTCGCTTCTTTCTGAAAGTTTTTTGAGTTCCCGGGGAGCATCTTCAGTGGTGAATGCAAAGTTGCACCATTTGCCGCCTTTTTTTCCTTCCATTGGGCATTCATTGCAGTGAGTGCATGGAGCCATTGGAAAAAACTTTTTTCTCATGAAACTTGCTCTCATTAAGCTGATAAGTCTTGCGGATCTTGGGTCACCAGGTTCAATTACAATTACGCTTGCCTTGTCGTTTTCCTGATTAAGGTATTCCTGGATTCTGTCAGTATAGATTTTGGAAAGGTAATCAGGCGGAATTCCTTCAGTGGAGTTTTTGATTTCCTGTGGTTTTGATTTTTCCTGAAGCTCGTTGAATAAGTTTGCTGTGGTTACAAGATCAGCTTTTTGTTTAATGGAGGAGCCAAAGTTTCCCTTAACGCGGATGATTTTCCACGGTTCACACTGAAGGCGTGCAGCAACTGAAAGAAAAATATCTTCTCCAAATGCCAGAGCCTGTGAAGACAGATCCATGCAGTACCAGGTTAGTTTTTTGTTTCTAAGTTCGGGGCGTGAAAGAAAAAGTGCAGTTACAACTGTAAGTGGTCCTGAACCAATATCAAGGCAAATGCTTTCATCAGTAAGGCTGTCAAAGAATGATTTATCCATGTTGGAAAAAAGCCTTGTGAGCCGCACCAGGTTCCACCACATGAAATAATGGACGTATGCGGAAAGTGCAGTAGTTTCGTTCATGTAGCCGATTCTTCTGTTTCCGCGTTCATCAGTAAGGTTGTGGCTCAAGTCACGGATGTGTTTTGCAAGAAAGACTTTCTGCTTTGAACTTAGTGGATGTGAAGAAGAAACAATCTTGTTGAAATTCTCAATCAGGTCTTTTGCATCCTGTGGAATTGCTGATGATGAAAACAGACTTTTTGTATCAAGAAATTTAATTGTTGAAGGGCTTTTCTTTGGGGAGAATTCAATTGAAGAAATTTCCCTGTTGTTTTTTTTGAAACTTCGCTCTTCCTTCTTTTTCTTTTTTTCCTCTGTGTTGATTTTATCTTTTATTTTGAGTCCGGCTTTTTTTTCATACCATTTAAGTTCAGTCTTTTCGTTTTTCATGTGTTTTTCTTCCGAAGAGTTTGTAGATCCATGAATGCCCGGCTTAGTTCGGCACGCATTTCCTTTATTCTGGCAACAGCTTCCGCCTTTTTATCAACAGCAGCTGTGTCCTGCAAGATGTGTCTTCTGGCACCTTCGATTGTAAGTTTCCTTGTGTAGATTAAATATTTGAGGCGGAAGATTATTTCAAGGTCACTTTGGGAGTAGTCCCTTCTTCCGCCCTGGTCTTTTTTTGGCTTGAAGGCCGGAATTGCTTCTTCCCAGTATCGCAGTATATGAGACTTGATTCCGGTGATTTTTTCAACTTCGCCAATTGAATACATAATCTAGCTTTTTCGTCTTTCTTCTTCGCGCTTGTTCCAGTCAGTTCGGCTGGCTTTCATTTCGAGCTGAACTGGAATCTGGTCAAATCCCAGATCCTCACGAATTCTGTTCTTTAGATACGAAACATAGCTTTCTGGAACATTATCCGGGCGAGTGGCAAAAACCAGGAAGTTGACCGGGTTGATGCTGGTTTGAGTCATGTAGCGGATCTTGAAGTGAATGGATTTGGTTGCTGGAGGCGGATATTTGAAGAGCCAGTCCTTCAGTGCCATATTGAGAGCTGCCGTTTCTACCTTACGGTTAAGCTGCTCGTAAATTTCAAGAGTCTTGTTCATGAGGGCCTTAATGCCATCCTTGTTCTTTGCACTGAGGGTGAGGATTGGTGCCCAGTTCATCTGGCCGAACATTGTCTGAATCCAGTTTTGTGCGGCACGGATTGCCTTGTTGCTCTGGTCGTCCATCAGATCCCATTTGTTGAGAACAAAAATAACTCCGCGTCCTCGTGCAAATGCCTGGGCGGTAATCTTTTTGTCCTGATCAGCAAAGCCTTCCTTGGAATCAATCATGATAAATGCAATGTCACATTCATCAAGGGTTTTGATTGCACGGTTTACTGAGTAGTATTCAACATTTTCCTTGACCCTGGCTTTTCGGCGGATTCCGGCTGTGTCAAGAATCTGAATGTCACGTCCGTTATACCTGAAGCTTCCTTCAACAACATCGCGGGTAGTTCCGGCATAATCGCTGACAATGGATGCTTGTGTATGAGTGAGTGCATTGCTTAGTGTAGATTTTCCTGTGTTTGGTTTTCCAAGAATTGCAATTCGGATTGGTCTGGATTCGTCAGTCCCTTCAGTAACACGGGAAAAATCCAGGCCATCAACCATGCGTTCCTGGAGCTGCTGAAGATTGTCTCCGTGAGTTGCAGAAATAAGAATTACATCGCGAAATCCGTACTGGAGATAATTGTATGCAAGATGCTCGTTTTTTCCGCCTTCAGTTTTGTTAACGGCGACAATCATCTTGTCTGTATAAGGCCTCAGGTGCTGAATGAGTTCTTCATCTTCTGCCGTTAATTCTGTTGCATCAAGGAGAAGAAGAATTCGGTCTGCCTTTTGAATCATGCTGACAGTCTTTTCAACAACAAGATCATCCATTTCGCTTTCACGGGATGTAATGTCACGGGTGAGTTTGTATCCGCCAGTGTCCATGAGATGAACCGGCATTCCGTCCAGAAAACAAGTCCCTTCAACTGGATCGCGCGTAACACCAGGAGTTGGATCCGTGATTGCACGTTTAGTATGTGTAAGTGCATTGAACAGCGTAGACTTTCCAACGTTAGGACGGCCTGCAATTACAATTAGGGGAAGATTTACATAGTTTTTGTCAGAGTAAAATTTCTGTGTTCTGGATTTGCGCTTGCTTTCAATTTCTTTGGAAGGTTTTTCTTCTGCCTTCTGTTCAACAGCCGGCTCTTCAATCTGAGATTCTTCTGATTCAACTTCTGCCTTGACTGGCTTTGGTTTTGAAAAGTCTGGCTTCTGCTTTTTTTGTTTTTTCATTTTTTTCCTTATAAGTTTGTCTTGAAAATAATCACCTAGAAAAGAGACCTGTTGGAAAGATTCTTAAGTTCACTGATTGAGAATCTTGAAAGCATTTCCTTTATGACTGGAATCTTTTTTGGAGCCATGCTCAGGTTTCTGATACCCATTCCTGCAAGGATGATTACACTTTCTTTATTTCCTGCCATTTCTCCACAAACTGAGACAGGAACATTATGTTCTTCTGCATTTGCGATTGTCGTCTTGATAAGTCGAAGAACGGCAAGATTGAATTCATTGTACAAAGGTGCAACTGTGGTGTTTTCACGATCGACACACAGGGTATACTGAGTAAGGTCGTTGGTACCAAGTGAAAAGAATTTTGAGTGAGGTGCAAGGCAATCTGAGCAAACTGCCGCAGCTGCCGTTTCAATCATGATTCCAATCGGAACATCCGGATTAAATGGAATATTATCTTCCTTGAGTGAAAGCTGAACGCCACGTGCAATTCCCAAAGCTGTTTCAACCTGTGAAACATCAGTAATAAGCGGAAGCAAGATTCTAAGGTTTCCGTAAACACTGGCTCTGTACAATGCACGAAGCTGTGTTCTGAAAATTTGAGGTGAATAGTAGAGTGAAAGCCTGATTGCACGAAGTCCCATGAGAGGATTCTTTTCCTCAAACAAAGGCATGTCTCCGGAATCAATGAGTTTATCTCCACCTGCATCCAGGGTTCGGATTGTTACAGGCTTGTCTCCCATTATCTGAAGTACTTTCTTGTAGGCTTCAAACTGAGCTTCTTCACTAAGTGAGTTGGAAAATGCTCCGGTTTCCCGCTTGAATTCCTGGAGGGCATTCATGAACAGAAATTCGGTTCTGAAAAGTCCGATTCCGTCGGCACCATGTTCCAGTGCAACAGCAGCTTCTTCTGGAGTTCCGATATTTGCGTAGATCTTGAACAGGGTTCCGTCTTCTGTGGTTGCAGGCTGATCCTTGAATTTCTTGAGGGCCTCGGCATATTTTTTTGCTGAAAGAATTTTTGTGTTGGCCTCAGTAAGTGTTGCGGCATCAGGATTGACTATGACTTCACCAATGTCGCCGTTTACAACAATAACCTGATTGCTGTCGATCTGATCTTCAATATTTTCAAGTCCAACAACAAGAGGAATTCCATAGCTGTTTGCAAGAATTGCCACATGGCTTGATGGGCCTCCTTCTGTGAGTGCAAGACCTTCAATCTTTCTCTTACCTAAGATTACAGTGTCGCTGGTTTTCATTGTCTTTCCAACAATGACAACACCATCAGGAATCTGTTCGATATCAAAAGGAACATAGTCGAGGAGCACATTCATTACCTGGTCGAACACGTCTTCTATATCCTGGGCGCGGGCACTCAAGTAATCGTTTCCTGAACTGCGAAGCCTGTCTGCATACTCATGAACCTTGTGTGCAAGAACTGCTTCTATATTGTACATTCTTTTTTCAAGATGATTCTTAACTTCCATCATGAACGTTGTGTCGGCAAGCATTAATTCATAAGTTTCAATAATTTCTTTTTGTGTGGCATTTGAACCGGCATTTTCCAGGTGGCCTTTGATTGTTTCCTGAACTTTTGCACAGGCCTCCTCAAACCTTTTCCATTCTGAGTCAATCTGTTCTGTCTTGATTTTGTGCTTAGGAATTTCTCGTTTTCTTTCTTCTGGAAGGATAAAAGCCTTTCCAACACCAATTCCAGCAGCAGCGGATATACCGAGTATAACGTTCATGCAAACATAATAAACATTTAACAGACTTTATGCAAATTGATTTTTAAATTAGACTTAGCTGTGGTAAATCCAGCTTTCAGGGATTTCAGGTTTTTATAATGAAAAAGTCAGTAAGGAAAACACTTGTTTTAATCATCCTCTTATTTTGTTCATTTTCTGGATTTTCAAAGGAAACTGAGGGAAACCTGACTTTTAATATTGTCTGCATGACAGTTTCTCCAGACAAGATCAGTGATTTGTCTTCTGCAAAGTGGGAGAATTTTCCGGTTGTCCCACTGGCATTTCCTGCTCTGGGTGCATCTTACGGAACCTTGAAAAAAAACGAGGGTTTCAATCTTTTTGATTACAACTGGGCTGTGAATGCAAGTCTGACACCTCTGGGAATTGGTGGTGCAGTTTCAGGGGAATTCTCAATAACACCTTTGCTTACATTGAGTGCAAATTCAGGATTTCTTTCAGGCTGGAATTTTGGGAGCCTGTACACGGGAATCGGTGTCTATGACTATGATGAGGGTGATTACAGAAGGGAACGTTCCTTGTCTGAAGCTGCATTGTTTTTTGAGGGAAAGGCTTCTGTCATGATTCCAACTAAGATTGTGTTTTTAAATCTGACATATTCAGCTGTTTATACCTATTTTACCGGAGCGGATGCCGGTGAAGTCTGGACTTGTGCCACTTACAAACACTGTGTCAATGGATGGGCATATTCGGCAGGTGCAAGTGCAATTAAATTCACGAATTTTGATCATGTTAAGATGATTGCATTCAGTGCAGACGTAAAGGGTTATTACAAGACTGAATATTTTGATGATGAGTACAAGAACTACAATCCCGGATTTGTTACGGTTGATTTTGGTCCTATGGCAATAGCAAATTTGACTCCGAAGGTTTCAGTGATCACAAAGGCAACTGTCGGAAACATGCGGGAATTCAAGGAATCAAATTATGACAGCACCGAGGAACTGAAGCAGACCTATGACGGCTGGAAAATAAGGTTCAAGACCCTTCTTGTTATGTTTAACATTAAGATTTATTAGGCATTTGCGTTTCTTTCAAGAACAAAAGTTCTCTGGTTGACAACTGCCTTGAGAGATGCAATGCATTTTTTTACGTTGCCAGAATCTGCTCCTGAAAGGGCTGCGTCACATGCAAAGCTTGCTTTTGTAATCTGTCCAAGAATGTCCTGTTCGAGTTTTGCAGAAAAAATATCCTTGAGCTCAACAAATTTTGAGGCTTCTTCAGCAATATCCCTGATTGCCTGTTTTTCTTCTGAAAATGAGTCGTTGAGATTGCCTGATTTTTCAATCAACAGCTGCATTGAGGTGTTGATTCGATCAATGAGAGTGGGATCAGAAGGTTTGTCCTTTTTTCCAAAAAAATCCTTCAAAAAATTCATTATACCCATATCGTAAATTATATCCTTAAACGTTGATTTGTGAAAGAACCTTTCCGATGCTGTCATGAATCACAAGATCGGCAACTCCATCACTTGCAGTTTCATCCCTGTTGATCAAGACAATATGCTTTCCATTGTAGTACCTAATCATTCCTGCGGCAGGATATACGGTCAGGGAAGTGCCTCCAATAATCAGCAGGTCTGCATTTTCAAGGGCGTTGAGTGCACCTGAAACAACATTGTCATCAAGACCTTCTCCATAAAGAACCACATCCGGCTTGATGATTGCCCCGCATTTGCTGCATCGAGGAATTCCGTCTTCATCTGCGTGAGTTGAAACATATTCAAGATCATGGAATTCATGGCATTTTGTACAGAAATTTCTCAGAACGCTGCCGTGGAGCTCAAAAACCTTTTTGTTTCCGGCTTCCTGGTGCAGACCGTCAATGTTTTGTGTCACAATTCCCGAGAGTTTGCCCTTGCGTTCAAGTTCTGCCAGCTTTAAGTGTGCAGCATTTGGTTTGATTCCGCTTATGAGGAGCTTTTCCCTGTAGAACCTGTAAAATTCTTTTGTATTATTGAAGAAAAATGATCCGGAAAGAATTTCTTCCGGGGCATAGTCCCATTTCTGGTGGTAGAGGCCGTCAACACTGCGAAAATCCGGGATTCCGCTTTCCGTTGAAACACCAGCTCCCCCAAAAAACACTATATTTGAACTTTCATCTATTAATTTCTGTAACTGAGCAATTTTGTCTTCCATGGAATCAAATTATAAACCTTATTTTGGAAAAACACTAGTTTGGGTGAATTTAATGTCAAAATTTCCATAAAAAATATTAAATATTTTGGATTTATTAGAGATTTTATAGAAAAAGTTTGACTAATTGGAGATTTTAAAGATAAAATAGTTATGATGGGGATAATTGGGGTTAGTGGATTTTAAAACCTGATTTTAATAAAAAAAGTGAAGATATGATGATTACTATATTCGATTTAATAAATTGTTATATTTCTCCGATAAGAAGTTTGGAGTGTTCTATTTAAAATTTTGTGAGGTGTATATGTCATCATCAAGAAAAATAATTTTTGGATGTCTCTTTGCAGTTTTATCTCTCAGTGTGTTTGCCGAGAAAAAAATCGACAGTCGTGACCTGGGAGATCAGAATTCATGGGAAGAGAAATTCGATATCAACGAACATCAGAGCGGAAAATACAATGTTCTCGTTACTGCAGAAGATAAGGCGGGGAATGAGTACAATGCAGGACCATTCAATATGTATATTGATCCTGAGTCCGATCTTCCGGTAACTGGTATTACAAACCCTCGCGAGGGAATGCGTGTTCCTGGAAACCTGAACATTGTTGGTACTTGTATTGATGACGATAAGGTAGAAGAAGTTTGGCTCATTCTTGATGGCGATGAAGAACACCCGGTAAAGGCAGAAGGTACGGAATTCTGGTCTTACTACTTGAACACCAATGGACTTTTTGAAGGACCTCACTCCATTGAAGTGTACGGTATAGATAACGGTAACCCAAATGCATATAAGGATGCCAGCGGTAAAGTTGACATGAGCAAGGTTATCAGGAAGACTGGCAAGCGCACTAAGGTTGTATGGCAGCTTGACCGTAAGGCTCCTGTAATTGAAGTTCAGAATTACACAATGGGTCAGATGGTCAGCGGGCACATAACTCTTGAAGGTCGTGTAACTGATGGAAACGGAATTGCAAAGCTTGAAATCAGTAATGACAACGGGCAGAACTATGAAGAAGTAAAAATCAGCGAAAAAAAATATGATGTTCCAACTGAAACAGGACTCAGAAGTGAATTCCGCTTTAGTTATGGAGTGGACACAAAAAAGTATCCGGATGGAGTTTCAACAACCTGGTTCCGTGCCACAGATAAGGCTGGAACAAAGGGATATTTTGCTTTCCTTTATCTGATTGATAACACAGAGCCGGATGTAAAGATTGTTTACCCGCCTGAGGGAGAAATCCAGAATGGTGTGTTTACTGTTGCCGGATATGCAAAGGATGTTCTCGGACTCCAGAAGCTTTCATGGCAGTGGGGAAGTGAAACTGGTGACTTTGAGCTTGTTCCTGGTAACTCATATTGGGTTAAGGAAGTAAATGCAGTGGGAAAGACAGGAAAGGAAACTTTCACGATTACTGCAGTGGACACAATGGGTAACGTTGTTGTCATGAAGAGAGAAATCAAGCTTGATCATGAAAAGGACAAGCCGGTAGTGGAAATCAAGTATCCTCATGCAGAAACAATTTATGACGGTGGAAGCGGATCACTTCTTCTTCGCGGTATTGCATCAGATGATGACGGGGTTGTTTCTCTTGCATACAAGGTTGACGGCGGTGAGGAAACTGTAATGGAATGTCAGGGTGTATTCTCGGTTGATATTCCGGTTGTTCTTGATGAAGGAACTCATACAGTAACTGCATACGCAGTGGACAAATTTGGAGTTAAGGGAAATTCAGTTTCATCTTCTTTCAAGACAATTGGTGCTGTTCCTGCATTCAACAAGGCAACATATAAAGACGGATCAGTAAACACAGAAGTTACAAGCGGACTCTTTATCAATCCGGAAGCTGATGGAGTATTTGAGACAAGTGCAACATCATCAAGCGGACTTTCTGCACTTGACTATGTTATTTCATGGGGAAAGAATGAAAGTACAACAGGAAAAGTTGAACTCAAGGGCGGTGAAAAATCAGCATCAGTAAAAATTCCTCTTGGAGCAGCAGAAATGCCTTGGGGTATTTTGAAGATTGATGTTACTGCAACGGATATTTACGGACGCAAATCAACTCAGAGTTCTTTGCTTCATGTAAGTGACCTGACAAAAATTCATTCTCAGTCAAACGCAGAAATTTATTTTGATGACAGCACAATTGGTTCTGATGGAACTGTTCTTGTAACAGATAAGTATGCCCTCACAGGATATTTTACCGGCGAGGAAATTTCATACGTTGCAACAGTACCTGCATTCAGAGCCGTGAAAGCTTCTTTTGATGGTCATGTGATTACAGTTAAGGCATCAGATTCTGCGGGGCCATTCAAGGTTCAGGTTACTACAAAATCCGGAAAGGTATACAACTCAAGGGATTTGATTTTCAAGGTTCCTGCAGGCCGTCCAGATTTGACTCTTGATGCAAATGATTCTTACAATGCGGATAAGGGAATTCCATTTACAGTGGAAACTGAGTCAGCAAGAATTCCAATCAGCGGAAGAGTTTCAGATCCTTCGGCAACAGTTAAGTACAGAATTCTCACGGTAAAGGCAAATCTTTCAGAGCAGGGAATTGTTACTTCTTCTGAGCAGCTGGCTCCAGGTGAGTTCAAGAATCTTTCAGTAACAGGAAGAGGATACTGGTCAATTGATGGCCTTAGGGCAAATAACTTTGAAAGTGGAATTTCTGTTGTTGAAATTGTTGCAGAATCATCTAGCGGACTTACAGATGCAGAAGCTGTTTTTGTAAAGAAAATTCCTTATGAACCGGAAACTCCTGCAGTTGATGAAAATGGAAAGGCAGTTGAAAAGGATGTTCCAAGATTCTACTGGTTCAAGGGCCGTGACATTTACGGTATTTGTCTGTACCAGGGAAAACTCGACAAGGATTTTGAATACAAGAGACTTGAATCAATTCCATCATCAGTTGAATCAATTAACTTTAGCGTAACAACTGATACAAAGAAAAAATTTACATCCCCATCAATTGGAGTTGCATCAGAAAACAACATGTCCGGATACTTCAAGAGTATTGATGGTATTGACTATAAGAGCGGAATGAATGTTCTTCTTAAGCGAGGAAGTACAAAGGCTGAAGGACACAATGTGGTAGCATGCATTACAACAAGACGTGAGCTTAAGGGTGCAAATTTCAAGATTACCGGTGAGGCTGCTCCAGGCGGAGATTTTTCTCAGAACGGAAACGCAGTACTTTCTCTTGTTGATACAGCTGAAGACGGTCTGATGACATACGAAGCCGTTATTCCGTTCTACAATCTTCCAGCACGCATTACAAAAATTTCTGTTGTGGCAACAGATGTAAAGGGCAGCATTTGTGCTGTTGAAGGAACAATGAATATTATTCGTGAGCATGCAATAGTTGCAAATCAGCCGGCAGTATACTGGGTTTGTGGTGAAGGCACTGTTTACGATGCAGATACAAAAACTTATATTCTCACAAAGGGTTCTACGATTGAAGGATATGCAAATTTTTCAAGAGATGTAACTGCAACAGTTCGCGGTGAAGTTCCAGGAATCCAGAGTGCAACAATCGGCAATAGAATTGTTTTGAGTGCCACATCAAATGGTACTTTCAGGGATGTAAGCGTTCGAGTAAAGGGAAATGAAAACGGAACAAACTATCTTGCTCCCAATATTACTATTATTTCAGATATGTCTGCTCCAACTGTGAAGATTACTTCTCCAAAGCAGATGGCATTTATAAAGAACACATTTGTGGTAACAGGTTCAATTACAGATGGAAACGGAATTGCAAAGGCCGAATATTGTCTTGATGACAAGCTTGAAAACTGGGAAAATCTTCCTTTATCTCGTGCCGGTGATTTTGAAAAATCAATAAGGCTGCCAGAAGACACAGAAGACGGCTATGTTCCCTTTACAATTCGTGCAAGAGATAATGCCGGAAAGATTTCATTCGGTAACCTTGCACTGTTCAAGGATACAACTCCTCCAGAAGTAAAGGTAATTCTTCCTGATGAAAATGCAGTTGTTAATGGTGAAAACCTTATTGCATTCAGCGTGAAAGATAACGGAACCGTAAAGACAATGGCATATACAAGTGCCGGAGGAAACCGCGAGGCTTACAGTATTTTCAAGATTCCAGGTGATGTTCCTGCAAAGACAGTAAAGAACGAAGAGGGAGTTGAAGTTCCAGTAAGCGACAGATTCAATCCATTGAAGACAATGAACAGCACTCTTCCACACATGAGTGTTGGACTGAAGGGTTATCCAATCAGCAACTACATGTCTTATTCGTTTACTGATGATAATGGAAACACAACTGTAATTAACAAGTGGCCATTCAAGGTTGATGAGGAAAGTGATAAGCCAATTTCTTCAGTTTACCTTCCGGAAGATAATCAGGTTGTAACAACAGACTTTGTTATTTCTGGAATTGTTCAGGATGATGATGGTCCATGTAAGATTTATTACAAGATTGACGACTCAAAGTATCAGCTTATTTCTGAGGAACCTGCATACAGCTACAAGATCAATGTTCCGTTGCTTTCACTCAAGGACAACGAGCATTTTGTAACAGTTTATGCAGAAGATATTAATGGTGTCCGCGGACCTGTTTTTGCCCGTGTATTCAGGGTATCTCTCGAAGAACCAAAAGGTGGAATGACAGAGCCATCAATTGATCTTACAGTCAAGGAAACTGTCACACTCAAGGGTTGGGCAAGTGACAAGAACGGAATCAGCAAGGTTCAGATTTCTGTTGATAACGGAGCAACTTACAACGATGCAGTTGGAACAACTAACTGGTCATATAAGTTTGACACAAGGGTAATTAAGGACGGAACTCATGTAGTATTCATCAAGATTTGGGACGGATATGAAGTTACCGGTATTTACTCTTCATTGATCAATATTGATAATACTCCACCAAAACTTTATCTGGAACTTCCCCTTGATGGTTCCAAGACTTCAAAGCAGGTATTCCTCGGTGGACAGACTACAGACAATATTGGTCTTAGAGATCTTAACATTACAATCCGCAGTCTTGATGGAAAATCAGTTCCAGACAGACTTGCAAAGCGAAAACTCGTTCCAGGGGAAATCATTTCTCAGGTAATTGATATTTCTGACTTGAGCAATGGATTCTACAACATTGAGCTTTCAGGAAGTGATGCTGCAGGAAACATTTCTTATGTAAGCCGCAACATTCAGCTGGACAAGTCTCGTCCTTTGACAAAGGTAAGTATCCTCTATCCGTTAAATGGTTCTCATGAAAGTGGTGCATTTAATATTTACGGTACAGCTTACGGTGAAAAGGAAGATCCTGTAGAGGGTGTAGAGCTTTATATTGATGCAATCAAAGTTGATGCACTTGGACGCGTTCCACTTACATCTTCAGGATATTTTAAGTTCCCGATGCTAAATGTAATAAGTCCGAAGGTAGAAGTTCAGATGGATGAAGAAGGAAAGCCACAGGTTGTTCCCACAACTTCTGAATTCAAGCTTAAGGATGGAAAGCATTCTTATCAGATTATTGCAATAACAAAGAATGGAAAGAGAATTATTTCTTCTGAACAGACATTTACATATTGTGCAGCAGGTCCATGGGTAACAATTGACAACTTCACATACGGTGATTTTGCAGTTAACAGACCATTGCTAAAGGGACTCGCAGGTTATGTTCTTACAGAAGAAGAACAGGCTGAACTCAAGAACAAGCTTACTCCTCGTGAACGCAAGGCAACCTTGAACGGAAAGAGAGTAAAACAGATTTACGTTAGCTTTGATAATGGTATTACATATGAACCAGTTTCAAAGGAAGGAAAGAACTCATGGCAGTACAGGGTTGAAAACCTTGATATTCCAGCCGGATATCATTTCCTTCTTGTAAAGGCAGAAATGTATAATGGAGAAAATGCCGTAACAAGAGCAATTGTTCAGGTTGACCGCACAAGTCCTTCTATCAGACTAATTTCTCCTGGTGAAGGTGGACGTTACAATCAGCAGCTTGCATTTGAAGGACTTTCTTCTGATGACATTGAACTAAAGAACGTTAAGCTCCAGCTCAGAAAAGGAGACAAGAGTTCTTACCAGGTTCCAGGATTCATTCAGGGGCTTTACTTTGATTTCTCTGTATGGGGTGCAACACTCTTCAATGTAGGTGTGGGACTTACGGCATTCGATGGAGCAGTTAAGGTTCAGGCTAACTTTGGTCAGTTTACACAAAGTCAGCGTGACTCAATTAATGAAATGTTTGGGCTTGGACAGTCATCACTCCGCTTCGGTGGAAACGTAATTGGTGGAAAAATTATTGCACAGCTTGCATATATTCCATTCAGATATTTCTTTGGTCGTGACTGGGACTGGCTTAGTGCAACAGTTTCAATTGGTGCCAACTTCTCTTACTTTACAGAGACTGGTGCTTCACAGACTTCAGGAGAGGCCGTACCTCAGGTGCTTTCAGCTGTTCTCATGCAGATTGAATTCCCACGAATTACAGTGCCTAACCTGACAAGGTTCAGAACATGGTCTATGTATGTAGAACCTCAGTTGTGGTTTATTCCTTCCGATATTGGTGGAGAGGAAGCAAAGAAGTATGTATATACAACATCAGTTGGTATTCGAACCTGTGTATTCTAGAAAAATGCCGATTGAATGTCTGGTAATTGTTTGGTTTAAGAAAGAGAGTTTTGTTGATTGCTTGAAAAGGCATAGGGTTGAAATAGTTCCTTGTAGGGGGTTTTAATATGAAAAGTAGAGGTTTTTCGTTAAAGGCAGTTTTACTTTCGCTTGCTTTACTGTTGCCATTGGTAACATCCTGTGAAGTCGGATTGGGAGCAGCTGTTGATACGGCGGCTCCAACACTGGATATTTTGTATCCGCCGGCCAGTGCCATTGTTCAGGACACATTCACAATTGGCGGGTCCTGCAAGGATGATATTGGTGTTGCGGGTATTACTCTTGTTGTAAAGAATACTTCGACAGGTTCTTCAAAGACAGTGGCTGCAACAGTTGATTCTGTTAAGGGAACATGGTCTTGTGTTTTGAATGAACATAATGCATCAAAGTATCCTTTGACAAACGGATGGGAACTGGCAGACGGTACATATGAAATCTCTGTTACCGCAATGGATGCCTCAGGACATTCATCTGGTACATCTTCCCGTACAATTGATATTGACAACACAGCTCCGGTTTTCATTATTTCAAGTCCTGGTGTAACTAAGTCTGGAGTTGAAACAAATGGACAGGCTCCAAGTGCATACGGAACTGTATTTACAGTTAGCGGAACTATTGTTGACAATCATGAAATCGCCGAAATGAACGTAAAGTTCTTTGATGAAACAGGAAGAGAAATCCCTACAGCTAAATTCTCTGAATCATCAATTCCTACAGCCGGTGGTACAGAAGTAACAATTGCTTCTTATGTTGTTGACGACACTTCAAATGAATACTACAAACTCTACGGACCTTTTGGAGAAATTGCAAAGAATTTCTTCTGTGAAATTGAACTTAAAGATTCTGCAGTAAAATACTCAACATCAACTCCTACAAAAGCGGGAAACAAGACAACAGACGTTTATCTCTACGACGATGTTTATACTCGCTTTCTTAGTACAAAATCATCAAAATACGGATTATCTGCATCAAACTTCATGAGCGTATTGAACGGAACCTATTCTGGAAACGGAATCAATGTTGCCTCAGTGAAGGATGAGATCAGGTCATGTGTTACAAATACTTCTGTACTTGCAAATACACTTGCATTCTCTCTTAATCCAAATGCAGACCCTACATATATCGTAAACGGTTTTGACCTTAAGCATTCTGGAGACATAATTGATGTTTCAAAGGATGCAGAAGGAAACTCAAAAATTCAGCAGGCAGGAAACAACAATACAATCAATATTTCTCTTTCTGCCGGTCTGGATGGAACGCTTATTTCTCCAGCTTCAGTTCATACATGGATTTATAAATTCAATACTCAGGCTTATAAAGTTAGTGATATTACTCCAATAATCAATAAGGTAAGAACAAAAGCAAAAGAATTGCATGCTAAGTATTGGGATGATAACAAAAAGATTTCTTCGGCAAATTCAGCGCTGTTTATTCAGGACATGCAGACTGAAATTCCGGGACTCATAAATATTTATGACAACACAGATTCAAAAGCCTCGTCGTCTGCTCAGGTAACAGTCAGCTGTAACCTTCCTAAGACAATTGCTTCAAATAATTACTATATTATTCTCGTTACTGGATATGATGTTGATGGAACAGAAATTGCCCAGTCCGATTACTTCGGATTCATTGGTATGTCTACTGGTGAACGTCCAACAATTGCAGTAACAACACCAAGTAAGAACCTGGATTACTGTGCAAGTTCAGGATCAATTATCTTCAAGGGTAAGGCATCAAAGGGTGATGCTGACCTTAACAAGGTAAAGGCTTCAATTAAGGTTGTTGATGAAGATACAGGTGCTGAACTTGGAACAATGACTGGAAATGCTGTTCTTGATCCAACTGGTGACACAAGAAACTGGACACTTAATCTAACGGACTGCGAAAAATACTCTTCATTAAGTTGTGCTGGCGGATCAGGAAAGAACTATCTGTATACAGCCACATTTACTGTTGAGGATACTTCAAACAATACAAATGAAACTTCAATTTCTGTTCACGTTGATGCAACAAAACCAATCGTAACAATTTCTTCCGTAACACCTATAGTAAAGGGACTTGAATTTGACGGATCTGCAAATACATATGTAAACGGAAAAATTGCATTCACTGCAAACGTGGAGGAAATCAACTTAAAGAACGTAAAGTACGAAGTTTACGTAAATGGTGATGCCGTTCCAGTAATGAGCAAGGACCTTGGAAAGGTTTATTCAATAAACAAGTCAGATACTCAGATAGACACAACAAACCTTCGTGCTGGAAGTGATGGTGAAACTATCGTAATCAAGGTTATTGCTGAAGATAATGTTGGAAATACCGGATTCACAACTTCAACAGTTTACAATGGAAACAAGGCTTATGTTATCAAGCAGGATTCTGATACTCCAATCTTCAAGCCGTCAAACTTCTCGATTATACCTAACGTAAGCGGAATCAATTCAACAACAAACGCATTCCGTCCAAACGGTCAGATTTCTGCACAGGTAACTGATGATGACGGAATCGACAGCATTCTCGCTGAATACTCAAAGAATAATGGAACTTCCTGGGCAAACCTCGCTGAGTGGGGATCAATTGCTCCAACTAATGATATCAATGGAAGTACATCTTACATTGCTAAGTACACTATTCCAGATGATATGGAAGAAGGCCAGTATCTTATCAGGTTTACTGTAAAAGATACTGAAGGAAATGCTAAGGGTACATTCGTAGACCAAACATACATTGGTGTATACAGTAAGGCTCCAACAATTGCTCTTGCAGCAGAAAAGGAATATTACAAGACTGGCGATAAAGTTTCTGTAAATGGTACTGTAACTTCAAAGACAGCCTCAACACTTTCTGGAGGATCAAACACACCAGAGCTTAAGTTTACTGGAGTAAACTACGGAACAGATATTCCATTTACTGATACAGTTATTGCTGCTGCTGCAACAGGTCGTCACACATCAGAATATGTTGTAACAGACATTTACGGGCAGACAGGTCAGGCAACACTCACATATACTGTAGACAATACATTGCCGGAAGTTTCAATTACTTCAATTACTCCAAACGTTAAGGGATTTGATGCTACTGGAAAAGTTTATGTAAACGGAGAGATTTCTATTGCAGGTAAGTCAAGCGACAACTATGAACTTGCAAAACTAAGCTACAAAGTTTACGAGGGAACTGACAGCACAGGAACATTAAAGTCATCTGGAACAATTACTGGAGCTCTCAGGGAATCAACAGCAGCAGCCGGTTCATTTGCGGTTAACTCTGACCTCAACAACTGGACAATTAAAATTGATACTGCAGCAATCACCAAAGATATCTTTGTTGAACTTGAAGCAGAAGATGTTGCCGGAAACAAGAAGACTTACTCAAGTACACAATATAACCTGGAAAAGAATGGTGTTACTGGAGCTCTTTTCGTTAACCAGGAAACAGACCGTCCGGTAATCAAGCCAAACAATTTTGATACAGAAAAGACTCACACTGCAAAGGGTACAAGCGGTGACAACGCAGACAGCATCAACGGAATAGGTTACAGCTGGGAATCTGGTGAACCTGTAGACAATGGAAACCTCTTTGGAACAACAAGCAACAATACAATCAGCGGTCTTGTAACTGATGATGATGGTGTTGCAAAGGTAACTGTTGCATACAAGATGATTTATCCGACACCTGATGCTTCATATTCTACAGAAAAGACAGTTGCTTCCGGATCTTCTACAACTGCATCCTTCAGCTATGAACTTCCACAAGCAGAAGGAATTTACGAAATCCGCATTACTGCATTTGATACTGAAGGAAACCAGACATACAGCGATACTTCTTACAGCCAGACACGCAATGCATACAATGTAGGTGTTGTATCAGGCTCACCAAAAATTGCCGTTACTACATCAAGCGGTTCATACTTCCAGCATCTTGCAGATGTAAATATTTTTGGAACAGTTTCTTCAGGTGTGGATTTCACTGTTACTGCAACAGATAACAGGGCAGCAACACCAACTCCTCTTGCTCCACTGTCAATTTCTGGTTCAGGAAAAACCAGGAACTTTACTCATCCTCTTGTAACAGCTGATGCAGTTGCTTCTGGTACAGAAATCAAAGTTACTTATTCTGCAAAGGACATCTTTGGTCAGACTTCAACAGCAGAATACACATATACAATCGATAGTGAAAAACCAGTCATAACAACAGACAATGCAAAAAATGACTATGCATTCAAGGTTAGAAAGGATGGTGCTGACACAGTTCATGATGGAAACACAAGCTGGTATTCGGCAACAGACCTGGTTCTCACAGGATTCTACACTGATACAGTTGCTGGTGTTAAGAAAGTTGACTACAAACTTGAATTTGAGGAAACTTCAGCAGAGGGAGAGACTCCAGCTGTATTGACACCATCAGCAACAGGCTCACTTACAACTACAACTGACGGAAACGGAATCTATAAGTTCAGCTCTCAGGTTTCAAAATTCAAGAATGGTGTTAACTACATTACATTTACTGCAGAAGACAACTCAAAGGATTCTGATCAGAACGGAAACAGGAGTACTGATAACAGGATAAAGATTCAGGTTGATACGGATTCTCCTATATTTGCAGGAAACTTTGTCTCAACAGACAATGGCGTTACATCGTCAAAGGCAAGCGGAACTGTAACTGTAAACGGAAAGCAGAAGGTAATTCTGTATGGTACAATCACTGACCCTGCTTCTGGTGTTGGTTCAATTGAATTCACTCTTAACGGAAAAGATGTGGCTCCAAGTTCACTCCTTTACACAACATCAGCTGATACTCTTACTGACTGGGAAAAGGCAAAGGGAGCAGCTTATGTTTCATATTCAACAGTTACAAACAAGACTGCAATTACAGGATGGAAGGCAGAATTCAGCAACACAAAAATTGTTGATGGATCTCTCAAGGCCGTTGTAACTGACGTTGCAGGTTCAAGCGCACCAAACAATATTCTTTCATTCCTCAAGGATGATATTGCTCCTGTGCCAACAATTACAACAGCAAGTGCTGACATAAACGGAATCAATGATATTTCGGGAACTGTTGATGAAGCAAACTCTCCAGCTTCAATCCAGTTGTTCTATGCAACAAGCAAGTGGGGAACAGGAAATTCAGCAACATTCTCGACAACAAATGATGCTTCTGTAGCCGAACTCACAAGAAGAGGCTGGACAGAAATTCCTCTTGATTCAGATCCAGAAAAAACACCTGTACTTGGCGGATACACACAGGCAAACAAGATCTATAACTGGTCATTCAAGAATTTCAACTTCAATACAGCTGGTGGTGAAAACTCAGCATCAAAAGCAACTGGAGCAAGTCTTGGTAAGTCTACTCTCTATATTCTTCCTGTTGTAAGGGATGCTGCAGGTAACTGCAATGCCTTTACGATTGGAGATCCAGATGCAAGTGGAAATGTTAAGTACACCTGGGATTTGAGCAAGGCAATTACATTTACCGTAGATATGAACAAGGACCGCCCGACACTTCAGGTTACAAACATTACTGACTTGAACGAAGATGTAGCTGATGCTGATCCAAACTATGTTCTTATGTACGGAACAAATGCCCAGATTTCAGGATCAATCAAGGATGATGATTCTACGGCAACAAATGTAGTTTCTCTTTTGATTGCTGCAGAAAAGAAAATAACTGCAGTTGATACAACAACAAAAACTGTTACATTCGGTGACGGAAAAACAGCCGTATACTCAGAAAATAATGGAACTATTACATGGTCTGGTACAGACAACTATGGAACAACAACTCTCAAGAAGGCCAGCGGTGACTGGACATTTACTCCTAGTGATTTTGCTGATGGCACAAAGACAGTTTACTTCTATGTTGAGGATAATGCTGGTGCAAAGTTCTACACAAACAATGCAAGTACTCTCCTGCAGCCATATTTCCAGTACAAGTCATCTGATGCCGAAAACAATTCTTCTGCACTTTCGTACGTATCAGACAAAACAAGTCCAAGTGTATCTGATGTTCTGGTTTCTACATTTGATTCAACGGGAACTAAAACCACAGCAGATAAATCTCCATCAACAAGTCTTGTTGTAGGTGGAAAGAAAAATCAGAAGATTGAACTTGTGGTTAAGGCAGAAGATTCAAGTGGAATCAGAGGAATTGCAGTTAGTGCAAAATGTGGCGAAACTGTAGTCGGAAAATACAAATATGGAACAGTTTCCGCAACGGATTATCCAGATGCAGATTATACAAAGCTTACAGCAACAAATGTAACTGTAACTGGTTCTGAAACTAAGCTTTCAATTCCTGCAATTGATCTTTCTGATGCAAAATTTGAAGACCTGGCAGGAACAATCAATGTTGTGGTTGATATTTGGGATGGTTGTGGCCTTAAGGGTAATGGTACCTATGCATTCACTCTGGACAACAAGAAGCCAACCGTTTCAATTACAAGTCCTGCAAACAATGCAGAAAAGACAGGTTCAATTGATATCGTAGGTACATCTTATGATAACGGTTCTGCAGACATGGATTACACAAAGATCTTCATTCCAATGAAGACTCAGGTTTCTCTCACAGATGACCAGATTGCAGCACTGACAAATTTTGAGGATAAGACATATACACCTGCAGAACTTGCAGCCCTTAAGTCTGGTGGACTCCTCACAAATATTTCTGATGGTGATGAAAAGATCTGGACGTTTAAGTTTGCAGAAGACAAGGATAAGTTCTATAAATTCTCAACTTATGACACAAGTGACTTCTCAACAGAAGTAAACGGATTGTGGAAAATTCCGGTATATGTTGTTGCAGCAGATAATCTTGGTAACATTACAGTTGTAAGAGACTTTGCAATCAATCATAACCCGGATGGTGACAAGCCAAAGATTGACTTTACATATCCAACAACAGAAAACTATGAAAAGAAGAATGATGTTGAGCTGGTAGATCCAGACTACAAGCTTACTGCAAAGGGATACGTAACTCTTGGTGGAACTATTCGTCTTACAGGTTCTGCAGAAATTCCGTCTGGAACAACAACATTGAGCAAGGTTTATGTTCAGGTTGCTGATGCAAATGGAAAATTCAATGATGCAGATAAAACCAAGGCAACTGGAACCTATGCATTTGAAAATGTTAAGGATGCAGACGGTGCTGGAATCTTGAACGGATTTGCAACTACTGCAGATAAGAATGCTTGGTGGGGTATTGAAGCAAAGTCAACTTCATCGTCATGGTATCTCAATATCAATGCAAATGGAAAAATGAATCCATCTGAAGCCGGTCAGGTTAACAAGATTATTGTTCGCGCATGTGGTGTCAACGCAGAAGGAAAGGTTGGTGCATGGTCTAACCCAATTAATATCCGCATTGATAACAGTGCTCCTACAGCAGAATTTACTCTCGTTCAGTATTCAGATATTGCCGATGGATTTGCAGCAAGCGTAACTGCAACTGCTCTCGATGGAAAGACACCAGCTGGAACAGACGAATGCAAGGACGGAAAATACCTCAAGGGACAGTGGTTCATCCAGGCAGATATTACTGATGAAAATAACATTAATGAATCATCAATTAAGGTAACAGGAAGCTCAACAACACTTTACAAGAAGGCAATTACTCCTTCTGGTAGAAATGGATTCAGAGTATGGATCCCAATCAAGAAGGATCTTGCAGCTGGAAAGACTTCTGTTACGTATACAATTGAAGCAGAGGATACAGGAGACAGTACACCTCACTCATTCAAGCAGTCATTCGAATTCTATATTGACAATACTGCTCCAGAAATCAAGACTCTCAAGGGTAATGGAGATGAAATTACAACAAACACAAAGGTTGTTGAAAAGTCTTATACATATACTATTGAAGGTGACATTATTGAAGCAGGCTCAGGACTTGAAACAGTTCTCTTCTTCTTCAGTCGTGGCGACAAGGTAAATGGTGCAACTATTGCAAATAAGGTCTTCCTTGACCCGATGACTTATAATACAAGCACTGATGATGCAAAGGTTCCTCTTACTGGACTTGCAACAAGAAAAGAAGACGGTGCAACAGTTTACGGAAAAACTGCAACTGGTGTTCAGACAGAAAAGAACTCATTTACTGTAACAAGTGGTGTAAATCCATCAACAGATACTCACATTAGAGTAGGTGGGCTCATCTACATTGGTGGTAAGTACAGACGTATTGAATCAATCAGCGGAAACACAGTTACATTCAATTCAAATACTGACGGTAATGCTAAAAGTGTAACATTCATCTATGGTCAGGTAGTTGATAATGCAGCTTCTGAAACTGTGGCAACAAAGACAGGCCACTCATTCACATTCGATCGTTCAAGTGATGACGGTGACGAAATGCCAGAAAACCTCCATAAGGCTAAGCCAAACTATGACTGGACGGCAAGTATTCACTCAATCAACCTTCCGGATGGTCCTGCAACCCTCACAATTCTTGCAATTGATGCTGCAGGTAACATCAGTGCAACTACAAAGGATATCTACGTTTCAAATAGTGCGCCTCGTATTGCAAAGGTTTATCTTGGTACTAATATTGATAGAAGCACAAAATTCGATGATGATGAATTCGTAGAATACAGCTGGTATGACGAAGAAGGTGCCGTAGATACGAAGACTCTGGCAACAAGGACATCACCTAATGGATTGTTCACAATCAAGAATGGTCTTGCAGTTGTTCCAGAAGTTATTGGTGGAAACGGAACCCTCAAGATGTCATTCAAGAAAGATGCCGCATCTTCTGATCCAGTAACTAAGGCAGCATCAACTCTTGCAAAGCTCTTTGATCAGGCAGCTTCAACTGTGATTGGTCTTGCAAGGGCAGCGGTTTCTTCAGATTATGAGCAGCCTGCATTTGTTCTTACAAACAATGATCTCAATGGTGGATCTGCTCCTACAGCAGCAGGTGATGGCGTAAACAAGGCAATGTCATTCACATTCTGGGATGAAACAGATGAAACAGTTCAGGGAACAAACAGCCAGTGTGCAGTTCTCTACGTAACTGATTTCACTCTTGATCTTGTTGACGGAAATGCCCCAACAGTTGATGTCCGCCCATTCTTCTGGAAGTCTAAGAAACTCAACTCGATTTACCAGACACCTGGAAAGGAAGGTAAGGAAGTAAACGGACATATTGAACTTGAAGATGATCTTCCGGCTGGACTTAAGACAAAGTACGGTGCTGATCCTAAGGTTTCTGGAAAGGTTGTATTCCGTGGAGTTTCTTACGATGACGTATGTCTCAGTGGAATATTTGTTAAGTTCTCAAATATGTCATTTGCTAATTCAGCTGCAGACGAAACTGGTGATCCGGCAGGATATGCATGTGCTGCAAGATACAATTCAACAACTCGTGAATGGACAATGGCAGCGGCAACAATGGCAACTGACGGATGGGAATTCAAGATTCTCAATTCAGTTGATGACAATGATGATATATTTGCAGTATCTGATGCATATTACGGTCAGACAGGACACAAGGTTGCATGGGAACTTTCTATTGACACAGAAAAGGTTAACTGTAATCTTAACCAGTCACTTTCAGTTGTTGCACTTGATATGAGCAAAAATAAAACAAGCACAACAAGTGCATTGACTGATACAACTGATGGAAAGTACAACAGACCTTCTTATCAGATGGATATTGTTCCATACGTAACAGGTGTTACTACTAAACTTTCTTCACTCAAGACAAAGACACCTTCAGTTTACAGCAGAACTGCTCTTGGGCACTATGGTGTTGGAGATACAGAAACTCTTGACCTGACAGGATTTAACCTTGGAGCAACAGCTACAGTTGCTGATGAAAAGGGCAACACGGCAACAGTTTCAAATGGTAAAGTTGCTGTAGGAAATCTTGTGTCTGGTAAGTGGACTGTAAAGGTTAACAACATTGAATCTTTGAACAATGCCAACAGCAATGATGCTAACGGAATGACAGTAACAAAGTCTTCCGGTGCTTCAACAGTAGTTAAGCCTCTCAAGGAAGCTGATGCCGATGATCTTGAATACTACTACAACAGCCAGAGTAACGGAGACAATAACCTTCTTCTTACAGATGATCTTGTAGTTGACGTATGGCATATTACTCCACGTGCTGCAATGCCAGAGAAGAGTACAATCCTTGAGCCTACAATGAAGATCAACCAGGTTAATGATAAGGTAGGATTTGCCTTTGTTAACGGTTCAGATTTCTTCAGCATGGGTGATGATACATTGTCATACAGATTGTATCAGAAGAACTATGCAGATTACCGTTATGTAAGCTTCACATACGATGATCTTGGACGTTCATTCGGTACTGCAGCAGGTCTTGATACTGAGCCAAGCTATCCATTGGCAGGTAGATTTACATTGTTCTCAAGTTTGTGGAAGAATGATATTAGTACTAATAACAAGGATGCAAACTACAATGGTAAAGGTGGTCTGAGAATTGATTCTATGGGTATTCCAACAGGTATAGTTGCTCAGGGAGCAATGGTTAATTCTGGATATCCTGATGTATACAGATTCAGAAGTCCTTCAATTACTACTGCAGTTCACGGACAAAATACATCAGTTTACCTTGCTTACGTAGACGTAATTCAGGGACAGATAAGGCTTCGCTGTGGAGAAACTGCTCCATCTAACAAGGGTGAATTCGGTGATTTCACAGATAACTATGGATATTCTTACAAGGACGGTTATCTGCAATTAGCCAGGTTGAGCGACTGGGGTGGTAATAATGCAAAACTTGCATTTGAAGTAAATAATGACAAATTCAGCCTTATTGCTGGAAAGGACTATCAGAAAGTATTGTCTGGTACATCTGGTCAGGCTAATGCAAGATACTATGATACTAATTATAGTGCCGGTGAATATGTTTCAATTGCAGTTATTCCGGGAACTACATATTCTGAAGATAAGCTTGTTGCTGTCTGGTATGATGGTGTTGACTGTTACTACAGCTATGTCGTAAATCCAGGAGCAGGAAAAGACTTGGGTGAAGGTTCAAGCCCAACACCTTCAGCTGGATCATGGAGAACTCCAATCAAGATCTTCAGTGAAGGTGGTGAACACTGTCAGATTGCTGTTGATGCACTTGGAGGAATCCATATTGCAGGTTATGTAGATGGTGCTGTTAAATATGCATATCTTAGCCAATACAATGCTGCATTCGATATGAATGATATTGTTACAGTTGATAACTATGATACTGTTGGACAGGGACTTTCAATTGAAACTTACGTTAAGACAATTTCTGTCGGTGGATCAACTGTTGAGCGTGCAGTTCCTGTGATCTCATATTACATGGGAGCAAAGCAGGGTCGTGCAAAGATTGCATATCTTGCTGATCCAGAAGAAGGGGCAGACTTTAGCTACACTGCTGATGGTGCCAATTCAGACACTGAGTTTACTGGTGCATGGGAAGTTAAGCTTGTGCCAAACTTGGGAGGTATTCTTAACGACAGGATTAACGTAGGTTTGTGGAAATACACTGCAACAAATGGAACAAACCTTAAGGGGCATTTGAAGTCAAGTATTACTACTACAACCGGAAGTTCAACTAATACAGAGGGAACTGTATATGGTAACGGTACTTCAAACCCAATCGTAGGTTATGCAACAAGAAGTGGTGCAACTTACAGTATTGAAACAGCCCAGATGAAGTAGTGGATTTTGCCTGTGGTTTTTCCTGCAGGCATATTGATGTGGAAACCACCGGGTCAAATCTGAAAGTTACGTGAAAAAAAATCCCCGACTCATAGCCGGGGATAACCTGGTGGTTTGCACTTATTGCTTTAGTTAATCTTAGCAACAAACTGCTCCACAATCTTACCGCTCAAACCTGTGTATGTAAGTGGTGTTGCTGCAAGAAGCCTTGCTTTTACTTCGTCACTAACATCGAGATTTTTTGCCAAGTTGTGGAAGTCTTCGATAGTAACTTTCTTACCGCGAGTAATTTCCTTGAGTCTTTCATAAGGCTTGTCAACATTGCTCATGCGCAAGAGGTTCTGATATGCCTCTGCAAGAACTTCAGGAGTTGTTTCCAAAGCTTCCGTAATCTTTGCGGCATTCACCTCGATTTTGCCAAGTCCCTTCTGGAGTGAAGCGTAACCGATCATTGAGTGAGCGAATGCACAACCCATGTTGCGTTCTACAGTTGAGTCTGTAAGGTCACGCTGCAAACGGCTGATGCAAAGCTTGCGTACAAAGAATTCGAACATTGCGTTTGCCATGCCAAAGTTTCCCTCAGCATTTTCAAAGTCAATTGGGTTAACCTTGTGTGGCATTGCAGAAGAACCAATTTCACCTGCAACTGCACGCTGCTTGATCCATCCGTCAGAAATGTAGCGCCATGTATCCATTGCAAAGTCTGTAAGGATATTGTTGATTCTCTTTACGTCGTCAAATACGCGCAGGTAAGAATCATGTGGTTCAATCTGTGCTGTGATTGGGTTAAAGCGAACCTTCAAAGGTTTTGTATGCATGTATTCATTGTCAAGGGGAGTGATTTCTGCATTGAAAGAATTGATGAGCTGGTGACTAAAGTTGATCCAGTCAAATTCCGGGAACACAAAGTTGTGTGCATTGAATCCGCCTGTTGCACCGTTTAGCTTAAGAAGAATGTCGATGTTTCCAAGTTGAACAAGTTCTTCTTTCATGCGGTTTACAAATACGAGAACTTCCTTACCGAAAGTTGTTGGAGTTGCTGGCTGACCGTGTGTGCGGGCAAGCATTGAAAGATCCTTGTGTTCAACTGCGAGGTTGTAGAGCTTTCCATAGATTGAAAGAATTTCTGGAACAACAACATTGTTTACAGCGTCACGAATCATAAGGCCGTAGCTGATGTTGTTAATGTCTTCTGAAGTCAAGGCAAAGTGAACGTATTCAAGGATTTCGTCCATTCCCATTTCCTTGATCTTTCGCTTGATAAAGTATTCAATGGCCTTAACATCGTGGTTTGTTGCAGGAGTTCCGTCGTAACCAGTAGTTTCAAAGGCCTTGATGATTTTTGCATCTTCTTCCGTAATTTCAATGATTGAGCGAAGCTTAGCTGTATCAACAGTCGACTTTACGCGACTTTTGAGCATTGGTGTTTCAAGAAGTTTGATAAGATAGTTGATTTCTGTGTAAATGCGATATCTCATGAGAGCCATTTCGCTGAAATAATTCTTAAGACACTTAGTCTTTCCTTCATAGCGACCGTCAATTGGTGAAACACTAGTCAATGCCATAGTAACCTCTAAAAAAAATTGATGGAACAATTATACTGAATTAAAATAAAAATGTCATTTATTCCCGGAATCCATGGTCTTCCAAAGGGGCTAGAAAAACAGTTACAATAGGTCCATGAAAATTCGAGCCATCATACTGATACCATTTATTTTTCTGTTTTCTCAGATTGTATTTGCACAGCAAAGTTCAGTTGAAAAGGAAATAAGGATTCTCATTGACTCGTATCCAGACCTTGATATTCAGCTTGAATATGATTTTGTGGCTGGAGATTATGTTGTGAATTTCTCAAATCCTTATACTGGAAAACGGGAATACCTGTTCTGGTGCAATGGATCTCTTCTTCCAAAGTCTGAGCTTGAAAACAAAAGTCAGTATTGGCCTATAATTTACAAATATTCCAATGTCCTGCGTGAGCCTTCAACAATGACTGAATCAGAAAAAGACCGGCTCCGGCAATTCACTTCAAAAAGCAACCGTAAGAATGGTGCAGGAACGCCAATGTTTTTTTTTGATGCAGTTTATTCAAGCCATACAAGAAAGTCTCTTGAGGCAAACCTGGTGAAGACTACTTTTCTTGGAAAGCCAACTACGGTTCACAAAAGAATCAAGGCTCCGTTAAAGCGGGTTGAGGCTAAAATCAGGAATCAGGCTAAAAAATCAAAAGAAGTCAGAGTTTTTATAGAAGAACTTAAGAGTGCAGATGCCTATGCCTGGCGCGGAATTGAAGGAACCAACAGGAAGTCTTTTCATAGTCTGGGAATTGCAATTGACGTGCTTCCGACAAAATATCATGGTGGTGAGGTTTTCTGGGCATGGGCGCGGGACAAAAATCCAAAGGGATGGATGTTTACTCCCTTAAAGCGCAGATGGATTCCGCCAAAGAAAGTTCGTGATGCTTTTGAAGAAGAAGGTTTTATCTGGGGCGGTTACTGGGCCATCTGGGATAACATGCACTTTGAATATCATCCGGAACTTATAAACAAGATGAAGT
This sequence comes from Treponema sp., assembly GCA_016294035.1. Classification (GTDB taxonomy): domain Bacteria; phylum Spirochaetota; class Spirochaetia; order Treponematales; family Treponemataceae; genus Treponema_D. The sequence continues at coordinate 31,731 of JAEDCT010000007.1, read as the reverse complement.
CAGAAGAATAAACTAAGCTTTACGGTTGTTCTAATGCTAATTAAAAAATATGTCGATAATGTAGAGAATAAGTGAAATAATGTACTATAATAACTATAGTATGTTAGATGAATAGGGATATTATGGCAGACAACGAAAATTTCAATCAGAAGATTATTCTTGCAGTTCTTGAAAGAGAGCAGCAGTTCAACAGCATTGAGCTTCCAAAGGCTCAGGAAAACTATCGGCTTCATCTTTCCTGCATCAGAAATATTATAGATGCCCTGGTCAAGCGTTCCCTTATTGTCCCTGATCCATATAAGACTGAAAATAAAATTGCTGACATCAATGTTGTGGATACAACTCCCTTTGCAGATAATGAAAGACAGAAAGTTCTTGGAATCCGTTTGAGTGATTATGAGAGCATGCTGGATTACATTTGTAATTATATGCGTTTTTCTGTTGATCAGCTCACAATGGAAAGAATCCGAAAGCTGGTTGAATACAATAATACGTTCACCTGGAACAGCCTTACTCAGAATTCAACAAAAAGCAATACACGAGCCCTTGCCACACTCTTAAACGAACTCAAGGCAAATTCTCCGCAGATGGCATTGAGCCTTTTAAAGGACAGTGTAGGAAAATCTCAGGAGGCCATGGCATATATTAATGAAGTCCTGAAGTCTCTTGCAGAATTCCAGAAGGAAAGGTTCAAGGTTGAAGTAAGAAAGAATGTTCTTGAAAGCCCTCAGTTTAACAAGGAAGCCGCCTACAAGAATGTGGAAAGTTTTGTTGCAGAAGCAAGAAAGACATTTACTGCAGTTGCCGGAAAAAAAGGTGTTCCAAATGAAATCTTGAATGAGATTGCATGTGAAGAAGTTGCTCCAAATAAGGAAGAACTTCAAAGAGCACTTTTGGACAAGGTTGCCATTAAGAATTATGATAATGGAAGCAAGGAAAAGAAAATAGACATTCACGAGATTCTCATGAACTGTATGTCTGTTTTGGGCTCAAGTTCAGATCAGTTCAATGCAATTCTGCAGAAAATCATTGCAAATTCAGAAATTCTTCAGAGTGAAAAAAACACATTCAGGGATAAGCTTGCAAGACTTTTCAGAAGACTTTTTGGGCTGCCTGATCCTGAAATTATCTATGAAATTACAATTACAGACAAGAAGACAGATGCAAAGAGAAAGGAATCAATAGCATTCAATGAATTTGTTGAGGCTCTTTCAAAGAAAATTAAGGGCTATGCAAATTTCGCAAATCCGGAATCAACTGGATATGCAAGAGTAAAAAATCAGACAGATGCAGTAATTCTTGACTATCTTAACAAGCAGATTGTTGAAAATAATAAGTTCTTTGCACAGCTTGTGGCTCTGGATGAGTATTTCAAGAATAATGTTAATCCACTTGAAAGATCAAAGATTCGTGGAATCACAATGGAACTTACAACGATCAGGAATATTATCGTAAAATCAAATCAAATTCGTGCTGAATATGTGGCTTATGCAGAAGAGCAGGAACAGATGAGAAAACTCGGCATCTAAGGCAGGAAGACAAATTGAAGAAAAATTTATTGGCTTTGGTATCAGGTGTTTTACTGGTTGGAAATTTGCTCGCTCAAGATTTACCTCCTCAAAGACAGATTAATATTATTTCAGCATTGCATTCGTATGATCTGAATCCTATGTCTGCCTCTTATACTTCTGAAGCTCAGCTTTTTACAGGAATATATGAAGGATTGTTTTCTTATGATCCCATGAATCTCAATCCCCTGCCTGCAATTTGTGTTTCATACAAGACTTCCCGTGATAAAAAGAGATGGACTTTTACCCTGAGGGAAAATGCAAAATTCAGTGATGGATCAAGTATTACTGCACAGACTGTAAAAGATTCATGGATGAAGCTTCTTGCAACACCAAATGCACCTTTTGCTTCTCTGATTGATTCAATTAGTGGTGCCCAGGAATATAGAACTGGTAAGGGGACTGCAGATAAGGTAAGAATTGATGTGCGCGATGAAAAAACTGTTGTTGTTCATCTCAGGGAACCTGCAGGTCATCTTCCAAAAATATTGTGTCATCATGCATTTTCAATCGTAAGTCCCAAAAAAGGAGTTTATTCTGGTGCCTTTGTTCTTGATTCAATTAAGGATAACATAGTTCTTCTTAAGAAAAATGAGAATTACTGGGATGCAGAGAATGTAAAGATTCCGGGAATTAAGATTGAACTCACAAATGACTATCCGGAAAATTCATTTAAGTATAATGTTGGTGAAGCTGACTGGGTTATGGGAAATGCCGAGGCTTCTAAAATAATCAACAAGGATTCAATTGTAATTTCACCCCAGTTTGCAACCATGTATCTGTTTTTCAAGACAAAAAATTCACCATGGGATAAGGCGGAATTCAGAACTGCACTTCTTGAGGCCATTCCTTATGACAAGCTTCGCGGCGGATATACAGTTCAGGCTCAGACACTGGTTTACCCTTTGACAGGATATCCTTCAGTAAAGGGAATCTCGGATTATGACGGCCAGGATGCACTTGATATGATGAATGCAGCCCGTGAAAAGTACAATATTCCTCTTGATGAAAAAATTCCGCTGGTTTTTGCAATTTCCTCGGAAGATACAATAAAAAACTGGGGCAAGATTCTCAAGGAATGCTGGGAGCCTCTTGGTGTTGATCTCATTCTTCAGACTACTTTGACAGAAAGATACAATTCATCGATTGAACAGTGGAATGCGGATTTGTTCTATTATTCATGGATTGGTGATTTTGCTGATCCGCTGGCATTTCTTGAATTGTTCAGATCCAATTCAACTTTGAATGTAGCCGGATACAAGAATGAGGAGTTTGACAATCTTCTTCTGGAAGCATCCCGCCTGGATTCGATTCAGGAACAGTATAAGCTTATGTCACGGGCAGAACAGATTCTTCTTGATGACTCGGAAATTATTCCAATCTCTCATCCAATCAGTGCAAATCTGATCAACACAGAAGAAATTGGCGGATGGCAGAAAAATGCCCTTGATTTGCATCCGTTAAAATATCTGTATATCAAGAGCCTGCCCAAGCTTAAGATTCCTAATTTAGCTAAGCTTGAAAATATCCGCTAGATTTACTTTCAGGAAACCGGCACGCTTTACAACATAGAAGTCTGATTCTTCCCACGAAACGTAAAGTGTGTCTCCTGAAATACAGAATTCCCCATAGGTAAATGATTCAGAAAGTTTTGGAAGCCTGAATGCAACTGGTTTTTCCGGATCAGAAGATCTGCTTGCGTAAGTGGTTCCGTCCTTAAAAATTACGGCATTGTATTTTGAAAGTGGTGCAACAAGTCCGCGGGCATCCAGGGGTTCATCATCATTTCCTTCCTGAAAATAATAGTCACCGGAAGTTCCGCTTTCATCTCTCCAGCAAACAAAAAACGGAAAGTCATCAGGAATTGATTTTAGTAATGATTTTAGTTCAGCAGGTGCCTTTCGGAATGATTTTGGCATTCCAACTTTTTTGAATTCTTCTTCGGTCATTGATTTGAAGAGAAATGTTTCCTGACCCATGGCTGGATTTAAGTTGGCAAGTGGAATTTGTGGTTCCCAGAAAAAGTATGAGAATTCAACTCCCTTGTCGATTTGTTTTTTTGCAGAACAGGCCCATTTGCTTCCGTTCCAGATCACTTTTGTTACCTGGTCTGTGTTGTCCAGATTCAGGTTTTTGTATGAAACAAGGGGGAAAAAAATTCTTGCATCCTGGTTGAACAGAACAAGAAAGGGTCTTGCTTCTGAAATTATGTTCTGGTTAGAAAAAAGATCATTGTTGAAGAAGGTGCTTCTGTATAGATAGAATAAAGGGCATCCGTCACTGAAAACAAGGGAGTCGGCGCTTTCTCTGGTGAAAATTGAAATATCCCTTGAAATCTCAAAGTTGTCTGAATCAAAGCAGATGAGTCCAACTTTGTTCAGAATGGCAAATGCACTGTATTTGTAGTTTCTGTTTTCTTTTGATGGAATAAGACTTGCTGCACTGGAAATGCGTGTTGCTTCTGTCCATGGCTTTCCCATTACTTCTGGAGTGTTTTCCGGTTTGTCCGTTTCCTTTATTTCAGTTCCGGAAAAATAATACCATTGATGTGGCACGGTTGGAGAAATAACTTCAACTTCAGCTGTTTTTTGATTTTTGCTGCAGGATGTGCATGTCAGAAGAAGAACTGTTCCCAGGACAAGAAATGTTTTTTTCATGAAACAATAGTAATGTGATTTTTATGCTTTGTGAAGTAATTTTCAAAATGATTTGAAATATTGATTAAGGAATCCTGGAAGTATTTTTATAGCAAAATTTTTCATTGTTTGCAAAGTATTTTTTTAAGGCTTTCAAAAACTTCTTCGCTGTAAATTGATTTTCTTTTGTTCAATGTATCTATTGCTCTTTTTGGAGAAAGGGCTTTGTGCCAGTTTCGTTTGCTGGTGAGGGAAACATAGCTTTCGGCAAGGTGAATGATTTTTGCAATGAGGGGAATTTCGTCTGCGAAAAATTTATTGGGATATCCTGTTCCGTCTTCATTTTCGTGGTGATATTTTATTGCATTTTCAAAAATGCTTTTTGTTTCTTCAGGAATTTCCATTTCCAGCGACCATTCAGAAACGTGGAGGGGAAAGCTTTGTTTCTCTTCTGATGAAAGAATGTCAGAGTGGAACAGGGCAGAATCTATGTCCAGGAATCCAACATCATAAATCATGGCAGCACAAGTATTGAAAAGGCACTGAGTGTCATCAAGATTGAGATTTCGGGAAATCATGTAGACAAGGTTGCTGACTTTTTGTGAGTTCCTATTTCGGTTTGTGTGTTCATCAATTATATGGCCAAGTGAGGCACATTTTTTTATGAGACCATTGCAGTCTGTATTAAGAAGTGATTCCATCTTTCGTGCAAACTTGTTAAGGCTATGCTGTTCGAGCTTTATCATTACGATTCTGGATGCAACGAACCCCATAAGAATTCCTACAAATGTCAGGAAGGCATATTTGATGATTTCAAATGCAAGCTGTGTATTCTCGAATGGAATGAGTTCCTGGAAAAAAATAATCAGTTCGTTAGATGGATTCATGTCTTAAAAAATAGTTGGTTTATAATGAAGGCAAAAAAAAAGCCCTCCACAAAAGGAAGAGCTTTTTTAGTCTATGCAGCTTTACGCAGATTCACTAGCGAATAAGTGAAAGAACGTTCTGTGAAGACTGATTTGCCTGTGCGAGCATAGCTGTACCAGCCTGAGTAAGAACCTGGTTCTTTGTGAAGTCAACCATTTCCTTAGCCATGTCTGTATCACGGATGCGTGATTCAGATGCCTGGAGGTTTTCTGCACCAACATCAAGTCCTACAACTGTCATTTCGAGACGGTTCTGGTAAGCACCAAGGTCAGCACGCTGCTTGTTGATCTTCTTGATAGCTTCATCAAGAGTACCAATTGCGCGGTTTGCTTCATCTGGAGTTTCAAGAGTCATAATCTCTTCTGTTCCTACAGCTCTCAATCCAAGAGCAGCAGCACTCATTGTTCCGATGAATACCTGTGTTCTCTGATCCATGTTTGCACCAATGTGGAGCCACATAGAACCAGTAACATTGTTTTCACCAGTTGGGCGAGCAAAGCGACCTGTGAGCATGTTCATACCATTGAACTGTGCGCAAGAAGCGATGCGGTCAACTTCAGCGATGAGTGAAGAAACTTCAACCTGAATCTGCATACGATCTTCATCAGTATAAATACCGTTTGAAGACTGAACAGCAAGCTCACGAATGCGCTGAATGATGTCTTCAGTTTCCTGGAGGTAACCTTCAGTTGTCTGAATGAAAGAAATACCATTCTTTGCGTTAGTAGAAGCCTGGTTCAAACCACGAATCTGTGAGCGCATCTTTTCAGAAACTGCGAGTCCTGAAGCATCGTCTCCAGCGCGGTTGATTTTCATACCAGAAGAAAGCTTTTCCATGTTCTTCTGATTGTTCAATTCAGTGATACCTTCTGAACGCTGTGCAAACATTGCACTCATGTTGTGATTAATAACCATAATTTTATCTCCTATTCTAGGTTAAGATTTTTAGAGTTCCAAGTAAGCAATCCTTTGCTCACCGCCCCTTTGGGTTTCCACCCTATATTTTATATGTCGGTATCGGGTGTGGGGACTTTAGCAGAATTTTTGATTTTTTTTGAAAATTTTTTGATTTTTTTTTAGAAATGCCTTATTTATGGGCTTTGAAGTTAAAAAAATAGTTAATAAAACTTGAAAAAACATGAAAAATAAGGTTCAGAAATGAAGAATTTTACCGGTCAGACATGAAATTTGAGAGGTATTTTACTTGCTTTTGCAGCATTCCGTGCAGCCGGTGACTATTACGTGTTTTTTTCCGTCGGATTTGTTAAAGAGGCGGGTTACCAGATGGCCGTTTTCAAGGGGAACTTCTTTGTGGCACACGGGGCATTCACGTTTTTTTCCTGGTTCAGGGACAGGGTAGCAGTGGGGGCATCCGCTTATGGTGCAAAGCTGGTGAGGAACATTCATAGGGCGGTAAACACGGCTTACCAGATCCTCGCCTGGCAGCAAATCGGTATTGCATAGGGGGCAAGAAACCAAAAGACCCTTTGTCCGGGCATTTTTTTTCCTGTTAGCCATGGATTTTCTTGTTTTCCTGTCATTTTCCGTAGCTTTCCAGTTAATGAACATGTTTAGAAGAAGAACCAGTATAATGAATGCTGCGGCAGCTAAGATAACTGTTGTCATACTAAGAATATAGCAGAAAAACTTCTGAATGGAACCAAAAATGCCGCAGTTTTTTGACTTTTCTTACGGTAAAATCTGAAAACATAATAAAATTATAAAATAAATGGCATATTTTCTTGTGAAATATAATAAAAGTGATATAATTTTTATCATGAAAGAAATGGAAATCGTAGAACCTGTAAAAGAGACTCAGCAGCGTGGAACTGTTTTGTTTCCGATGCAGTATAATTACTGTAACACATCCAATCCGTTCTATGATCTGTGGATTCACTGGCACACGGAATTTGAAATCATAAGAATCCTTTCGGGAACATATAATCTGTGCATTGCGGAAAGTGAGATTCAGTTTAATCAGGGTGACATAGCAATTCTTCCACCAAGAATAATTCATGGCGATGCAGAAGATAAGGGTGAATGCAAATACGAATCAGTTGTATTTGACCTTGAAATGATCAGGCTTCATGGATATGCCTCTGATAATTTTATCAACAGAATTATATCAAGCGAAATTACCCTCAATTACAAGATTCCTTCAACTCAGAAGGACATTCTAAATGTGGTGAACAGTTTTTTTGAATGCCTTCAGTCTGAGCGACCCGGATATGAATCAATTGCATCTGGATATCTTCTTGTAATCTTTGGCTTGATTGAAAAGAATAAACTCTACACCCAGAAAGAAATTCTTCCGGCAAAGAAACGTGTAAGAACTGAGAAACTGGAGATTATTCTTGATTTGATGAGAAGAAAATACAGCACTGATATTTCACTTGAAGAAATGGCTGATGCAGCGGGATTTTCTCCAAAGTATTTCTGCAGGATTTTCCGTGAAATGACAGGCAAGGCTCCTGTTGAATACCTGAACTGGTTCCGCGTGAATCGTGCCTGCTCCATGCTTAGGGAATCAAATGAAAAACTTCAGGATATATCCAGAAAATGCGGATTCAAGGATTTCAGCTATTTTATCAAAATCTTCCATAAATACAAGGGAACTACTCCATTGAAATACAGGCGTTTGGAAGAATAGTTTTCAAATCCATTGATTTTTGCAACCATTTGAAATTGTGCGTGTCAAAAATTAATAACGGAGATATTTTTATGGAAAACCTATCTGCAGCCACACAGGTTATTATTGCTTTGATTCCAGTAGTTGGAATTACAATGGCAGCAATTTTGATTTTTTTTGCAATGTTATGGAAACATTCGGAAAACAAACTTGCCATCAAGAACAATACATACAGGCCTACTGAATTTAATCTCAAGGCATTTTCTCTTCTTGCGGGGCTTTGTCTTCTTGGTGTGGGCGGAGTTCTTTCAGCTCTTTTCATTATAATTGAACCAGTTTCCTGGAATATTCTTGGTGGTCTTATTCCGTTTATTATTGGTTTCATGCTGATTATTTTCTTTAAGATCAATTTCAAATCAGAAAAGTAATTGGAGTGTCCCTTTAACTTGAAGGGACAATTACACTAAAACCAATGCCCAGGATAGCTGATTCAATCGAAAAAATAATTCAGCGTCGAAAGGAATCCAAGCTTGTGAAAGATGCTTGTGAGGGAAACCAGGACGCATTTTCTCAACTATTCAGAATGCACGTGAAGAAAATCGAGGCACATGGAAGAGGTTTCTTTTCAAATGCTCAGGACGTGGAAGATTTTGTTCAGGATGTTTTCATAAAGGCATTTTCATCAATAAAAGAATTTCGTCAGGAAAGTGCCTTTTCAACCTGGCTTGTCAGAATCGCATACACAACTGCAATTAATTCGAAGAAAAGAAAAAAGATATATGAAAGTATTTCTGAGGATGATGAAATTCCATCCCAAATCAGAACTCCGGAACAGGAACAGATTTTTCAGCTTACAAAAGAATCCGTAAAGGAAGCCGTTGGGCAGTTGCCGGAAAAATATGCTGTCTGCGTGGATATGTATTTTTTCTATGGGATGAGTCACGAGGAAATAAGTGTCATTACTGGTTTTCCTGTTAACACAATAAAGTCGAATATTTTCAGAGCAAAGAAAATTCTTGCGACAAAACTGAAAAATTTAAATGGATAATCCTAAGAATGGACAAAGGTGTGTAAGATAAAACCGCTAAAATAGCGCGGCTTTATCTTACTTAAAGTTTGCGTTGCAAACTTATTATGGGAGGTGTGAAATGAGTTCCTGTGAAAAATTTACAGAAGATTTTCTTATGATGGATAAGGGGCAGCATTTTTCTGCGGGGCAAGTGATTCATCTGATGTGCTGTAGCGAATGCCGGACAATGGTCAGACTTTTGAGCCGGGCCGAGAAAATTTCAAGTGTTCCCCTAATTAAGATTGAAAAAAATCAAATGACAGCCAGAAGCATAATTAATCACATTATGAATTCATTTGATTCAATCAAGCCGGTGAAGGTTACGATTCTGCCATGGACAGTTCTTGGAATAATTATGATTTTGAGCCTGTTTGTTCTGATTCCTGTGTCTGCTCATTTTTCAAGTTCATTCATAAAGGGATATCTTTCTGTTTTTATTGCAATTGTAATAACAATTTACTGCATACTGTTTGTAGGATTCAACATTGACTTTTTTGTCAAGAAAATCTCCACAAGGCAAACGGCATAGTGTTGGATTTGTTCGAGAATATCCCTTCATGGACAGACAATTACTTAACTATAAAAATACTTCCAGTCAGTCATCGAATGACAAAACCGCTAGCTAGCGTCGCTACACGCGCAAGCCGGCATGGAAACTATCATTCCGTCTTGCGAGTGTTTTTGCCATCCGATGCCTTCCTTCCCGTATTTTTATATAATTCTTTCAACTGTCCATGAAGGTATATTTACGGATTTGTTTACTATTTTTTGGATTTCTAATATTATTTTTTTATGAAAGTTATAGTAGTTGGAAACGGTGGACGTGAGCATGCCATAGCCTGGAAACTGGCTCAGAGCAGCAGCGTTGAAGAAGTAATCTGTACTCCAGGTAATGGTGGTACAGCCTTTGAAAACAAGTGCCGCAATGTTGAAGGCAAGACTCATGATGATTTTGTCAGGATTGCAAAGGAAAATGGATGCGAACTCTGTGTTGTAGGTCCAGAAGATCCTCTTGCAGCTGGATTGGCTGATAAGTTCTGGGCAGAAGGAATTCCTACAGTTGGTACAAGAAAGGATCCTGCACAGCTTGAAGCAAGTAAGGATATGGCAAAGGACTTCATGAAGAAATATGGAGTTGCTTGTGCCGCATCAAAAACTTTCACAGATAAAAATGAAGCATTGGCTTATGTAAAGGAAAAAGGTGCTCCAATTGTTTTGAAGGCAGATGGGCTTGCTGCAGGTAAGGGTGTAGTTGTTGCATTGAATATGGAAGATGCACTCAAGGCTGTTGAAGATCTTATGGATGGCGCTCTCGTTGGTGATGCAGGACGCAAGCTTGTTATTGAAGAATATATGCGGGGAGTTGAGGTTTCAATTCTCTCTGCAGTTTGTGTTGATCCAGAACTTACAAAGGCAGGAAAATCTTGTATTGTTCCATTTGTAAGTGCTCGTGATCACAAGAGGCTTCTTGATGGGGCTAAGGGACCAAACACAGGCGGAATGGGTGCAATTGCTCCGGTTGATGATGTTACTGAAGAAGTTCTTGCAAAATTCCAGAAGGACATCCTTGAACCAACTCTCAAGGGAATTGAATCAGAAGGATGGGATTACAAGGGATTTATTTTCTTCGGCCTCATGATCACTAAGGAAGGTCCAAAGGTTATTGAGTATAACATTCGTCTGGGTGACCCTGAAACTCAGGCAGTTCTTCCACTCATGGACTTTGACTTTGCTCAGATGTGCAAGGCAATTACAGAGGGAAAACTCAGTGAATTCAAGACAGCATGGAAAAAAGGATACGTTGTTTCTCCAGTTGCTGTTTCTGGTGGATATCCAAAGGCATACAAGAAAGGCCTTGAAATGACAATTGATTCTTCAAAGACATCAAAGGCAAAGGTCTTCATTGCAGGTGCAGTTGAAAAGGACGGAAAACTCCTTACTTCTGGTGGACGTGTAATTGCCTGCTCTGCAAACGGCGAGACATTTGATGAGGCATGGAAAAAAGCCTATGAAGCAATTGAAGGTGTTTCATTTGAGGATATGTTCTATAGAAAAGACATTGGTCTTCCTGGCGCTGCAGAATCTAACTAATATAGTGACCTTGTAAAATTTTCTGTGTAAATGGCTGTTCAATATTTGCTGTGTGCATTTACTGGACGGCCATTTTTTGTCTGCGTTTTTTTTAATATTCACTTGAGCATGAGGAATTTGTCTGATATACTCAAAGTCCATTTTAGGTTGGATTATTTTCCCTGTCGCTGCGGGTGGGCAACGGCAGTTTTTTTTTGCCCGACATAAGTTACAGTTCCCTCTTCAAAGAATCCAGAAGTCCGTTGCATCCTTTCCATACATCGCTGAAAGTTTCATCAAAATTATGGGTGTACCAGGGATCGGCAATATCTCCGGGTGAAGATGTAAAATCAAGAAGCAGGGAGATTTTGTTATCTGGATCTCCTCCAGTTATTCTCAGAATATTTTTCAGGTTCCACTGATCCATTCCAATTATCAGATCAAAGCTGTCATAATCACTTTTTTTCATCTGGGATGCTGAGTGTTTTAGAACCGGGATTCCCATTTGACGGCATTTTGAAACCGTTCCGTAATGAGGCGGATTTCCAAGTTCTTCTGTGGAAGTTGCCTTGGAATCAATGTAGAACTTATCTTCAAATCCCTGTTCCTTAGCAATATGTGTCATTACGAATTGTGCCATTGTGGACCTGCAGATATTTCCGTGACAAATAAAAAGAATTTTTTTCATTGTGTGTCCTATTCAAGAATTGTGATTTCAACACGGCGGTTCTGAGCCTTTCCTTCTGGCGTTGAATTGTCGGCAACTGGTTTTGTTGAGCCGCTTCCCTTTGTTATGAATTTGTTTCTTGCAATTCCACGCTTAACTAGTGCATCAACAATGGCATTGGCTCGGTCAACAGAAAGTTTCATTTCACCGCTTTCAAATCCAACTGCAGCTGTGTGACCTTCAACAAGGAACATCTGGTCTGGAGCTTCCTTCAAAACTTCTGCAATCATGTTGAGTCTGTCGTTTTCACCAGGAAGAAGTTCTGCGCTGTCTGGTTTGAATTTCAAGTTCTGAATTGTAAGTCTGATTCCTGCATCTGTGACTTCTGCCTTGATCTTGTTGTCTTTAGTTTTTGATGTAATTGATGATGGACTTTTTCCCTGATTTGTTTTTGCAGGTTTAGTTGATCCGGAATTTGCTTTTCCTGTGCCGGTTTTATTTCCGCTGGATGCAGAAGTTCCTGCAGATACAGCAGGATTTTTTGCGGATGGTTTTCCAGTTCCTTCAACCCAGCTTGAAGTGTTTACAGGCTTTCCAGTTATCTTTTCAATTTCCTTGTCATCAATATCAGCAATGCGCTGAAGTGCCGGCAGGAATTTAGTCTTGTCAAATGCCGGAGGATATTCTGTGAAAAGTGAAATTGTTCCGCGGAAAGAAATTTTGTCTCCGTTTGTATACATGAAGGTTTCGTCAACACTGTCCCTGACTACAAGAGCATTTCCCTTTGACTTGCTTACATACATTGTTGCCTTGTGGCTTCCGTTTGCAGACTTTAGTTCTTTGTCTCCACCGAAATCATGATATGAAATTCCGTAGCGTGTTGCCCATTGTGCAGAAAAAACATACACGTCTTCCCCGTTGTATTTTTCATCCTTGAGATATGTGTATTCAACAGTGATTGGCATTTTTGTGAAAATACCTTTGTTCATGGGATCAACTGTTCTAGTTGCTTCTGCATGCCATCTGTCACCGATTTTGATTTTCTGCGTTGTGAATGTCGGAAAGCTTCTGAATGTTGGATAGCCATTGTCGGTAATCATTATGAGCTGTCCCTTTGGTGTGATCCTGAAACTGGATGGAATGTAATCATTTATTCCATCGGATACATTGTTCATGTTGCGACGGGTTTCTTCATCAACGTAGAAATTTCCTTCATAGTATCTGTCTGGTGAACCAGAGTGTGCAACCGGCATGATGAAAGATCGTATTTCGCGGCTTGTGAGGCCAACATATTTTCCGTTGTCGTATCTTCTTAAGTCACTTCGTTCAATATATTTGTAGCTGCCGGATCCCCTGTACTGCAGGACAGATTCCTGGGAAGAGGCATTGTAAATTAGAGATATGATTCCAAGACAAAATAATGCAATTTTTTTCATATATATATTATCGGCAGAAAAAACAAAACAAAAATACTTCTCTTGCCAGAGAGAAAATCTGTCAGAATAAAAATCAGCAAATTATTGACACCCATTTTTGAATTCACTATAGTTAAACCAACAACAAAGACGTTAGATCACGTGAAATGAATTTATTGATTCGTTTTACGCGGTCTGACGTCTTTTTTTTTTTCAAAATAAAATTACCGGAAGTCTTTTGGTTTTTAGGGGGTCTTATATGTGTGGATTTGTTGGAGCTTTTGATTTGAAAAGCGGTGCACAACCAGTTGATGAAGGACTTAAGGAACAGCTTCGTTCCCAGGTTCTTGAGATGTCGAAGAAAATCAGGCATCGTGGTCCGGACTGGAGTGGTGTGTACACAGGAGCCAATGCTATTCTTTCTCATGAACGACTTGCAATTGTCGATCCATTTTCCGGGAAGCAGCCTCTTGTAAGTGATGATGGAAAAATTATTCTTGCAGCAAACGGAGAAATTTATAATCACAAGGAAATCCGCAGTGAGTTTGCCGGAAAGTATGAATTTCAGACAGGTTCAGACTGTGAGGCAATTCTTCCTTTGTATAAAAAATTTCGTGATAGTGGAAAATTCGGTGAGATGATTGAAAAGCTTTCTGGAATCTTTGCCTTTGCGCTTTATGATTCAGAAAGAGATGTTTATCTTATTGCCCGCGATGAAATTGGTGTTGTTCCACTTTATCAGGGTTGGGACAAGGATGGCAGATATTATGTGGCATCTGAATTGAAGTCTCTTGAAGGTCACTGCATCACAATTGAAGAATTCCCGAACGGACATTATTTGTATTCAAAAGATGAAAAGCCAGTAAGATGGTACAAGCGTGACTGGGAAGAATTTTCGGCAGTAGAAAAAGCTCCATGTGCAACTAATGACAAGGGCGAGATTGTTGATGCTTCTGTTATTCAGAAAGTTCGCGACGGACTTGAAAGCGCTGTAAAGGCTCAGCTTATGTCTGACGTTCCTTATGGTGTTCTTCTTTCAGGCGGACTGGACTCAACAGTAATTGCAGCAATCACTCAGAAGTTTGCAAAGAAGCGTGTTGAAACAGGTTCCCTCAAGGATGCATGGTGGCCCCAGCTCCACAGTTTTGCAGTGGGACTTGAAGGTTCTCCTGACCTTGTAGCCGCAAAAAAAGCCGCTGATTTCATTGGTACAGTTCATCACGAAATTCACTTTACAATTCAGGAAGCTCTGGATGCTCTTGAAGATGTTATCTACCATATTGAAACTTATGACATTACTACAGTTCGTGCATCAACTCCGATGTATCTTCTTGCGCGCGCAATTAAGGCAATGGGAATCAAGATGGTTCTTTCAGGAGAAGGAAGCGACGAACTTTTTGGTGGATATCTTTATTTCCACAAGGCACCAAATGCACAGGAATTTCATGAAGAACTTGTACGCAAGATGAGCAAGCTTCACCTTTATGACTGTCTGCGTGCAAACAAATCTTTGATGGCATGGGGAATTGAAGGTCGTGTTCCATTCCTCCACAAGGAATTCATCGATGTTGCAATGGGACTTAATCCGAAGGACAAGATGAACATCAAGCTTCCTGATGGAAAGCAGAGAATTGAAAAATGGATTTTACGCAAGGCATTTGAAGACATTCTTCCACCGGAGATCTGCTGGAGACAGAAGGAACAGTTCTCTGACGGTGTAGGTTACAGCTGGATCGACACTCTTAAGGAAATGACAAATGCAAAGGTAAGTGATGCAGAATTTGCACTGAGAGAAAAACGATTCCCTGTTAACACTCCTTCAACAAAAGAAGAATATTTCTACCGTGAAATTTATGAAAAGCTTTTTCCAAGCCCAACAGCAGCCTTGTGCCCTCCTCACGAAGCAGGTGTTGCCTGTTCAACAGCAAAAGCCCTTGAATGGGACGAAGCCTGGAAAAACGCAAACGAACCTTCTGGTCGCGCAATTGCTTCAGTTCACGAAAAGGCATATTGATTTACCGGAATAAATTTTATGGCTTTTAATCCAGTTTCTGTATCAATCGGGAACTGGATTTTTTTTTCAAAACATCTTTTTTGGACTGCAGAAAATACAATAAGCGGTCACTTTGTTGAGTTTTCTGAAATCCAAAGATATAATAATTTTATGAATAAGCATGAAAAAAAGTTTGTTAATGCATGGAAAAAATTCCGGGTCGCCTGGCCTCACTCGTTCTTCTTCTTCTGAGAATGGCATTCTGGACAATTATAATGTGAAAGATTACTTCCAGCATACGGAAGAAAATAAGCAAAGGGAAATTTTTGGAATTTATTAGTTCTGAAAATTTAAGAGGAAAAAATGAAAATCACAGTTAAAAAACTAGGTATTCTGTCTTTAATTTTACTGGGAATTGCTATTGTCGCAGTCGCTCTGCTTCATTTGTATATGGCACGGTTTAACAGCAGGAATCGTGTTCTTAAGCTTTCAGAATCAGCATGTGATGAATTTGTTGAGTTTTCAGTTAAGGTAACAGGCAACTGGGAAAAAATCATTGCAAAAAATCAAAACATAATGCATCCGGAATATTTTGCTGGAAGTGGTTTTCCTGAAGACGAAGCAGGTAATACAAAAACTTTTGGCAAGACTTACGATTTTACATTGAAAAATATTTCAGATGCTTCCATAGCAGAGTGGTACGTTGTTATCAAAATTCCGGAAGATACATTTTTGAATAAGTCCTGGAATGGTGAAGTTGAATTTCATCAGAATCATTCAAAAAAAGTCCAGACGTTTAATCCACTCAAAGTTAACAAAGATGAACTTCAGCTTGATTGGTTTGAGGTTGACGGATTGCTTATGTTCCCGTTGGAAAAGAACTCAGTTATTGTTTATCATCCGTCGGAAGAATATTTTGAAACTCCTGTCAGTGCTTCATCTCCAGAAGAAAACAGTTATTATTCGAAAACCTTTGGAATGATTTTTTACTCTCATATTCCGGAACTGAATTTCAGTGATTGTGAGATTCATTATAAGATCAGAAAGAAGCTTTACAACATGAACGGCTTCTGGATTTTCATGACTTTGTTTGTTGCCATCATGATTACTGAAATGCTTTTGTTTGTTCACATTGTTGTTGCTGCAAGATATGAAAGAAAGCGTCGCCATGACAAGGACATAATTATTCAGGCAATTGGAACTTTCTCTCAGTTTATTGATGCAAGGGATAAATATACAAGACACCATTCTCTTCGTGTTGCCCATTATTCAAAAATGATTGCAGGTGCAATGGGTATGAACGAAGAATTCATGGACATGATTTTTTACATCGGGCTTTTGCATGATACAGGAAAGGTTAATATTTCAGATGAAATTTTGAACAAGCCTGGAAAACTTTCAGATGAAGAATATGAGGAAATAAAAACCCATACTACAAAGGGATCTGAAATTCTCAAGGGATTTACTGCAATTGACAATTTGATTGAAGGTGTGCTTTGTCATCATGAGAGATTTGATGGAACAGGATATCCCCTTGGACTTCGCGGTGAGCAGATTCCTTTTGTTTCAAGAATTATTGCCGTTGCAGATTCTTTTGATGCCATGAGTTCCAACAGGTGTTACAGAAGGCATCTTAGTGATGAAGAAATTATAGAGGAATTAAACAGTAAGAAGGGAACTCAGTTTGATGCAAATGTAGTTGATGCTTTCATAAAGGCCTTCAATAGTCCAGAATTCGAAAAGACAAATCAGAACATTATCAGAGAAATCAGACTGCTAAGTTAGGCTTGCTGATTAAATTTTGGTCTCATCATAAATTGCCCGGATTCCGCCAATGAATTTTGCTCTTGTTCGTGCGCATACAATTCGGGCTTTTCCAATGGTGGAAACTGAAAGTCTCACGGGAACTGCAACATGCCTGAGATGCATTCCAATGAGGGTGTCACCAATATCAATTCCGGCATGAGCATTTATGTGTTCAACAGCACATGGCTTTTCAAAAGAATTCCATGCAGTTGTAGCAAATGAGCCGCCTGCTTTTGGCTGGGGAATTACATTTACAGGTTCAAGGGAATATTTTTCTGCACACTTTTCTTCCACAATCAGGGCCCGGTTCAAATGCTCACAGCACTGGCAGGCAAGGAAAATTCCGTGTTCATTGCAGGCTTTCCAGATTCCTCCAAAAACATTTTTTGCAGCCTCTAGGTTTGAGTCTTTTCCAATTTGTGCACCGCATATTTCACTGGATGAGCATCCAACAACCAGAATCTGCTGTGGCTTTAGTTTTGCCAGTTCAATCAATTCTTTTGCTGCATAATAAGCCTGGGTAAAAAGTTCTTCCATAATGATATTCCTTTGTGACAAAGTATATTGTCTTTTTCCTGAATTGTGTATTACCAGATTGATGTTATTTTTCCATTTCAGGAAACAGTTTTTTCATGTGATTTAGAACCATTTTTTTGTTGCTGCTCCATTTTGGTTCAATTAAAAGTTTCTTTGGACCATCACCGGTTATTCTGTGGATTATTGTGGCAGGGTTCAGGAGAGCCAGTGCTTTCTTCAGAAGTTCAGAATATTCTTCCAGAGTCATTACATGCCACGGATTGTTCTTGAAGTCCTCGGAAATTTTTGTTCCTGAAAGAATCTGGAGATTGTGGATTTTGATTCCATCCAGAACTGGTGTGAGCTGCCCGAGTTTTTTTACTGTCAAAAGCATGGTTTCTTCCGTTTCGCCGGGCAGCCCAAAAATCACATGGACAATTACGCTTATTCCCCGTGACTTGAGTCTTGCGTAGGTTTCAGTAAAATCTTTCCAGGTAAAATTTCTGTTGATCAGGCAGCCTGTTTTGTCATCTGCTGTCTGCAATCCAAGTTCAATCCACACGGGCTTTATTTTATTCAGCCTTGAAATGAGGTTGAGCATTTTTTCGTCAATGTAGTCTGGCCGTGTTCCAATGCTGATGACGGCAACCTCACTGTGGTTTGCGGCTTCAAGAAAAATTTTTTCAAGTTCTTCGAATGATGGTCCAGATTTTTCTGAAACGTATGTATTCGAAAAGCTCTGGAAATAGGCAATGTATTTTTTTTGACTGGAATCATTTTTGGGTAATTTGCTTTCGATGAGCTTTTTGCCTTTTTCAAATTGCTGTGCAAATGATCCCGCCTGTGCAAATTCTCCGCTTCCGCCTTCACTGCAGAAAGTGCATCCGCCGAATGAAAGTTTTCCATCCCTGTTTGGGCATGTGCATCCTGTGGAAAGAGATACCCTGTAAACTTTTGAGCCGAATGTTTTTTTCAGATATGCAGAAAGAAAAGTCATATACAACCTAAGATACAGCGAGATGAAATCAATGGCAATAAAAAATCCATTTTGGGAAAATCACAGTTTATTGAGTTTTTGTGTTTTGATTAATATAATTTCAGGTCAGGAGCATAAGCATGGAAAAGTTTTCAAAATGGGTTGCCTGCTGGGGGACTGCCACGTCAATTACAGACAGAAAGGAAGCAGTCTACTCAAAGAATATAACTCTCCGCTATCCGATTCACATGTGCTTTAACGGATCAAAGATTCGCGCACGTTTTTCAAATTTGACTGGAACTGAAGATGTCATAATCACAAGGGCCTATGCTGAAAAAGTTCCCCTTACAGCTGGTGGTAAGACTGAAATCCTTATTCCTGCGGGAAAGGAAGTTGAAACGGATGAAATTGAATTAAATGTTTGTGCAGGTTCAACACTGAATATTTCCATGTACCTGAAAGACTATACCCAGATGAACGCAGGAACTCTGGTAACAGGTCCTCTTTCCGGCGGAACATACGCATACGGAGATTACGCTCAGTCAGATTCCATGCCGGATGATTTTTCAAGAAGCACCCAGTGGTATTATTTTCTTAATACAATTGATGTGTTTACCGAGGAAAAGAATTCGGCCTTCTGCTGTTACGGTGATTCTATTACAGCACAGGACTGGCCAGACTTTTTGCAGATGGAACTTGAAGAACGTGGAATTGATTCAATTGCAGTCATAAGGCGTGCAGTCTGCGGAACAAGAATATTGAGGCAGTATGATTGCATTACTTACCAGGCATACGGACTGAAAGGTGAAACGCGCTTTCCCATTGAGACAAATATTTCTGGACTCAAGTGGGTATTGATTCAGCATGGAATAAACGACATCATTCATCCTGTTGGAGTTGAGGTAAACAAATTCCGCCCAATGTCAGACATGCCGTCTTTTGATGATCTGAAAACCGGTGTCGAAAATCTATATGTTGCTGATTGCAAAAAGAGAAACCTGAAAGTCTACAGCGGAACACTGCTTCCAATTTATGGCTGGAGAACTTATGCCGATTTCCGCGATGATTTGCGAAATGAATTTAATCAATGGCTCAGGTCTTCTGATTGCTTTGACGGATGTGTTGATTTTGACAAGACTGTGAGAAATCCTCAGGACACAAAGAGTTTTGCCGCAGGATTTGATTCAGGTGATCATTTGCACCCAAGCAAGGATGCATACAAGGCAATGGCTAGAACAGCCGCGGATTTCATTCAGTCAAATTGTGTGATATAATGTTTTTATATTAATAATATACAAAAGGAGATTTGTTATGTTTTGTTCAAATTGTGGAAAAGAAATTGATGACAGGGCAGTAATTTGTCCGGGTTGCGGAGTTCCTGTTCCGGGTGCATAGCAGCCTTCAATGAATCAGCAGTATTCAAATGGTGATGCTCCATCAACAGGATTTGCAGTTCTTGGATTCTTCTTCCCACTTATCGGACTCATTCTTTATCTGGTATGGAAGGCACAGACACCTCTCAAGGCAAAGAGTTGCGGTAAGGGTGCTTTGGCTGGAGTTATCACAAATGTTGTTCTTTCAGTAATTGCTGGTTGTTTCTCAGTAATGGCTGCAAGTTACTAATTGCTTAAAAAAAGGTAGGGTTCCGTGTGAATTCTTACCTTTATTTTTTCTAGGAAATAATATGGCATTTTGTACAAATTGTGGAAAAGAAATTGATGACAGGGCAGTGATTTGCCCGGGTTGCGGAGTTCCTGTTGCCGGTGCACAGCAGCCGTATATGAATCAGCAGGGAACTGGAGCTCGACCAGATGATGAGTCTTCCATGCTTTATGGGCTTCTGGGATTTTTTATTCCAATTCTGGGACTTATTCTATTTCTGGTATGGAATAAAGAATATCCTAAAAGATCAAAGAGTTGCGGGAAGGGTGCACTCATAAGCATCATTGTATCAGTTGTAGTCTATGTTCTGGCAATTATTTTGATTGTCGTTCTGGCGGCATCAATTCCTGAATTTCGTGATGCATTTGAATCATTGGATCTGTAGAAGAATCATTTAGAGTTTCAGTTTTACTGATGCCTTAAATTTTGTGTCTGATCGGAAAGGCTCCCTATGGCGGGGCTTTTCTTATTAAAATATTATATTCCAGATTTTATGGCGGTTAAAAATGGAAAATGTAAAATTCTGCACGTCATGTGGTGCAAAGATTAATTTTGCAGCATGAAAAAACGTGAATCAAATATCCCGGTACATAGAATCCACCTTATTGATGAGGAGATTCGCCGGGGTACATATCCAAACAAAAAGATACTTGCAAAAAAACTTGAGGTCTCGGAACGAACAATTTTTAGGGACCTGGAGTTTCTCAGGAATTTCTACAATGCTCCAATGGAATTCGATGCAGTAAGAAACGGATTTTATTATACGGATCCGGACTTTTATGTTAAGTCTGTAACACTTTCTGAGGGTGAACTTTTTTCCATTTCACTTTTTGACAAGCTTTTGTCGCAGTACAAGAATACGCCTCTCGAAAAAAAACTGAAGTCAATTTTTGAAAAGATTACACTTTCACTTCCGGATTCAGTTCAGGTTGATTCTGGATTTCTTTCAAAGGACATTACGACTATTTCGGAACCAATGCCAGTCATTGATGTGAATGTTTTTTCAAAGATAATGGAAAGTCTTCAGTCACGAACCACAATTGAATTCGATCATTATTCCCTGGATGATTCTCAGAAAAAAAATCGAAGCATTGATCCGTACCATATCTGCTGCAAGGGTGGAAGCTGGTATGTTATTGGTTTTTGTCACAAGAGAGAAGAAGTCAGAATTTTTGCACTCAACAGAATTTCAAATGTAAGGATTACAAAACTTCATTATTCCATTCCAAAAAATTTTAAGGTCGGAAATTACATTGACAGCGGAATGGGTGTCTGGGCCAGCGAAAAAATCAAATATAAAATCAGAATAAAGTGTTCAAAAAAACTTGCAACAGTTGCCAGGGAATACAAGTGGCATCCAAATCAGGAACTGGAAATTCAGGAGGATGGATCTGTTGTGGTTTCTTTTGAAACAACTCAGATGCATGAAACTCTCAAGCTTGTAATGAGTCTTGGGCCAGACGCAGTTGTTCTTGAGCCGGAGGAACTGGCTGATCTTGTTGTTGAATCGGCACAGAATATTCTTTCCAATTACAAGAAGAAGGCATGAGCCATGAGTGAGAAAATCCGGCAGCATATAATTTTTTCTGGAAGGGTTCAGGGAGTCGGCTTCAGGTGGCATGCATCAAATTTTGCAAGGCTTGAGGGACTTACAGGCTGGGTCAGGAATCTTGATGACGGAACAGTTGAAATGGAAGTCCAGGGGTCGGAAATAAAAATCGGAAAGCTCATTCAATATATGGAAGGCCGAAATTATGTTCTCATTGAGCATATGGATTTTAAGTCCATTCCGGTTGAAGAAGGTGAATGGACTTTTTATGAACGCTAGTTACATTCCACATGGGGCACGAGGGTTATCATCTGGAAAAGCAACTTCAAACCCGCAGTTGTGTTCCATGTTAAGTTCCCTGAGTTCTTTTTTTCCGTCAATGTAAAGCTGATAGTCGATTCCGGTAGATTCGTATCCGCATCCAATTCCGCAGCCATCACCGAGAGCTTCTTCAACAATTTTCTGTCGTTCTTCTCTTGTTGTGTCCTTTATCAAAATGCTGCTCATAGATTTGCCTCCTTGAGCCTGGAATTTCTCATTGAAAGAAGTATATTATTTTTCTTATAATAAGTCGAACTGAAAATGAAAGAATCAACAAAACTGCTTTCGAGAAAAGATATCATAGAAATTTTTACCCGCTTTCAAAAAATGAATCCAGAACCAAAAAGCGAGCTTGTTGCACCAAATCCCTTTTGTCTTCTGGTAAGTGTGGCTCTTTCTGCCCAGACCACAGACAAGGCTGTGAATAAGGCTACAGCTGATTTGTACAAGATTGCAGATACTCCACAAAAAATGGTTGAGCTTGGTGAAAAGAATTTGATTGGTTTCATCAAGTCAATTGGCTTGTATCGGGTAAAGGCAAAGCATGTAATTGAAATGAGTAAAATGCTGTGCGAAAAGTTTGGCGGCAAAGTTCCTGGTACACGCGAGGATCTGGAATCACTTCCAGGTGTGGGACGAAAAACTGCAAATGTAATTCTCAATGTTGTGTTCAAAAAACCAACAATGCCGGTTGACACTCATTTGCTCAGGATTTGCCCGAAGATAGGCCTGGCATGTGGAACAACTCCTTTAGAAGTTGAAAAGTCTCTTGTTGAAAGAATCCCTGAAAAATTCATGCAGCATGCCCATCACTGGCTCATTCTTCACGGAAGATATGTCTGTACTGCACGAAATCCAAAATGTGATGAGTGTGTAATAAATGATATTTGCCTTGGACGGCCTTTACCAGTTTAGACCGATGCCAAGATAGTATGTGCTGAATTTCTTTGGGAGAAAAAGTTTTTCTTCGCTGGTGAGTGTTCGCACATAGCTTTTACTTGAGGCTATATTGTAGTTGTATCCCAATGTAATCTGAAAATGTCCCATAAGAAAATCCATTCCGCCTCCGAATTTTACAACGGCTTTGTTGTCACTTCGACCACGGATTCCTGCATCTATGAATGGTCTGAAAACACCATTGAATGTGTAGTTTATTCCACCGGCAAGACCAAAGGAGTAAATGGGTTCTTCCTTAACTGAGTCCAGGTCAATTCCAAATTCAAGTCCGCCAAAAAAGAATTTTCCAATGCCCCAGATAAGTCGTCCTTCTGCATTGTCCAGCTCCAGGCTTGAGAATTCAAGGTCACCGAAGTTAAAGTCTTCCATTTCGTAGTCCATGGTGATTATTGCACATCTTCGTCCTGACTGATCATAGTATTTTTCTTCAGAGGAATTTTCCTTTACTTCTTCAATATTTTCTTTTTCTTCATTTTTTAGAATTCTTTTTATTCTGTTGCTGTCAAATTTAATCTGGCGTTCAGTTCTGTATTCAATGAGAGGATTGTGAACAATGAACTCAGGCTCTGATTTTCCGTCTCGTGAATCAATGAGTCTGGAATGTTTTGCTGCTTTATACAGCCTGATTTCCCTCGGAAGAACTCTGTACTGGGAGGCATTTTCCCAGTGGGTGATTCTGAAAGTTACCTCGGCATAGATTATTTTTTCGCCGGCAATAAATCGGTTTTCGTATTCATTCACGTAGTATTCGTAGTCGGCCCGCTGGTGTTCAGTCATGTTTGCAGGAGGAATGAATCTTTTTTCCAGGATGACTGAGTAAGGAACTTCGAATTCGCGTTCAAATTTCAGAAGACCTCTAAAATAATCCCCGGAAATATTTATTTTCCATGTTGCTGATTCAATGTCGTATGGACTTATCTGTAAGTTGAGATCATCAGTGAGTGAAGAAACAGTGTAGTCTTCTCCTTCAAGAACCTTGTACATTTGCCTGATTGTGTCGTTTTCTTCACGGGAAAATGGTTCTCCGTTTTTTGAAGCAAAAAGTGCGGCTTTGATTGATTCAATTGAATCGATTCGTCCTTCCGCAGTCTTAATGTCGGCTCCGAAAACCGGAAACAGTGAGAAAACTAGAAATGTCAGAATAAATTTTTTTATGAATTTCATCTGTTAATTCCTGAGCATTATTCAGTCAATAATTTAATCTGCATGCCACTGACAGTCTATCAGTTTGTGTTTTTTTTGATAATACATTAAAATGAAATTATGTGTGGAATCGTAGGATATATTGGAATTAAGGAAGCAACACCTGTTTTGGTGAATGCCCTCAGAAAGCTTGAATACCGTGGTTATGACAGTGCAGGAATTGCTGTTCTTAATGGAGAGAATATTTTTGTCCGCAAGGTTAAGGGTGCTCTCGATGAACTTGAAAAGTGTCTCGCAAAGGATGTTGTCCGCGGAACACTTGGAATCGGACATACCAGATGGGCAACTCATGGTGAACCAAATGATATAAATGCTCATCCTCATTTAAATGAGTCAGGTACAATTGCTGTCGTTCACAACGGAATCATCGAAAATTATGTTCAGCTTAAGGCATGGCTTCAGGCAAAAGGCGTTGTGTTCAGAAGTGAAACAGACAGTGAAGTCGTTGCACATTTGATCAATTACTACTACGAGGAAACTAAGGATCTTGTAAAAGCTGTTCTTGTAACATTGAATCGGCTTGAGGGAAGCTATGCTCTTGGAGTTGTTTGCAAGGATTATCCAGACAGATTAATTGCAGCACGCAAGGAATCACCACTTATTGTTGGATTAGGTAAGGGTGAAAATTTTATTGCTTCTGATGTTCCTGCAGTTCTTGAGCATACGCGTGAGGTTATTTTTCTTGATCAGAAACAGATTGCAGTTTTGTATTCCGATCATGTTGATCTTCTTGATGAAAATGGAAACCGCGTTACAAAGGAACCATATCATGTTGAATGGGATATGAGTTCAGCAGAAAAGGGCGGATACGAGCACTTTATGCTCAAGGAAATTTTCGAGCAGCCAAAGGCTCTTACAGATACGCTTCGACCAAGACTTGTGTTTGACGGAAATTCTCCTAAGGACATAAAGTTTGATGAAATTGAATTTAATGATGCCTGGTTAAATGCAAAGAGAATCGTCATAACAGCCTGTGGAACTGCATATCATGCCGGAGTTGTTGCAAAGTATGCCTTCGAGCAGATTGCAAGAGTCCCAGTTGTTGTTGATGTTGCCAGTGAGTTCCGCTACAGGAATCCTATTTTTGAAAAGGATGATATTTTTATCGTAATCAGTCAGTCTGGTGAAACTGCAGATACTCTTGCTGCAATGCGCCTTGCAAAGGAAAAAAACGTTCATGTAATTGCAATAACAAACTGTGTTGGTTCAACAGTGAGCCGTGAAGCAGATGATGTTATCTATACATGGGCTGGTCCTGAAATTGCCGTGGCCTCTACAAAGGCTTATACAACTCAGCTCATGTGCCTTTATCTTCTTGCACTTAAGCTTGCCTCGGTTCAGAAGAAAATTGATTCAAAGGAATATGTCCGCTATCTTGATCAGTTGAATCGTGTTCCATCAAAAATCCAGGAACTTCTTGATGACCAGACTTCAATCCAGAGATTTGTTTCAACAAATTACAATAAGTCCAAGGTTTTCTTTATTGGCCGTCTGTTTGATAGTGCTACAAGTCTGGAGTGTGCACTCAAGCTTAAGGAAGTAAGCTACATGCATTCAGAAGCATTTGCTGCCGGTGAGCTTAAGCATGGTCCTATTGCACTTATTGATAAGGACACTCTCGTGGTGGCAACTGCAACTTGTGCAAATTTGTTTGATAAGCTTGCAAGCAATATACAGGAAGTCAAAACCCGTGGAGCTTCAACTCTTGTAATTACACAGAACAAGGGTGATGCATTCCAGAAGTCAGTTGATGAAATAATCGTGATTCCGGAAGTTGATGAAATTTTTGAACCAATGCTTTCAATTGTTCCATCTCAGCTTTTTGCATATTACTGTGCAGTTCATCGAGGAAACAATCCTGACAAGCCACGAAATCTTGCAAAGTCAGTTACGGTAGAATAAATATTCCCGCTTGTGATTGATTATTTATTAGGAGTAGAACATAGGGATATCGCATTGATGGTGCGATATCCCTATGTTTGCAAATCTGCGTTGCAGATTTTGCTTTATAGACTGTTCGCTTGCGCGAACGCAAATTAAAAAATCTCAAAATTGATATTTTGAAATTTTTTAATTTATAGGAGTAGAAAATGATTTATTCAAAGTCAGAAGTCCTTCAGTATGTTTCAGAAAATGATGTAAAATTCATCAAGTTGTTTTTTACTGATGTTTCAGGAAGACTCAAGAGTGTTTCCATTCAGCCATCAATTCTGGAAAAAGCTTTTGATGAGGGAATCTCTTTTGATGGAAGTGCCATAAAGGGTTTTTCTACTCCGGACAAGAGTGATTTGTTTCTGGTTCCAGATCCTTCTACCTTGAATGTTCTTCCATGGAGACCGCAGCAGGGCCGTGTAATCAGAATGTACTGCAACGTTAAGAATCCTGACGGAACTGAATTTGCCGGAGATTTCAGAAACATTCTTGCAAAGACAGAAAAGAAAGCAAGTGAGAGAGGCTTTGAAATTCAGATTGGTACTGAATGTGAATTCTATTTGTTCAAGCTTGATGAAAATGGAATGGCAACTCATATTCCTTATGATCTTGGCGGATATTGTGATTTGTCTCCAGTTGATCTTGGTGAAAATGTTCGACGTGACATTATTTTTAATCTGGAACAGATGGGGATTGCTCCTTTGACAAGTCACCATGAAACAGGTCCAGGCCAGAATGAAATTGATTTCAAGTATGATACTACTCTCAGGGCTGCAGACAATTATTTTACTTTCAAGAATACGGTAAAGACAATTGCATTCAAGGATGGCGTTTTTGCAAGTTTCAATCCAAAGCCAATTATAGATGAGGCTGGAAACGGACTTCATATTAATGTGTCTATCTTGAAAAACGGAGAGAACCTTTACAAAACAGATTCTGAAGAAAAAAAATATTTCATTCAGGGAATCTTGAATCGCATCAGGGAAATTACAGTTTTCTTCAATACAACTCCTGAAAGTTACCATAGACTGGGAAAATTTGAGGCTCCAAAATATGTAAGCTGGTCAAGTGAAAACAGAAGTCAGCTTATCAGGATTCCATCAGCTCGTGGGGAAGAAAGCCGTTTTGAACTTCGAAGCCCGGATACTGCATGCAATTTGTATCTTGCTTTAACACTGTTGATTGAAGCCGGACTTGAAGGCATTGAAAAGAAAATGGAGCTTGTGCCAAGTTGTGACAAGAATCTTCTTGATGCTTCAGATGATGAAATCAAGGGGCTGGAAAAACTTCCGGAAACACTTGAAGAAGCAATTGAGATTGCAAAAAAATCTGATTTCGTAAAATCAATTATCAATGCAAATACTCTTGATTCATTCTTTAGAAGTCTTGAAGAAGATATTGTGGATTATTATGACCCGAATAAAAATTTCAAACGATGGATAACATTCTAATTGTAAGCAATACAAGTTCCACCATGGGCATTATTGCTGATCTTCTCAGGTCCGAAAAAATCAGCAGTATTGTTACTGCTCAGAAATCAAGTGATGCCAAGCGTTATATCATGGATATGGACTTTGACCTCATAGTTATTGATACTCCTCTTCCAGATGAACTTGGACTTGATCTTTCCATTTTTTCTGCAGAAAAATCACGGGCGGGAATTATTCTTATTGTGGATATGACTCGTGCTCTTGAAATCAGTGCAGAAGTTGAAGACTATGGAATTTTTGCGTTGCCAAAACCTGTTTCCAGCGAGTTCTTTTACATGGCAACAAAACTCCTGACTGCAGCACGAAAACGCGTGTTCATGCTTGAAAACGAAAATCAGAAACTCCAGAAAAAAATTGATGAAATCAGAATTGTTGATAGAGCCAAACTGGTATTGATTCAGACCTTGAAAATGACAGAACCTCAGGCACAGCGATATATAGAAAAGCAGAGCATGGACTTGCGCCAGACAAGACTTCAGACTGCAGAAAACGTTCTGCGCACATACGAAAAATAAGGGTATCCCAGAAAAATCAATTTAAGGATAAAAGAATATGAAGTCCAGTCTGAAAAAAATATTCGTCCTTGCCGCTTTCATATCCAGTTACTATAGCAGTCGTAAATAAGTTCAAGTATCTGGCCATATTGTTTGTTCCTGTTCTAATCCCGCTTACTGTTGTCCCGTTGGATTGGAACATCATAAGATATGACGACACAACTTATTATGGATTTTTGTATCATTTTTATTTTCCGATTGCTGGAGCTGAGTATCTGGTAACACCGTACGCAAGATTTGATATTGATTTTGGATTTATAATTATAGGATTCATGTAACGAAAAAATCCCTGCCTGGAAAAGTGATGCAGTCATCATCGAATTTGATCACGAGCCTTTTGATAACTAATCTGCAGATTCATACATGGCACAGCTTTTGATCTTCCCGTCTGAGTCAAACACGTATGAATACCAGTATTCGTATCCGTTGCTGTCTTTTGTGTGGGTTAAATTTCCGCTTGAGTCATAGATATACCATTTTTTGTATCCCAGCGAGTTGCTGTAGTAGATTAAGTTTCCATCATCATCAGTTTCGCTAATGCTTGTTGTTCCTCGTGAAGATCTGGTATAACTGTGTTTGCCGTCTGAATCGTTTTCGCGAATACTTACAACTTCATTATTCTGTCTTGTAAGGATAATATCGCCATTGAAAATGTATTCATAATAATTATCAATGCCATAGCTGTTTCTATTGCGAGTCATTCTGTTTTCAGAATCATATTCAAACCATTCTTCAAAGTCTCCGTCTGCTCCAGAAGATTTTGAATGAAGCTTGTTGCCTTTGTCGTCATATTCATATTCACATAAAGACTCGTCGGAAGAATTCCCGGAAACATTGCTTTTTTTGTGAATCCAGTTTCCGTGGGAATCATATTCATACCAGCATTCAACACCATTGGCAGTAATTCTATGAACACAATTTCCGTCAGAATCATAGTCTTCAATACAAATTAGTTTTACATTCACCGCAACATTAAAATCTTTCTTTACAAAAGATTCCTGTGCAAAAGCAAGAGAAGATAAAAGGCTTAGTAAAACTGCAATGTATTTTTTCATTTTAAACTTCTACCAGATAAAAACCAGTTCCGCAACTGCAATCACAAGGCAGATAATGTTGATTTTCTTTCCAAGACGACGGTTTTTTCGATTCTGGTCGATTTCTTTTTTTGAACTGCATTTTATAATACCAGCAATGGAAAGTGGAAGTGCCGGAAGAAGAATCAAGTTCAGGATGAGCTTTATTGCAATCAGGATCAGTGCAACAAAGACTGCCCCAATGGCATGTTCACCTGAAACGCCTGAAAGATTTTCGTGCATGGCTTCAGCAAGATTGATGTTCAATATAGTCTGCATGGAAAGGATGATGATAGAGGCAATTCCGAATTTGTAGCCTGCAGATGTTTTTCCGGTTTCTTCCTTGAATTCCATTTCAGTATCTGATTTTTTTCCCAGGCTTATTATGAACAATATTGAGATTATCCAGAAACTGACTTCATAAATCAATGGAATGATAAAACTTCTAAATTGGAATTTGATTATGTATGTTATATGAAACAGCCATGAGTATGAATAGAAAAGACCGAATGGAAATATTGGAAGTTCGATGTCCCAAAGACTTTCGAGGATATGGTCAATAATTCCAAGAAGAAAACATGCAATAATATAAATCAGGACATATTTTCTTATCTTCAATCGTTTTCCCGGATTATCAGTTTCTGCAGCTATTTTTGAAAGGATGATAAAGGCAACTAGTGGCAGAAGAAAATAGATTGCTTTTGCCAGAGAAATTAAAAGTTCAAGGCCGGATAAATCCTCATAAAATAATCGTTTGCCAAGATTGAAGATTGATAAAAAAAACTCAGTAATTGCGAAAATAATATAAACGGTAGAAAAGTTCTTGTTTTTCTGAAGCTGATTCTGCATTTAGTATTCTCCTACAAGAGTATATCAACTGTCATTCACACCAGATAAACACCAGTTCCATCATTGAAATCACGATCAATATGTTTATCGGGAATTAGTGCTGGTTAAAAACTCAATATCTATATTCATTTTATTGTCTCCAATATCTGTGTAGAGCACAAAAGCAGGAGTGATGGCAATGTCTGAAAGTATGTTTTTATTCATAAGCAGACGATCTTTGTTCCTGTCTTCATCAAGCCATTGAATGCCGTCATATTTGAAATTAAAGTATACTTTATTCGTAGTCAATGATGCAACAGAAAATTTGTTTTTTCTAACTACAATAGCAAATCTTTCATTTCCAAAATCTCTTATGCTGGAATAAATGATTTTATAAGGTCTTAATGAAATGCATTCCTCAAGGTCGCCATCCTTTGTATAACTGAAGGAGCCATATTCATCGCCTTTTCTTACTGTCACAAGATACTTGTCTGGTTCTGTTTTTCCAAAATCGATGCAGATTGTGTCTATGCGATCATAGATGCACTCGAGAAGAATTTTCCCATCAGGTAAAATAAGACCATATTTTTCTTCCTTATCCATATATCGAAAAGGAAAAATAGTATAATCATCAATCGTATATTCATTTGGTAAAGTTTCAAGAATTCTATTTCCGTAAATTTCGTAATAGGCACGATTTCCTTATTTGTCACAAATCTCTATAAACGAATTGCATGAACTGCGATACTTTTCAGTAAGAAAATCTGGAACCTTATAGTAATCAGAAAAATAGCAATTCAGTCCATACTTTTCTGAAACTGGAATTACATTATTATTTTTTGTAATCCATTCTCCTTTTTTGATTCTCTTGGTTTTATATAAATTCCAATAAGGTAAAATATGATTGCGACGGCTATTGGAATTCAAGAATCCGAATGGATTGAAATAAGATGGTTCGTAGTCAATGTCATAGTCGTAGGAATAGGCAATAACGCCAATGATGTACACGTCAGAATTATTTGCACGGTATGTGTTTTTATAGGCAATATCCTTATATTTAAATGGAGTTATGAGTACATCATTTTTCACAACAGCATATTTTCCGTTTTTGCAGACTTTGTAATATTGATCACCGGGGATTTTTTCCCAATAAATTCTTTCAAGTTCATATTTGTTTCCGTCTACTGTGATATGACCTTCACACCAGACATGACCCATGATTAGAAAAAGAATGAATATTGAAATGAGATACCTGTGCATAAATATCTTTATCCGTTGAATATTTTTTTTGAGCAAATTATAGCATATTTGGAATTCATTCGTCACAAGTTGTGTTAGCTTTCAGCCAACTGACAGACTCGAACTGTCCCTCTCTGGTCGTGCACGTCGTGTGCACTCCCGCCGGGGCGTCTTCATTCGCTGACGCGTGCATCCGTGCACACTTTTCCGCATCACCCGCACGCACCTGCTACGGGTGACGTGGTGCTCATTGCGCTAGACAGTTCGAGAATAAATTTAAAACAAAAAGGGCATCCTGTTTTTGTGGAAGCTCTAAGCCAACTGACAGACTCGAACTGTCCCCCTCTGGTCGTGCACGTCGTGTGCACTCCCGCCGGGGCGTCTCCATTCGCTGGCGCGTGCATCCGTGCACGCTTTTCCACATCACCCGCACGCACCTGCTACGGGTGACGTGGCGCTCATTCCGCTAGACAGTTCGAGATTCGGTTTAAAAAAAAAAAGACTCCCGGTTTTAGTGGAAGTCTAAAGCCAACTGACAGACTCGAACTGTCCCCCTCTGGTCGTGCACGTCGTGTGCACTCCCGCCGGGGCGTCTTCATTCGCTGGCGCGTGCATCCGTGCACGCTTTTCCACATCACCCGCACGCACCTG